>JAYTOI010000165.1:0-12683 GCA_043747875.1 Pseudomonadota bacterium | reverse complement strand
GAAGGCCCCGGGCTTCGGCGATCGTCGCAAGGCCATGCTGCAGGACATCGCGGTCCTCACGGGCGGCACGGTCATCTCCGATGAAGTCGGTCTGCAGCTCGAGAAGGCCACGCTGAACGATCTCGGCGATGCCAAGAAGGTCGTCGTGGAGAAAGAGAACACCACGATCATCGATGGCGCCGGCAAGGGTTCCGACATCAAGGCACGCATTGAGTCGATCCGCCAGCAGGCTGAAGAAGCCACCTCGGACTACGACAAAGAGAAGCTGCAGGAGCGCGTTGCCAAGCTCTCCGGCGGTGTCGCTGTGATCAAGGTCGGCGCTGCCACCGAGATCGAGATGAAAGAGAAGAAGGCCCGCGTCGAAGATGCGCTGCACGCCACGCGTGCCGCCGTCGAAGAAGGCGTGGTCCCGGGCGGCGGCGTTGCGCTGATCCGCGCGCTGAAGGCCCTCGACAAGCTCGAAGGTGCGAACGAAGACCAGACGGTCGGCATTCGCATCCTGGCTCGCGCCATCGAAGAACCGCTGCGTCAGATCGTCGAGAACGCGGGCGAAGATGCCGCGGTGGTCCTGAACGCCGTGAAGGCGGGCAAGGGCGCCTATGGCTACAACGCAGGCACCGGCGAGTACGGCGACATGCTGGAAGAGGGCATCCTCGACCCGGCCAAGGTCACGCGCCTCGCGCTGCAGAACGCGGCCTCGGTCGCGGGCCTGCTGCTCACGACGGAAGTCATGATCGCGGAAGCTCCGAAGGACGATGACCACGCGCACGGCGCTCCGGGCGGTGGCATGGGCGGAATGGGCGGCATGGACATGTAAGGAGCCGCAAGGCTTCTCGCGTCCGGACGTTCGAACGTCAGTAGATAGAAACCCCCGCTGGGAAGCCAGCGGGGGTTTTTTGTTGTCACTCCGCTATGTACGGTGACGTACCGACATTTTTGGTTGGACTGAGCATGATGAGCGCCTTCCGATGAATGGCCGGTTCGCCTGGTGATTCACGCTCCCAGGAGAACCCATGCAGTTCATTGCGCCAATCGCGAATCCTTTCGCACGCGTCACACTTTCGATGGTCATCGGCGGTCGCGACACCCGCTACCGCTGAGCGCCGGGTACGGCAGTCGACTTCCAGTCGATGTGAAGACCCGACCGGGAACTCCCGGGGTCTCTTGCTGTCGGCGATTCGCGACTAGCTACCATATATCGAAAGGGAGAGACGCTCCGCCTCCAATGCGTCACCCCATCTCACGGCAAGTGCGGTACCTTTCGCCCCCGTCGCCACTCGGCGATTTTTACAACCAACAGGAACAGACAAATGTCTTCGTCGAATCTTGCTGTGCGCATGGAGCACACGGCAACGGACTTGCTTTCTCATCCGCCCCGCCCGGAGCTTCGCGTCGCCGCGAACGACGAGCGTGCGGTGCAGAGCGTCCGGCCCCGCACGTCTTTCACGAACAGGAAGTTCGTCGTACGCGATCAGGGTTTGCGGTTATTCCGCATTCGTTGATTAGTTAACCAAAAAGCTCCGCCATCGATCGCATCCGCGACGATGCGCGGCAGCGAAAAGCGCCCGCATTTTTCCTTCGGGTCGAACTGGTGGCTTCGTTCCGTCGCGTGCGAACCTCGTCCCGTCATCCACGCTCTCGAATTCGTATCCTCTGCTCCCGCGCCCGGCGCCCCGGGCGGTGCCTCGGGCGAATGGGCGGCATGATCCTATAGAGGGGGTAGATAGAAGACCTCCGGCGGTAGACTGCCGGAGGGTTTTCTATGCCGATGCGAATATTCATCCGCACAGGATCAGGCGCCGCATGCGCGTATTCGATTTCAATTCCGCCATCGTCCGGTTGCCCGGGAAAAGCGTCGTGAATGGCCTGCGCGCCAATGCGGGTCCGGCTCCCGTCTTCGAGAAAGTGTTGGCTGAGCATGCTGCGTACATCGAGGCCCTGCGGCATGCGGGTGTGCGAGTGGACGTGCTCGAGGCGCTGGAGCAGTTTCCGGACTCGGTGTTTGTCGAGGATCCCGCGTTGGTATTCAGCGAGGCTGCGGTGCTCCTGAGTCCAGGGGCGCCCAGCCGATCGCAGGAAGCAGAGGCGTTGAATTCGTCGCTGGCGGCCCGCTTTCCCGCGCTGCTTCGATTGAGTGAGGGTCACGCCGACGGAGGCGACATCCTCGTGACACCGAAATGCGCGTTCATCGGCTTGTCCGCGCGCACGGATGAATCAGGCGCCATTGCATTGCGGTGTTTGCTCGCATCTATCGGGATCGCGAGCCAGGTGGTGAACACTCCGCGGGGAACGCTGCATCTCAAGTCAGATTGCTCATTGATCGACGAGGAAACGGTACTCGCGACCGAAGACCTCGCGGATACCGGACTGTTCGACGGCTTCAAGATCCTCGCCGTCCCCCACGATGAGCGCGCCGCTGCCAATGCGGTTCGCGCGAATGATGTCGTGCTCGTCAGCGCAGGGTGCCCGCGCACCGCGGACATGTTGGCGAATCACGGAGTGAAGGTAGTCCCGCTTCCAGTATCGGAGATCGCCCGGATTGACGCGGGACTCTCGTGCATGTCGCTTCGCTGGTTTGATCTCGAACGACGCTAGGCGGAAATCACCTCGAGAATGGCAAGGTCGGCGCTCGCGGTGCTGTGTGCGGGATGCCGCCGGTCTTCAACCTGGACTGATGCGCAACGCATGTCATTATGGGGCGCGCAAGTGCGGAAGAACGATCAGCGCACCGCGGTCAGGTGGCCGCGATGGGGGGAAGTGTCGTGACTCAATGGGTGCCCTCGGTCGCAAGCCTGCTGGTCTGCGTGTCCATGGCATCGCTGGCCCGGGCGGACATCCTGCCTACCGATCTCGAGGCGAAAGTCGCCGCCAACTACGAGCCCGTGGATGCGGATGAGCGTGCCATCTGGCAGAAGCTGGAGCGGCTCGAGGAGGCGATTCGCAACTCGCCACAGCGACTGAGCGCGCCGCAGCTCGATGTCTATACCCGTGAAGTCGTCGAACGCCTGATCGGACGGCCCGCGCCGGAGCTGCGCATCTATCTAATGCGCGATGCGTCGTTCAATGCGGCGATGTTCCCCTCGGGCATGATGATCGTGAACACGGGTGTGCTGGCCCGCATTCGCAACGAGGCGCAATTTGCCGCAGTTCTCGGGCACGAGGTGGGCCACTACTTTCGCAAGCATCCGCTTGCTCGCTATCGTGACATTCTCCACAAATCCGCGAGGGCCGAGGTCACGACTTCTGCGGCGCAGGCAGGATCCTACGGCTGGGCCCCCGGCACGGAGTCGTGGAACCTGATCACCCAGGCGACCGTGAGTTCCGCTTTCCGGTTCAGCCAAGCTCAGGAGTTAGAGGCCGACGCTTACGCCATCATGCTGATGGCGCGCGCCGGGTACCCGCCGCGGGCCGCGTCCGCGATTTGTGAGCAGTTCATCGACGAGCGCCGGGCCAGCGCCGCCGCGCGCAACAAGCGCTACCTCGCTGGGGCGAGTTCCACGCTGTCGACGCATCCACCCACGAAGCGCCGCATCATCGACCTGGCCGACACCGCTGACTACCTGGCTGGGAAGGGCGAACTGCCGAGAAGCGAAAACCAAGATGGTTGGGCTGCAGTCATCCGCCCCTACCAGGCCCTCCTCCTGCAGGAGCAGATCAATCTCAACGATCCGGGCGCCAGCCTCTATCTACTCGAAAACCTGGCGAAGGACGGCTGGACCGGGCTGCTGCGTTTCAACGAAGGCGAGGTCTACCGGCTGCGCAGTGCGAACGGCGACGACCTGAAGGCCGGGGCCGCGTACGCCGCCGCCGTGTCGCTGGCGGACGCGCCGCCCGAAGCATGGCGCGCCCGCGGCTACGCGCTGCTGCAGACGGGCAACAGGGCTGAAGCGCACGAGGCGCTGAATCGATACCTGGCGACGAAGCCCGAGGCGCCGGATGCCGCAATGATCCGTTTCACCCTGGCGCACTAACAAGCGGCACATGAACTCGCGCATCGTTTTCGCGCTGCTGCTCCTGCAACTCGGCGGCTGCGTCTCGGATGGCCAGCGGGTGACCGCCGACGAGATCCATGTGGCCGGCGGCGATATGACCGTGAAGCCGGACTCCACCTGGAAGAGGCTGTCAGCGAGCACCCAGCAGACCCGGTGGGAAGAAGTGTGGACCCGGAATGGGCCGCAGATCGACAGGATCACGTTGATCGGCGGATTGCCCGAAGGCAAAGCCATCATCTTTCGGGAGAAGACCGCGGATCAACAGGTGCCGGTGTTCCGCGCCGACATGACGGCGCAGGACCTCGCGTCGATGATCGAGGTCTCGTATCGCGTCAACGGCGTCACGGTGTTCGACTACGAGTCGGTCGAGCCGGTGGAGTTCGTCGGCGGCCCCGGCGTCAGGCTGCGCTACCACTATGCTTCCGGCCTCGGCATCGCGAAGAGGGGCAGTTGCGTGATGCGCGTCGTCGACCAGAAGCTGTACGCGATGAAACTCGAGAGCGTCGCGAAGCGCTTCGATGCGGTCGCCGCCGAGTTCGATCGATTGGTGGCCAGTGCGCAGCTGCGCCGAACGCGTAGTTGAAGGCACCAGTGGCCAGCAACTCCACCGACTGCAAGTCGCAGAGCAGAGCTCGGGGAAACGGCGGGCACTTCTTGAATCAACGGTGCGCGACGGACAGTGGGTGCTACGCTGCCACTCACTGCGTATTCCGGGAAATCTCATGACATCAAGAATGGCTCGTACATTTTGCCTGTGTGTTCTGGCGCTGAGTTTCGCAACTACCGGCGGCGCCGCGCAGCCCGGATCGGATGCCGTGGTCGTAGTGCACGCGGGGCGCCTGCTCGATCGGCCCGGACAGTCGCCACGTGGTGCATCGACAGTCCTGATCCGCAAGGGCAAGGTCGAGGCGATTCGCGACGGATTCCTGGACACCGCCAGTTACCCGGGCGCGCAGGTCATCGACCTGCGCGACAAGTTCGTGCTGCCGGGATTGATCGATGCGCACGTCCATCTCGACAGCGACAGCGCCGGACAGGAAGGGTTGCTCGAGACTCTTACGAATGGGCCGGCGTACTTCGCCTACGAAGCGGCAGTCAACGCCCGCAAGACGCTGGCCGCAGGTTTCACCACCGTGCGCAATCTCGGCAATAGCGACGGCGTCACGCTCGCCCTGCGCGATGCGATTGCGGCGGGCAAGGTGCCGGGCCCGCGCATCGTCGATGCGGGAAGCGGAATCTCCACCACGTCAGGGCATGGCGATCTCTCGCTGGGCCTCAGCCCGGAACTCGCGGAACACGCGCACCAGGAGAACCTGTGCGATGGCGCCGAGTCCTGCCGCCGCGCGGTGCGCATGCAGATCCGCCGCGGTGTCGATGCCATCAAGATCATGACGACGGGTGGTGTGAACAGCCGCATCGGCGCAGGCCTCAACCGGCAGATGTTCGACGACGAAGCCAAGGCTCTGATCGAGACCGCTCACCTTTACGGCAAGAAAGTCGCGGTACACGCGCATGGCGCCGATGGGATCAATCTTGCGCTGCGCAACGGCGCCGATTCGATCGAACATGGCACGCTGCTCGATGAAGAGGGCATCAAACTGTTCCTCAAGACCGGCGCGTACTACGTACCGACCCTGTCGACCGTAAACGGTTACCTCGAGCGCATCGCGAAAGATCCGAATGCCTATCCACCGGCAGTGCGCGCCAAGATCGACTGGCGGATTTCGATCACCGGTCTGGCGTTGCAGAAGGCGTATCCGCGGGGCGTGAAAATCGCATTCGGTACCGATGCGGGCGTGTCGAAGCACGGCCGAAACGCCGATGAGTTCGAGCTGATGGTGAAGCACGGCATGCCGGCCTCCGAAGCGATCAAGGCCGCCACCGTGAATGCCGCGGATCTGCTGGGCCTGACAAGTGAGATCGGTACGCTCGAGGTCGGCAAGCGCGCAGATCTCATCGCCGTCACAGGCGACCCCTTGAAGGACGTGACGGTGCTGAAGAAGGTCGAGTTGGTGATGAAGGATGGTCGGGTGCTGTAGAGACGTGTTGACCCAAATATCAAACCAGTCAGGGCGATCCAAAAAAGCCGGTCAAATCGAAGTGTCCTGACTGTCAACGCATCGACACCGCCACGAAGGGTATGAAGTCGTTCACGGTGAATGCGCGCGATCAGGCAGGAAACACCCGCGCGGCCACGGTGCAGTATCGAGTGAAATGACGGCCGCGGCCTCAACGGCAGCAGGTACCCGTGTACCAGAGCGCGCCGCCGCCGCCCGCAGAATAGATGACCACGTTGCCGTCGCTCTGCACCTTTAGATAGGCTCCGGAATTACCGTGGGTGCTCGTGTGCCAGACCGCAGCGCCACTGCCATCGTAGATCACCAGATTGCCGTCGGCCTGTATGGTCGCGCGCCCGACGGAGGTTCCCGCCGTGCCGGACGACCAGATGGCTCCCACGCCACCCTGATAGAGCACGAGATTGCCGTCACCCTGATACGTGAAGGTGAAGCGGCCATCGCTGGATCGGACGGCATCGCCCGCCAAGAGCGCCCGGCCGGGCGAGAGGATGTCGGACCCGCCGGGTGTGGGTGGAGGCGGGGGTGGATTGCCGCGCGTTGCGTAGATGCTGTTGCGCCAGGCGCCCCCGCACATTTGCGATGGCGCAGCGTTGCACGGCGTGTTGCATTCGGCGCCGTCGACCCTCGAGTAGGCCAGCACATCGCCGGCGAAACATTGCCCGTACCACTGCAGGCCTGCGTACAGGTAGTTCTGTCCTCTCGCCGCCTGGGTGCAGCTCTCGATCGTGTGCCCCTCGCCCAGCCATGCGGGCAGCGCGCGGTCGGCGGCATCCACGAAACAGCCTTGATAGGCCGACTGCGTGGCAGGCGGCGGAGCACGGCACGATGCCGGCTCCCACTCGATGTCGATAGGTTCGGGGCCCGAGTTGCCGTGGTTGTTGACGTAGTCGCTGAGAAAGTCAGAGCAAAGCGGGTTCGAGTCGTGTCGCCAGTTGAAATCCTGATCCATCTCGATCAGGTACGGGTCCGTCACTCCCTCCACGCCCCGGCGCCACACCTGCTGCGAAGCCGGCTGCACCGGGATGAAATAGCCCGTGCGCTCGGGATTGAGGCGCGGCAACCAGAAGTGCGCCTGGCCCCTTGGCGAGCCGTAGCTAGTCTCGTTGCTCACCGTGAATGGGGGGTGAGACCCCCACGGGTCGGAGCTATCCTGCCAGGAACGGTTGTTCCACCGATCGAGCAGTGGGCCGCTCTTGCCCACGGACCCCGACGTAGCGTTGGAGAGACCGAAGGCGAGCCACAGTTGGTGATCCATCGACATGAAGAGGCGGTTGTTGTCGACACCCTCGCACGAGCCCGTGCCCACACCGGCGACCGGGCCGTGGCCGCCCGCGATCGCCCACACCGCGGTGATGTGGTCGAGGGGAGTCCGGTAGTCGGGCACGTACGCTTCATGGAGCGGAAGATAGATTGCCGTGGGCGTCACCGCCGATGCGCCAAGGTGGCTGGTGGTGAGCCGATGGGTGATGGTGAGGAACACCATTTTCTGGCTGCGGTCCAGCGATTGTCTCCAGGCCGTGCAGGAATCCACGAGACGTGCGTTACGCGCCCGCCAGGTCTCGAAGAGACGATTGAGATTGTTGTCGAGGCTGTCGGCGGTCCCCACCGTCGAAAGCCCGGACAGCAGGGCGGCCACGAGGGCCGGGATGTGGATGCGCGTGCGCGTGATCTTCATGAGTGACCTCTTCCTTTGGTCGACTTCGATCAGCAACAGTGAAGGCGTGCCCGAGGATAGCAGAGTCCGCTACGGTCTGCGTCGTGTCCTTGCCCGCTTGGCACGCGCCTTCGACTAACTATATGAAATACACGGCCGGAGGCGAAGTTGCGTGGCCGGCATTGCGCCCGCGCGCGGCGTTTCAAAGGCTGAGCATGTCCCGTGTCGGTCCAGGCGACTTTGGATTACGACCGGGAGAAGACTGTGTAGATAGAAGGCCCCGTCGGGAAACCGGGCGGGGCCTTACTCTTTTGCACCCTCGTCGTTGACGGCGACGTTACCGCATCGCGGCATCCTTGGAGCAGCCCAAGAGCCGGCCTCACTGGCTCGCATTCCTGCGCGCGGGATGTGCCAATATCGACGCGCTTGAACCGACCCCAAATAGAAAATCGGGCCAGCTGCGTACCGAGGTCTAACGCATGGAAATCAAGATAGAAGACATTGCCCTCATGGACTTGAGCGACGTGGACGACACCAAGCTCAAGAACACGCTGAGGTCGAACCTCACCGTCATCGCGCAGATCGGCACGCCCGCGCTCACCGTGGCCGAAATCTGCGCACAACGGCCGCGGGGCGGTGTGGTCATCGTGGTGACGCCGTCGCGACGGCCGCTGGGCATCCTCAATCCCGAGTGGCTGCTGGAGCAGGTCGGGAGGGAAGCGGACCCCTCGACCAACCTGACGCGCGGCGGGTCGACTTTTCGCGAAGTGGTGATGGCTTACCAGGCGCTGGACAGCGTGGCCGCGCGTGCGGCGTTCGCGGATCTCACCGCGCACTACCTGCGGCGTCCCACAAAGATCTACTGCGTGCCGGGCAAACATTTCGGTGATGGGAATCCCTGCTCCGAACACAGCCACAACTAGCCCATGAAGATCTTCAGCGCGCTGTTCGGCGAGATCAACGGCGTCTTCGGCAAGGCCTATCTGCTCGCCGGATTGTTGCCGGCGCTGGTGCTGGTGTTCTGTGCCAACTGGTACCTGAGCGGCAACACCATCAGCGGCATGATCGACGGCCTGATCGCCGGCACACGAGAGACGCAGGAGGAACCCGCGAAAGCCGGGTCCGAAGCCGACGCAGCCGCACCACAAGCCGCTCCGGGCGAATCCGGCGGTCTCTCGAACTTCACGGCCGCGGCATTGTTGGCGCTGGGGCTCGGCGTGGTTTTCTTCGCGACTCGCAGCTGGCTGCTGGAAACACTGCAGACCATCCCCGGCCGGGGGCTGCGCTGGCTCAACGAACGATTGGTCGCCCGACAACTGCGCAAGCGCCGCGCCGCGAAAATGGATGAACAGACCCAGGATCACTTCCTGACCGTGATCGACTGGGCTGATCCCAAGAGCCGCAACTTCGATGATCCGGGTTCGGTGCCCTGGTTCCTGGACATTCCAGACCTGGGCACGATGACCCCGGCTTCGAACAAGGGGCGCGATCTCTTCAAAAAATTGCGCGCGGACCGTAAACGCGCGCCCACGGCTTCCGAGTGCCGCACCATGCTGGGCGGACTGAGCCAGCTCTATCTTTATGCGTATGGTCGATTCGCGAATCCGGAAGTGACCGCGCAGATAGACATGTGGCGCGCGCAGCTGACGCAGGCCGATGCCTGGGTGCTCATCGAAGCTGTCGGGGACCAGGCGCACCGAACTTGGGTCGACAGCACGCGCGCACGCGACAACTTCCCGGTCGAGGACAAGTGGGTGGGGCCGACACAGCTGGGCACGCGCGCCGCAGCGCTCGACGACTACGCGCAGGAGCGCTATGGCATCGACACGTCGCTGATCGTCAGCCGTCTCGCCGGCGTGCTCAGCGACGACGAGAAGACCGGGCTCTCCGACTCGCGGCTGGCGGTCGAGACACTGGTGAACCTGAGTGCTGCATCCGGCGCCATTGCCCTGCTCGTCGTGATCTCATCGCTACCCTTCATCTGGAACTGGGCAATCAACTCGGCGCCCATCTGGATCGAATTCCGCGCGGTAGCCTTCCTCGTCGCCGGTGCGTTCGCGTCGCTCGTCCTCTATCGTGGCGCGCTGCACGCCTTCGGGGGGCTGGCCGAGAAGACCACGCGCGCCATCGATCTCAATCGGCTGGCGCTGTTGAAGCAGATGGGCTTCGCCACTCCGGCCGACATGGCCGCGGAGCGCGAACTCTGGGGACAGCTTGCGGCGTTCTTCGCGCCTGGCAAACCAACACTTCCTGTGCCCGATCCACCTCTGCAGGAACCCAAGTAGGTCCGCATCCATGGCTATTTCAAAGTCAAACCACCTCGCCTTCGTCCGCCTGCAGGCGCAACTCCGGTCGATGATCGATGTGGTCGGCAAGCTGCACGGCGGCGAAGCCGGCATCGCCAAGGAAGACGTCACCGATCATATGGCGGCGGTAGTCAACAAGGTGTTGAAGGCGGCGGCCGACTTTCTCGGCAACGACTCGCCGCTCAAGGACGCGATCACGCTGCCGTTGGCCAAACTACCCACGCATGGCGACGTGCTGGTGTTCGCCGGGCAGTTCCTTGCGGCCCTCGAGGCCGTGAAAGTTCAGCACGTGCAGTTCCGCCATGGCCGCTGGTACTGGCTCGTGCTCAAGGACGGCTCCACCACCGAGGTGGAGTACGTGCTGGTCGATCCTTCGGCAAAGGCGGCGGCAGAGGACGCGGGCTGAACGCCCGCTCTCTCACAAGGGTAGTTTGTCCAGGGAAACGCTTGGCCCCTTGCCAAAGCCGAAGTTCACGCTGAGCGTCGCCACGAGGTCCGATTCGTTGGTGGGCGTCGCCAGGCCTTTGCCGTAGCTCGCCACCAGCCGCAGCGTGTCACTGATGGGGTATTCCAGCACCGCCAGCACCGAGGTGCTGCTGTCTCCGCCATCCATGTCGCGATGCATGGCCTCGACCGAAAGCGATACCGGCAGCGTCGGCGATTCGTAGATGAGCCGCGCGCCGAGGTCCTTCATGCGCACGCCTTGGATGCCAGTGCGATCCTCGAGCAGTCGCGCGCACGCGAGCAGGGTCAGCTCGTTCGGATCTCGCATCTGGTACGACGCCGTCAGCCAGGCGCCGAACTGACGATCGTGATTGGCGGCATCGTTCGCATCGGGATAGTCGCGTGAGCTGCCGAGAGCCGCTTCCACTACCCAACCCGTGCGCTGCAGGTTCATTTTCTTGATTTCGGCCGCGGCTTTCTTGAGTCGGGGCAAGAACGCCGCCATTTCTTCTTCGGAGCAGCGAATGGCTTCGGTCGGAGCGCCCGCTTCGTCGGAAATCTCTTCGACGCACTGTTCGAGCATCTCCAACTGTATCTGTTGAAGCACCTGCACCTTCAGCTCCATGAGCTCCGGATCCATCTTTCCGGGTACGAGCAGGAAGCGGATGCCGAGACCCAAGGTGGTGCCCTCGACGTTCTCATCGGGAATATCCGCGGTCGCGACCGAGACCGAAAGCGATCGCACGATGGTCTTTGCGATGCTCTTGGTGGAGTAATACTCGCCGAAGGTGAGCTTCGAATGATCCAAAAGCCAGTACGGCGAGAACTCCAGCGCGAGGTCACTGGGCAAATTGCCTTCGCCACGATCCTTGGCCGAGAGCACTTCCGCCGCCAGCTCGCGTGGCGTGTTCGGTCGGACGATGTTGGTCGGCGCGACGCCGAGGATGGTGAACGCCGGCGAGGTCGGCGAGCGAAGCTCATCGATAGTAACTGGCTCCTGGTTACCCTGGTTCTCGGCATAAGCGCCGAACCCCACTGCGAGCAATAGCGCCGCCGTCGCGACCTGCAGTGATGTTTTCATGCGTGCGTTCATATGAGCTTGAACATGGCGCGGTAGATGATGGAGTCGCCGTCCTGGTCTACCGTGCCCGACGACGTGAACTCCTGCGGCCGCTTGCCGCCCGAGAGTTTGTACGTGATCGTGGTCTTGTTGGTCTGGTCGTTGACGTCGGTGACCACGGACTTGGTCTTGATTGCCCTTCCCTTGATATTCGGCCCCGAGCCCATCTCCAGGTTCTTGATGGTGCCGCGCCCCTTCTCGGTGCCGTTGAGCTTGATGATGGAGCTGCCGATCTGCGCATTGCCGATGACGACGGTCAGCTTGACGTCATCGGTGCCGACTTCGTAGTCGGCCCTCAGGTCCACTGTTTTCGGGTCTTCCGGCAATCGAGTGGGTAAAAGTTGATCATTTTTTGATCAAAGTGGTGGCAGCATGCAAGTGAGGATTTTCAGCCGAAGGTATTCCTCATCACGCAGACCGTAGGCTCTTCGCTGCAGCACGCGGATCTTGTTGTTAAACCCCTCGACGAACCCGAGTGAGACTTTGTTCTCAGGGTTGCAGTAGGCGGCGATGCCATCCCAGTGCCGTTCGATCATCGCGGCGAACTTCTCGTAAGGCTTCAGCCGCTGCCACTTCAACTGCGCGCGCCAGTTCTCGAAGAACTTCCTCGCCCACGCCTCGCGGGTGTAATCCCACAGCTGACCGAAGGACTCCTTCAGAAGATAGGCGGTGTTCAGACGCTTGTTAGCGGCAAGCAGCAGCCGCAGATTCTTGCGCGCATCCCCGCTCAAGTTCTGCGGGTGGGAGAGCAGGGCGTATTTTTGTCCCTTGATGAAAGTACGCCCCCGGCCTTCGAGCCTGGCGTACTCCTGCTTGCGCACCGCATCGAGCGCCTCGCCCAAATGTCTGATCACGTGGAACTTGTCGAACAGGATCGCCGCCTGCGGCGCATGGCGATTCGTGGAATGGCGAAACGGCTTCCACATGTCCATGACTGCCAGACGTATCTGGCGAGCCTTCTTTTCCCCGATAAACTGATAGAACTCATCCATGCTGGCCTCGCTGCGATCCTGCCCACCGAACCAGATCGGGCGATGGCGGATCAGGTCGCTGACCACGATGCGGTACGTATGCCCTTTGCGGATCGAG
>JAYTOI010000164.1:0-8039 GCA_043747875.1 Pseudomonadota bacterium | reverse complement strand
GCCCGTCTTCCCCACGCCATAGAACTTCTTGAAGAATTCAGCGAAGAACTTCGCGCGATCCAGCTTGATGCCCGCGAGCGTCTCTACGAGCACGCTCTCCTCGGTGCCGGCCGGGTTGTCAGGGGTCTTGAGTTTGTACGGCACGATGGACGAGATGAGCCCAGCCTGCACGATGCCGGCGCCGCTGTACTTGGACATGTATCGCGCCACTTCGCCGCCGCCCATGGAGAACCCGAACAGCGAAGCATCTTTGACGCCGGTCGCCTTGATCACCGCGGCCAGGTCATCGGTGAGCGTGTCGTAGTCGTAGCCATCCCAGGGTTGTGAGGACCTGCCGAATCCGCGACGGTCGTACGCGATCACGCGATATCCCGCCTCCGCGAACGCGAGCGCCTGGCTTTCCCACGAGTCCGCGCTCAGCGGCCACCCATGCAGCAGCACAACGGGCCGGCCTTTGCCCCAGTCCTTGTAGTAGATCTCGGTCTTGTCGGCGGTGGTCACGTACGGCATGAAGACTCCTGGTTTCCCGGGAGTATTCGGCGCACGGGGCGCGGGCGGCAGGGGACGTGTCAGCCGATATTCGTGGGCCTTTGCCGACAGGCGCTAGCCGGGCTTCTCGGCCTCGGTCTTCAGTGCCTGTAACCAATGCTCGGTGGCCTTGTGCAGTCCGGACTGCGCATATCCCTTCATGAGTCGTATCAGCCCGCCTTCGATGCTTTCTTCGACGTTGACTGTGGTGTGTCCATCGCGCTCTTCGAAGGTCCACACGTGGATGGCAAACGAACCGAAGGCTTCTCCTGCCCAGCCGATCTGCGTTTCCGGTTCCACGGTGTGCAGCTTCGAATGGATTTCAAAGCCACTCGTCAGTGGATAGGAATTTCAAATCAACTGTTCAGGCCGAGCCGATTCGCGTAAGCGGCCTCATGTTGGTGGCTGGCCTAACGAGCGCCGCCTTGTCCGGTAGACCCGGTGGCCAGGATGCGATGGCGAAGCACCCGCCGGCCGCTGTTACCGCCTGCTCGCACCGCGCAATCCGCCCTTCCCTGCCCGTGAGTGGATTGCGAGCACGCACCGACTGAAGCCCGCCGCCTCGGCGACCGGCGCCATCGCCCTTCATGTTCGAGTTCACAGCAGACGGGACTGAGCCGGCGGCGCCCGCGCCCCGAACGGTAGTTCGGTCGCGTACTGCCGCGGCGCCGTGCGCTCAAGGTGCGAGAGATTCTTCGCGATGAGCTGCGGCTCCTCGATGCTGGCGATGATCTCGAGCTTCCCGCCGCAGCGCATGCAGCGGTCGATCTCGATACCGAACACACGCTTCAGGCGCCGCGCCCATCTCATCGCCATATGAGGCGGCGGCGGCGGCACCAGCGCCGCCAGGCGCGCCATCAGATCCAACGGCTCCAGCACGATGTGTGTTGCCATCCCGGTAGGGAGTCTCGAGCTGATAGCGAACCTGGCCCGATGAGGTGAGCGCCAGACGCTCGGTGGCCACGCTCGGGCGACTCACGTAGCGGCACAGCCGCTCTAACTTCTCTCGCTGGTGTGGCGCCATGTCCACCCCGGCGTGCAATGAGAACCCGCCCGCGCGGGCCGCGCCGTCCGGCTCGCCTTCCAGTCCCTGCGGTCGGGGTGGAACCGTCTGCAGCGTGAACGGCTTCTGCCCCGCCCGGGAGCCCACGAGTAGCGCCTTTCATGGTACTTCGACCGTCGCTCGACGACGCGCCCACTCTGTTGTCGGCGACAACGTCAGCCGACCGTCAACGCGCCGCTCGAAGCGCTCAGCGGGGGACCTCCGGCAACCGAACCGTGAAGGTCGTGCCTTTGCCGAGCTCACTTCGGAAACCGAGGGAGCCGCCGTGCTTGCTGACCACGATGGCATGCGCGATCGCCAAGCCTTGACCGGTGCCTTGCCCCTCGGGCTGCGTCGTGAAGAAAGGCAGGAAAACCCGCTCGCGGTTCGACTCTGGGATACCGATGCCGTCGTCTGTAATCGAAACCCACACGTCGGGCGCCGCGTACCACGACTTGACCGAGATCAGTCCCCGTTCGCGCGTTCCGTTCAAGGTCGGCAAAATGGCGTGAGCGGCATTGACTAGAAGGTTGAGAAACACCTGATTGAGGTCACCCAGGTAGCACGCGATCATCGGTAAGGTGCCAAGCTCCAGGGCGACTCGAGCGACCTTGTTCAGTTCTCCCTGGGCGACCTCGACCGTTGCGGTCAGCGCACGGTTGATGTCGGCTAGAACTTTTTCCGTGCCATCCGGGTGCGCGAACTCCTTCATCGCCTGGACGATCGCCGACACGCGCTCGAGACCCTCGAGCGACTGAGTCACGGCCTTCGGCACTTCCAACTCGAGATAGTCGAAATCGGCAGCTTCGCGCGCGCCCGTGCTGGGCTTTAGACTGGAAACCAACGAGATGAGCCCGCGCGTCGCGTCTTCCAGAAAATGCACGCTGTTGCTCACGAACTGGAGAGGCGTGTTGATTTCATGCGCGACGCCCGCGGCGAGGCGGCCGACAGCCTCCAACTTTTGCGCGCGACGAAGCTCGACTTCCACACGCTCGGTCTCGGCGATCTGGTCCCGCAGTTGTCGATTCGAGTCGGCCAAGAGCAGAGCTTTTTGGCTGATCTGGCGATTGACCTCGATCTCGAGGATGACGTGTCCGAGCGCACTCGCTAGTGATTGCGCGGCCGCCATGTCCTCGGCCAGAAATGGCGTCGACTTCAGATGCACGTCCTCCTTCCAGAGCGCGAACGATGTTCGCGGATGCAAGGGGCCGCTGCTCTCGCCGCGGAGCACGGGCTTATTGGGATCGCCACCCCAGGCTACGGTCTGTGCGACTTCTGGTCGAAACCAGAGCAGCCAAGTCGGCTGAATCACGATGCCGCCGCTGCCGCAGTCGACCCGTGCCGCAAGCAACCCACAGCCGAAGTCCTTCCAAGCGTGCGCAGGGGGATACGATTCAGGTAAGGAGTCGAGGGCCAAGGCCGCTTCGCCGCGCTGGACTAGCCATTTCAACAACTCCGCGATGGCGAGCTCCGGAGGCGCATTGCCCACGCGGTGTATCCCTTGCTCGTTGCAGATTGCGGCAGCCGTGGATCGGGTCACGTCCGGCAAAGACGGCACGTGCTGAGTGAGACCCCTGACGACATCTCTGTCTTGGGCGATGAATTGGACGAGAGCTGCCTGCGTGCGTAGGAAAGCGACTCGCTGTTCGGATTCGAGCAGCCGTTGCTTCTCGCCAATCAACGACGATACGATTTCACCGAGCAATGCACAGGCGGAACGCGCTGAATGCGGAATGAAGCGCTGCCCGGACTCGTGATTGCAGGTGATCAGACCCCACAGGCGTCCCTCGTGGATCAACGAGATGCCCAAAGACGCAGTGACGCCCATGTTCCTCATGTACTGGAGATGGATGGGCGAGATGCTCCGGAGAACGGCGTGGGTCAGGTCGACGACTTCATCCCCGCGGAGCCCCACCAGCGTCGACGGCTCGTAAACGGACGTGGGAACCGTGCGCAGTCGACAGGCGGTGTACAGCGCGCGCGCCTGCTTCGGAATGTCGGAGGCTGGAAAGCAGAGGCCGAGGTAGCGCGCGGCGCCGGTGGTGTAGGCCTCTGCCAGCACCTCACCGCTCCAGTCCTCCTTGAACCTGTAGACCAGTACCCGATCGAAGCCCGTCAGCGCGCGCAGCTCCTGCGAGGCCCGCTTGCACAACTGCTCTAGGTTCGAAGTCTCGCGAAGCCGAACGACGCCGGCGCGAACGCGGTTGTAGAAATAGGTCAACTCGAAATCCGGGTCACTACTCTCCGCTTCGAACTCGACAATCAGACGCCCGTCGTGGCGATGGGGGATCGCGACTCTCCTTTCACCGCTCGCAACCGTTACCAGGAACGCGCCGCGATCCATCCCGTCCTCGAGAAGCAGGCCTTGGAGGAGCCCGCTGAGGCCCGGAACGCCAGCGACCGAACTCACCGACTGCCCGAGCAAGTCTTCCGGCGCCACGCCGAGGATTGTCTTTACATTGTCGCTGACGCAAGTGATGGTCAGTCGAGAAGGATCGACGACGAGCAGCGCTCCGTGCGGCTGGATCCCGCCGGGAATATGAACGGGCTCGCGCTCGCACTGCGAGAGGTCAAGCGCGGGGTTGGGTGCCTGCAACGGTGGTGGCATCGACTCTTGCCTTCAGTCATTGGACGCAAGTATTGAACAGCTCGAACGTGGCGATTGCGGACGCCCCCGCCTGTTGCCGCCCGTGGACATCGATCAAGCTCTTCTCGAGCGCGACACAAAAACGCTGCCACTGAATCTGAACCGCGCCGCCATAGCTTGCGAAAAAGGCGGCTCCGCTCTTCGGACCGATGCCGAGCACGCGCCGAAGGTTTTCGCTGATCAGCTTGCCACCGAGTGTGGCACCTTCGAGGACGTATAGGCATCCCATCGCCTGCGGCAGCGTCTCGAGGCGGGGCAACTCAGCGCGCGATGTGAGCGAAAGGCCATGCAGGTCGGCTTGCCCGAGTGCTTCGAGGTCGCGCTGAAGCAAGGGCAACTTGCAACGCTCTTGCCACTCGATCCCAACCACCTGCAGCATTGGCGCGAGCTTCTCGAGCTGCGACTCCAGGGCCGAGTAGGTCGAAAAAAAACAGCGCAGCGTTTGCAGATACTCGCTCCGCGTGAGATTCGGAGCGTTCAGGCGCAGCGAGCTCTCGAGCCGTTGGTGCGCGGCGTACGTCGCCTCACGCAAGGCATTTCGGGCTGGCGCGTCTGCCCGTGGCAAAGGCCGGCTCATTCGAGCCCGCGGCTCTGGCGCTTTACTCATCGTGTTGGCCCTTCGCCGTTATAACAGGGGCGCTTCATCCAAGTTCAGTCATGAAGAAGGCGGCATCGAAATCGCCAGGCTCGTTCCAGTTCCAGCGTATCGCCCATGCGCCGTGCCGCAGCGCCGAACACGTCGGCGTAGAGGCTGTTTGCCGAAGCACGTGGCGATAACGCGCTCACGCACCAGCCCGACGATGCGGCCAAGGAAAATTCCGGCGCCGGCCATCATCGAGGCGGGTCCGCCCAAGCGGGCCGGCTGAGGTTCATCCATTCGCGGCGATTGCTCCCTCGGCGCTGTCATCGAAGTTTCAGTTTGGGTTCACGTACGACGGTCATGCCGTCACGGAAGGCACCGAAAAAGACTCGGTATCACTCGAAGTGACCATCGCTGGTGATGTTTGCCGCGGACCGGTGAATTCAACATTTGCTGGCCCGCAGTTTTCAGCTTCGACTTGTCAACGCCGAAACGCGCTCATTGCCATCCGGCGATACGCGTACAAAGATTTCATTCAGCATCCGCATCACGATCTCGCACCCCGCGCGTGTGAAGGCCAGATTGCCGACGAGCACCTCGCCACGATCAGTCAATTTGAGACTGAAATTCGCGCGGGCCGGATGTGTTTCCAGCGCGGACGGCGGAACCTTCGTGACGACGAGGCCGGGATGCGCGGCGAGCCGCGCGTCGCGCGCAGATGACCCTCCCCCGGCGTGCGGTATGAAATTGAACATGGGAGGCGCGAACTTTGCCGCGGAGTCCGGCCAGAACTCGTTCAGCAGGCGGTCGTAACGGAAGTAGCGGTGGGGGTAACTCAGCGCTGTCTGCTGGTGCGTGCTCGTCACTAGCCCGCCGAATGTGGCTGCCCGACTGACGTGCGAGCAGTAGATCACCTTGTCGGCCATGTACCCGAGCGTGCCGCGCAGCGACGCGTGCTCGCGACCGTCAGTCACCGCGACAATCAACGCGCTTTCGGCGTCGTTCAATGACGCGATGACGGCCTGCTGCGCGGCGAGCAACACTGTGAAGCGCGTCGTGCACAGCGCACGCGCCAGCGCATCTATCTTCCGCAGAATGGGACCGCCGATCGTGAATTCGACCCGATCGGCATAGCGTGCGGCCTGCTCTTGCTCGGCGATTCCGCCCATCGGCCGCACGAACTCGTCCGGTGAGGCGGGCAGCAGACTCTTCCAGTACGCGCGCGACTGGCGCGAGGCATCGGACTCGAACCACTCGTTCATGCAAAACAGATAATCGCCGTAGTCCAGCCCATCCATTACTTCACGGGACTTTTCAGCGGTATGAGGCGCGAGGCGATTTCGTAAGAGATTCGCCAGAAGTGAGACCGTGACGGCGTCCGAGATCAGATGATGCGTCAAGGCAAGCAGCCGGTACCGCGACTCGCCGGTGCGGATAAGGGCGACGCGGAACAGCGGCCCGCCTAGATCGAAGCTGCCGCGCGTGTATTCATCGACGACCCGTCGGACGCGTTGCTCCAGATCGCCAGGGACCCCAATAGACGCGTCGAACTGGTCGACCATTGGGAGCTTGGCAGCAGTCATGTCGAGCCACGGGCGGCCATCAACGTCGTAGTACGACGCACCTAACGCACGGTGTTGCCGCGCGAAGTTGTGAATCTCCTCGACGAGCACGTCGGGATGCGGACAGCGCGCGATACCGATGACTGCGCGCAGCCGATGCGCGGCCGAGTGATCGAGTGGACCGTTGCGCCAGCCTGTCCACGCGATCACGCGATAGCTCGGGACCTGTCGGATGCCTCCAACAGCACGAAACGCAGGCGCGACCATCACGTGAGTAGTGGGGCAGGCACAAGCACCTGCGCGGTCGCGCTTTCGCGTGTGGCATAGTGTCGCAGCGTCCAAAAGTGCCGCTTATCCTGCCCTTTGATGTGCACCACGACTTTTCCGCTCAGCAAATCCGGCAAGTCCGGCGGCAGGTCCACCTCGTTGTCGGGAGAGTAGTTATACACAGCGCAGGGCAGCAGATCGATGCGCGCCCCGCCCTGCATGATCGACGCATCGCCCCCGGCCCACTCGCGCGGCAAACCGACAACGTTCAGCGACAGCTGCCCACCGCGCCATGCGGCGATGCTCCCGTAGAAGCTCCGTACGTGGGGGCTGCTCTCGAGTCTCTCAAAGGTCGCCAGATACTCGAGGAAAAAGGCGCGCACCGCTTCAACATTGCGCGCGGATGCAAAGATGACACCCTCGTTGAGCGGCATGAGATTCGCACCGTGGCGATAGGTCAATGCGACATCAAAGCCGCGCTCGAAGACCTCTTCTAGCGGCGCATTCGGAAACGCATCTGTGTCAAGGAAGGCGGTATCGCGGTCGAATGCCGTCGAGTGCACGTACGCGCACATCGCGAGCACACGCTCGAACATCAGCCGACGCGCATCGACCTCGAGCGCGATGAGCTGCGGCTCGCCGCGCGACACGATCGGACGCGCGTGGTCCGAAACCACGTAAATGCGTGGGTCCACGCAGTGTTCGTAGGCCGACCAGATGAGGTGCAGTTGCATCGCTGCGTAGTCGATCTGCGCGTTGTCGCGCTTCGAGTCGATAACATCGATGACCGCGCACTCGGGGTGGCAATCCACGTGGAACGTGAAGATATTCATCGATCCGCCGCGGACGCAGCGGCGCCTGTCGAATACCTGGCGAAATACGTCGATGCGCCGCCGCAAGCTGTCGCTGACACTGGACCTGCGCTCCTCCCTAACTAGGGATATCAGTTCCAAGACGTCCATTGGTGACGATTTCATGATTGTTCCCAGGCCGGGCGACCGCGCGTTCTTCTTTGACTGGCACTAACTATGCCACGTGGCTCCGACGGATAGTACTTTCAAACGCCCCTGATGGCCGCGGCGGACTTGCCTTGCGGGCGGGAGCCTGGAACGGATCTGCTGCGCGGGCAGCCCCGAACCGCTGATCAGCCAATCCGACGTGCTCGACTACCGCATGCCACCCATTCTCCCCCTCCATGCCGCAGTACCGATCAGCTGCCGCAACGCTTAGCACCCCGCTGCCGGCAATCCCACGCAGGTTCTTCTCTCGAGATGATTTTCGACGTCCTATCTAGTCTCATGGCAGCGCCGACTCGCGGTGGTGGTGGTGCGCGTGCTGCTTGCGGCGCCCGCTGCGGCTGCGTTGCGGTGGATGTGCGATCCAGATGCGTCAGTATCCGGGCGTTGACCGCCG
>JAYTOI010000163.1:0-30899 GCA_043747875.1 Pseudomonadota bacterium | reverse complement strand
GCCGGACAGGTGGCGGGCAGCGGCGTGCCGCGCAGCGTGGCGAGGCCCGCTTCGAACGGCGTGAGCGCCGCGAACAGCAGCTCGACGTCGTCGAACTGCAGCGGCACGTCCTGGCGATAGGCGACTTCGCCCTGTAACGCGATGCCGCCCCACTGCAGCTGCGTGTTGAAGGACAGACCGATGAGCTTGATGTCCTCGGGGAATTCGGTGAAATAGCCCGCGGTCACCGCGAACTCGTGCGTCGCAATGTTCGTGGCCTGCGCCGTGACGTCACCGCCGGCAAGGTGTGTATTCGCGCCGATCGTCGCGTACTGCGTCGCCGTCGCCAGCGAGAGATTGCCGCCTTGAGAGGCCGAGCGCGCGACACCGAGCTGCGCCGCGGTCGCGACGGCCACCGCCGGCTGCAATCCGGCCGCGATGCCTTGAGCGGCGGCTCCCACCGAGTTCAGCGCGCCCCACGCATTGCCGAGGCCGCCCTGAGGACCCGTATGGCCGGAGATGAGCGGCAGGCGGCTGTGATAGTTGAGGTAGAACAGCCCGAACTCGGTGCCGTTGTTGAAGCTCGGCGCGAAGTACTTGAGGTTGAGGCCGTACTGCCCGCTATCGGAGGCCTGCTCCGTCGGCAGGCGCTTCACGTTCTGGAAGTCCGAGATCAGCGGACCGCCAAGCGGCCGGAAGTCGACGCCGGCGTCCGAAAACGAGCCAAAGCCGAGAATGACGCGGCTGCCACCCGTGGCGGCGAAATCGTTGTTGCTGAAATACGAGCCCGATGGCTCTGGCACCGTCGCATTCCAGTCGGTGATGTAGATAGCCTGCGCGGAGAAGTTGTCGCTGAACTGCAGGCTGAAGTTGACCATCTCCTGCGGCAGGAAGGCTTCCTTGAGCTCCGCGCCGGGGACGCGCAGCGCCGAGACGTCGAAATGATTGATGACGTTGATGCCGTTCTGGATGAACGTGCTCTCGCCCCAGCTCACCGCCTGACGTCCGAGGCGCAGCTCCGCGCCCATCTTGCCGATGTCGAATTTTGCGTACACGAATGCGTCGAGCAGGCGCGTGTAGCTCTTGACCAGGTCTTCGGCCTTGTCGGACAGCGGCGTGCGCTGCGTGTTGCCCGCCGCATCGTCGTAGAGGCCCGATGCGCGCACGAAGCCGCCGATGCCGCGGTAATTGACCGACAGCTCCGTCAGCGCCTTGAGCGCGCGCGAGTACATGTCGGTGTCGTAGTTGAGATTGCCGTCGTCGATGTTCGGCGAGCGGCCGCAGCCTCCATCGGCAATCGCGATCAGCCGGCAGTCGCGTCCCTGGATGCGCCACGCCTGACCGTAGGTGAGCGTGGTGTCCCAGCTGCCCGTGAACGTGCCCGAGTCGTTCTGAAAGTCCCAGGCCTGCACGGCGGGCGACGCAAGTCCCAGCGTCGCGACGATCGGAAGCGAACGCGCCACGTATCGCCGGATCAGATCGTTACTCATTATTTTCCCCTGAGCCCGCGGAAACGCTGCGTAACGAGGGGCAGCCTTACCGATTGGCCGAATCGTTTTGTCGTCGCCGCACCCTTGCTTCCCCTCGCGGACGCGCAGCGCGGACGTGTTGCGCGCCAGTATAGCAGCGGGGTCGAGTCGGTCCGCTAGAGCGGGTTTGGGGAAATCCCTAGCATTGCGGACTCAAATTTGGGTGACCTGCAGGATGGAGTGGCGAATTTGCTCCGACAGCACCAGTTGCGCGTCCGCCGCGACGCGCATCAGCACCTCGTCGAACTCGAGGTTGCCGCCCGCCCCGGCCTTGAGCACGCCCCGCTCGCGCAGCAGGTCGATGAAGTTCTCGAACAAGGCGCGATCGAAGAACTCCGGCGAGTTGAATCCGTACAGCATGTTCATGCGCTGCGCCGCGAGCTGGCACTGTGCCTCCAGGGTCTTTTGCGTCATCACGCCGCTGCCGGCCTTGAGCAGCAGCGAGATGGCGAGGTAGTAGCGCTCGATGGTCTGGATGGTCCCCTGCGCGAGCATCGAGAGCTGCACCGCGGCCGGCGAGTCGGGCGGCGGACGTCGCCAGGCGCTGCGGGATTCATCCGGTTGCAGCACTCCATGGTCGGCCAGCGCAGCAAGGATGCCGTCGATGACACGCGACAGCTCTGCCTCACGCCAGCGCAGGAAAAGCTCGGAGGCGACGTATGGATAGATGCGCCACGCGAGTCGCTGGATGTCCTCGGTACGCAACATGGAATTTCCGATGAACGCACAGGCCACGAGCGACGGAAGCGCGAACAGATGCAGCACGTTGTTGCGGTAGTAGGCGATGAGCTGCGCGCTGGCATCGCTCATCTTCACGACATCGCCCAGCTTGTGCGACACGCGCGTGAGGATCTTCAGAGACTCGCCATACGCGACGATCTCCGCGGGCGTGGCGTCGGTCAGCGTCACGCGCGGGCTGTAGGGCGAGGCGCGCAGGAGCTTGAGGTACAGGTCGAGCTGACGCAGCAGTGCCGACTCCGGTAACGCACCGCGCGGACTCGCGAGCAGCGCGGTGGCGAGCAGGTTGATGGGCGTCACCGCGGCGGCGGAGTTGATGCCGCGCATGATGGCGACGCTGAGCTCGCCGACCACCGCATTCACGGCGGGCGTGCGCGTGTCGTCGTCGAAGCGCTGCTCGCGCCAGCTCGGAATGCGCGCGTCGAGCAGATCGTTGAGCCGGATCGGCTCGCCCACGTTCACGTGCACCGAGCCGAAGCGCTCGCGCAGCACGCGAAACGACATCAGCACGTCCAGCCAGCTCTCTTTCTTCTTGGACGCGCCCGAAAGCTCGTGGATGTACGTGTTGGCCTCGACGATGCGCTCGTAGCCGAAGTACACCGGCACGAACACCACCGGACGCACCGGATCGCGCAGGAAGCTGCGCACCGTCATCGACAACATGCCGGTCTTCGGCTGCAACAGCCGGCCGGTGCGCGAGCGGCCGCCTTCGATGAAATATTCGATGGAGTGGCCGCGCGCCATGATGGCGGCCAGGTATTTCATGAATACCACCGTGTACAGCGCGTTGCCCGCAAAACTGCGGCGGATGAAGAATGCGCCGCCCTTGCGCAACAGGCGACCGACCACCGGAATGTTCAGATTGATGCCGGCGGCGATGTGCGGCAGCGCGTAGCCCTGGTGATAGATGATGTACGACATCAGCAGATAGTCCATGTGGCTGCGGTGGCACGGCACGTACACCACCTCGTTGCCCTCGTACACTTCTTTGAGCGTCGCGGCGTGATTCACCTTCACGCCGTCGTACACGCGGTTCCACACGCGGCCCAGCAGCTTCTCCACGAACTGCACGAACGTGTGCGAGTAGTTAGCGGATATCTCGAAGGCGTATTTGCGCGCCTGCAACAGCCCGGGACGGAAAGACGTGTGTTTGTCCCTTGCCTCGGCCGCGACCACCGCGCGCACGGCTCTGGCACGCAGAACTCTGGCAACGATAGTCCGGCGGTGCGACAGATCCGGGCCGATGCGCGTAGAGCGCTGCCGACGGAGCACGCCACGCAGCACCCGCGTCACGCGCCGCGCCTGGTCCATGGCCGGCGTGGCATCGAGCATCGAGCGCAGGCTGATTGGCTCGCCCATCTCGACCATGACATTGCGGCCGTTGATGAGCACCGCGAAAAATTTGCGCGCGCGCGAGGTGATCGCCCAGTTCTCCGCGAACAGCAACCGCCACCACGAGCCTTCTTTCTGCGGCGCGCGGCCCCAGTAGACGGCCGTGGGCACCAGCAGGACGTCCCGCACGGTGTCTGCACCATTGTTTTTCAGCTGGGCCTCGATGATCGCGAGCAGATGTGGCGGCGGACGGCGCGGGACACTCGCGTCCCAGAAACGGCGCCGGCGGCCGACGTCGAAGAACGAGCGGCGCTCCTCGATGGGCAGGCTGCCCGAGCGCTTCTCGGGGTATGGCAGCTTCATGCGCTCGGTGACATTGCACAGCACCGCGAGATCCGCGGCCGATTTGCGATCGAACACGTAGCACACGGGTTTGTGCGGCGCCGCCAGCGATGCCGGTGCCTCGGGGGGCTGCACCGCCGCCCGCACCCAGAGCTTGAAGAATCGTCGCAGCAACCAGCCCATGCGCGTTCGTGCGATCCTGTGTTTTGCTAGTCGGTGGAGTGTAGCCGACTCGCGTTGGAGGCCAGCATGCTCGCGGGACGGCGGATCATTTTGACGGGCGCATCGGAGGGCATCGGCCGAGCGCTGGCGCTCGCCTTGAGCACCGCCGGCGCGCGCCTCGCGCTGGCCGCGCGCGATCGCGACCGTCTCGACTCACTGGTGCGCGAATGCCGCGGCCGCGGCGGTGGTGGTGAGGCAATCGCCGTGCCCACCGACATCACGAACGAGCAGGATTGCGAGTGGCTCGTCGCGGAAACGGTGAAGGCCTTCGGCGGCGTCGACGTCGTCGTGCACAACGCCGGCGTCACCATGTGGAGCCGGTTCGACGCGCTCGAGGATTTCTCGATCTTCGAGACGCTGATGCGCGTGAACTATCTGGGACCGGTGCATCTCACCGCGCAGGCGCTGCCGCATCTGAAGCACTCGAAAGGCCTGATCGTCGCGGTGGCGAGCCTGGCCGGACTGACCGGCGTTCCAGAGCGCTCCGGTTACGCGGCGAGCAAGCACGCGATGATCGGGTTCTTCGATTCGCTGCGCATCGAGCTCGCGGGCAGCGGTGTCGACGTGAGCGTCATCGCGCCCGATTTCGTCGTCAGCGAGATCCACAAGCGCGCCATCGGCCCGAATGGCGAACCGCTCGGTGAATCGCCGATGGTGCAGTCGAAGATCATGACCGCCGACGAATGCGCGGCGCGCATCGTGCGCGCCATCGGGAAACGCGAGCGGCTGGTGATCATGTCGGCGCGCGGAAAGCTAGGCCGATGGCTCAAGCTCCTGGCGCCCGCATTGATAGACCGCATCGCGGCGACGGCGATACGCGAGCGGCACTGAATGGGGATTTACGATACGTCTTGCGGGAGATCGAGCGAGACGAGGAAGTATTCGAACAGATACTTGAGGAAGCGCACCTCGTCCTGCAGCCGATGATCGCTGTTGAGGATGTGCAGCGCGCAGCCATGACGGCGCGCGAACTCGATGCTCTGCTCCACCGGCACCACGTCGTCCTTCCAGCCGTGCACGATCATCGTCGGGCAGTCGAGCAGCCGCTCGCGCAACGGCGGCAGGCCGGGCATCGTGAGCGCGGGCGCCATCAGGAACACGCCGCGCGCATGCAACAGCGACGCCGCCGCCACCGACACGTAGCCGCCGAGGCTCGAGCCGCACAACACGAGATCGCCCTTGAGCTCCTTGCAGAACTCCACCAGCTTGTTGACGCGCTCGCGCGGATCGTCGATGCCGCGATAGTCGACCGACTCCACTTCATAGCCTTCGCTGCGTGCATTGCCCGCGAGCGCGGTGATCTTGACGCCCCAGGGGCCGGCGTCCTTGCCATGTGAAAACACTACGTAACGATCCACTGCCCCATTCCTTTCGAACAACGCTTCAGAATTTCCACAACAAAGCATCGAGCGTGCGCGACGACGACGCGGACTTCTTCGGCACCACTCGATTGCCGCGCGCCCGGACGCCTTCGCGCGCCAGACGGCTGATCTGCTCGCGCGCATGGCGTGAGCCCGACGGAAACGCGATGCGCCCGCCGGCGCCCGTCACGCGGTGCCAGGGCAAATGCGCCTCATCACCAGACTCGCGCAACACCGTGCCCACCAGGCGCGCGCGGCCCGGCAGGCCGGCCCGCCGCGCGACTTCGCCGTAGCTCGCGAACGTGCCGCGCTTGATGGCACGCACGGCCTTTCGGATCGCGGTCGCACGCCGTTCTGCCGTGCCGATGTCGTTCATCTCGTGTGCCAAAGCGATTGCGAGCAACGTCGCGCAGCGATTAGAGTCTTCGCTTCGCCGACCCTTGTCGACCCTTGTCGATCTCCAGGATTCGATCACGCGATGGCCCGAGTAGCAACCGCTCTTCCGCAGATGGATTGGCTGACCATGACCGACACCACGACGGCGGGTCCCACGCTTCGCGCCTGGATACGCATGGGCCGCAGCCGCTTCGGGCGCTGGATGTTCGCGCGCACTGTGGCGCGGCGCGCGCCCTACTTCGGCACCATCAACCCGCGCTTCCTCGACCTGCAGCCAAAGCTGTGCCGGGTGTCGATGCGCAAACGCCGCGCGGTCGAGAACCACATCCGTACCGTGCACGCGCTCGCGATGGGCAATCTCTGCGAGCTCGCGGCGGGCATGTGCACCGAAGTCACCATTCCGCCCGGCATGCGCTGGATTCCGCGCGGCATGACCATCGAATACCTGGCGAAGGCGGAAACCGATGTCGTCGCCACCGCGCGGCTCGAGAAGACGGAATGGGCCGGCGCGGAGAACATCGCCGTGCCCGTGAGCGTGCACGACGCGAACGGCAAGGAAGTCGTGCGCGCGGTCATCAGCATGTACGTCTCGCCGCGCAAGCCTCATTGACGCGCGACCGCTGGACGCTGCTGGGGTGCGATGGCGCTGCGTATGAAAGCACCCGGCCCGGCACGCTCGGCGGCCATCGCCGCACGAAGATCTACGGCCGACTCGATTGCGCCGCCGCGCGGCGTGCGCTGGCGCGCGGCGGCTATGTGACGAATCGCGTGTTCTTTTCAGACGAACCCAGCGCGCGTGCCGCGGGGTACAGGCCCTGCGCCGTGTGCATGCCCACGCAGTACCAGCGCTGGAAGACGATCACGACGCGTCGTGAAAAATGATTCCGAGCGTGTGACGGCTGCCCGAGCGCACACGGCTCACGCCGTGACGCAGATTCACGCGATAGTCGCCGCGCCCATCCTTTCGAGTGAGCGCGCGCACCGGGCGGTGATGCACGGCGAAGACGACGGCATCTCCCTGCCTCAATGAGACCACCTCGACCCGCGACTGCATGCGCGGGCGTTGCTCGGTCAACACGAACTCGCCGCCCGTGAAGTCGCCACGGTTCGCGACGTCACCGGGCTGCGACAGCAGGATGGCCACCTGCAGCGGAAACACATGCTCGCCATACAGATCCTGATGCAGGCAATTGAAGTCGTCGGGTCCATACCGCAGCAGCAGCGGCGTCGGGCGCGTCTGACCCGCCGCGTGACAACGCGCGACGAATTCCACATGCGTCGATGGGAATCGCGCCTCGACCCCGAGGCGCTCCTGCCAACGATTCGCGAGCGGCACGAGCAACGGGTACAGCCGCGTGCGCAGATTGCACACACCCTCGGGCAGCGGATACGCGAAGTAGCGATATTCGCCACGCCCGAAGCCGTGCCGCGCCATGACGACGCGGCTGCGGAAATGTTCGTCCGCGTCGTACAGCCGCGCGAGCGCGCGACATTCCGCGGCGGCAATCAGCGCAGGAAGCGTCGCGCAGCCGCGCGCATCGAGCTCGGCTTCGAGCCGCGCAGTGTCGATGGACTCGGCATCGGACGCGACGCGCAGCGGCGCCGCGCTCATGCGCGCGCCTCCCGTTCCAGCAGCGCGCGTTTGCGCGCGATGCCCCAGCGGTAACCCGACAATCCGCCGTCGCCGCGCACCACGCGATGACAGGGCACGGCGAGCGCGACGGGATTCGCTCCACAGGCCTGCGCGACCGCGCGAAACGAGTTCGGCGCCGAGATGCGCCGCGCGACCTCGGCGTAGCTCGCGGTCGCGCCGCGCGGGATGCCGCGCAACGCGCGCCACACGCGCTGCTGGAAGTCCGTGCCGGCCAGATCGAGCGGCAGGTCGAGATCGGCGGTCGGCGACTCGATGAACGCGGTGATGCGTTCGAGTGTGGACGCGAGCCGGCGCGCGTGGCGGATGCGCTCGACAGTGGGAAAGCGCTGCGCGAGCTCACGCGTCAATACCTCGGCAGAATCGCCCAGCAGGATGGCGCAAATTCCCTGGTCGCTGGTGGCGGCCAGGACGCAGCCCAGCGTCGAGGGTCCGATATCGAAGTGAATGTGTGTGTTCATGGGACGCACGTTATCGACGCGCGCCCGCGAAGGCATTCCGTTTCTTGCTGACTTCAGGGCGCCGCAGGCGCGGCGCATTCCTCGCGCTTCAGCCGCGACGAACCCGACCGGATCCACACTCACGAACCGGCCGATCTCCGGATCGAAGTAGCGCCCACCGAAGTAGGTGAGCCCGATTTCCTTGTCATACTGCTTGCCGGTATAGGAGGTACGCTCCGTGTCCGGCGTCGCATGAATCTGTTCGCCGAAGGGCGCGTAGTCCTTGCGCCAGATCACCTGCCCGGCTTCATTGGTCGCGGCGACCACTGAACCCAGCCCATCGGTGTGAAAGTACGTCGTGGTGCGCTCGGCGAGCGCCTCGCCGCCGACGAGCAGTGCAAGCAAGGTCACGAACCCATGCGTGAAGGCTTTGCGCAAGCTCATCGCGCACCTTCGCTGCTCGGGCGGTAGGCAGTCGCCAGCGAGGTCACGATTGCGACTCGTTCGGCGCGCAGGGCGTGGGTTCGGGGCGATTCTCGGAGAGCAACGGAATTGGCTGCGTCTTCACACCGGCAGTTGAATGCTGGGAGTTCAGGATGCCACGCCTCTTCGCGGCCGCCAGGCGTTGCGCTTCGGCATGCTCGTGGTACTGGATCGCGATGAATGCGCCAGCCCCGCCGGCGACGAGCACCGCCGCAACGGCGGTGACCAGCTTCTTGCTCTGCATCGTAACCTCCCTATCTACTCGTCCGCATTCCAGCACATCCTCGTGTATATTTGGAGAAACTCCGTGCGTCCTGACTCCTCGGCTCGCGACCGCAAAGATCCTTAGGTCTCGGGTGCGCAAGAGTTGCAGCACCTTCGCAGCGTGACGACGCGCGCCGATCGCCCGCTCCTCAGAAGGAAGGAACCGTCATGCCGCAGCGGCAATCGCTGGGCTCGGAATCGCGCTCCGCGTGCTTTCGCCGCGAACAGGGCCGAGTTCCCGAAAGAGCCGCCGCGCTGCACTGACAGCGAGGCGCGCTCGAGGCCCGATGCAGCAAAGATCGCGTTCCATCGGATGGAGCTCGCTTTTGGCGCGGGCTTCGGTCGAGGCGCATCCGCAGCTGCCCGAGCAAACCAAACTTCAGGTCAGCATCGAAGTGCTACCGGCGCGCTTTTGAACTTGCGCCTGAGTTCAGCAAGTTGTCGATCGCGACGATCCAGCAGGGCGCGCGTCTCCCGGTAGGCGGAGTAGTAGTGATCGACGAGCGCGGCAAGTTTAGCGAGTTGGTCCTGAAGATGAGCATGGTTCACCGCCTGCGCGGAGGGCGCCCTCCCCCCGGCGCTTCCCGCTCGAAACGTCCACGCACCATTCGGCCGATTCCTGCTTCGCATTGGTTCTCGACCTGGGCTCCGTGTCCTCAGGGCAGTCGAGCGGCTCGGCACCGGCGGTCGCGCACAGCGTGAACGCGAGCAGCAGAAAGCGTGTTGGGGCGCAGGCATCGATCGGCGCCTCAAATCGCGATCTCGGCGGCGGTGGCGAGCGGCGCGGCGTCATCTTCCTTGCGTGGCACCGGCTCTGCTCGCGGCAGCGGCACCAGCCCGCGCAGGATCGACGACTCGATCGCCAGATCCACGCTCGGCGAAAAATTTGCGAAGCGGTTCAGGATGATCGGCCGCGCGCGTGAACCCGCCGCGGTGTGCGTCACGATGAACGCGTGATGCTCCCCGGCCTTGCTGGCCGCGAAGCCGAACGCCAGATTGATCTTGCCGGCGCGCATCGTCTCTTCGGTGTTGATGCGCTCGTCACACACCGCGAAGTAGCTCTGCTCGCCCGAGCGTCCGACGAACGCGCCTTCGACGTACAGCGAATCGAGGAAGGCCTCGACCTGCGCGCGCGCCATGGACCACGTGCCGGGCACGTTGCGCTCGAACAGCATCCAGCGCGTACCGCGCTCGATGGACGTCATGACGAACAGCGCGAGGCGCCGCGCCGACAGGTAGCGCCAGTCGCTGACCGCCGCGGCGCCGCTCGCGAGCGTGCGCGGGCTCGATGCGAACTTCGCCGGCACGCGCACCGACTGCAGCAGGTTGATGCCGGCCTTCGCGAGGCGCGCGCGATCCGGATGCGAGACATTCCATGCGGGTCGCAGCCCCGGGCGCAGGATTGCGTCGTCGCCTTCCACCGCGGACCACACCGGCCAGGATTCGTCGCAGCGCGCGATCATGCCGGCGGCGACTCCGCAGGGCGCGAACAGCTCGAAGCGGCCGCGCAGCCGGTCGAACGCCACGACGCGCGGGAAGAACATCGCCGCATCTTCGCTGCGGAACGGCCAATGGCGCATGCCGTCGAGCGCCGCGGCGCTCGACGCCCAACTCGAGGGCGGATCCACCACCAGCATCGCGCGGCGCTCTTTGCAAAACCGGCCCGCGACCAGCAGTGTCGACAGGCCCACGTCGTGATCGCGCGTCAGCGGTGGAATACACAGCAGGTTGATATCGGGCGCGGCATGCAGCGCGAAGATGCCGGTATTCTTCTGCGGCGAGCCGATGATGTCGTAGTCGCTGATCGGGCCGCCGTCATCGCCGTCGGGATTGGACGGCGTGTAGCCGATGACCGCGCCGTGGACGGCCGGCGGCGTGCGCGTCGGCCGTTCGCAGGGCACGCCGCCCTCCACGCGCACCAGCCGCGAGTCGAGCAGCGCGTCGGCGACGAAGCGGTCGGCACCCGGCTTCACGGTGAGGCGCCGGAAGATCTCCTGGTCCTCGATCTGCTCGGAGCCCGCGGTGCGCACGCGCTGGACGACGAGGTTGAAAAGCTGGAGTTCCTTGGAATCGATGGCGTCGTAGTCGACTGAGGCGCGCAGGAATTCACGCGAGCCCGCGCCGATGCCGCGCAGGATCAGCCGTCCGCCCGCGGTGGGCAGCGTGATGGTCGGCGGACGCGCGCCATTCACGACCCGCACGATGACCGCGCAGCGCCCGCCGTTCTCGAAGAACTGCTCGACGGCGTAGCTCAGCGTCGACGGCTGCCACAGTCCGCCGAACACGCGCGTGTAGTCGGCGAAGCTGCGAACCGGGACTGGTTCATTGACGGGGCCCTTGAGGGCGCGACCGATGAAGGCTGCGATGCTGGTCGCGGCGCGCGCGATGACACGTATGGAGCCGGGATTTGCGGCAGATGGGATCTGCGAATCGAACTGCTCGGCCAATCGGCTCCCCAGAACGTGCGGCCTGCATCGGGCCCCACTGGTGCGGTGCGCGAAATGTATCAGCGTCTCAGTGACGCCGCCACAGCGGCACGTTGCGCCGCTTGAACAATGCGATCGACGCGACGCCCGCGATGAAGCCGCCGATGTGCGCGCCGAACGCGATGCCGACCGCGCCGTCACCCGGCCGCACGGCGGCGACCCCACCCAGGAGCACTTGCATGACGAACCACGACAGCAGTACCCACCCAGCCGGGAATCGTCCGATGCGGATGATGAAGAAGCCGATCGGAACGCCTAACAACACGCGGGCACGCGGGTACAACAGCAAATACGCTCCGAGCACGCCGGAGATCGCACCGCTGGCGCCGATCATCGGCACGATCGAGCCGGGATTGGGCAGTACCTGCGCCGCAACGGCAGCCACGCCGCAGAGCAAATAGAAAACGACGAAGCGCACGTGGCCCATCGCGTCCTCGACGTTGTTGCCGAAGATCCAGAGGTACAGCATGTTGCCGGCCAGGTGCCAGAAGCCGCCGTGCATGAACATCGAGGTGAACACGGTGACGGCCGGTGGCACCGGACTCACCGCGGCGGGCAGCTCGTGGCCCGTGAGCGAGGCGGGAATCGCGCCGAACCCCAGTGTGAATTGCATCGTGCCGACATCCGACAGCAGCAGGTGATGCACCGCGTACACCAGCGTGCACGCGATCAAGATGCCGACGGTGACGTAGGGCCGGCTGCTGCTCGGGTTGTCGTCGTGGAGTGGAATGACCACGGTATTACTTGTTCAATTCCTGGGCGCCATGGGCTTGGGATCGGGGCGCAACACGATGGCATCGAGCGTGGCCGCGGCGATCGGATGATAGTTAGGCCGCGCCTTGGCGTAGATGGCCCGTGCACGCTGCGCGCCCGCCGGCGTCTTGACCAGGTCCTCGTACAACGGCTTGATGAGCCGGCGTCGGCCGATGCTGGTGAGATAGTTCTCGAGGCGCGGATACGCCGGGTGATAGTCGTGGGCGATCGCGACGCGCAGCCAGTTGAACGCGATCTCGCTGTTGCCCGTGTCCGTCAACGCATGGGCCGCGTCGAGCTCCGCCAGCTTCCCGGGTGCGACGCGCTTCGGAAAGCCGTCGAGGAAATGAACCCACTCGTGCGTGGTCCAGTCCTTGACCGGCAAATCGGCGGCGGCGCGCTTGCCCGCCAGCCAGTCGGCGCGCGCCTGGTCCACGAGATCGAACGCATCGGAGGTCGGGAGCACCGCGTAGGCCGGCAGGCCCGGCGCCAGCATCCACTCGTCGAGCTCGGACGCGCGCACTGCGCCGGGCTTCTGCTTCAGCAGATGCTCTTCCAGATACGCGCGGAACTGCTCGGTCGCGATGCTCTGGAACTGGAAGTGATCGAAGTAGTCGCGCAGGAACCTGTCGACGGCGTCGATGCCGAAGCGGCTGCCGAGCCAGGTCACGAACAGCGCGCCCTTGATGTACGGCACCTGCGTGAACGCGTCGTCGGGATCGCGGCCCCGCAGGTCGATCGCCAGGATCTGGTCCGGCGGCGGATTCGCCGCCAGGTCCTTGCGCAGCGTCGCGAGGTCGAGCACCTCTTCCATCGCCTCGCGCCGGTCGCCGTACACCGCGCGCATGATGCGGCCTTGTAGATAGACCGTGAACCCCTCGTTGAGCCACAGGTCGCGCCAGGTGGCGTTCGTGACGAGATTGCCCGACCAGGAATGCGCCAGTTCGTGCGCGATGAGCGCTGTCAGGCTCCGGTCGCCCGCGATGACCGTGGGCGTGACGAACGACAGCCGCGGGTTCTCCATGCCGCCGAATGGAAAGGACGGCGGCAGCATCAGCAGGTCGTAGCGACCCCAGCGATACGGACCAAACAGCTTTTCGCCGGCCTGGATCATCTGCTCCGTTTCGGAGAACTCACTCGCGGCGGCTGCGACGATCGGCGCCTCGGCGTACACGCCGGTGCGCGGGCCGGTAGCGCGGAATTCGAGTCGGCCGACGCCGAGCGCGATGAGATACGAGGGAATCGCCTGCGGCATCGAGAATTTGTAGAGGCCGTCGGGCGCGAGCTCACCGGCATTCTCGTTCATGTTCTGGGCGCTCATCACCGCGCGCATGCCCTTGGGCACGCGGACCGTCGCCGCGTATGTCGCGCGCACCTGCGGCGAGTCCTGCAGCGGAATCCAGCTACGCGCGTGGATCGCCTGCGACTGCGTGAACAGGAATGGGTCCGCCTTGCCGGCGGTCTGCGCGGCAGCGACCCACTGCAAGCCCGACGCTTCGGGCCGCGTTTGATATGAAATGCGCACGCTGAACTGCGACGCGTCGAGCGCGGCGGGCAGATCGACGTTGAGCGGCGCGCCGAGCATCGAGTCGCGCGCGCCGAGCGTGAAGCGCAGCGCTTCGAGCTGGCCGGGGGATTTGATCCACCACACCTGGCGGATCACGAGGTCGCGTGTGTCGAGCGTGAGCTTCGTGGCGTCGTTCGAAAGACGCGCGATGGTGAGATCGACGACCCCCGACAACCGCTTGTCGGCGAACGACACCGTGAGATCGAGGTCGAGGTGCTCGACCCGGAAGGAGGACGGATCGGCGAATGAGTGATAGTCGCGGCCCGGGATGATGGGATCGGGTGTTGCGGCCTGGGCGACGAGAGTGACGCTGGCGAGCAGTGCGGCGAAGAAGGTTTTCATGCACGCACTCTAAAGGGGGGATTCCTCGATTCCCAGCACACGAAAAAAAGGGGACAGATCTATTTAGTGGGTGCCCGACTTTGGTGGAGGTGAAGGCGGCGTCGCGGCAGCAGCAGCAGATTCCACCGACGGCTCGCGATCGGACACCAGCTCCTGGAACGTCGCCTCATCCACCGGAAGATCCGAGATGCCGTCCCAGGTTGCGCCCCGCGCTACCTTGTTCTGCACCACCGTCGCCGACGCGATGATGTGATCGAGCTGATCCGGTCCGCCGGATACCGATACGGGGATGCCACGCGGATCGCTCGTCAGCTTCCCGACCGCATCCCAGTCGATTTTTTCCTTGCGCTCCTTGAGCTCCTGCTGGATGCGCTCGGCCATCGCCTTGTTGAGCAGCTTGGCCTGCGCTTTTTTCCAGTCGCGCGGATCATCCTCGAGTACGTCGAAGGCCTGGATGTGCAGCGCGCCCTCGTGCCAGCCGAACAGGAACGGCTGATTCACCACGCGTACCGTCGTGCCAATGGGCGCGAGCTCGAACAGCTGCGCGATGTCCTCGGGGTACAGGCGAATGCATCCGTGGCTGGAACGCAGGCCGACGCCAGCCGGCTTGTTCGTGCCGTGGATCATGTAGGTAGGCCAGCCTAGATAGAACGCGAAACGTCCGAGCGGATTGTCCGGGCCCGCCTTCACCACGGCGTCGAGCACTTCGCCGCGCTCTTCCTTGTGTTCCTTGATGATGGACGCCGTCGGGCGCCAGATCGGATCCTTCTGCCGGCGCGTGATCTTGGTCGCGCCCTCGGGCGTTTTCCAACCGACCTTGCCGATGCCGATGGGATAGGTGTGCACGACCTGCGTCTCGCCCTTCTTGACCTTGGGGTAGTAGAAGAGCCGCATCGCGGCGGCATTGATGACGATGCCCTCGCGTGGCGCGTTCGGCAGGATGAACTGCGACGGAATCACGATCTCGCGTTCACCCGGAAGCCACGGATCGACCTTGGGATTGGCGCGCACGATCTCTTCGTAGCCGACGTTGAAGCGGCGCGCGATGTCGGTGAGCGTGTCGTCCTTGGTCGCGAGCGTCTTCTGCACGACGCCGACGATGTCGGTGGTGGGGTCGACATCGAAACGGTGAGTGGGCACCGGCTCGGGAACCGCGGGCACTTCGGCTTCCTTGCTATCGGCTTTCTTGCTGCCCCAACCGCCCGGCGCACTGTTGAATAACGAGCAGCCGGTCAAGGCCGCACCGAGCAACGTCACGCCGACGAGTCCCCCGATCCCCGCGATTCTCTTCATGACCAAAGTATGACACCCCGTCCTGGTGAAAGCCTGTCGGCATTCCGCTACAGCAGCGTGGGCTGATTCGACAGCTCGTCACGGTCGCCGGCGCGCGCCGGGTAGTGTCGCGCTAACAAGTCACCGATCGCCGCAACACCCGCCAGCGCGCCTTCGCGAAAGCGCCGCGCGTGGAAATGATTCTCCATGATTCTCGATGCTACCTCCCAGTCGGCGGGCGCGATGACCGCGGCGGCACCGCGGTCCGCTACCACTTCGACGGTGCGGTCGGCCATCAATACATAGATGAGTACGCCGTTGCGCAGTTCGGTGTCCCAGACGCGCAGTGCGGCAAAAACATCGAGCGCGCGTACCCGCGCCGTCTTGCCGCCCGCGAGATCGGCCATCTCGAGCGCCGTTTCGATGACGAAGCGGATTTCGGCGCTGGTACGCGCTTCGGCCACACGGATGGCCTCTTCGATGGCGTCATCGACCGCGTCGGAGAACCGGCGGCGCGTGCCCGCGCGCGTCGCGGACAGATGACGGAGCCAGCGTGCGAGCGTCAAGCGCGTGGCTCCCTAGCTACCATCGGCCCGAGGCGCCGCCGCCGCCGAAACTGCCGCCGCCGCCGCCGAAGCCGCCAGACGACCTGCCGCCCATGCCGCCGAAACCGCCGCCGCGCGTGAAATCGCGCAGCACGCGGCTGCCGCCCCCGCCGCGGCGCGTGATTTCAGAAAGGCCGTAGAAGCCGGTCAGTAGTGCCGCTAGGAAAACTCCTACCCCGACACCGGCCGTGGGCAGAACTTGCGCGAGCAGCCACCAGACCACGATCGCGGCACACACACCTGCGATGAGCGCACCGATGATGCGGCCGACCATCGCATTGAACACGCCGAAGAACGCGAGAAAGCCGATCACGATGGCGGGCACGGGTATGGGCCGGCGCGCGCGGCGTTGCCAGCGCTGGTCCGGTGGCGGCAGCGGCTCGCCGTCGATGACGCGCACGAGCTGATCGAGGCCCGCGTTCACTCCGCCGTAGAAATCGCCCTGCTTGAACAGCGGCGCGATGGTGTCGTTGATGATGCGGCCGCTGGTGACGTCGGTCACCGCGCCCTCGAGCCCGCGGCCCACCTCGATGCGCATCGCCCGATCGTCCTTTGCGACGATGAGGACGACGCCGTCGTCCGGGCCCGCGCGGCCGATCTTCCACGCGTCGGCGAGACGGATGCTGAACTGCGCAATGTCCTCGGGCTGCGTAGTCGGCAGGATGAGCAGCGCGAGCTGCGCGCCCTTGCGCGCCTCGAACGCGGCGAGTTTGTCCTCGAGCGCGGACTGCTGCCCGGCGGTGAGCGTACCGGTGAGGTCAGTGACGCGCGCTTCGAGCGCCGGCACCGGCACTTGCGCACGCACCGTGGGCGCGCAGGCCGCGAACAGCAAGGCGACTGTGACGAACGCGGTTTTCAACACAGACCGGCGGAATCTAGTTGGAGGCGGGCGGATTCGCGGGCGGTTCGATCGGCGTCGACTGCTGGGCGGGCGTCGAGGAATCGAACGTCACTGCGGGCGCGGTGGAAATCGCGCGTTCGTTCTCCACGGAGAAATTCTGCTTCACGTCGAAGTCGAACATCTTCGCGGTGAGATTGCTCGGGAACGAGCGCACCGTGACGTTGTACGACTTCACGGCCTCGATGTAGCGATTGCGCGCGACGGTGATGCGGTTCTCCGTGCCCTCGAGCTGGACCATGAGGTCACGGAACACGCCATCCGATTTGAGCTGCGGGTAATTCTCGACGGTGGCGAGCAGCGTCTTGAGCGCGGAGGTGATCTCCGCCTGCGCCGCCTGGTACTTCTTGAACGCCTCGGGATTGTTGAGCACCTCGGGCGTGAGCTGGATCGAGCTCGCCCGCGCGCGCGCCTCGGTCACCCCTACGAGCACGCGTTCTTCCTGCGCGGCATAGCCGCGCACCGTGGCGACGAGATTCGGTATGAGGTCCGCGCGGCGCTGGTACTGGTTCACCACCTCGGACCAAGCGCCGCTCACCGACTCGTCCTGCTCCTGCAGCTTGTTGTAGCCGCAACCGGAAAGCGCCACGGCCGCGGCGACCACGATGAGTTTCGACAGCCAACGATTAGCGAACGCAGTGCGCATCACAGTTCCCCATCCGACCGCATCGGTATTTACCAGAGTTTCACACGCTCGTTCGGCGCGCGATACATGCGGTCGCCAGCCTTCACGCCGAATGCATCGTAGAAAGCGTCGATGTTGCTTGCCGGTGCATTCGTACGGAACTCGCTGAACGCGTGCGGGTCGGTCTTGAGGCGCTTGAGCATCTCAGGATCGCGATACTTGCGGCGCCACACCTGGGCCCAGCCGAGGAAGAAGCGCTGCTCGCCGGTGAAGCCGTCGATCTCGGGCGCCGTCTTGCCGGTAAGCGATAGACGGTACGCCTTGAGCGCCACGGCCAGGCCCGACAAATCGCCGATGTTCTCGCCGAGCGTCAGCTCGCCATTGAGGTGCTGGTTGTCGAGCACCGAGTAGCCGTTGAACTGCGAGACGACGACACCGGCGCGCTGCTTGAAGTTCGTCGCGTCGGTGGCCGTCCACCAGTCGCGCAGATTGCCGTCGCCGTCGAACTGCCGGCCCGAGTCGTCGAAGCCGTGGCTGATCTCGTGACCAATCACCGAGCCGATGCCCCCATAGTTCACGGCATCGTCGGCGGCGGCGTCGAAGAACGGCGAGCGCAGGATGGCCGCGGGGAAGGTGATCTCGTTGGTGGTCGGGTTGTAGTACGCGTTGACGGTCTGCGGCGTCATCAGCCACTCGCCCCTGTCGACGGGTCCGCCCGAGCGCGTGACGAAGCGAAGATGCTGGAACTCCGCGGCGCGCAGCAGGTTGCCGATGAGATCGTCGCCACGCACGGTCAACGTGGAGTAGTCGCGCCACGTGTCGGGGTAGCCGATCTTGACGGTGATCTTCGCCAGCTTTTTCCGGGCCTCGGCCTTGGTGGCGGAGCTCATCCACTCGAGCCCATCGATCGACTCCCCGAACGCCGCGAGCAGATTATTGACGAGCGCGAGCATGCGCGCCTTCGCCTCGGCGCCGAAATGCGCTTCTACGAACATGCGGCCCACGAGCTCGCCCAGGCTGCCGCCCATCGAATCGACGGCGCGCCGCCAGCGCGGGCGCGGCTCTTCGACGCCGTTGAGCGTGCGCTCATGAAAATCGAACTCGAGATCGGCGAACTGCGCGGACAGCGCCGGCGCATAGTCGTCGAGCAGCTGGAATTTGAAGTACATGCGCCAATCGGTCACGGGCACGGTCTTGACGAGCTGTGCCATTCCCTTGATGAACGACGGCTGGCCGACGTCCAGCTTCTGCACCGGGGCGCCCAGGCCGTCGAAGAAGGCCAGCCAGTCGAAGCCCGGCGCGAGCTGTTGATATTCGGGCAGCGTCATCGGGTTGTAGGTTTTCACCGGATCGCGCAGTTGCACCTTCGTCCACTGATAGTTCGCCATGCGCGTCTCGAGCGCGGCGATGCGCGCTGCGGCCGACTTGGCATCCCGCACACCGGCGCGCGCCAGCATCTGCTCGGCATAGCGGACGAACTTCGCGCGGAACTGCGCGAATTTCTCATCGGGGCTCAGGTAATAGTCGCGATCGGGCATGGTCAGGCCGTTCTGATACAGCGAGCCCAGGTAGACCGACGAGTTCTTGTTGTCCGGCGCCGAGAACCACGCGAACGGCTGCGCAACGCCGATGCGCTGCGAGTAGCCGATATAGCGCGCGACGTCGCGCGCGGTGGTGATGGCATCGATATGCGCGAGCTCGGCCTGGAGCGGGTCGAGCCCCAGTGATTCCACTCGATTGGTGTCCATGTACGCGAGGTAGTAATCGCCGACCTTCTGCGCGTCCGAGCCCACCGGGCGGTTCTGCTGCTGAGAAGCGGTGACGATGAGCTGGCGGACTTCTTCCTGGGCCTGGTCGTCGAGGATGATGAACGAGCCGTAGTTGGAGCGGTCCGGCGGAATCTGCGTGTTGGCGAGCCAGGTACCGCTGACGAAGCGGTACAGGTCGTCCTGCGGACGGACCGTGCGGTCGAACCCCGAGAGCTCCAGTCCCGACTTCAGGACCGGCGCGGGCGGCGGCGGCGCGAGGGTCGGAGCAGGTGCGGGAGCGGAGGCGGCACAGGCGGTGAGCACGGCAACGGAGACCGCGACGGCGAAACGCTTCATTGAAAACCCCGGACTTCTGATTCTGATGCCGCCGAGTATAAAAAAAGCCCCGAGCTTTGGGGGCTCGGGGCTTGAGAAGGCGGACTTTCGATGAAGGGAATGAAGTCCGCTAGGGGATTCGGAGACTCAGTGCAATCGCGCGACCTGCAGAATCTTGATGTCCTCGGCGTCGATCTCGAAGTTCGCGGCCAACAGTCGGCGCAGTTCCTTCGAATCCTTACGCTCACCGAGAGGATGAGTCAGCTCGATGACTCCGCTCCATTCGCTCGTATGCGCGGGCTCGGCGCTCGTGACAAAGTGCGTGTAGTAGCGGGCTGCCATGGGTGAACAGGTTAGATTGGTGACCCCAAAACGGCTGTGAAACGTTGCACGGTTCCCCCGGCACCGCCCGGCCGTGACTGAGACCCCCATCACATATGATTGAAATGCCGTGAGCCGTTATCGCAGCCCAGAGAAACCCGGATCGCAGTTCATCACGGCCGCGGGCGCGAGCCGGCTCAAACAAGAATTGGACGAGCTCTGGAAGGTCGAGCGGCCACGGGTGACGCAAGCCGTTTCCGAGGCTGCGGCGCAGGGCGATCGCTCGGAGAACGCCGAATACACCTACGGAAAACGCCGCCTGCGCGAGATTGATAGGCGCGTGCGCTTCCTGCGCAAACGTCTCGACGGAATGACCATCGTCGACCAGCCGCCGTCCGATCGGAAGCGCGTGTTTTTCGGCGCGTGGGTGACGCTCGAGGACGAGCACGGCAAACAAACTCGCCATCGCATCGTCGGGCCCGACGAATTCGACATGGCGGATGGCTACATAAGCATGGATGCGCCGCTGGCGCGCGCGCTCATGCGCAAGTCGCTGGACGATGAGTTCATCGTGGAACTGCCGGGCGGTGCGCGCACCTATGTTGTGGTCGACATCCGGTACGACGACGCGAATTGCTGAGCCGCCCGGCGGTTCAGAGCTCGAACCGCACTCCCAGCGACACTTTTTGCAACTCGGTTTCGCCGCTGACAATGGTTTCGTCGAGCTTGCCGGTCCGCTGGTACTCCCCACGCAGGGCCCAGCGACTTCCGAACGACCAGCTCACACCGATGCCGCCGAGCCACGCCGTGCTGCCGAAGGTTTCGTCGAACCCGTCGGACTGGGCCATCTCGATCTTGCGATCGGCGAACAGTACGCCGGCACGCACGAACACTTCGAACCGCTGGCCGAACGGCACGGAACCCAACAGGGACAGCGCGGGGCCCGTGACCGTACTCGAGTAGGAACGCGGAAAGATATCGATGGGAACCGGAAACAGGTCCCCGGGATTGTAGAGCTCGACCACGCGCGTGGTGCCGAAGCTCACATACTCGATTTCCGCGGCGAGGTATTTGTTGATGCGGTAGCCCGACCCCACGCTCCAAGCCTCACCGCGTTCGTCCACGTCAACGTCGTAGGGATCGAGGTGCACGACGCCGGTGAAGGGGAAGCCGATGTCTATGCCACCGCTGTGTGGCTCCTCCTCGCCCTGCCCCACGGAGGCCGCTAGATAGAAGCTCGTGTCCGCCGCTGGTGCCGGCGCGGCAGCCGTTGCAAGAGTCGCTGCTGCTATCGACATCCACGTGTTTCGTTTCATACGTTGGGCTCGTTGGATCCTTTGATGGAAAATTCTGCCATGAGACGTCGCGGTCATCTCGAAGAGGCCGGGTCGACGCGCTGCGCCCGGCGCGCATAAAAACCGAGGATCTCTGCGGCGAAATCGCCAACCAGGAAATCGGCCACCGGACCGGCATACCAGTTGAAATGCGTGCTCACGCGGTATCGCATTCGAATCGACAGACGCGTGCCGGCGCCGTCGGGTCGCAGTGAATAAGTGGTCTCACCGAGGTCGAAATACTCGCCGCCGATACGCACGTGATCGTCGAGCGCGCCGGGCGGAAAGGAATCCGGCCCGAATTCATACGCCCAGCTAACCACCTCATCCTCGCGCCAGACAGTGGCCACCTGGTCGAAGTGCACGCCCCTGCCCATGGTGATGTGGCGCCGATGAACGCCGTCCGAGCTGTCGCCCAGGCCCGCGGTCGGCAGCGGCACGCCGATGCGGTACATCCAGGCGGAGCCGACTTCCGCCGGTTCGATGCCGCGGACGTCGACGAGCTCGCGCCATACACGCGACGGCGGCGCGGCGATGTGGATCTCGCGCAGTTGCTCGCGCCTCAGGTCCGGCAGCGCCGCACGATGCTCGACCGCGCCCACCAACAAAGGAAGCAGCGCGAAACTGCTGGCGACGGCGCGGCGCGGCCAGTCGGTCAGGCGGCAGACGAGGCCCATGAGCAGGCCGCCCATCGCGCCGATGAGCCCGAACATTGGCAGGATCACGATGGCGCAGATCCAGCCTTCGACCAGCAGCAGCAGCGCGCCGACGACATACAGCAGATTGGCGATCAACGGCGCGAGGAAGTAGTAGCGCCACGAGCGCCGTCGGGTGCGCTCCGCCACGTACACGGTGATGGCGCCGACGAGCATCGGAGAGCCATAGATGAACGAGTCGAGCATCGCGGAATACCGCTCGCCCGGCCCGCCCATGAAGATCAGGCGCAGCGCAAGACCCGCGAGCGCACCCGCGCCGATCGGCCACCATCCGCTGAACGGCAGCTTGCCGTACTGGTCGCCCTCCGGGGAATTCATGCCGTCGCTTCCACCGGGCAAAAGCGGCAGCGTTTCAGCGGCGCGGGCGCCAGCGCTTCGAGCTCGGGCCGCGGCGCCAGGTCCTCGGGCAGGCGCAGGTTCCAGACGAGCCCGATGCGACGCAAGCCCAACAACACCCACCAGCCCGGATCCCATTCGCCGGCACGCAACCCGAGACGTGCGGAACCGGGAAAGGCATGGTGATTGTTGTGCCAGCACTCGCCCATGGTCAGCAGTGACGTCCAGCGCACGTTGCGGCCCTGCACCGCGGCGCCGACGACCACGTGATGCATCTCGCCGCGGTTGTGCGCCAGGTATCCGATGATCCAGTGGCCGAACACGCCGGTCGTCACGCGCGCACACACGCCCCAGAACACGAAGGCCCAGCCGCCCCAGAAATAGAACAACAGCGCCCAGGGGATGTGCTGGGCCATCCATGTGCGCTCGAGGAATAGATAGAACGGGTCGTCGGCGACGCGTCCCATCCGCAACTGCGGCTCGCGGCGCAGCCGCAACTCGCAGACGAGCTGCCACCACGCGTCCACCCAGAACCTGCGGCCGTGGCGTAGATAGTCGTGGCAGCTGGGCAGGCGTTGCGCGTAATCGCGCAGCTCGTGCTGGCGCATCAGCCCGAACGGGCCCGCGAGCCCGACCTGCACGCCGAGATACACGAGCAGATATTCGAGCCAACGCGGGCACTGGAAACTGTCGTGAATCAGCTTGCGGTGGCTGCCCAGCGAGTGCCCGAGCAGCAGCACGATGGCCGTGCTCACGACGTACAGCGCGATCGCGGCGCCATTCGCCGTCAGTGCGCCGCCCACCAGCGTGGCGCCGGCCATGCCGATGAACCACGGGCCCTTGATCCAGGAAAAGCGCACCTCGCCGGCGCACACCTCGTCGACGTCACGATGGCGAATGCGATGGCGAGCGATGCTCGCCGGAAGCATGGATTCGCCGTGCGCGCGCACGGCTCAGGTGGCCTTCGCCTTGCGGCGGCGCGCGAGGGTGCGGGACTCGCGCTTCAGCGGCCCCGCAACCGGACAGACCTCGAACGCGAAACCCGTGAGCGTGTTCACCAGGTTGTCGGGTACGAGCTCGTAGACCACGCGCTGCCCCTGCCGCTCGCTGCGCACCAGCCCGGCGTTCTCGAGCACCGAAAGGTGTCGCGAGATCGCGGGGGCGCTCATGGCGAAGCGTTCGGTGAGCTCGGTGGTGGTAAGCCCGGCCTTGGAGAGATAGGCGAGGATCTCGCGCCGGGGGCGCGATGCGAGGGCGTCGAAGATGCGGTCCAGTTGCATTCGCAGATTAACTCATTCGTTAATTAAGCAATTAATATCCTGGCGCCCGCCGGGCGTCAAGAGCGGTGCGCGTTTTTCCATGCGCAAGGCGCGATAAGTAATCGTCGGGCTTGCGCGCGGCCAGCAGCCGTCTATAATTTCTGTGAATACAGAAATAACTGACATAACAAATGAAACTCACGGAAACCATGCAGCGCTACATCGTCCACTGGGGCGAAATGGGCGGCCGCTGGGGCATGAACCGGTCCGTGGCGCAGATCCATGCCCTGCTCTTCCTCAGCGAGCGGCCGCTCAACGCCGACGAAATCGTCGAGACCCTCGGCATCGCGCGCTCCAACATCAGCACCGGCCTCAAGGAATTGGTCGCGTGGGACCTCGTGCACGTCACCCACGTGCTCGGCGACCGCCGCGACTTCTTCGCGGCGCAGAAAGACACCTGGGAAGTCATCCGCGCCATCATGGAAGGGCGCAAGCGACGCGAGCTCGATCCGACGCTCGCCGCATTGCGCGAATGCGCGGCGCAGCTCGAGAAAGACAAGGAAACGCCCGCGGCCGTGCGCGAGCGCATCGTGCAGCAGCTCGAGTTCCTCGAAACGGTCACGCGCTGGTTCGACGCGATGAAACGCATGCCGCGCAAGACGCTGCTCAAGATGATGCGCATGGGCGAACGCATCGCGAAGTTCATCGGTGAGTGACCCATGGCGGACGTCGGCACACTCACAACCACTTTCACGGCGCCGCGCGGACGCCACGGCCTGCGTCACCTGCTGGGCGCCGATGCGTGGCAGCGGCTTCCCACGGCGGTGCGCGAGCGGTTTGCGGAGACGGCGCCGGACGCCACCTACGCGGGTGCGTTCGAGCTGGTGCGCGCGAGTTTGCTGGGAAAGTGTTTCGCGTGGCTCGGCACGCTGTTCGGCACACCCGTGGTGCCACGTGGCGGCGCGCACGTGCAGGCGCGCGTGCGTGTGCGCGCCAGCGGTGAAGGCGTCGCGTGGCATCGTGATTATCTGTGGCCCGACGGCGCGCGGCATGTCGTCAGTTCCACCAAGGTGATCGTCGGCCGCGAACTCATCGAGAAACTTCCGGCACGACTCAACATGCCGCTGCGCGTGACCGAAGAGAACGGCGTTCTGGTGTTCACGAGCCTTGGCTACTATTTTTCATTTTCTCTTGGCGACCTCGGCTTCGAGCTGCGCCTGCCGTTGCCGGCGTTCCTGTCCCCGGGCACGACACGCGTCGAACACGTCGACCTCCGACACGGCTGGTTCCGCTTCACGATGGTCGTGATGCATCCGTGGTTCGGCGAGACGTTCTTCCAGACCGGCCGATTCTGCGCGACCGAGGACGACGAATGATTCCACGCGGCGTACTGCTGAGCGGTGGCACGGGCTTCATCGGCGGGCATGTCATCCGCGCGTTGCGGGCCCGCGGCATCGGTGTGTGGGTGTGGAGCCGCGACGCGGCGCGGGCGCGCGGGCGCCTGCCCGCCGACGTGCACGCCGTCGGCGCATTGAGCGAGATCCTGGCCGACGCGCCGATCGATGCGTTGGTGAATCTTGCGGGCGCGCAGGTCCTCGGTTGGCCGTGGACGCGCGCGCGGCGCCGCGTGCTCATCGACAGCCGCGTGAAGACCTCCGAGGCGCTGATCGAGTGGTGCGCCCGGCGGGCGGGGACCCCGGGTGCCGTGGTGCCGAGAACGATGATCAGCGCAAGCGCGATCGGCTTCTATGGGCCCGGCGGCGACGACTGGTTCGACGAAACCTCGCCGCCGCAATCGAACTTCCAATGCGAGCTGTGCGTGGCGCGCGAGCGCGCCACCGAGCCGGCGCGCGCGCTCGGCATGCGCGTCGTCAATCTGCGCATCGGCCTCGTGCTCGGCGCCAACGGCGGAGTGCTCACGCCGCTCGCATTGGCGGCGCGCCTGTGCGGCGCGGCGGTGATCGGCGACGGACGGCAGTGGATGTCGTGGATTCACATCGACGACATGGTGCGCATCGTGGAGCGCGCGCTCGAAGACGACCGCTGGGACGGCCCCGTGAACGCGGTGGCGCCGAACCCGGTGCAGCAGCGCGATTTCCAGCGCGCGCTCACGGGCGTGCTGCATCGGCCTTTGTGGCTGCGCGTGCCCGGTGCGCTGCTGGAGCTCACGCTCGGCGACATGGCCGAGCTGCTGGTCGAGGGCCAGCGTGTGGCGCCGCGCAGACTGCTGCAGGCAGGGTTCATCTACACACACACCGTGCTCGAGGACGCGCTGCGCGACCTGCTGCACGCCAACGGAGGACGAACATGACCCCGCTTTCGACCTTGGGACTGGCCATCGGCATCGCGTTGATCGCCAGCACGCTCGCGGTGATCGCCATCCGCGAACCACTGCGCCGGCAGCTGGATACGCTGTGCGCGAACGGCACCGCCGCCACGTTCTGGACGCGCATCGCGGTGACGGTGCTCTATCTACTTCCGCTGTTCGTGGTGCTCGTGTTTGCCGTGCCCGACGTGTCGCGCCTCGACCTGACGTTCGCGGAGATCGCGCGACGGGCCATCGCGTCGGCGGCCTTCGCGCTGGTGGCGATCGTCATCGGGATGGGACTGCGGCTCGCACGGGTGCGGCCAGCGCCGCCGCCCCGCACGCTCGAGCGTTAGGGACTCCCAGATCAGACCCTGACGTTCTTGAACTGCCAGGGATCGGTCTTGTCCAGATCTTCCGGGAACAGCCGCTCGCGATCTTGCAGCGGTGTCCAGTCGGTGTAGGCGCCGGTGAGGGTGCCGAGATATGGCTTGCTGATCTCCAGGGTGCGCCGGAAGTCGATCTCGTCGGGCTCGACGAGGCCGACATTGGGATTTTCCATCGCCCAGACCATGCCCGCGAGGCAGGAGACGGTGACCTGCATGCTGGTCGCGTTGTTGTACGGGCAGAGCTTGCGTGCCTCGTCGATCGAGAGCTGCGAGCCGTACCAGTACGCGTTCTTCTTGTGACCCGCGAGCAATACGCCGAGCTCATCGATGCCTGAGATGATTTCCTCCATGAGGATGCGCTGGCGGTCCTGCAGGTGCCAGTTGCGTCCGGCGAACTCGTGTACGGACACGACGGCAGAATCGCTGGGGTGATACGCGTAGTGCACCGTCGGGCGATACACGACCTCCGAGCTCTGGCGCACGGATAGAAAGTCGGCGATCGAGATGGCCTCGCCGTGCGTGATCAGGAAGCCGTGGAAATGGCCGGCCTTGGGCGTCCAGGTGCGCACGCGTGTCGCGGCGCCCGGCTGCATGAGGTAGATAGACGAGCCGTTGCCGAAATCGTAACGCTTGCCGTCGCGCGGAAAGTTCTTCTCGTGCGTGCCCCAGCCGAGCTCGGCGGGCTGCTGTCCCTCGCTCACGAAGCCGTCCACCGACCAGGTGTTGACGAACTCGTTGAACTGCTTCGGCTTGGCGGCGAGCTGCGTGTCCCGCTCGGCGATGTGGATGACCTTGATGCCGAGCTTGCGCGCGAGCTGGCCCCAATCCTCGCGCGTCTCGGGCGAGCCGGCATCGACGCCCGTGTCGCCGGCGACGTTCAGCAGTGCCTGCTTCACGAAGTGCGAAACGAGGCCCGGATTCGCGCCGTGCGTCAGCACCGCGGTGGGCGAGCGCGGGTGCTGCGTGCGCAGCGCCAGCGCCTCTTCGCGCAGCGCGTAGTTGGTCCGCCTGGAGTGCGGGATGGTGGCGTCGGTATAGCCGCCCGGCCACGGCTCGATGCAGGTGTCGAGGTACATCGCACCCTTCGACCAGCAGAGTTTGATCAACGCGATGGACGACACGTCCACCGACACGTTGAGCACGAAGTCGCCGCGACCGATGTACGGATCGAGCTCACGGCGATAATTGTCGCGCGTCAGCGCGAGCTTCACGAACTTGACGCCGTATTCGTCGGCTTCCTTCTTGCCGCGATCGTCGGCCGTGACGATGGTGATGCGTTCTTTCGGGATTCCGATGTGGCGCAGAATGAGCGGCAGCGTGCCCTGGCCGATGCTGCCGAAGCCGATCAAGACGATGCGCCCCGGAAACTCTATATGAACCTTGTCCATCATTTACCCGCCCGATACTCGTCAAAAAACTGGCGAGAGGGTATCAACCATCATCCGGTGTTGCCACCAAGATGACGAGTCGTCAGCGCTGTGTGTTACGCCAGTGTGGCGGAACCGTGCGTTCGTATCCGGGCAGCGACTCGACGCGTTTCAGCCAGCGGCTGAGCGCGGGATAGTTGGCTTCGACGGGAAGGAATCGCGACGACAGATCGCGCGCCTCGGGACGCGCGAGCGCGCGCAGCAGCAGTTGGATGCCGGGGAAGATGACGTAGTCCGCGGCACCCGGCTGATCGCCGACGATCCAGTCGCCTTTCGAGAGGCGCATCTCGATCGTGCGCGCCTCGCCCGCCGCCATGTGCATCGAGTGCGTGACTTCGTCCGAGCCCGGATCACCGCGGCGCATGAGAATGGAGCCCGCGATGCGCATCACGTGCGCCTCGATGTACGCCTGGTACTCGCAGCACACGCGCATGATGACCGCACCTTCTTCCGCAGAGCTGCCGAACAGCGGCTTGCCCGGATACTTGCGATCGAGGTAGTACAGCACCGCGAGTGACTCGAACACGACATAGTCGCCGTCTTTCAGCGTCGGTACGCGACCGCGCGGATTGAGCGCGAGCATGTGCGGCGATTTGTGCTCCTGCATGTCGAGTGACAAGAGGTGGCTGTGGTAGGCCAGGCCCTTGTGCTCGAGCGCGAGCAGGACGCGCCACGAGTACGGGCTGCCACTTCCCCAATAGACGTCGATTGCCATGAGCGGCCGATTGTAAAATGCGGCATGCACCCTTACACGACTTTGATCGATGTGGCGACGCTCGCGGCCCAACTCAGTCGCGACGATCTCGTTCTATTCGACTGCCGCGCGGAACTCGGCAATGTCGATTGGGGCACCAGCCAGTTCGCCGCCGCGCATCTGCCTGGCGCCCAGTTCCTGCACCTCGATCGCGATCTTTCCAGCCCCATCACGAGCACCAGCGGACGCCATCCGCTGCCCGACCCCGAAACATTCGCGCGCCGCGTCGGCGCGTTGGGCGCGGGTCCGGGCTGCCGGGTGGTCGCGTACGATCAGGGCAACGGCGCCTATGCGGCGCGGCTCTGGTGGCTGCTGCGCTGGATCGGCTTCCCCGACGTCGCGGTGCTCGATGGCGGGTTCGCCGCGTGGCGCGCGGCGGATCTGCCGCTCGAGAGCGAAGTGCGTGCGCCGCGCGTGCGCCAGATGCCGGTCACGCTCGATGCCGACGCGTGCATCACGAGCGACACCGTGAACGAGATCCGCGGCCGGCCCGGCACGCTGCTCGTCGACGCGCGCGGCTCGGAACGATTCGCGGGCCGCAGCGAATCCATCGACCCGATCGCGGGGCACGTGCCCGGTGCACGCAGCGCACCGTTCACCGCCAATCTCGGCGCCGATGGCAAGTTCCTGTCGCGCGACGCGCTGCGCTGGCGGTGGACGACTCTGCTCGGCTCACTGCCACCGAGCGCGCTGGTGAGCATGTGTGGCTCGGGGGTCACCGCCTGCCACAACCTGCTCGCCCTCGAGCACGCCGGCTTGTCGGGTGGAAAACTGTACGCGGGCTCGTGGAGCGAGTGGATTCGCGATCCTCATCGGCCCGTCGCGTCGGGTTCGTACTGACGTATGACGTCTCGTCGGACGACGCCTTAAGCGTTTACTTGCAGTGCCTATTTGATATCGTGCGCGCCAACGTGGCAGCCGATCCCAATCAAACTCATGCGAGCGCCTCCGATGCGACGCCGCGACGCGAGCGCTCGGTCGCCTGGTCGGTCGACGATTCCGCCGAGCTCTACCAGGTCAACAACTGGGGCAAGGGCTATTTCTGCGTGAATCCCGCTGGCCATCTGGTCGTGCGGCCCGACATGGACGCAGCGCGCGAGATCGATTTATTTGACGTCGTGCAGGGATTGAAAGAGCGCGAGCTCACCACCCCCGTAGTCGTCCGCTTTTCCGACATCCTCGCGCACCGTTTGAAGCATCTGCACGGCGCATTCGCGCAGGCCATCGCCGAGAACGATTACCAGAATCGCTACACCGCGGTGTTTCCCATCAAGGTGAACCAGCAGCGCCTGGTCGTGGAAGAGGTGTACCGCTACGGTCAGCCGTTCGGCTTTGGCCTGGAAGTGGGCAGCAAGCCGGAACTGCTGTCGGTGATGCCCATGACGGCGGACTCGCCCGAGCGGCTCATCGTCTGCAACGGTTTCAAGGACGACAGCTATCTCGAAGCCGTCATCATCGCGACCAAGCTAGGGCGCTCGATCATCCCGGTGGTGGAAAACTTCGGCGAGCTGCCGGCCATCCTGCGCATCGCCGAGAAATACAACGTGCGACCGCGCATCGGTGTACGCGTGAAGCTCGCGAGCGAGGGCTCGGGCAAGTGGCGCGAGTCGGCCGGCGACAAATCCAAGTTCGGCCTGTTCATCACAGAGATCCTCGAAGCAGTTCAGATCCTGCGCGACAAGAACATGCTCGACTGCCTGCAGCTCGTGCACTGTCATCCGGGCAGCCAGCTGCAGGACATCCGCCGCGTGAAGGACGCCATCAACGAGCTGGCGCACGTCTACGCCGAACTCAAGTTGTTGGGCGCTGGACTGCAGTACATCGACGTGGGCGGCGGCCTGGGCGTCGACTACGACGGCAGCGGCACCAACTTCTCCTCGTCCATGAACTACACGCTCAACGAGTACGCCAACGACGTGGTGTACCGCATCGCCAGCGTGTGCAACGCGCGCAAGATCCCGCATCCCATGATCGTCTCGGAATCCGGTCGCGCGATTGCTGCTCACCACAGCGTGCTCATCTTCAATACGCTCGGCACGTCGGCGCTCGACCAGTTCCGCGTCACCGGCAAGGAAGACCAGGAAAACGGCGCGCTGCCGCAGCCGGTGCGCGACCTGCTCGACGCGTTTCGCACGGTGACCGAGCGCCGCGTGGTGGAGTGCTACCACGACGCGCAGACGGCGCGCGACCAGGTACTGCAGATGTTCAACCTCGGCCTGCTGTCGCTCGAGCAGCGCGGTCTCGCCGAACGGCTCTACTGGGCTACGTGCGCGAAGGTGCGTGACCTCACGCGCAAGCTCGATGAGGTGCCCGAGGAGCTCGAGGAGCTCGAGTCCATCCTCTCCGACATCTACTTCTGCAATTTCTCCGTGTTCCAGTCGCTGCCCGACAGCTGGGCCATCGATCAGCTCTTTCCGATCATGCCCATCCACCGCCTCGCCGAGCGGCCGACGCGCAAGGGCGTGCTGGCCGACATCACCTGCGACTCCGACGGCAAGATCGACCGCTTCGTCAGCCAGCGCGACGTCAAGAAGACGCTCGAGCTGCACGCCATCACGGCCCAGGACGAGTACTACCTGGCCGCATTCCTGGTGGGCGCCTATCAGGAAACGCTCGGCGACCTGCACAACCTGTTCGGCGACACGCACGTCGTGCACGTGCGTTTCCACGACGACGGCGGCTGGTGGAT
>JAYTOI010000162.1:0-9325 GCA_043747875.1 Pseudomonadota bacterium | reverse complement strand
TGTCCACGCGCTCGCCGGCGATTTCGTTCGACACGGCCTGCACGCGCGAGCCGCGCATGCCGACGCAGGCGCCGACCGGATCGACGCGCGGCTCGAGGCTCTTCACCGCGATCTTGGCGCGCACGCCCGGGTCGCGGGCCGCGCCCAAGATCTGGATGAGGCCCTGGCCCACTTCGGGCACTTCGAGCTTGAACAGCTCGACGAGGAATTCACGCGCGGTGCGCGACAGGAACAGCAGCGGACCGCGCTGCGTCTCGGTGGCGCTCTTGACCTCCTTGAGCAGCGCCTTGATGCGGTCCTGGCTCTTCACGATCTCGCGCGGAATCATGTCCGTGCGCGGCACGAAGCCTTCGGCATTGCCGCCGAGATCGACGTAGATGCCGTTGCGGTCCACGCGCTTGACCACGCCCGAGACGAGCTGGTTCACGCGTTCCTTGTATGCGTCGACCACCTGCGAACGCTCGGCCTCGCGCACCTTCTGCACGATGACCTGCTTCGCCTGCTGCGCGGCGATGCGGCCGAAGGCCACGGATTCCATGGGCTCTTCGACGAAGCCGCCGACCACGGCGGCTTTATCCACATCGAGCGCGTCCTCGAGACGCAGCTCGCGCTGCGGCACTTCCATCTCCCTGGAATCGTCGGCGAATATCTTCCAGCGACGGAACGTGTCGTAGTCGCCGGTCTTGCGGTTGATGGCGACGCGCACATCCCATTCCTCGCCGTGCTTCTTGCGGGTGGCCGAGGCCAGCGCCGCTTCGAGCGCGCCGAAGATGATCTCCTTGTCGACGCTCTTCTCGTTCGACACCGCATCGACAACCAGCAAAATCTCTTTATTCATGGGTTCTCAGGGGCTCGCGCCCCGGCTCCTCAGGGGCTCGTGCCCCATTTCTCAGGGCTCGCGCCCCACTCTCTTCAGGGGCTTGCGCCCCACTTCTACGTCCTTCGCGCTGCGCGCGAAGTCCGTCAATATGATCATGTTAACTAACTACCAAACCTTGTCTCAAAGCGGAGCCAGCCTGGCTCTGCCGATCTCCGCGAGCTTGATGCTCACCGAGAAATTGTCCACCTCGAGCTCGATGCTCTCGCCATCCGTACGGCGCAGCACCCCGGTGTAGCGCTTGCGGCCATCGCGCGGCACCTGCAATTCCACCTTCACGCGGCTGTCGACGAACCGGGCGAAATGCTCCGCCGTGCGCAACACGCGATCTGTCCCCGGCGAGGAAACCTCGAGCGAATACCTGCCCGGGAACGGATCATCGGCATCGAGCAATTCCGACAACACGTGGCTGGCACTGGCGCAATCCTCGACATCGATGCCCTCCTCCGTTTCCGGGGGCCTGTCGATGTAGATGCGCAGCGTCCCGCCACCAGGCCCCGGCACGAACTCGATGTCCACGAGCTCCAGACCCAGGCCGACCAGAACCGGCTCGAAGCGGGCGATGAGACGGTCGTGCAATACCGCTTCCACGCGCCCTCCAACAAAAAAGGGCCCCGAAGGCCCCAGATCCATCGGCCCCAGGGTCCCGACGCGGAAACTGGAGCCGTAAAAAATAAAGCCCCATCGGGGGCTTTCTATCGCTTTGGGAGTATCGCGGCCAAACCGCCCTACCCTCCGAGGGCGCGGATTGTACGGCAGAGATTTCACTGTTGACAGCCCATGTTCAATTCTAGTACCTTGCGTTCACAAGGTAGCTGTTCGAAACCATGGACATAAATGAAAAACTCGCGCCGATCCGTAAGGGTCTGCTCGAATTCGTGATCCTCAAGATCGTTGCCGGCGACAAGGTCTATGTCGCCGACATGCTGCGATTGCTGGGGCCGACCGAGTTCGCGACGCAGGAAGGAACGTTGTATCCCCTCCTGGGCAAGTTGCGGCGCGAAGAGCTCGTGGATTACGAATGGCAGGAGTCGGAAGCCGGCCCGCCGCGCAAGTACTACAAGCTCACACAAAAGGGACGCACGCAGCTTTCGACGCTCAATGATTATTGGAAGAACCTCAACCGAACCCTCGCCGATTTTGGGAATTAAGCCATGCAAAAAGTGGTCAGCATCAGCCTCAATGGAATCGCCTATCAACTCGAAGAGCCGGGCTATCAACGGCTGCGCGATTACCTCGAACGCGCCGAAGCGCGTCTCGCCGACAGTCCGGACCGCGCCGAGGTCATGGGCGATCTCGAGCAGGCGATCGGCGAGAAATGCTCGCACGCCCTCGGGCCGCACAAGACGGTCGTGAGCACGGTCGAGCTCGAACGCATCATCGAAGAGATGGGGCCGGTCGAATCGGCAGACGAAAGCCGTGCCGATCCGGCCGCCCCGAGCGGCGCGCCCTCTTCCCCGCCGCTCGCGCCGCGCAAGCGCCTGTACAACATCCGCGAAGGCGCGATGTGGGCCGGCGTGTGCAACGGCATCGCCGCCTACCTCAACGTCGACGTCACCTGGGTGCGCATCGCCGCCGTGTTGTTGACGCTCTTCACGTCGGGCGCGGTGCTGCTCGTGTACCTCGCGCTCATGTTCATCGTGCCGTATGCGAACACGGCGGAAGATCGCGCGGCGGCGTTCGGAGCACCGTTCAGCACCCGTGAATTCCTCGACCGCGCAAAAAAAAAGTTTGAAAAGTTAGGCGACGACGACCGCTGGCGGCGTGAATGGCGCCGCCAGCGGCGCCACTGGAACCGCCAGTTCCGCGCGATGAACGAACAGATCCGGTACGCGGCCAGCCAGACCGCCCCGCCGGTGAGCCACGCTGCGCGCGCCATCGGGGGCGTCTTCCTCCCCGTCGCCGCTATTGTCGGGGCGTTGATCTTCGTCGGCTGGATCCTTGCGCTGGTCTCCCTCATCACGCAGCACAGCATCTTCGGCTGGGGCCTGCCCCATGGCATGCCGCTGTGGGTCGGCATGCTGCTGCTGATAGTCGCGTACCTGATGGTGGCGGGGGTGCTCAAGGCCATCCGCTACGGCGGGCAGCGCGTGGCCGGGCATCATCCCGGCTGGTCCGCGCTGCACGGCTTCATGTGGATCGGTTTCACCGTGCTGTTCTTCTGGGTCGCGTATCATTTTTTCCCCGGTGTGCGTGAGCTCATGGACCAGCTGATGTGGGCCGCCGATCTCACCGTCAACACCATCTCCGACACCATCGCTTGAAGGATCGCGCTTGCAGGCCCCAGAAACCAGACTAGAAACCAGACTAGAGACCGTCACCGTAGAAACCGGCCCCTCCCCCTCCTTCACCATCATCTGGATGCACGGCCTCGGCGCCGACGGCCACGACTTCGAACCGCTGGTACCCGAGCTCGTGGGCGATGGAATGCCGGCCCTGCGCTTCGTGTTTCCACATGCGCCGGTGCGTCCGGTGACCATCAACAACGGTTACCGCATGCGCGCCTGGTACGACATCGTCGGCATCGACCGGCGTTCGCGCGAAGATTTCGCCGGCATCGGCGCGTCGGCGGCGGACATCGCCGCGCTGATCGCGCGCGAAAACGAGCGTGGCATCGACACCCGCCGCATCGCGCTCGCCGGCTTCTCGCAGGGCGGCGCCATGGCGTTGCATCTGGCGACCCGCCATCCGCAGGCGCTGGCGGGCGTCATCGCGCTGTCGTGCTATCTACCGCTGTCGCGCGAGTTCGAGACGTCGCGGCACGCCGCGAACCAGGCGACGCCCATCTTCATGGCGCACGGCACGCAGGATCCGGTGGTGCCGTATGGGCTCGGCGAGGAGTCGCGCGGACTGCTCGCGGGCGCGGGCTATGCGGTGGAGTGGCACTCGTACCCGATGGCGCATGCGCTGTGCGAGCCGGAGGTGGCGGACGTGCGTGCCTTCCTGGCGAAGATCGCCAGCGCCTGAAAAAAGGGGGCCCGGTCTGCCGGACCCCCGCTCATTGCAAGCGAACTATTGGCCGATCCTGTTGCCGATCTGTTCCCAGACGTAGTTGGTCAAGCTCTTGCCGCCGAAGGCCGCACGCACGGAATCGAAGTCCGACTTGATGCGATCCTGATTCGGCCAGGGCCACAGCGGATCGTCGGTCACCTGGTCGAATCCGGTTTCTCCATAGAGGGTCCCGGAAACGCCGATGCGGTTGACGATGTTGGCGCCCTTGCCGTTGACGGGCTCGACGAGATACCGCAATCCAGAAGTGCTGGTCTGGCAGGAGGAACAGCTCACGCCGTTGAACGCGGTGCCACGCTGGCCGGCGACGATGCTGTTGGACACCGTAGCCGAGCCGCCGAAGATGCCGAAGCCATCCCCGGAGGAGTTGAGCAGCGTCATGCGCCGGTAGACGGTGCCCGAGCCTTTGAGCTGCGAGATGCCGTAGGTGCCGCCGATCGCGGCACCGTCCTCGACGACCAGCCCCGAGATGTTGGTCTCACCCTCGGTGCCCATGTAGTAGCCCGAGCCCTTGATGGCAATGTTGCCGCGCCAGGCGCGCGTCGAGTTTGGCGTGCCCGTACTGCCATTGAGCGCGTTGTAGAACACGGCGACGTAGGCCCTGCTGCCCTGTCCATCGACCGCGACCGCGTTCTGCACCTCCACGTTCTGCGAGTCATACACCGTGATGTCGGCTTCGGGAGCTCCATCTGAGTTGTTGTAACCGGCATCGGTGCGCGTCACGACCCGTCGCAGGACGATGTTCGTGGCGTTGTACACGAGCACCTTGTAACGGCCGCCCGGGCCGTACACCCAGGAATCCTCCATGAGGATCTTGTTCGCGCCGGGCGTGCGGTCGTTACTGCCGATTTGCACGATGACGCTATTGCCGGACGTGGGTCCGCCGACGAACGCGTCGCGCTTGAGCTTCACGTAGCTGCCGTTGATCACCTTCTGGCTGGAGCCCGTGAATTTCATTCCCTCGATCGAGGTGTACCAGTTGCCCGCGCCGATGTTCAGGCCCGACACCGTCACGCTGCCATCCACCTGCGCCATCACGCGACACCACGCGCTCGACGTACACGCCTTGAGCGAGAACGAAGAGTAGCTACCCGGCCTCACGACCACTGTGCCGCCCGGCTGCAATTGCTGAATCGCCGCCGAGATCGACTCGCCCGGATTCACCGTGATCACCTGGCCGGTCGGCGGCGGATTGGGATTCGAAACGGGAGTACAGAAGCCCGCGGGCGCAGAGGTCGGCGTCCAGGCGCTGACCGTCCAGCACGTCGGGGATGCCGCGCTCGAGTACGTGCGCCGTTGCGTCCACGTGCCGCTGGTGCCACTCGGGCAGGACTGCGTACGGGACTCATCGGCGGGACGCGGCGGGCACGTCGTGCCACTGGTCACCGTCACGGCGACGGTGCTGCGCGTGCGGCAGTAGTAGCTGCGCGAGACGTTTAGAGCCTTGGCGGCGGTGACACATGCATCTTCGGACGAATGCGAGCTGAGGCGCGTACTGCTGTCGGTGCGATACAGATCCCAGGTACCGCGCGTGACGGTAGCCGAGGTTGCCGCGGATGCGGTAACCGAGGTCAGCGCCGCTGACAGGATCAGCAGCGCAACATTGATGTGTTGTTTCACGAAATCCACTCCTCGTTGGTGACTCGTCCCGGGTGCAAGCGGTACCAGGGGCGGGCCGATCGAGGGATTCTTGCGACTGGCGGTTGTTAGTTAGGCTGGGACTGCGGAATCTGCTCGGGAACGCGGGGCGTCGGGTATCGGAGACGTCCGGGTGAGGCGCGTTGCACAAATTGCGACCACGCCTTACGGGTTTGTAAAAACTGCATCGTCCGGTCGTCGGACGGAGGCGCGGCGTAGCCACCTACAGACAGCGCGGCGTCTGGCACGACTCGTCAGTCGCCGATCGCCGTCAAGCGCAGGTAAAAAAAACCGTGGGCGACAGGACGCGCGGATTTCGCTGCGGACGCGCCTCATGCGAGATCACCAGGAATTCATGCCGATCGAGAAGTGCTTCGCGCGCGCCCTGTCGTGGTACAGCGACGTTTACTAGTGGGTGGCGAAAACCTTGAGGCGTCCCTGTACGGGAATATCCAGCGTGCCGCCTTGTACGGTGTAGGCGATGCGAATGGTCTGCCCCGCGACGCTCTCGCGCAGTACGAGCCGCAGCGGCTCGAAGAAGGCCTCGATGCGGCCGCCGGCCGGGATGCGCAGGCCCCTCACCTGCACAGCGATGGTCCGCGGACCCACGTCGATCTTGGGATACATGCCGTGTTTGAGCGCCGGCTCTCCCGGCGCGGGGTACACCCGATCCGCCACTTGCACGCCGTCGAGGCGCGGGATCTTGAGCGTCAGCACGAGATCGGTCTGCGCCTTGGAGGAGAGATTGCTGAGCAGCAGGTTGATGCGATGCGCGCGCTGTTCGAATTGGTAGTGATCGTCCGCGGCCGCATTCTCGAGCGGCACGTTGCGCAACAGGACGCGCATGGTCTTCGTGCTCTGCTCCTGGTACGGCACCGTCTCGCCGCGCACCTGCGCGTACACCAGGCGCGCGATCCGCGAATCGCTGCGGCCCAGCACGGATCTCGAGACGCGCTTGGCCTCGAGCATGCGATCGAGCTTGCGCGCCGCCACCGCCGACGGCAGCGCATCGAGCGCCATCACGGGCAGCACCAGCTCCTCGCGCGGCAACTCGCCCGGAAATCCCACCGCGACGTCGCCGGCCACCTCGCGCCGGAATCGCGCCTCGAAGATGCGCTCCAGGTGCTTGCGCAACAGCCGGCGCGGCCTGGTGCCGCGGCGGGTCCAGCCGCCGCCGGCCGGCATGGTGGCCGACACGCGCCGCGCCAGTAGATAGGGAGGGTCCTCGCAGGAATCCAGGCACACGGCGCCGACCAGCGCGCCGCCTACTTCGATGGACTCGAACGTGAGCTTGAGTTGCGGCTCGACGGTGCGCGCCAGGAACTGCGGCGCGATGTCGCAGAAACTCTTCCAGCTGCGCACCGACACGCCGGGAAAGCGCCGCGCGCGCGGCGGCGCATCGTCGACGCCGACGAACAGGAAGCGCCGCCCGACCACCGCGGCATTCGCCAGCGCGATGACGTCGCGCAGCAGCTCGCATTGTTCGCCGCGCTTGTAGGAACGCTCACGAAACGCCACCGATGAATCGGCGTCGGCGTTCTGGATGAGTTCGAGCAGTGCGCGCATGGGGCAGGTGCATTGTTAGGCAGCGTACGCGGCGCCGCAGTGATGCACTTCCGATGCGGATCGCGAGCCATTTCCTGGAGCGGAGGGAGTGCGACGGGACTCGCAGTTCGCGCTTTTAGGGTGCGATTGGGAACGGCGCTGGCGGTGAACATAAGTGGCAAACTGCCGCGCGCCATCGTCTGCACCGGCAGCCGAGTCGGACAACGCCCCGTGGCGCTGAAGGCACCGAACCCGTGGGCGCGCCGCCCCGCAGCGGCCTGGCCCAGCAGAAGGACACCGAGGAGAGGCTCGACGCCGCCCTCGCCTGCACTTTCCCGGCCAGCGATCCGATCGGCTGCCTGTCGTCCGATTTCAATTGCTCACCCGCCGAGTGAGTTTTCAGACCGCGGTTCGATTGATTTCGTACAGACAGATGTTCACCGTCGTCGCCACGTTCAGCGATTCGATGGCGCCGATGCCGGGGATAGTGAATGGCCGCGCGCCAAGCGTGTTCATCTGCTCGCGCGGCAGACCGCGCGCCTCGTTGCCGAACACGTAGCAGTCGAAATCCCCGAAGGCCTTCGACGCAATGGGTTGGCCGTGCAGATCCAGCGCGGCGATGCGGTTGAAGCGCTCACCCAGTTCCTGCACGGGCACATCGAGCTCGACCGGAACATGGAAGATCGCACCCATTGTGGCGCGCACCACTTTGCCGTTGTGCACGTCCACGCTGTCGGGGCTGGTCAGACAGCGGAAATTCCCGAACCATGCCAGCGTGCGCAGGATGGTGCCGAGATTGCCGGGGTCCTGGATCTCGTGCAGATAGACCGCGCGTTCACCGGCACGTGGCGCCGCCGGCTCGAGCACGGGGACCACCGCGGCGATGCCCTGCGGCGAACGCGTCTCGCCGATCTGCGCCATCTGCCGGGAGTTGACGACGTGCAGCGGTAGTTTGCTCGACCAGTGGGCGTAGTCGCGCGTCACGTAGATCTCGCTGTGGCGCAGGCGCGCGTCGCGCAGCGCGGCTTTCTCCAGCTCCTGCACCAGGTGCTCGCCTTCGACGACGTAGTGCTTGAGCTCCTCGCGGAATTTCTTCTGGTGCAGCTTCTTGATGTCTTCGAATTTCATGCGAGATCCTGCGCGACCGCCTCGGCCACCTTGATGCCATCGACGCCCGCGGACAGGATGCCACCGGCGTACCCCGCACCTTCACCGCAAGGGTACAGGCCGCGCGTGTTGAGACTCTGCAGCGATTGCGCATCGCGCGTGATGCGCACCGGCGACGACGTCCGGCTCTCGACACCGGTGAGCACCGCATCGTCCCGGTCGAAGCCCTGAAGCTGGCGGCCGAACATCGGCAACGCTTCGCGAATCGCGTCGATGGCGTAGGCGGGCAGCGCGGATGCGAGGTCGCCGAGCTTCACGCCGGGCTGGTATGACGGCGTGACCTCCCCTAATTGCTTCGATGCGTTGCCGCGCAGGAAATCGCCGACGAGCTGACCGGGCGCGCAATAGTCGCCGCCGCCGAGCGCGAAGGCTTTTTCTTCCAGAGCTTCCTGCAAGGCGACGCCCGCGAGCGGGCCGCCGGGAAAATCCGTCGCCGGCTCGATGCCCACGACAATGCCCGCGTTCGCATTGCGCTCGTTACGCGAGTACTGGCTCATGCCGTTCGTCACCACGCGCCCGGGCTCCGACGTGGCCGCAACCACCGTGCCGCCCGGACACATGCAGAAACTGTAGACCGAGCGACCGTTGCGGGCGTGATGCACCAGCTTGTAGTCCGCCGCGCCGAGTTCCGGGTGACCCGCGAAGCGGCCAAAGCGCGCCTGATCGACCAACGACTGCGGATGCTCGATGCGAAAACCGATCGCGAAGGGTTTGGCCTCGAGGAAGACGCCGCGGCGCTCGAGCATGCGCAGCGTGTCGCGCGAGCTGTGCCCGAGCGCGAGCACCACGTGCCGGCTCGGCAGCGTCTCGCCGTTGACGAGCACGCCTGCGAGCTGGCCGCTGTCGATGTGCAGATCCGTCACCTTGCTTTCGAAACGCACCTCGCCACCGAGTGCCACGATCTCCGCGCGCATCTTCTCGACGATGCCAGTGAGACGGAAAGTGCCGATGTGCGGCTTGCTGACGAAAAGGATTTCTTCCGGCGCGCCCGCGCGCACGAACTCGTGCATCACCTTGCGGCCGTAGAACTTCGGATCCTTGATCTGGCTGTAGAGCTTGCCGTCGGAGAACAGCCCCGCCCCGCCCTCG
>JAYTOI010000161.1:0-30034 GCA_043747875.1 Pseudomonadota bacterium | reverse complement strand
AGCGCTTCGGCGAGCTCTCGCGAAACCAGGATCTCGTGCCGCAGGAACGAATCCCTGCAAATGTGGACACCCACGTCAGCGCCCGGCTTGATGGCGCGTGGATAGTTCATTCCTTCGAACAGAAGCTTGCGATCCGCGACGATGCGTAACTCCGACCGGTTGAAGTCATACGCTTCGACAAGCTTGGTGACATCGAGAAAATACATACCCTCGACGCTGCTGCCATTGCTGCGTGTCCAGTCGATCCGCAGCAATTCGGTGTACTGGGGCGCGAACTGCTTGACGACTTTGGCAAATGCGCCGGACACCACCAGCCAACTCGTGTATTCATATGCGTCCGCACGGCGCCGCGGTCGCGTCCCGGCTTCTCGAAATTGCGGTGTATTGGCAATTGCCTTGAGCCCTCGGCCATTGCCTACTTCGCCGTAAACATACGCCGGAGGATTGAGCCATTTCACATCTCCGAACGGATCGTCCGAAAGCAGATAGAGGCGCACGAACGCGCTGTCACCCGGCAGTGGCGGATTCTGGGGTTTAAGCACCTCCATCGGCCGCTCCCCCACGACCTTCCGGCTTTCCAACCCATCCAGCCGGGGGTCGGTCTCCAAGATCTTACGCAGATCCGCCGGCATGTCCTTGGTGATCCCGGCTAAAGGTCTTTGGCTCACTGTTCTCTCCTCGTTTCTTGTAAACGCCACGACAGCGGCGATAGGAGAAACTCGACTATGCGTCGGTCTCTCGCTTTGATCTCCGCCGTCGCCGCTAATATCGGCGAGGGAATCTCGCCGCTTGCAACAATGCGGTTGCGCGCATCGACGCTCAGCGCCTTGAAAGTATCGGTTTCCTGGAAATACGCGATGTCCCTGCTGTTGAAGATCATGCGATTGCCGAGGTCGCCGGCTGCATCCATGAGATTCGTGGTCTTGAACTGGATCCTGTCCACTTCGAAGCGGAGCTGCTTTCCAATTTCCGCGCGTACCGCAACTCTCGCGGCTTCACGCGCTTGCGGGTCGGCGTTTACATCGAGTGCGACGTCGATGAGATCACCGACTTCGTCGCGAACATTCGCGAGTGCGACAGTCAGGCGCTCTCCGACAACAGTAGTCATAGCCGGATGACTTCCGACATGCGGCGCATCGAAACCCAGGAAACTCTCGAGCGCCACGTTTCCCGGCAACCGCTGCAGGTTTTCCGGGCCGTTGAAATCGAAATGAATGTCGGATCCACCCACGCGCCGGAACAGCGTGACGATTTCATGCGCTTTCGACTCGATCAACTGTTTCGGAATCGTGTGATTACTCTGATACCTCGGTAATCCGTTGCCGCGCACAGCTAAAACACCCATATCCTTCTCCTTGCGGTCCGTCGCTTGATGTATCAGTCCGCGTAATCGAGCTCGAACAGCCGACCCGTCGCGAGTTCCCGGAATTTCACTCCGCGCAACTGCGCAGCTGCGAGCGCTTCGGCGAGTTCGCGCGAAACCAGGATCTCGTGCCGCAGGAACAAATCCCTGCAAATGTGGACACCCACGTCGGCACCCGGCTTGATGGCGCGTGGGAAGTTCATCCCCTCGAGTAGGCGCCGGCCGTTATTCAAGACGATGCGCAATTCCGACCGGCTGAAGTCGTACGCGTCGACGAGCTTGGTGACGTCGAGGAAATACATACCCTCGACCCTGCTGCCATTGCTGCGTGTCCAGTCGATCCGCAGCAATTCGGTGTGCTGCGGCGCGAACTGCTTGACGACTTTCGCGAATGCGCCAGACACCACCAACCAACTTGTGTATTCATACGCATCCGCACGGCGCCGCGGTCGCGTCCCGGCTTCGCGAAATTGCGGTGTCTCGGCGATTGCCTTGAGTCCTCGGCCATTGCCCAATACGCCGTAAATATCCTCCGGAGGATTGAGCCATTTCACGTCACCGAACGGATCGTCCGTAAATAGATCAAGGCGTACGAGCGCGCTGTCACCGGGCAGCGGGGGATTCTCGGGTTTCAGCACTTCCATCGGAAACCCCACCAGACTCTTCCGGCTCTCCAGCCCATCCAGCCGGGGATCGGTTTCCAAGATCTTGCGCAGGTCCGCCGGCATATTCTTGCTGAAGCTGACTAAAGGTTTCTGGCTCACCTTTCTCGCCCCGCTTCTTGTAAACGCCGCGACAGCGGCGACAGGAGAAACTCGATGATGCGTCGGTCTCCCGTTTTGATCTCCGCCGTCGCCGCAAAACCCGGCGCCAGCGGCACGCGCTTGTTTCCCACTTTGATGTCGATCGCCGCGAGCCGCACCAGGCACGGAAACACCAGCCCGAGCTCCTTGTTCTCCACGGAGTCGGTGCTCACGTGCTCGATGGTGCCCTGGATCACGCCGTAGCGCGTGAACGGAAACGCTTCGAGTTTCACCTCGGCCGGCTGGCCTTCGCGCACGAAGCCGATGTCGCGGTTGAGCACCATGGCCTCGACGACGAGCTCCTCGCCTTTGGGCACGATCATGAGCAACCCATCGGCCGGCTTCACGACGGCGCCCGCCGTATGCACGGCGAGCTGCGCGACGGTGCCGTCGATGGGGCTCGTCAGCACGGTCAGCGAGGCCTTGTCATCGGCCTTCTTCACTTCCTCGGCGCGGATTCTGTAGTTAGCCTCGGCCTCGCTCAGCGCATCCAGCGCGGTGGCACGAAACTCGTTGCGCAGCTTGGCGAGCTGGCTCTCGACGCCGGCCAGCGCCGCGCGGCTCTTGCCGCCTTCCTCGGTGCGGATGATGAGGTCCTGGCGCAGCCCGACGACGCGCTCCTTGACCTCGCTCACGCGCAGGCGTGGCACCAACCCTTCCTTGTCGAGCTTCTCGAGACTTTCGAGCTGCGATTCGGCCAGCGGCAGTTGCTCGCGGATCTTGACTATCTCGGCCGTGACCATGGCGAGGTCGGCGCGGCGCTGCGCGCGCTCCTCCTCGAGCGTGGTGATGGCGGTGCGGTGCTCGGCGATGCGCGCGGCCACGAGGCTGCGCTGGGTCTCGATGGCGTCGGCCGGCATTCCTTCCGGTACGGCGAAACGGCCCGGCCCGCCACCCGCGGCATCCACGAGCGCGTTGGAACGCGCCCGGTCGATCGAGGCGACGATCATGCTTTCGCGTGCCTGGGCAGCGTCGGCTTGGGTGAGAGTCGGATCGAGCACGATGAGGGGCTGGCCTTTCTTCACCTGGTCGCCGTCCTTCACGTGGATGGCGCGCACCACACCGATGTCCGCGGCTTGGATCATGCGTACTCGGCCACGCGGGATCACCTTGCCCTGTGCCGTGGCGACGATGTCGATGTGGCCGAGGCTCGCCCACGCCACAGCAATGATCACGAACGACAGCAGTGTCCACAAAATGATGCGGCCGAGCGGCCGCGGCGGTGTTTCGAGCACTTCGAGCGCGGCCGGCAGGAACTCCGTCTCGTCGATCTCGCGCGCAGACTTCGCGCGCTCGCGATCGAGACGCAGGCTTTCCTTCAGCACTTCCCAGTGACTCAGCAGCTTCACGTGCGCGCCTCGCTGTCGTGGGCGAAACCCATCTGCTTGGCGTACAGCGACGCGTACCGGCCACGCTGCGCCAGCAGCGTGGCATGCGTGCCCTGCTCGGTGATGCGCCCGCGCTCGAGCGTGACGATGCGATCCGCTCCGCGAACCGCCGACAGGCGGTGGGCGATGATGATCAGCGTGCGGCCCGCGCCCATCACCTTGAGGTTGCGCTGGATGATCTCCTCGCTCTCTGCATCTAGCGCCGAGGTGGCCTCATCGAAGATGAGGATGCGCGGGTCGATGGCCAACGCACGTGCAACCGCGATGCGCTGGCGCTGGCCGCCGGACAGGTTTCCGCCGCGCTCGTCGATGCGGGTGTCGTAGGCCTCGGGCAGCTCCAGGATGAACTCATGCGCACCCGCGAGCGTCGCGGCCGCCACCACCTGCTGCATGGGCATGGCTGGATCGGCCAGCGCGATGTTTTCACGCACGCTGCGGTTGAAGAGGATGTTCTCCTGCAGCACCACGCCCACCTGCCGGCGCAGCCAGGCGGGGTCGATCATCGCGAGGTCGACGCCGTCCACCAGCACGCGGCCGCGCTCGGGCGTGTGCAGCCTTTGCACCAGCTTGGCGAGCGTGGACTTGCCGGAACCGGATGGCCCCACGATGCCGACCACCTCACCCTCGCGAATCTCCAGATCGATGTCGCTCAGCACTTCGCGGCCGTCGGGACGGTAGCGAAACGTGACGTGATCGAGATGCACCGCGCCTCGAATCTCCGGCAGGCTGGCACGCGACGCGCTGGTCTGCGGCTCGGTCGGCGCGTTGAGGATGTCGCCGAGCCGATCGACCGCGATGCGTGCCTGCTGGAAATCCTGCGCGAGCTGTGCGATGCGCAGGATGGGGCCCGCGGCATTGCTGGCCAGCATGTTGAATGCCACGAGCTCACCGACAGTGAGGGAACCTTCGATCACCAGCTTCGCTCCGAAGAAGAGCAGTGCGACGGTCGAAAGTTTCTGCACCAGCTCGATGGCCTGTCTACCCCAGTTTGCGAGCATTGCGGCCTGAAACGCGCTCTTGACGTAGCCGGCGAGCTGGCGCTCCCAGCGTGACTGCATCTGCGGCTCGACCGCCATGGCTTTGAGCGTCTCGACACCCGTGATGGTCTCGACCAGGAACGACTGGTTCTCCGCGCCGCGTGCGAATTTCTCGTCGAGCTTGCGCCGCAGGGCGGGCGCGATGACGAGCACGATGCCGGCATACAGCGGCAGGGTGATGAGCACCACCAGCAGCAGCGTCGGACTGTACAGGTACATGACGGCGAGAAAGACCACCGCGAAGAACAGGTCGAGCACGACGGTGAGCGCGGATGAGGTCAGGAATTCGCGGATGGTCTCCAGCTCGCGCACGCGCGCCACCGAATCGCCCACGCGCCGCGCCTGGAAGTACGACAGCGGCAGCTGGGTGAGGTGGCTGAACAGCTTGGAGCCGAGCTCCGCATCCACGCGGCTCGTGGTGTGCGCGAACAGATAGGTCCGCAACCCGCCGATGGCGACGTCGAACAGGAACACGACGAACAGGCCGAGCGCGAGGATCTCCAGCGTCGTCAAGCCCTTGTGGACCAGCACTTTGTCGATGACGATCTGAAAGAACAACGGCGAAACCAGCGCCAGCAACTGCAGGAAGAACGACGCGGCGAGCACGTCGCGCAGAATGTGCCGGTAGCGCACCAGCGCCGGGATGAACCAGCTCACGTCGAACGCGCGCTTCGCCCCAACCACGCGCTCGCGCGTGGTCAGCAGCACCAGTGTGCCGGTGAAGGCGGCGGCAAAATCGTCGCGGGTCATCGTCTCCGGCCGCTGCGCGCCGGGGCGGAACAGCAACGCCTGGTGGTCGGAAACCTGCAGCAGCACGGTGAACTGCCCATCGCGCAGTTGCGCGATGGCGGGCAGCGGCATGCGGTCGAGGCGCTCGGTGGCGACCGAGGTGACCATGCGCGCACGGACATCGAGCTTCTTCGCGAGCCAGACCAGATCATCCGGTGAGATCGCCGACGAACCCTTGCCGAGCAGGTGGCGAAGCTGATCCGGATCAGCCGGCCGGTCTAGATACGAAAGCATCAGAACCAGCGATTCGAGCGCCGACTGACTTGCTGCCCGTGGGGCGTCCATTGCCTCATCGTCTGTCAAAGATCGCTCCCGGCCCCAGCCTGGAATTTTCATGTTGTTGGCGCGGGTACCAGGACTTTATATGCAGGCTGCGGGTTTTTGCCTAGTACTTTTTTGACTGCGCCGTGTCCGGTCCAGTAGCTAGGGCGTGGGGAAGCGATGCCCGCCATGTTGCAGGACTCGCTGCACATCCGCAGGCATGTTGCCAAGGCCGTCACTGTGCGGCCCTTTTCCGTGTCGCATATATATAAGGTGTGGAAGTCGGCCATGCAGCGGGTTGGAGCGCGCGGACCAGCCGCGCGCCGGTGTTGCGACCGACGCAACAAAGCGAGGCCACGCGCGTTGCCTTCCTCGATCGATCCGGCGAACCGGCGGTCGTCGATCCGCATCCGGGCCCGCGCGCTTCATCGTTTTCGACAGACCAGCGCTTCGGTGTGGCCGTATTTCCTTCGCCCATCAAAAAGGCGCGTGTCCGCATGGACGACGCGCCGGAGAATTTCCGCTCCTTCTCAGGTCTAAGCCGCGCTGCGCGCGCGCTTCGGCCGGCTGGCGTAGAACAGCGCCGCACCGATGAGGAAAATTGCAGCGGCCACGACGATGCTCTGCACCGCGCCCTGGATCTTCACCGCGCCTTTCAGGTATTCCCAGTTGGCGACGACCAGCCACGCCAGCGCGGCGCCGCCCATCGCGACGATCACTCCCGAGATGGCGAGGCCATTGTGCGTGTGGCTCACATCCAGTGCTTCATCGACACTGACGTGGGGGATGTTCCCCTTGAACCACACCCAGAACAGCGCGAGCGCGAGCAGATGCATCGTGCCCGCCCAGATGAACACGATCTGCTGATTGCCGGTCCACTGCACTGAAAGGCCGACGAGCAGCGTCATGAACATGCCGCCGATGCCGCCGGCCGTGGCGCCGAGGCCCACGACCGAGCCCGACACCTTCTGCGGAAAGACGTCGGTGGCGTTCGTGAACAGGTTCGCCGACCAGGCCTGGTGGCAGGCCGTCGCGAGCGTGATGAACGCGACGCACACGATGAAGCTGTCCGCGTAGTACGCGAAGATAGAACCCGGCATGAAGACGGCGGCGAGCCCCATCGCGGTCATGCGCGCCCTGCCAACCGTCCAGCCGCGCTTGATGAGCGTGCTCGAGAGCCAGCCGCCGAACACCGAGCCGATGCTCGAACCGATGTAGATCACCATGACCCAGAGGCCGGCCTTGAGCGGGTTCTGTCCGCGCTCGCGGCCCAGGTAGTCGGGCAGCCAGAATAGATAGAACCACCACACCGGATCGGTGATGAGCTTGCCGATGAGGAAGGGCCAGATCTCGCGGTAGCGCAACAGCATGGTCCACGGCACCTTCACGGCCTTGCCGGTGAAAGCCTGGTCGGAACGGATGTACGCGAGCTCCGCGGCCCCGAGGCGCGGCTGGTCTTCCGGCGCGGTGAAATATTTCTGCCAGAAGAACAGCCAGACCAGGCCGATGATGCCGATCCCCACGAAGGCCATCTGCCAGCCGAGTTGGTTCGCGATCCACACGATGCCGAAGGAGACGACGATGACGCCGACGCTGGTGCCGGAATTGAAGATGCCGGTGGCCAGCGCGCGCTCTTTCTGCGGAAACCACATGCCGACGGCCTTGATGGACGCAGGGAAGTTAGCCGCCTCGGCCAGACCGAGCACGAAGCGCACGATGATGAACCCCAACACGGTGGCAACCAGACCGTGCGCCGCAGCGGCCAGCGACCAGACGATGAGCGCGCCGGCCAGTGTCTTCTTGACGCCGAACTTGTCGATCAGGATGCCGATGAGCGAGGGAAACATCGCGTACGCGAACGTGAACGCCGTGGTGATCGAGCCGTAGTCGACGTCGTCCCACTTCAGCGCCTCCTGCAGGATGGGCTTGAGCACCGACAGCGATTGCCGGTCGATGTAGTTGATGGTCGTGCAGACGAACAGCAGGGCGCAGATGACCCAGCGATATCTGCCGATCTGGCCCACGACGCCGGCGGAAGTCTTCATGCCACCGGTGTCATTCGAAACGTTGTCAGTGCTCATGCTCGACCCCCTCGAGGAACCCATCGATCAAAGTTTGTAGGCTTTCTTTGGAAATTCGTATGCGAGCTGCGGCGCGAGAACGGCCGCCTCGTCCTCCGGCAGCCGATGCTCGGCCACCAGGCGCGCGAGGAACGAGCAATCGACACGGCGTGCCACGTCGTGACGCGCGGGAATCGACAGGAAGGCGCGCGTATCGTCGTTGAATCCGACCGTGTTGTAGAAACCGGCGGTCTCGGTAGTTTGCTCGCGGAACCGCATCATGCCTTCGGGGCTGTCGTGGAACCACCACGCGGGGCCGAGCTTGAGCGCCGGGTAATGGCCGGCGAGCGGCGCGAGCTCGCGCGCGTACGTGCTCTCGTCGAGCGTGAACACGATGATCGACAGCGCCGGATCGTTGCCGTAGCGATTGAGCAGCGGACGCAGCGCGCCCACGTAATCGGTGCGCGTCGGAATGTCCGCGCCGACGTTCGCGCCGAAGCGATCGAACACCGGTCCATTGTGGTTGCGCCACGAACCGGGGTGTATCTGCAGCACCAGCTTGTCGTCGAGGCTCATGCGCGCCATCTCGACCAGCATCTGGCCACGGAACTGTTCCGCCTCACCCGGGTTCGCCGCGCCGCGCACGATGCGCATGAACAGCGCTTCGGCGTCGGTGGGCGAAAGATCCGTGGTGCGCGCGGTCGGGTGGCCGTGATCCGTGGACGTCGCGCCCATGACTGCGAAGAACGCGCGGCGCTTGCGGTGCGCGGCGAGATAGCCGCGCCACGACAGCGCATCCTCTCCGGTGAGCTCGCTGAACTTCTTGAGGTTGTCGAGGAACCCCATCGTGTCCGGGTCGACCACGTTGTCGGGCCGGTAGGCCGTGATGACCCTGCCCTGCCAGCCGCTCTTGCGCATGGTGACGTGATGCAGCAGATCGTCGAGCGGTGATTCGGTGGTCGCGAGCGCTTCGATGTTGAAGCGTTCGAACAGCGCGCGCGGACGGAACTCGGGCTTCTGCAGGCGCTCCGCGATCTTGTCGTACGTCGCGTCGGCGTTCTTCGGCGTCAGCGGGATGTCGGCATCGAAGACGCTCGACAGCACCCAGTCGAACCACATCCGCGTGGGCGTGCCGTGAAACAGATAGTAGTGCTGCGCGAACAGTCGCCAGATCTTGCGCGAGTCGCGCTCGGTATTGCCGCCGTCGACGCGCGCCACGCCGAAGTCCTCGAGCCGCACGCCCTGGCTGTAGAGCATGCGGAACACATAGTGATCGGGGGTGAGCAGCAGACTGGCCGGATCGGCGAACGGGACGTTGTCCGCGAACCACTTCGGATCGGTGTGCCCGTGGGGGCTGATGATCGGCAGATCCCTGACGAGCTGGTAGAGACTCCGCGCGATCGATCGCGTGGTCGGATCGGCGGGAAAGAGCCGATCGGGATTGAGTTTGTCCATATTGGTAGTATGCGGGCCCCGTGCGCGCTGCCGTCAAATCAGTCCGCGGCGGGGACACTAATTCGTTATCCCGAACGGAGCAATGGGCGTGAGCACTTCGGCTGCGATTAATTCAAACGCGGGTGTGGCCCGGGAGCGCGAGATCGTCGCTGCCGAAGTCATCGTGACGTGTCCGGCGCGCAACTTCGTCACGCTGAAAATCGTCACGCGCTCGGGAGTTACCGGTATTGGCGATGCCACGCTGAACGGCCGCGAGCTCGCGGTGGCGTCCTATCTGAAGGACCACCTGGTGCCGAACCTGATCGGCCGCGACGCAGGTCGGATCGAGGACATCTGGCAGTTTTTCTATCGTGGTGCGTACTGGCGCCGCGGCCCGGTGACGATGACCGCCATCGCGGCAGTCGACGTCGCGCTTTGGGACATCCTCGGCAAGATGTCGAATCAGCCGCTGTACCAACTGCTGGGCGGGCGCTCGCGCGATGGCGCGCTGGTGTACGGCCACGCGAATGGCAAGGACATCGACGAGACCAGCGCGGAAGTCGGCAAGTACATCGCACAGGGCTACAAGGCGGTGCGCGCGCAGAGCGGAGTGCCGGGCATCAAGAAGGCCTACGGCATTTCGAATCTCAAGAATGCGTACGAGCCGGCCGAGAGCGAATTGCCGGCGGAAACGGTGTGGTCGACGCCGAAGTATCTCGACATCGTGCCCAGGCTCTTCGAGCGATTGCGCCAGGATCACGGCCCCGACATCGAGCTGCTGCACGACGTGCACCATCGTCTGACGCCGCTGGAAGCCGCGCGGCTCGGAAAGTCGCTCGAACCGTATCGGCTGTTCTGGATGGAAGACTGTACGCCCGCCGAGAACCAGAAGAGCTTCGAGCTCGTGCGCAAACACACGGTCACGCCGCTCGCGGTGGGCGAGGTGTTCAACAGCATCTGGGACTGCAAGCACCTCATCGAGAATCAGCTCATCGACTACATCCGCACTACGATCGTGCACGGCGGCGGCATTACCCATCTGCGCCGCATCGCCGATTTCGCCGGACTGCACGGCGTACGCACCGGCTTCCACGGCGCTACGGACCTGTCGCCGGTTTGCATGGGTGCAGCGTTGCACTTCGATACGTGGGTGCCGAACTTCGGCATCCAGGAATACATGCGGCACGCGCCGGAGACGGACGAGGTGTTTCCGCACGATTACGTGTTCCGCGACGGACGCCTGTTTTGCGGCGAGACGGCGGGACACGGCGTCACGATCGACGAGAAGCTCGCGGCGAAGCATCCCTACGACCCGAAGCAGCTGCCGATCGCACGTCTCGAAGACGGCACGATGTGGGACTGGTAGTGGTGCCGGGGCACCACTAGCCCCGCCCCGGCGCGTACGGAAACCTGAGCGATTTGTAGTATTCGAGCGGATGCGTCGGCGCGGCGAAGCCCGGCGGCAACGGCAAACCGCTGAGGCTCTGGAAATACGCGATGCAGGCGTCGCGCCACCACTGCGCCTCGCGCTCCTGGATCGCCAGGAACTGCGCGACCTGCGCGAAGCGCTCCGCGTCGACGTAGGGAGCCAGCGTGCCCCACGTGCGGCGCATCTGGCTAACTACTTCGACGCCGTGCGTGTAGCGCCACACCAGCTCGTGCCACAGCGTGCGTCCCGACGACAGTTTGTCGTCCCAGGGCACGCGATGGAACCACAGCAGCAGGTTCTCGGGCACTTTGCGGCGGTCTGCGAACACGCCCGCCACGGACGGCGCGTACTGCGCGGTGGCCGCGCTCCCCTTCGGCCCGCGATCGAAGCCGATGCCCTGCGCATCGGCGCGGTGGTAGTAAGTCGGATTCCAATCCGCGCGAGCGAGGTCGCCGACCCATGGCGCGGGCCCGTAGTGATGACCGGTGCCCATGAGATGCGCCAGGCCCAGCGGCGTCATGTAATCCACGGCCGCCTCGCGCGAGCCCATCATCATCTCGACCACGGGCTTTACCAGCGCCGCATCGTTCGAGAACGTCATGCGGGCCCAGTCTTCCGCGATGGCACGCGCAGAGGCCGACGGATCCCACGCGAGCCGGCCGTACGCGTACCAGTTCGCCTGATCGAAATGCGATCCGGTCCAGTTGCGCTCGCTGCCGACGTTCGACACCCCCGCCATGCCGGTAATCAGCTTGGCCACCGTCGAGTCGCGCGCGCGAGTGCGCGTGTCGGCCGCGAGCACTTCTTCGTACAGCGTGCCGAGATACACCAGGTGCGTCGCGAAGCCGAGATATTCCTTGGTGATCTGGAACTCCATCATGAGCGGCGTGCGCGGCATCGCGCCGAACAGCGGATGGAACGGCTCGCGCGGCTGAAAATCGATGGGGCCGTTCTTCACCTGCACGAGCACGTTGTCCGCGAACTTGCCGTCGAGCGGCACGAACTCCTGGTACGCCTGCTTCGCGCGGTCGGCCGGCCCCTCTTTCGACGAATCGTTCGAATAGACGAACGCGCGCCACATCACGACACCGCGGTGCGGTGCCACCGCCTCGGCCAGCATGTTCGCGCCATCGGCGTGCGTGCGCCGGTAGTCCTGCGGACCGGGCTGGCCCTCCGAGTTGGCTTTCACGAGAAAACCGCCGAAGTCGGGGATGGCGCGGTAGATCTCGTCGGACTTGTTTTTCCACCAGGCGCGTACCGCAGGATCGAGCGGGTCCGCGCTCTTCAAATCACCGAGCTCGAGCGGCGCGCTGAACCGCGCGGTGAGGTACACACGCACGCCGTACGGGCGCAGCGCGCTGGCAAGCGCCGCGGCCTTGTCGATGTACTCGGGCGAAAGACTGGTGGCATCCGCGTTCACGTTCGTGAGTACCGTGCCGTTGATGCCGATCGACGCGCAGGCGCGCGCGTAGTCGGTGTACCGCGGATCGAGCCACGCGGGCAGCTTGTGCCAGTCCCAGATCGACTCCCCCGCGTAGCCGCGCTCCACGTGTCGATCGAGATCGTCCCAGTGATCGAGCACGCGCAGCCGCGTGCGGGGCTGTGAGGCGATGTCGAGTGCCGCGAGCGGCGCGCGCGTCTGGATCAGCCGCAGGAAATGAAACGCGCCGTAGAGCACGCCGATGTCCGAGTTCGCGGCGATGACGACGACGGGACGCGCATCGAGGAGGGTGGAGCGGATCACGTAGCCCTCGGCGCCGGCGCGCTCGAGGCCCAATGGCAGTCTGGCGATCGACTCCGAGCTGCGCGGCGTACCGTACAGCACCGCGCCGGCCCCGTCCGGCGCGCCGCGCACCGGAAAGTGTTGGCCCGTGAGGCCGGAAAGCCCGCGCGCGAGCTCGCGGCCGGCGGCGTCGAGCGTGGGCGAATTTTTCGACTCCGAAAGGGCGGCCAACAGGCGCACATTCGCTCCCAGTGCTGGATAATCCGCTGCCGTGACGGCGCGATACCGCAGCCATAAGTCATATCCGTCTTCGGCACTGGCGGGCCGCGCAAAGCCCGCGGACAGCAGGCCCAGGACGAGCCAGAACAGGATTCGCGGCGCGATTCGGTCTAAGCGCATCTGGGCATGGATTTCCAGGAGGGGAGAATCTATTGTTATCGCTAACGCGCGGCAGGCGCCAGCGTCAGGGGGGAAATTGAGCGACTCAGGCGATCGCAGCAGCGAGGGCACTCCGCGCCTCCGAGAAAAGTCCGGACGTCGCCGCGGCAGTGCCGTCACGATTCACGAAGTCGCGCGTCATGCGAGCGTGTCACCGATGACGGTGTCGCGCGTCATCAACGGCGAGAGCAACGTGCGCGACAAGACACGCGAGCTCGTCATGGAAGCCGTGCGCACGCTCAACTACCGGCCGAATCCCGCGGCACGCTCACTCGCCGGCGCGCGCGACACGCGCATCGCGCTCATCTATTCGAACCCCAGCGCCTCGTATCTCAGCGAGCTGCTGGTCGGCGCGCTCGACGGCTCGCACCGCACCGCAGCGCAGCTGGTGCTCGATCGCTGGGACAACCTCAAGCCGGCGGCGGAAAAAGCCGCGGCGCAGAAGCTTGCGGAAGGCATCGCCGGCGTCATCCTGCCGCCGCCGCTGTGCGAGTCGAAGGCCATCGCATCCGCGTTCGCCGCCGAGGGTGTACCGGTGGTCGCCCTAGCTACCGGACGCGCGCGCGAAGACGTGTCGTGCGTGCGTATCGACGACTTCCACGCCGCGCGCGAGATGACCGCGCACCTCATCGCCGCGGGGCATTCGCGCATCGCGTTCATCAAGGGCCAGCCGACACAGACCGCGAGCGGTCAGCGTCTCGCGGGTTTCGAAGCGGCCATGGAAGAGGCCGGCCACGCGGTGGACCCGGCGCTCGTGATCCAGGGTTTCTTCACTTACAAGTCCGGCCTCGAGGCGGCGGAGAAGCTGCTGGCGCGCAAGCGCATCCCGACCGCCATCTTCGCCAGCAACGACGACATGGCCGCGGCCGCCATCTCGGTGGCGCACCGGCGCGGTCTCGACGTGCCGCGCGATCTGTCCGTGGTCGGATTCGACGACACGCCGATCGCCACCACCGTCTGGCCGGAGCTCACGACCATTCGCCAGCCCATCGCCGCGATGGCGGAGGCCGCGATCAACTTGCTGCTGCACAAGATCCGCCGGCCCAAGGATCGGCATGCCCATCAGGCCGTCGATCATCTCGTCCCGTACCTGCTCGTGAAGCGCGATTCCGTGGCGCCGCCGCGCAAGACCTAGCCAGTTGCGCGCGCCGGGCGCGTTGCTTGCTATCTGATACCGCTATCACTACGCTTCCGCGACCGCTGAAACGGGGGCGCCTGACGCGCACATCGGCGCTCATCAAACTATAAAGCCATCTAGGAGATAGCGCGTGTCTCAGACTCCGACTTCCGGGCCGGCCGACAGCACTCACACCGGCCTTCTCATCACACTCACCATCATCGCCGCGCTCGGCGGCTTGCTGTTCGGTTACGACACCGCCGTGATCTCCGGCGCGACCGATTCGATCAAGCAGAACTTCGTCGCGCCGCTGGGCCTCGCTGAAAGCGCGCGCATCAGCACCGAGGGCTGGACGATCTCCTGCGCCCTGTTCGGCTGCATCATCGGCGGTGGTACCGGTGGCGTCGTGGCCCACTGGCTCGGCCGGCGGGGCGGTCTCATGGTCGCCGGCACGCTGTTTTTCATCTCCTCGCTCGGATCCGCCTGGCCGGAATCGACCATTGGACACCTGGGCTCGCTGCTGACCTGGCTCATCGACCTGGTGCGCATGGTCGTCAATCCCCTCTTCGGCGCCGAACTGCCTAACTACACCTTCGGCGAGGCGATCACGAATTTCACCGGCCATCGCATCTTCGGCGGCATCGGCATCGGCCTCGCATCGATGCTCGCGCCCATGTACATCGCCGAGATCGCCCCGCCCGCGAAGCGCGGCGCGCTCGTGACCTACCAGCAGATCGCGATCGTCTCAGGCATCTCGCTGGTGTACTTCGTGAATGCCGGCATCGCGACCGCCGGCGATGCGACCTGGCTGCACGACACGGGGTGGCGCTTCATGCTGGCGTCGTGCGCCATCCCGGCCGGACTGTTCGTGTTGCTGTTGTTCTTCGTCCCCGAGACTCCGCGCGGACTCATGCTGAAGGGGAAGAATGCGAAGGCGCAGGAAGTTCTCAAGAAGCTCGTCAGCGAAGAAGAGGCGAAAGTCGTGACCGCCGAGATCGACGCCTCGCTCAAGGAAACGGCCGGTCATCTGTTCTCGTACGGCGGCCTCGTGATCGTGGTCGGCATCCTCCTGTCGGTGTTCCAGCAACTCGTGGGCATCAACGCGGTGCTCTACTACGGCAAGCAGATGTTCACCAACATGGGCTTCGCGGGTAACGCCGCGTTTGCGCAGACCGTGATCATCGGCATCGTGCTGGTGGTGTTCACGCTGGTCGCGACTGCCACCGTCGACAAGTGGGGGCGCAAGCCACTGCTCATCCTCGGGTCGTTGATCATGGCGGGTTCCATGACTGCGCTGGGATTCCTGTTCTACGTCGGTTCGGTCGGCACCATCGCCGTGATCGTGGTGTGCATCTACATCGCGGGTTTCTCGCTGTCGTGGGGTCCGGTGGTGTGGGTGATGCTCGCGGAGATCTTCCCGAACTCCATTCGCAACCAGGCCATGGCCATTGCCGTCGCGGCGCAATGGATCATGAATCTCGTGGTGTCGTGGACCTTCAACATCATGGACAGCCATTCGGGTCTCACCGCGTCGTTCAATCACGGCTTCGCGTACTGGCTGTACGGCGGCTTCAGCCTGCTGTCCGCCCTCTTCGTCTGGAAGATGGTTCCGGAGAGCAAGGGCGTGACGCTCGAGTCGATGCAGAAGCTCTGGAAAAAGGCGCCGGCTGCCGCGTAAAAACCGGTGAATCCGACAACCATGCTCGAACACCTTCCATCCGACTGGCGCCAGGCGACCCTCGTCGGGCGCATCCTGACGCGTGACGGGCCCACGCCCGTCGTCGTCGTCGGGGGCAGCGTGCGCGATGTGTCCCGTCACGCGCCCACCGTCTCCCAGCTGCTCAATGGATGGAATGGCGAGCCGCCGCCGGGCGAAGACCTCGGCCCGCTGGAAAGCTTCGCATTCACTTGCGAATACACTGGCTCGCGCGACGTGCGGGTGCTCTCTCCTTTCGACCTGCAGTGCATCAAGGCCGCCGGCGTCACATTCGCGATCTCTGCCATCGAGCGCGTCATCGAGGAGCGCGCGCGCGGCGACGCAGCCAGGGCGGAAGCGCTGCGCGGCAGCCTGCGCGACCGCATCGGCACCGACATACGCGCGGTGAAGCCAGGTTCGGAAGCCGCGCAAAAACTGAAAGCCGCGCTCATCTCGGACGGTGTGTGGTCGCAATACCTGGAGGTTGCGATCGGTCCCGACGCGGAAATTTTCACCAAAGCGCCGGTGATGTCGTCCGTGGGATGGGGCGCGGCGGTCGGCGTGCGCTCCGACTCGGCGTGGAACAACCCGGAGCCCGAGATCGTGCTCGCGGTAGATAGCGCCGGCCGCATCCTCGGCGCGACGCTCGGCAACGACGTGAATCTGCGCGACATCGAGGGACGCAGCGCGTTGCTGCTCGGCAAAGCCAAGGACAACAACGCCTCGTGCGCCATCGGCCCATTCATCCGCATGTTCTCCCGCGACTTCACGCTGGACGACGTACGCAACTGTGTCGTGCGCCTCGAGATCCGCGGCGACGAGGGCTTTCAGCTCGCCGGGGAGAGCTCCATGGCGCAGATCAGCCGCGATCCCACCGAGCTCGTGGGACAGACCATCGGCAAGCACCATTGCTACCCGGACGGCTTTGCGCTGTTCCTCGGCACCATGTTCGCTCCGGTGGCCGATCGCGGGGCCCCGGGGCTCGGTTTCACGCATCGCGACGGCGACGTCGTTCGAGTCTCCACGGAGAAGCTCGGTGTGCTAGAAAACAAGGTGACCAGCTGTGATCGCGCGCCGCCGTGGGCCTTCGGGATCGCGGACCTGATGCGTAATCTCGCGCGGCGCGGCCTACTCAACTCCTGAACGGTAAACATGAACGATACGAAACAGCTCGCCCACTACATCGATGGGCAATGGGTGCCCGGCGCGCCCGCTTCCGAGAGCCTGAACCCTTCCGACACTCGCGACATCGTGGCCAAGGTGCCCGGTGGCGATAAGGGCACGGTAAATGCAGCGGTTTCCGCTGCCAAAGCGGCCTTCCCCGCCTGGGCCAACGCCAGTCCCGAAGTACGCTCGGACCTGCTCGACAAGGTGGGCTCCATGATCATGGCGCGCGCCGACGATCTGGGCCGCCTGCTCTCGCGCGAGGAAGGCAAGACGCTTCCCGAGGGCAAGGGCGAGGTCATGCGCGCCGCGCGCATCTTCAAGTTCATGGCAGGCGAAGCGCTGCGCCGTCACGGCGTGACGGTGGATTCGACACGCCCGGGCGTGGCCGTGGAGACCTACCGCGAGCCGCTCGGAGTGTTCGCATTGATAACTCCCTGGAACTTTCCGATCGCAATTCCGGCATGGAAGGCCGCGCCGGCCCTGGCTTTCGGCAACACCTTGGTGATGAAGCCCGCGTCGGTCACGCCGGCGACGGCAAGCGCTCTGGCGGAAATCATCCATGAGGCCGGATTCCCGAAAGGTGTGTTCAACCTCATCCTCGGCGGTGGCTCCATGGGCGGCGCACTGGTCGAGCATCCCGATGTGGACGGCGTGTCGTTCACGGGCGGCCAGAGCACCGGCGCTGGCGTCGCGCGGGCCGCGATGTCGCACAACGCGCGGGTGCAGCTCGAGATGGGCGGCAAGAATCCGCTCGTGGTGCTCGACGACTGCGATCTCGACCGCGCGGTGCAGTGCGCGCTCGATGGCGCATTCTTCGCCACCGGCCAACGATGCACGGCGTCGAGCCGCATCATCGTGACGCAAGGCATCCACGACAGATTTGTCGACGCGCTTGCAGCGCGGGTAAAAGCGCTCAAGGTCGGCGACGCGCGGGCGCCCGACACGCAGATGGGCCCGCTCGCGAGCCAGGCGCAACTAGACACCACTTTGAACTATATCGACATCGCCACGAAGGAAGGCGGACGCATGATCGTCGGCGGCGAAGTGCTGAAGCTCGCGACGCCCGGCTATTACGTCGCGCCGGCGCTGATCGTCGACACGAAGCAGGACATGCGCATCAACTGCGAGGAAGTGTTCGGGCCGGTGGCCTCCACCGTGCGCGTGAAGGATTACGACGAGGCGCTGGCCGTGGCGAACGCCGGTGAGTTCGGCCTGTCGGCCGGCATCGTGACCAGCTCGCTCAAGTACGCGCGCCACTTCGTACGCAACGTGCGCGCGGGCATGGTGATGACGAACCTGCCCACGGCGGGCGTGGACTATCACGTGCCGTTCGGCGGCACCCGCAAGTCGAGCTTTGGACCGCGCGAGCAGGGTTATGCAGCGGTCGAGTTCTACACGCAAGTCAAGACCAGCTACACCTGGGCTTGAGGGTCCGATGAACAACACGACGCATGCTGTTTACCCTTCGCTCGCCGGCCGGACAGTCGTGATCACCGGCGGCGGCTCCGGCATCGGAGAGTCGATGGTCGAGGGGTTCGTGCGGCAGAAATCCCGCGTGTTCTTCCTGGACGTCGCCGAGGCCGAATCGCAGGGGCTCGCGCAGCGGCTCGGCGGCGCCGCGCTGTTCCTGAAGTGCGACGTCACGAACACCGACATGCTGCGTGCGACGCTGGCCGGCATCGAGGCGCAGGCGGGTCCGGTGACGGTGCTCGTCAACAACGCAGCGAACGACGATCGTCACAAAGTAGAGGACGTGACGTCAACCTACTGGGAAGAGCGCATCGCGGTGAACCTGCGCCACCTGTTCTTCGCGGCACAGGCCGTCGCGCCCGGCATGAAGCGCGCCGGCGGCGGCTCCATCATCAATCTCGGCTCGGTGTCCTGGCACGTACCGGTGCCCGAGCTGTCGGTATACGAGACCGCCAAGGCCGGCATCGAAGGCATGACGCGCGGTCTCGCGCGCGATCTCGGCGAGTCGAACATCCGCGTCAACTGCGTGGTGCCCGGCGCCATTCGTACGCCGCGTCAGCTCAAGCTTTGGCATTTGCCCGAGGAAGAAGCCAAGATCATTGCCCAGCAATGCCTGAAGGCGCGCGTCGACCCGGTGCACGTGACCGCGATGGTGCTGTTCCTGGCGTCCGACGACGCCGCCATGTGTACCTCGCATAACTACTGGGTGGATGGCGGATACCGTTAGCCAATTCGATACTGAGTGGGGCAATGTCCGAATTCGAATGCGTTTGGCCCGTGGGCGCGATGCTCGGCGAAGGGCCCATCTGGTCCGAGACCGAGCAGGCCGTGTGGTTCGTCGACATCAAAGGCCAGCTCATCCACCGCTATCACCCGGCGAGCGGCGAGAAGCGCAGCTGGGGCACGCCCGCGCGCATCGGCTTCCTGCTGCCGACCCGCGCAGGCTGGATGATCGCCGGCCTCAAGACCGGGCTGCACCGCTTCAACCCCGAAACCGGCAACTTCACGCTGCTGCACGTCGTCGAGCCGCATGCGCCTAACAATCGCCTCAACGACGGCTTCGTCGATTCCGAAGGCTTCCTGTGGTTTGGCTCGATGGACGACAACGAAGAGGAGCCGAGCGGCGCGTTGTACCAGCTCACCGAAAGCTGCGTGCGACGCGACTTGGGCTACGTCGTCACCAACGGACCGGCGGAGAGTCCCGACGGCCGCGTGCTGTATCACACCGACACGCTGGCCGGGATCATCTACGCATTCGATCGCGCGCGCGCCGGCATGTTGTCCAACAAGCGCGTGTTCGCGCGCCTGGCGCCGACCGTCGGCTATCCGGATGGACCCATCGTCGACGTCGATGGCTGCCTCTGGACCGGCGTGTTCTGCGGCTGGGGGCTGCAGCGCTATTCGCCCTCGGGCAAACTACTGCAGACGTTGCAGCTGCCCGTCGCCAACGTGACGAAGGCCGCGTTCGGCGACGCCGACCTCAAGTCCCTGTACATCACCAGCGCCCGGGTGGGGCTCGACGACGTCGCGCGCCTGGCGCAGCCGTTGGCGGGCGGCCTGTTTCGCGCGCGCGTCGACGTGGCCGGCCTGCCGCAGAACGTGATCGCGCATGGCATCTGAGGCGGCTCGCTCGGTGCGACGCTTCCGTTCGCGCGACCCCTTCCGATGCTCGGAAACGGGCGCCAGTCGGGAACCTCGGGCAAGCCCCTGCATTCTCAATTGCGGTCCGGAATGCGCCGCGGGTAGCGCGCCCGTCTGGCTGCGGACCGGGGACAGAATCGGTTCGACCTCGAAGCCATTAGCTGTGACATGCTGGTGGCCGTCGAGGAGATCGCGCGACGCAAGAAGGAGCCTGCCGCAGGTGCCGCCGGGCGCGATGCCGTGGCAGAAGCTCTATCGCTCCACAGTCGGACGGCTCCACAGTCGGACGGCTCCACAGTCGGACAGCTCCACAGTCGGACAGCTCGACAGCGGAGCCGTCCTGGAAATGGCCCTCAAATATCGTGGCGTTGCGCATAAGACGCCGCGGCACAATCATTAACACTGCAACGAGGTTCTGATGAGTCCGCCACGCCTCTCCGAGGCGAGCCTGCATTCCGCCCGCTCGGGCACAATTCTTCCGACCTACGACCGCGGCGCGACGCGTTTCGGCATCGTGCACATCGGCCCCGGCGCATTTCATCGTGCGCACCAGGCTTACTACGTCGACACGTTGCTGCACGCGGACAAACGCTGGGCGATTTCGGCGCTTTCGCTGAAGAGCCCGGGATTGCGCGACGCGCTGCAGCCGCAGCAGGGCCTGTACACGCTGGTGGAGCTGGGCGCCGTGCCGCGCGCGCGCGTCATTGGCGCGATCCGCGAGCTGCTCGTCGGCGCCACCGACACGGAGCGCGCGTTCGCGCGGCTGGGCGCACGCGACACGCGCATGGTCTCGACCACCGTCACCGAGAAGGGCTACTGCCTCGACGCGCGGAATACGCTCGACCTGGCGAACCCGGACATCGTGCACGACCTCGCCAATCGTCACGCGCCGCGCAGCACCATCGGCTGGATCGTCGAGGCACTGCGGCGGCGGCGCACGCAGAACGTGCCGCCGTTCTCCGTGGTGAGCTGCGACAACTTGCCGGACAACGGCTCGGTGCTGCATCGCGCGCTGGTGGCGTTCGCGCGCCAGTCGGACGCGGACCTCGCGCACTGGATCGAATCAGAGGTGGTGTGTCCGCGCACCATGGTCGACAGCATCACACCCGCCACCGACGAGGCGCTGCGCGATCGCGCGCGCGCGCTCACGGGCGTCGTCGACGAATGGCCGATCCAGCGCGAGCCGTTCACGCAGTGGGTGGTCGAGAATCTGCCCGTGATGCGCGAGGCGGACTGGGCTTCGGTCGGTGTCACGCTCGCGAATGACGTCGGCGTCTACGATCGCGCGAAGCTGCGTCTCTTGAACGGCCCGCATTCGACGCTCGCCTACCTCGGGCTGCTGCGCGGCCACGAGTCCGTCGCCGATGCGATGCGTGACGAGCAACTCGCGCGCTTCGTCGAACTGCTGATGACGGAGGATCTCGCCCCGAGCCTTGGCACCACCGCGGGCTTCGACGTCGCGCACTACATCTCCGCGGTGCTGGCCCGTTTCCGCAACCCTGGCATCCGCCACCTGTTGAGCCAGATTGCATGGGACGGCTCGAAGAAACTGCCGGTACGCATCACGCCGGTGTTGCTCGATGCCCTGCGCGCGGGCCGGCCCATCCACCGGCTCGTCATGCCCATCGCGGCGTGGATGCGGTTCGTCGTGCGCCAGGCAAAAGCCGGCGTGCCGATCGTGGATCCGGATGCGGCGCGGCTGGCCGGGCTCGGCAAGGCCTGCAGCGGAGACGCACATGCCGACGTGGCGTGCTTCGCCGTGTGCGAATCGGTACTGCCACCCGCGCTCTTCGCAGACGAAAATTTTCGGCGCGCGCTCGAAACCGCATACGAAAGACTCGCGGTCCCGCACGCGGCCATCACACCGGAGCTGTCCTCATGAGCACCCCGCGAAGAACATTCATCATCGCCGCCGCGACCGCCGCGGCAACCGTATCACCCGTCCTGACTTTCGCCGGAGCATCCGCCGTGAACAAGTTTCCGAAGCTCGTACATCACGTGTTCTTCTGGCTCAAGAACCCGTCGTCCAAGGAAGACCTCGAGAAGCTGCTCGCGGGCTTGCGCACGCTCTCGAAGATCGAGACCGTGCGCGGCGTGCACTTCGGCGTGCCCGCGAGCACCGAGAAGCGCGACGTGGTCGACAACAGCTTCAGCGCGTCGGAAATCCTGCTCTTCGACGACACGGCTGGGCAGAAGACCTACCAGGATCACGCGATCCACAAGCAGTTCGTCGCGGACTGTTCCCACCTTTGGGAACGCGTGGTGGTGTACGACACGATCAGCGTCTGACTATTGGTGGAGGAAAGCGACGCGCAAGTCATGAGGATGAACTGCCGATAGCGGAGCGGAGCGCGCGCGTTCGATTGCGATCTTCCGCATGCCGAAGTTTGGGTGCCTCGCGACGGGATCCATCATTTTCGCTTCAGCGGTCCGGTTTTTGTTCAGCCGGTGCTACTGACCATCGCGGGATTCATGAGGTGCGCGTAGTCGCCGCTGGTTCCAGCGCAAAAAGCCTCGAGAAACTCGCCATGCGTCGGCATGCGCGCGACGGCGCCGGCGATGCTCGACTGCAGCGTGTCGAGTGCCTTGCGGAGCCGCTCGGGCCCGAGCATGCGCCCCATTTGATGATAGCTGCGCGGATAGAGGCGCTGGCCGATCATCACCTGCATCCAGGAATCCACGCGGAACAGTTCGTCGGTGGCTTGATAAGCCATCGCGGTTTCGCGGAACAGCTCGATGCGCTCGGTGAGCGACGCGGGGATCTCCATGTCGCGGCAATCGCGCCAGAACGGCGTGTCGTCGCGCTCGGTGAGTTTGTAATGAAGAATAATGAAGTCGCGGATTTTCTCGAACTCGACGCGTGATTGATCGTTGTAGCGCTGCGCCAGCGTCGGGTTGAAACCGCCGAACGGAAACAGCTGCATGAGCCGCGTGATGCCGATTTGAATGAGGTGGATGCTGGTCGACTCGAGCGGCTCGATGAATCCGCTGGCGAGGCCGATCGACACTACGTTCTTGTTCCAGGCTTGCAAACGCCTGCCCGCCTTGAACTTGAGCAGGCGCGGCTCGAACAGCGCCGGACCTTCGAGATTGCTCAACAGCGTGTGGCGCGCTTCGTCCTCGGAGAGATACGGGCTGCAGAACACGAGACCGTTACCGACGCGATGCTGCAGCGGAATCCGCCACTGCCAGCCGGCCTGGCGCGCGATGGCGCGCGTGTACGGGGGGACGGCTTCCATGGCTGGCGTCTGCACCGCCAGCGCACGATCGGTCTTGAGCCACTGGCTCCAGTCCTCGAAACCCGTCTTCAATGTCTGCTCGATGAGCAGGCCGCGGAAGCCGCTGCAATCGAGGAACAGATCGCCGGAGACCGATTGACCGGATTCGAGCACCAGCGCCTTCACGAATCCGGATTCCGGATCCTGCTCGACGCGCGAGATCTTTCCCTCCACGCGTTTGACGCCCTTCGCTTCGCTGATCTTGCGCAGGAAGGCTGAGTAGAGACCGGCGTCGAAGTGATACGCGTAGTTGATCTTCACCTTTTCAGACATCGCGAACTTGCCCGCGAGTGCGGCCGCGTTCTCGAAGCAGTACTCGCCGAGGTTGCCGCCGAATCCATCGGCGCGCGCCGCCAGCCAGAAGTGCTGAAAGTCGCCCATCCAAGTCGACTTGCCCACGGTGCCGAACGCGTGCATGTAACGGTCACCGAGACCGCCCCAGTTCTCGAACGAGATACCAAGCTTGAACGACGCCTTCGACTCGCGCATGAACTCGCGCTCGTCGAGATCGATGAGGCGATGAAACGCGAGGATGGACGGAAACGTCGCCTCACCGACGCCGACGGTGCCGATCTCCTCGGACTCCACCAGCGTAATGTCGAGCAGCTCGCCGAAGTGCTTCACGAGCGCGACGGCGCAAACCCACCCCGCGGTACCGCCTCCGGTCACCACGACTTTCTTTACGCGTTGCTCTTCCAAGGGAACCTCGTCTCTGGTGAATCAGCGATTCAAACGACTCAACAAATTGGCGCGCAGACGGCGGGCCTTGTTTTCATCCAGTGGCCCGAGATTTCCGCGGGCGGCCTCGGGCAGGTGCTGGGCCGCGCTCTCCGACGGTCCGAACACGTAGAAATCGAAAACTTCGCGCCACGCGCGACGCTCGCCTTCCGTTCGACCGCGCAGGCTGAGCAGCGCGTGCAGCAGCGTGGTTTGTGGCGAATCCACGAAGGCCGGGGAAGTGCTCCACCAGTAGTTGATCATGGCGTTGAACGCATCCAGTGCCTCGACATGGTGCCACCACAGGGCCGGGTAGAAGAGAACGTCTCCGGGCGCGATCTCCGCCACTTCGCCTGCGGCGAGCGCATCGCGGAACCGCGGATAGCGCGCGAAATCCGGCGCCCGGAAGTCGACCACGCTCACCACTTGTCCCCCGGGAGTGGGCTCGAGCGGACCGGGATAGAGGTTGTGTACCTGCTCGGGGGGAAACAGTGTGAACCGGCGCCGGCCCACCATGCAGCAGGCGAGGTTGTGCGACACATCGAAATGCGCGGCGGCGACCGTGCGATTGCCGAGCCAGATGCTCACGACCGGCCGGATGCGCTCAAACATAGGATCATCGAGAACGAGGTCGTTCTCGATGCGCAGTCCGGGAAGATAGAGATCGACGTCGGTCGAACCGGCGTAGAGAGACGGCGCGCCCGGTTCGTTCAATTGCGCCGCCAGGCGGTCGAAACACTCGCCGAGCGGCAGGCGCTCGGTCTTGAAGTTCAGGGCCGTGAAACTCTCGTCGTACGCGAAGCGTCCGTTCAGTTCGGGTGGAAGCGTATAGACCGACGCCGGCCGCGGGTTCGCAAACCGGCGCAGATAGTCCATCGCTGTTTGGGCGGACTCGAGGCCGCGTCGCACCAGAGGCCAATCCCTCGCGACGCCCTTGAGGATGACCGGCTTGCCGGCCTCGAGCAGTTCTCCGTACGGTATACGGCCCGGCTCGATGCCGGTGATCTCCTGGGTCTTTCGCATGGCGATCATGTCTATGCGTTTCTTACGCCTGCAGGGGGATGCGGATCAACTATTGCGTGACCCAAAGGAAAAGGCCGCTGAGAACAGCGGCCCTTCCCTTCGAACGATCGACCTGAGCTTAGAACTTGTAACGAGCCCCAATCAGGTAGCGCGGGTGCAGATCCTGCGCGAACCAGTAGTCGTTTTCGGACCGACCATAGGTACGCACGTTCTCACCCGTGAGGTTGATGGCCTCGAGGCTGACCGCGATGTTTTCATTTACGTCGTAGCTGACGTTGAGATCCCACTCCTCGAACGGCGACACGAACACCGGGTTACGGTAGCCGCCGCGGCTCGCCTGCTGCAGGAACCGGTCACGCCAGTTCCAGGCAAGGCGCGCCGAGAAGCCGAACTTCTCGTAGATCAGCGTCGCATTGGCTGTGTCGCTCAGGCCTTCCAGAGCGAACTGGTTGGCACCGGGGTCCGCCGCCACATTGATGCCGACATCGCCGTCGACCACCGTGTAGTTACCCTGGATGCCGAAACCAGACTCCCCGAAGAAGTGCTGGAACGCCATTTCCACGCCGTGGATGTTGGCTTTTTCCTGGTTAATGGGGCGCGACACGCTGAAAAGGAACAGCGGATCGACCGCGTTGTTCGCAGTGATGTCGAGGTTTTGCGTGAAGGCCGGGTTGTTGACGCCGTTTGCGGAGAAGATCGAGTCCGCATACGTCTGATTGAGCACACCACCCGTCGAGTGGTTGATGAACGCCGCCCGCGGATCCGCAAATTCCGCATTCGCGCCAGGATGCTGGAGCATGGTGGTGATCACTGCCAGGTTTACGTCGTTGCGCGCGGCACCCGGGATCGACGCAATGATCGTCGATGCCTGAGCCGATAACGTCCCCGGAGCACCGGAACTCGGATCATGCAGGTCGAATAGATTTTCGTTGAACTGACCGATCCCGATGAAGTTGTCTACCTTCTTGTCGAAGAATCCCAGCGAGATATAGCTCGCGTCGCCGTAGTAGAGCTCCAGCGACAGGTCGAAGTTCTCTGACTCCAACGGTACCAATCCGGCGTTGCCGCCGTTTCCCGTCGCGATGCCACCCAGCGCGATGGCACGCGGCGGGGTACCGGCAGTCGTCGCACTGAACAACGAGCCGAAATCCGCGCGCCCGATGGTCTTGCTGTAGGAGGCACGCACGATGACGTTGTCAATCGGCTCGATGCTGAAGTCGAAGCTCGGCAGCACGTGGCTGTAGTCGGCCGAATCCGTCAACGTGGTAGTCAGGCCCTGCGAAAAATCAGGTGAAAAATCGTTGTCCGCAACCCAGTTGATGCCGTTGGGCACCGCAACGACCGACAAGGTGCTGACGTCGGTCTGTTCATAACGCACACCGGCAACGATATTCGCTTTGTGGCCGCCAATCTCGCCCTGCCAGGCGTACTCCGCGAACACCGCGGTGATGTCTTCATCGACCGTGTTGAAGTCGTTGTTGTTGACTCCGATCGGATTGGCACCGACGTAGAAAGGTGACAGCGCGTTGTACAACTGCGCCGCATTGCCGCGGAATGCCGTCGTTCCGAGACCCGGCTTGAAGTCGTCGTACAGGCAGCTCAGGCAATACGCCTCGAGCACGCCCGGGGCCTGTGACTCGATGTCGCCAGGATTCGAAACGCCCCAGTTGCCGAGGATCTGCTGAGTGACAAATCGGCGTTGCACCATCTCCGACGTGCGGTGATCCGCGCCAGCCGTGACCTTCGAGGCGTCATTCAATGAGAAGGTGCCCTCGAGACGGAACTCGTCGAGATTCTGTCTCTGAACCTGCTCTGCCGTACGTCCGACGGACGAGCTCACATCGCCGATGTCGATGATGCCGTTGTCGTTCTGATTCTGGTCGTCGTAGATAAAGTTTTGGACGGGGAAGCCATTGGCGAGCGTGAGGCTGTGGGACGCGATCGAGGCTGCGCCCGTGCCAAAGTCGTAGGACGTCTTGCCGCCCGGACCATTCGGTAAGCTCTCGGACTTGGACGTTGCGGCATCGAAAACGAGACTGAAGCGATCACTCGTTTTCCACGCGGCGTTCAAGCCGAATGACTGCAGCTTGTCGCGCGTTGCGCGTAGCTGCTGGCCCCAGGCGATGTCTTTCGGTGCGCTCAGCGACTCCCGAAGAAACGTCACGCTCGCAACTGTTGGGTTGTCGTCGAAGGTCACTTCGGCGAATGGGCGGTTGAACCAGTTGCCCTGAGTGGAACGCTCCTCGGTCGAGTCGTTCTGCACGAACATCGCGTCCGCCGTCAGAGTCAGCGAGTCCGTGGGAGCGAACTGCACCGTCAGCTGGCCGTTGGTACGCTCGCGCTCAACTTCCGAGAAGAAGTAGTCGCTGTTGTTCGGAAACACGACCAGCGGATCGCCCGCGGGCATGTTGTTGATGATGGTGTTGGCGTCTACCTTTCCACCACCAGTATTCAAGAACGACGATAGATGCTCGACGTTCCAGTCCTGGTTCGAGGCGCCGACCGCCGCGCTGTCGCGCTTCTGGAAGCTGCCAAAGAACGCGACGCCGAACTTCTCCGATTCATCCGTCCAACTAAAGAGCCCGCTGACCTCCGGCGTTACGGAATCGCCCGTCTCGACGCTGGTGTCGTACATGGCCTTCACGCCGACCGAAGCTTTCAATCCGGGACTTTCCAGCGGACGCACCGTCTTGACGTTGATCGTCGCACCGATGCCGCCCGTCGAAACTCCCGCGCGGCCGGTCTTGAAGACCTCGAGGCCGCTCACGCCCTCGGACGCGAGGTTCGACATGTCAAACGCCCGGCTCGTGAATGCGTTGTATTCGCCGTCGCCACCCGAACCTACGACCACCACGTCGGCGGTGGGCATCGTGCGACCGTTTAGCGTAATGAGGTTGAATCCCGGACCGAAGCCGCGCGCGGTAATGCGCGATCCTTCGCCGTTGACTCGGTCGATCGAAACACCGGTGATGCGCTGCAGAGACTCGGCCAGGTTGGTATCCGGGAACTTGCCGATGTCTTCCGCGTTGATCGCGTCGACGACGCCCACCGCTTCACGCTTCATGTTCATGGAAGCCTTCAAGCTTCCACGAATGCCCGTGACGACGACTTCGTCGATTTCCTCGCTCGATTGATCCTGAGCGAACACTGGGTTGATGAGGACTGCACCACCGACGATGGTGAACAAAGCCCTCGACGTAATGGGGAAGCCCCCGGGTTTGAATTTCATGTTTGGTATCTCCTAGCAAACTCGTGCATCGATTCGTTGTAAATATCGTGACTGGACGAAAACAAGAAAACGAAGAAGCGAAGTCAGCAGGGGGAGTCGAAAGTGAATCGGTCGACGAAGTCGACAAAGCAGCACCGAGCCCGAGTGGTCGGCAGACGCAAGCAGCGACGAGAAAACTCGCCCGAACGGCTTATTAGTAATGTGCGCAAGATGCGCGTCCCCCTCAATGTCGAACGGAGAGTAGGCACGCTGTATTCAAAAGTCCACGGCTATATCGCGCGCACGTGGCTCGCGTTTCCACGCCCGGGACAATTGTCTTTTCTGCTGAAATAATGTCCCGAGGAGACATAGACAGTCATGCCGCGACACCGGCAAATGTATATGCAGCGTGCCCTTTACAGAAATAAAACAATGACTTAAATTGGTACACCACATTCTCTGGAGTACGCAAAAATAGATACGGTGTGGCGGCAACCCAGACAAACCCTGAATGCGTACGCAATCCTTTTAATTCGAGTCAAAGACATTGGCCGAGCCAATTTACCGGACAGAAATGGAATTGCGGCGTCAAACCAACAGTATGCAGCCCATGCGCCGCCGCGCTGCAGCAGCGCGATCACGAGCCGCGGAAGCGCAAAATCCCCGAGCACGCGGCATCCGCCTACGAAGATCTCGGCCGTGCGGCGCGCAATTTCTGGAAAGCCCGGGCGCAATGTGCCGCGCGAGCCACCCGCCTCCTTTGCCGTCGGCAGTAGTTTGGTCGCACCCGCGATCTGGATGTCACGCCGGTCTGCCGTGCCACGCGATCTCCTGATCAAGCCGGCGGAATGCTTACATTCGGCGCGCACTGCAGAAGAAGGCGGCGGCCCAGGAATTCCTCGGGCGAAGGCGGTCTCGCGAGTGAATCGCCAATGGTGGACCCGAGCGTGTCGAGGAAGGTGTGCAGGCAATCGTCGCTGAACAACCTCGCGCCATGAGATGGAAGCCTTCGGGACGAATCGCTGGCCCCGCATGACCTGCAGTCAGGAGTCGACGCGGAACTCGTCCGCCGCATCCGAAAAAATCAGGCCGTTCTCGCGAAACATCTCGAGTCAATGCGCCTGCGTATCGGAGATCGCCACATCGCGGCAGCCGCGCCAATACGCGGCGTGTGTCGTGGAGTTCGGTGGTCTGGATGCTTCAACCATCGCAGATCGGCCTGAATTTTGTCTTCGAGATTGTCCGCCGTAAAACGGCCTCGCCGCGCCGCCGCCTGCGATGACAACTTCCCTGGCCTGCTACTCTGTAATTCATCTGCTCCACGGGCCTTACGCCTGCGACGAACGGGACACGTCGCCTGAGGGAATCGCAAATTTCCACGCCGCGGGCGGATCAGGAACCGGAGCATCGGAATGGAAAAACCCCCGCCACCTGAACGGTGACGGGGGTTTTTAGTTAGGACCCTGGCAGTGACCTACTCTCGCATGGCAGCTGCCACACTATCATCGGCGCGGAGCGTTTTCACTTCCGAGTTCGAAATGGGATCGGGTGGTTCCCGCTCGCTATAGCCGCCAGGGAATTCTGTTTGGCGTGCCGCGTGGTCTAACTACACCGCCACACGCCCAATCCGAAAAGTTTCTTTGATTTGACGCCCAAGTCGCGCGAATGAATTTGCTGACTCGGACCATGCCGCATTCACCATGTGAATGCTCCAACGACATCACTTCGCAGCAGCGCGTCTGAACGCGTGGCCAGCAACAGCCAAACTGCTTGAAGTTATATGGTCAAGTCTCACGGGCAATTAGTACTGGTTAGCTAAAGACATTACTGCCTGTACACACCCAGCCTATCAACGTCGTAGTCTTCGACGGCCCTTTAGGGGAATCAAGTTCCCAGGGAGATCTAATCTTGGGGGGGGCTTCCCGCTTAGATGCTTTCAGCGGTTATCCCGTCCGTACATAGCTACCCGGCAGTGCCACTGTAGTGACAACC
>JAYTOI010000160.1:0-49686 GCA_043747875.1 Pseudomonadota bacterium | reverse complement strand
GCCCAAGTCCGGCGCGCTGCCGGCGCTGAAGCTGCTCGACGATCCGCCGCCGCGCGAGTCGGGCTATTCGCAGGAAGCGCTCGAGGCCATGTCGCGTCTGGTGGAGCTGAAGCTCAAAGATTTCGGTATCGAAGTGGAAGTGGTCGCCGTGCAACCGGGCCCGGTCGTGACGCGCTACGAGATGCGTCCGGCGCCGGGAGTCAAAGTCAGCCAGATCACCGGCCTCGCGAAAGATCTGGCGCGCTCGCTGTCGGCGATCAGCGTGCGAGTCGTCGAGGTGATCCCCGGCAAGTCGGTGATGGGTCTCGAGATCCCGAACGAGAAACGCGAGATCGTCACGCTCGGCGAAATCATCAAATCCAAGGCGTACGACGACGTAGCGTCACCGCTGGCCATCGCGCTCGGCAAGGACATCGGCGGCGCGCCGGTGTGCGCGGACCTCGCGAAGATGCCGCACCTGTTGATTGCCGGCACCACCGGCTCCGGCAAATCCGTCGGCATCAACGCGATGATCCTGTCTCTGCTCTACAAGAGCACCGCGGAGCACGTGCGGCTGATCATGATCGACCCGAAGATGCTCGAGCTCTCGGTGTACGAGGGCATCCCGCATCTGCTCGCACCCGTGGTCACGGACATGAAGCACGCCGCGAATGCGCTGCGCTGGTGCGTGGCGGAGATGGAGCGGCGCTACCAGCTCATGTCCGCGCTCGGCGTGCGCAACATTTCCGGCTTCAACCGCAAGGTCAAGGATGCGAACGATGCCGGCAAACCCATTCGCGATCCGGTCATGACCCTGGCGGCGTCGAACGACCCGACCATCGATCAGAGGCTCATCCAGGACCTGACGCCGCTGCCCTACATCGTCGTCATCATCGACGAGCTCGCCGACCTGATGATGATCGTCGGCAAGAAGGTCGAAGAGCTCATTGCCAGACTGGCGCAAAAAGCGCGAGCGAGCGGCATTCACCTGGTGCTGGCGACGCAACGTCCGTCAGTGGACGTGATCACCGGGCTCATCAAGGCCAACATCCCCTGCCGCATCGCGTTCCAGGTGTCGGCGCGCGTCGATTCGCGCACCATCCTCGACCAGATGGGCGCTGAGTCGCTGCTCGGCCACGGCGACATGCTCTATCTACCGTCCGGCACTTCGGTGCCGACGCGTGTGCATGGCGCCTTCGTGGCCGATGCCGAGGTGCATCGCGTGGTGGACGCGCTGAAGAAGGCCGGCGCGCCCAACTACATCGAAGAGGTCCTCGATGGGCCCAGCATGCCGCTGGCGGGTATCTCCGGCGAGCCATCCGATCCGAATGCCGCCGGTGGCGGCGAGCAGGACGCGTTGTACGACGAAGCCGTGCGCATCGTCGTCACCGAGCGCAAGCCATCGATCTCGTACGTGCAGCGCCGGCTCAAGATCGGCTACAACCGCGCCGCTCGCCTGCTCGAGAGCATGGAGAATGCCGGCGTCGTCGGCCCGCTGCAGCCGAATGGCGCGCGCGAGATCCTCGCGCCAGCGCCTGCCGGGGGCGAATGAGAACCGGTTTTCGCATCGGGGCCGTCCTCTGGGCCGTCCTCGCGTCTCTGGCATCGTCGGCAGGTGCGCAGGCGCAGACGCCACTCGACCGCTATCTCGACCAGCTCGAGACGCTGCGCGCGGAGTTCCGTCAGGTCGTCACCGATGGCCGTGGCGACGTCGTGCAGCGCGCCAGTGGCAAGCTCGTGATCGTGCGGCCGGGGAAATTCCGTTGGGAACTGACCCCGGAGGGCGGTGGCGAGCAGGCCTCGCCGCAGCTCATGGTCGCCGACGGCAAGAACCTGTGGTTCTACGACAGCGATCTCGAGCAGGTGTCCGTGAAGTCCGCCGCGACCGCATTGACCGCGACCCCCGCGAGTCTGCTCGCGGGTGATGGCGACATCCGTGCTCTGTTTCGCGTGTCGTCGGGCGGCAAGCACGATGGATTCGACTGGGTGGTCGCGACGCCGAAGCAGCCCGACGCGGATTTTCGCGAGGCGCGGCTCGCATTCGCGCGCACCGAGCTCAAGCGCATGGTGCTCAAGGACAAGCTCGGCCAGACCGTGCGCCTCGATTTCCTCACCAGCGTACGCAATGAGCCGGTGGCGGCCGCCGACGTGACCTTCACGCCGCCCGCGGGCGCGGATGTCATCGGATCGCCGGCGCGATGACCCTGCAGCGTTTCTGGTGGGTCCTCGGCATCCTGTTCGTAGTTCTCGCGATCCTCGTGTGTCTCGTGCCGAGCCCGAAAATCTCCGTGGATCTCGAATTGAACGACAAGGTGAGCCACCTCATCGGCCACACCTTGCTCTCGGTGTACTTCACGGGACTCGTGCCGCGTCGCAATTGGTGGAAGGTGTTCGTGTGGCTGCTCGCGCTCGGCATCGCCATCGAGTTCGCGCAAGTCGTGTTGCCCACCGGTCGCGAAGGCGATCCTCGCGATGTGCTGGCGAACGCCAGTGGCGCATCGCTCGGAATGCTGCTCGGTTGGATCGGTCTCGCACGCTGGCCGGAGTGGGCGGCGTGGCTGCTGGGCCGTCGGGCCGCCTGAGTCGCGTCGTCGAGCGATCATGAAAGGTCAATCGGATTTCCTGCGTGACGTGAAGCCCGACGATGCGTTGCGGCCGCTGGCCGATCGCATGCGCCCGCGTACGCTGGACGAATTCGTCGGACAGGATCAGGTGCTCGCCGTCGGGAAGCCGCTACGGCAGGCCCTCGAACGCGGCCAGCTTCATTCTTTGATCCTCTGGGGCCCGCCGGGCACGGGCAAGACCACGCTTGCACGCCTGATCGCGGGCCGCGGCGACGCCGAATTCATGCAGTTGTCCGCCGTCATGGCGGGCGTGAAGGACATTCGCGAGGCAGTCGAGCGCGCGCGCACCGTGCGCGCCGAGCGCGGCCGGCGCACCGTGCTGTTCCTCGACGAGGTGCATCGCTTCAACAAGGCACAGCAGGATACGTTCCTGCCGTACGTCGAGGACGGGACGCTCACGTTCATCGGCGCCACCACCGAGAACCCCTCGTTCGAGGTCAACAGCGCGCTGTTGTCCCGTGCGCGCGTGTACGTGTTGCGCTCGCTCGAGACCGCGGCCATCGTCAAACTACTGCGGCGGACCGTGGAAGACACCGAACGCGGCCTCGGCGCCCGGCAGTTGCGCATCGACGACGAGTCGCTGGCGGCCATCGCACAGGGCGGCGACGGCGATGCGCGGCGCGCGCTCGGCATCCTCGAAGTCGCGGCAGATCTCGCAGAAGAACGCGATGGCGTCGCCACCATCACGCTCGAGCAGGTGCGCGAGGTCGCCGCCGGCGGGCGCCGCCGCTTCGACAAGGGCGGCGACCAGTTCTACGACCAGATCTCGGCGCTGCACAAGGCAGTGCGCGGCAGCGACCCGGACGCGGCGCTGTACTGGTACGCGCGCATGCTCGACGGCGGCTGCGACCCGCACTACCTCGCGCGGCGCATCGTGCGCATGGCGGTCGAGGACATCGGTCTCGCCGATCCGCGTGGGCTGCAGCTCGCGCTCGACGCGTGGCAGATCTTCGAACGTCTCGGCAGTCCCGAGGGCGAACTCGCCGTGGCCAATGCGCTGGTCTATCTGGCAGTGGCGCCGAAGAGCAATGCCGTGTACACGGCGTACGGCGAAGCGCAGGCGGACGTGCAGCAGTTCGGCACGCTCGACGTGCCGCTGCGCTTGCGCAACGCGCCGACGAAACTCATGAAGGAGCTCGATTTCGGCAAGGGCTACCAGTACGCGCACGACGAGCCCGGCGCATTCGTGAAGGGCGAGCGCTATCTACCGGACGAGATGCCCGAACGCCGCTACTATCGGCCGGCGCCGCGCGGTCTCGAGATCAAGATCGGAGAGGCATTGGCCCGCATGCGCAGCAGCGCACCACCGCGCGGCGACCAGGAGGACGGCGAATCGTGAGCTGGTTGTGGGTGGCTGTTGGTGGGGCGCTCGGGAGCATGGCGCGCTACGGCGTGGCGCGCACGTGGCCCGCCACGCCCGGCGGTTTCCCGGTCCCGACGCTCACGGTGAACCTGCTCGGCAGTTTCGCCATCGGGCTCATCTATGCGTGGCTGGTCTCGCGCCCCGGCATCTCCGGCGATGGCGCGCGGCTGTTCTGGATGACCGGCGTGCTCGGCGGGTTCACCACGTTTTCCGCGTTCGCGCTCGAGTCGACGCTGCTCGGCTTCTCGCTCGCCGGCGTGGGCTATGTGCTGGCGAGCGTGGCCGGATGCGTCGGCGGTGCGTGGCTGGGCAGGCTCGTCGGTGCCGCGTTGCTGACGCAGGGCTGATGCCGGCGCTGCGGTCACGCGGGTGGTGGCTCGGCTTCCACAGCTATTTCGTGTTCTCTCGCGGCTGGCTTGCGCGGTGGCCGGTTTCATACAAACATGCGTTCGGCGTCGCAGCCGTGCCGCGCGCGCTCGTGCACGCCTCCGCCGTACTGGTGCAGTTCTGTGCCAAGAGTTAGACATCTTTCTTTCTAGATAGGGGTACCAGTGCTCGATTCCAAGCAAATGCGCGCCGATGCGGCCGGCGTCGCCGCCAACCTCGCGCGACGCGGATTCACGCTCGACGTCGCGCGATTCGCCGCGCTCGAAGAGCAGCGCAAGGGCGCCCAGGTGGAGTGCGACCGCGTGCGCTCGGAGCGTAACGCCAACGCCAAGGCCGTCGGGATGGCCAAGGGCAAGGGGCAGGACGCGGCCGACCTGCTGAAGCGCGGCGAGGCGCTCACGCACGAGCTTGCGATCGTCGACGGTGCCATCACGCGTATTCAGGGCGAGGTCGACGCCTGGCTGCTCGCCCTGCCGAACACGCTGCACGAGACCGTGCCCGACGGGCGTGACGAGTCGGCCAACCAGGAAGTGCGCCGCTGGGGCGAACCGCGGAAGTTCGACTTCACGCCGAAAGATCACGTCGAGCTCGGCGAGAAACTCGGCGGGCTCGATTTCGAAGCGGCCGCGAAGATCGCAGGCAGCCGCTTCTCGATCATGCGCGGCGGACTCGCGCGCCTGCATCGCGCGCTGGCGCAGTTCATGCTCGACCTGCACACGCGCGACCACGGCTACACCGAGCTCTATGTTCCCTACCTGGTGTCCGGCGCCGCGCTGCAGGGCACCGGGCAGCTGCCGAAATTCGAGGCCGACCTGTTCCGCGTACAGAGCGAACAGGGTTTTTTCCTGATTCCCACCGCCGAAGTGCCGGTGACGAACATCGTGCGCGAGTCCATCGTGGAGGCCAAACTACTGCCGATGAAGCTCGTGGCACACACTCCGTGCTTCCGTTCGGAAGCGGGCGCGGCCGGCAAGGACACACGCGGTCTCATCCGCCAGCACCAGTTCGAGAAAGTCGAGCTCGTGCACATCGCGAAGCCGTCCGAGTCGTATGCTGCGCTCGAGGAGCTCACGGGACACGCGGAGCAGGTGTTGCAGAAGCTGGGCCTGCCGTACCGCACCGTCGCGCTGTGCGCCGGCGACATCGGCTTCGCCAGCGCGAAGACCTACGACATCGAGGTGTGGCTGCCGGCGCAGAACCGCTATCGCGAAATTTCCTCGTGCAGCAACTGCGAGGCGTTCCAGGCGCGGCGCATGCAGGCGCGCTGGAGAAATCCAGACACGGGCAAGCCCGAGCCGCTGCACACGCTGAATGGATCGGGAGTGGCGGTGGGTCGTGCGCTCGTAGCGGTGCTCGAGAATTATCAGAACGCGGACGGCAGCGTGAGCGTGCCCGACGTGCTGCGGTCGTACATGGGCGGCGCCGAAAAGGTTTGACGAGTTCTCGCGCGCATGAAAAAGGGGACGCACGCCTCGTGCATCCCCCTTCCCATTTCCCCCTGACGACTAGAACGTGCCGGACGTCGTCGACGTCGTGCCTCCCGACGTGGAAGTCAGCGTGTATGTGTCGCCCGAGGTCGGGTGCAACGTGCCGCTGCCGCTGGTCTGGATGGCGAACATTCGGTTCGTCGCGGCCGGCAGCGTCTGTCCCGCCGACAGCGTGAACACGTAGGTGATCGCGGTCGCCGTGCTGCTGTTGGTCTGCGTGACCTGGCCGCCGACGGTGTTGTATTGGCCCGAGTAGGCCACGCCGCCCGTGCGCTGCACGACCACTGTCAACGTCAGCGCCGTGAGGGGGCTCGTGTTCGCCACGCGCACCTGCAGCTCGTTGAACCACGGGCTGTTGGTGCCGACGATCGGCGTCGCGGTGACGCTGGCCGGCGGATCGCCACCGTTCACGGTGAGTGTCAGCGTCGTGGTGCGGGACGTCTGACCCGATACCGCATTGATCGTCACCGTGGCGCCGCCGATCGTCGCGGTGCTCGTGGCGCTGAACGTCGCCGTCACCGTGTTGCCCGTGGTGGCCGTCGCCGGGTTGAACGCGACCGTGACGCCGCTCGGCAGGCCCGTCGCGGTCACGGTCACTGCGCCCGGGAAGTTGGTGCGGTTGAGCGTGATCGTGCCCGTGGCCGTCGAGCCGCGCAGCACCGCGACCAGTCCAGGAGCGGATACCGTGAAGTCGCTTGCCGTTACACCAGTCACGGTGAGCGCCACACTGGTCGTGCGCGTGAGGGTACCGGACACGGCGGTGATGGTGACGTTGGAGGTGCCGAGCGTCGCCGTGCCCGATGCCGCGAAGACCGCCACGGCCGAGGTGCCCGTGGCCGGGGTCGACGGATCGAACGTGACGGTGACTCCGGCCGGCAATCCCGATGCGCTGAACGTCACGCCGCCGGTGAAGCTCGTACGATTGATCGGGATGCTGGTGGATGCGCTGGTGTTGCGAGCCACCGAGACCGGGTTCGGGGTTCCGAGCATGAAATCGCCGGCGGTCGCGATGGTGAGCGCCACCGTTGCCGTGCGTGACACCGTGCCCGAGGTCGCCGTGAGCGTGAAGTTCGCCGTGCCAAGCGTGGCGGTGCTGGACGCCGCGATCGTCGCCGTGACGATATTGCCGGTGGTGGCAGTGGACGGGTTGAACGTCACCGTGACGCCGCTGGGCAGGCCCGTCGCGCTCATCGTGACCGCGCCGGTGAAGTTGGTGCGGTTGATGCCGATGGCGCCCGAGATGCTCGAACCGCGGGTCACCGACAGCGCGGTCGGCGCCGCGAGCGCGAAGTCGGCGGGCGCGACTGCCACGACGAAGGTTATGGGGGAGTAGGCGGCGCTGTTTCCGGAGCCATCGAATGCCGTCACCTGGGCCGTGTGACTGCCCGACACGAGCCCCGTAACTGTAAATGATGTGGCCGTGGTCTGCCCCACCAGCACCGAATCGACGCGGACCTCATAGCGCACGGGCCCGATGGCGTCGGTCGCGGGAGGCCAGGTGATGGTGACCGAGCCCGGCGGCGAGATGTTGGTCGCGGTCACGCTGCCAGCGCCCAAGGTCGGCGGCGTGGTGTCCGGTGTCACCGGACCCGGCTCGCTGCCGAAGACGCGCACGCCGTTGTCGTACACCGGGATGTGTTGCACGAGGGCAAGCGGGCCGCCCGGCACCAGCGCCACTCCGGCGAACGACCAGTCGTTGGACGGATCCCAAGCGCCGGAGCTCGCGATGCGGAACTGGATTTCCTTGCGATGCGCGGACTGCCCGCCCGGGTACAGCTTGGCACCGCAGTTGAGGTTGATGTAGTAGATGTTGCCCGAGAGCAGAGTGGGGCCCGTGGGCGGCGTGAGGCACTCATTGTAGTTAGTGGTCAACGTGATCTGGCCGGGCGTCACGCCGGGCTCGAGCGTGAAGAAATAGCGGAACGAGATCTTGTCGCCCATGCGCGCCGGAAAGGCGGTGCGGTTGCGCAGCATCAACTTGATCTCGGTGAAGTTGGTGCCATTGGTGTTGACGGCCGCCTCCGCGATGTACTCGGGGATGTCGGGCGTCTCCGCCACGGGGAAGTTTGCGAGTGGTGCGCCGCCGAATTCCTGCGCGAGGCGCGCGAGTGCGCCCGTGAATCCGGCGTTGTAGTCGGTGGCGACTTCGTTCATCTGGAAGTCGGTGCGGACGTCCAGATAATTGTCCGAGCTGGTATTGGGTCCGCCGACGAGTGCGCCGTAGAGCACGTGACGGGTCGCAACCGGATCCGACAGCGAGTCCAGCCACGAGGCGTGCGCTGTGCGGTGATGCGGGTTGCGCGGCGGGTTGGCGCCGAAACCGATGACGTAGCTCGAGGCGCGCGGGTTCTGGCCCAGCGCGTAGTCGATCTGCCGCTTGGCGAAGTCGTGATAGCGCGCCTTGAGCACGGCGTCGGTGATCGCGTCGGAATACACCAGGGCGACGAACGAAGTGTTCGCCGCGTAGCGCAGCGAGCCCCATTGGTCGAGCCACGCCTGGCCACCCGGGCTGTACGCCACGCGCGAGCCGTCAGCGCCGAACGCGGTACCGCCGACCGTCCACCAGTTGAGCCAGCGTTGCGCGTCCTGGTGATATGCCGTGGCACCCGTGAGCTTCGCGAGCAACACGTAGCTGCCGAAGGACTTGTTGTCCCACGACTGCGTGTGTTTGTACGCCTTGACGAGCTGTGCCTGGCCCTCTTTGCCGAGCAGCGCGTACTCGCTCTGCGCCTTCGTGAGGAAAGCGGCCTCATTCGTGGCGCGGTACATCCAGATGGCGCCCCACACGAGCTCGTCCTGGAATCCGCTCCATGAATTGTAGTACTGCGACACGGCGGGGAAGCAGGTCGAATACGCGCCACGGAAGTTGTCCGCGAACGCGTAGAGCTGCCGTGCGTGCGCGACCAGCGTGTTCGCGTAGGTGGGGTTCGTCGGGCGGAATGCGATCGACGCGGCCGCGAGCGCGGCGGCGGTTTCACCGGCGGCGTCGGTTCCCGGGCACGTGCTCGTGATCTTCGCCGCGGGCCGTACCATCTGCATGACTTCGGCGGGGCCCCACCACTTGTGGTCCTCCGTGCCGTCGCCGACCTGGATGTACAGCTCGTTCGGCGCGGTGTGCGCGTTAATGAAGTAGTCGGTGGCCCACTTCAGTTGATCGAGCGCAGTGTCGAGCTGGCCGGTGGCGACGTACGCGGAGCGGAAGTCGACGATGCCCCAGGCGAGCATCGTCGCGCTGGCAGCCATCGGCAGGCCGAACTTCACGTGATCACCGGCGTCGTACCAGCCGCCCGTGAGATCGATGGGGCCGCCGTCCTGGGTTCCCGAGTTGCCGCGCCAGTTCACGCGGTTGCTGGCTGGCAGCACGCCCGAGCGCTGCGCCTCGTAGAAGAACAGCGATTTCTGCAGCGCCTCGCCGTAGTTGAAATTTTGTGCAAACAGCGGCGCGGTGAAGAGCGCCAGGCACAGCGCGAACGCGCGCGCGTGCCAACCCGATCGATGAGCCATGTGTCCCCCTGCTTTGATCTAACTACCAACGAATGGTGGCGCGGATCGACAGGGTCGCCTTCGACGTCCGGTCGCTCGCGGGGGCTGGAAGCGTGGAAACCGGCAAGGAGGGCGCAGCGTGGAAGGGCGCGCGTCTCCGTGTCGATGTTGCCGCGCCGGTGGCGTTCGACCCCCCGATGCCGCCGGCCTGACGAAGCTTTATGCCGCGTGACATCGCTGTCAAGAATTGAGAGCGCAATCACAGGTCGGACGGCGTAATTTCAGATTGATTGCGTTGTCGCGGGATGCAGCAAACAAGACAAGCAGGACAAGATTGTCATGACCGCTGGTCTGCGCGTCGGGCGCAGGCATCGTTCGCACGCCGCAGCCGGCGTGTGCGGTGCAGCTACTCGCGCGCGGTGGCGAGCACGCGGATGCCGACCGCGAGCATCGTGGCCCCGAAGGCGCGGTCGATCCAGTGCCGCGCGCGCAGCAGCCGGTCGCGCACCCGCGGGTGCGCGAACACCAGCGAGACCAGCGAGAACCACAGCCACTGCAGCACCATGATCCAGATGCCGTACGCCACCAGCGTCGGCGCCGGCAGGTCGGGCGACAGCACGACGGTGAACAGCGCGAGAAAGTAGATAGGCGCCTTCGGATTGAACGCGTTGCACAGGAAGCCGCCGGCCACCTGGCGCAACGCCGAGGCGTCCGCGAACGGCACTTCGGGATTGCCGGGCGGCGGCGCGTCGACGCGCTGCGCGCGCAGTCCCTGGACGCCGAGGTAGAGCAGATAGGCGCCGCCGAGCAGCTTGATGGCCGTCATCCATCGCGCCGAGTGGGCGATGACCGCGGCGAGGCCGGCGGCCGAGTAGGCGATGTGGATCGCGAGCCCGAGCGCGATACCGAGACTGGCGAGCAGACCCGCGCGGCGCCCGTGAACCAGCGACTGGCGCGTGACGAAGGCGAAGTCGGGGCCGGGTGATGCCGCCGCGAGCAGATGTACCACCGTGATGACGGTGAACCCATGCCAGAAGTCCATGTGTCGTCCTCGAGTCGCGTCGGGGTTCCACTAGACCAGCCCCGGTGAGGCGCCGCAAGGTACAGTTCGGCGATGAGCGCCCGCAATACTGAGCTGGAAAACCGCATCGGCGCGGCGCAGGTGCGCCTGGCGTACGCCAGCACTTCCACCGGCATGAGCGCGACCGGTGTCGCCGGTGCGCTGGTCGCGGGCATCCTGGGCGGAGTCGGCGTGGTGAGTCCGGTGGTGGTCGTGGTCTTCGCGGTCATCATACTCATGCAGATCTGCGCGCGGCTCATGCTCATCGCCGCGTACGAGCGGCGCAATCCGCCCGACCACGAATGGCGCGAGTGGGCGTGGCGCTTCTCGTTGGGCGCACTCGCGGGCGGCCTGACGCTCGGCATCGGCTCGCTGTGGCTGTTTGCGCCCGGCCGGCTCGACATGGAATTGCTCGTGATGCTGTATCTGTGCGCGGTCGCGAGCGGCGCCATCACGGCTTTCGGAGTCCTGCGCCCGGCCATCTACTTCTCCATCCTGCCGATGCTGCTCGTGCCCATGGCGTGGATGCTCGCGCAGGGTGACTGGGTGCACGGGGTGCTGGCGCTGATCATCATCGGCTGGCTGATCGCCATCACGCTCCAGGCGCGTCGCTACAGCGCGCAGTTCGAGGAGTCGGTGCGCCTGCGGTTCGAGAACGAGGACCTGATCGCGCGGCTGCGCCACGAGAAGAGTGTCGCCGAGGAGGCGAGCAGCGCGAAGTCGCGCTTCCTGGCCGCGGCCAGCCACGATCTGCGCCAGCCCGTGCACGCGCTGTCCCTGTTCGTCGCGGCGCTGCGACCGCGCGTCACCGACGTCGAGGCACGGCGCATGCTCGATCACGTCGACAGCTCGGTGCAGGCTATGGGCGGCCTCTTCAACGGCCTGCTCGACATCTCGCGGCTCGATGCGGGCGTGGTCGAGGTGAACGCGCAGACCTTTGCGATCCAGCCGCTTCTCGAGCGCATCTGCCGCGACTACGCCGGCGATGCGGCTGCCAAGAATATCGAGCTGCGGTTGAAACCCGCGCAGCCCGTGGTGTTCAGCGATCCGATGCTCGTGGAGCGCATCGTGCGCAACATCGTGGCCAATGCCATCGCGTACACCGATACCGGCCGCGTCGTGGTCGGCAGCCGCAAGCGCGGCCGTTCCATATTCGTACAGGTGTGGGATACGGGGCGCGGCATTCCCGAGAGCGAGCAGACGCACGTGTTCCAGGAGTTCTACCAGGTCGAGAATCCCGAGCGCGACCGCAGTCGCGGAGTGGGCCTGGGCCTCGCGATCGTCAAGCGCCTCACCGTGTTGTTAGGCCATCCGCTCTCGCTGCGCTCGCAGCCGGGACGCGGATCGGTGTTCGTGCTCGAGCTGCCGTATTCGAATGCGCCGTTGACGCCCATGCGGGCGCTGGACGGCGGTGGGGAGGCGGGCATGCGCAGCTCCGGCCTCATCGTCGTCGTCGACGACGAATCGGCGATCCAGATCGCGATGAAGAACCTGCTCGAGGGCTGGGGTTTCGACACGGTCATCGCCGGCTCGTGTGATGCGCTGCTCGAGAAGCTCGCGCACTGTCCCGATCGCCCGTCGCTCATCATCTGCGACTACCGGCTGCGCGCCCACGAGGACGGCATCCGCGTCATCGAGCGGTTGCGCTCCGAATACAACGACGAGGAGATCCCGGGCATGTTGATCACGGGCGACACCGCGCCGGATCGGCTGCGCGAAGCGCAGGAGAGCGGTCTGCTGCTACTCCACAAGCCGGTCGCGAACAGCCGGCTGCGTGCGGCTATCCTGCATCTGTTGTCGCGCTCCGAGACGCATCCCGCAGAGCCTCCGGCGAGTCGTGCAGAAACTTCGCCGCTTGAGTCCGATTGACCACATTCAGCGTCTTGAAGATCGCGGCGATGTGCACCTTGACCGTCTTTTCGGCGATGCCGAGCTTCGCGCTGATCTCTTTGTTGGTCAGTCCGTCCTTGAGATAGCGCAGCACGTCGACCTGCCGCTCCGTGAGTTGCGAGATCGAGCGCGGGCCGCCGGCGCCACGTTCCATCGACGTCGCGGTCACCAGCAGCGGCGGCACGTAGATGTTGCCCGAGAGCACGAGATTGAGCGCGGAGACGACGGTCTGCGCGGTAGCGGATTTCGGAATGTATCCCGACGCACCGGCGTTCAACACGCGGCGCACGTCGGAGGCGCTCTCGGAGCTGGACAGCACGATGACCGGCAGATCGGGATGACGACGGGCGAACTCGCGCACGGCCGCTTCGCCCGACAGCCCGGGCATCATGAGATCCATGAACACTGCGTCGAAGATTTGCTCGTCGGCGAGGTTGAGCGCGTCCTCGGTCGAGGTCGCCTGCGTGACCTCGGTCGCGGGCAACGCCTGACGCAGCAACGAGGCGAGGCCGTCGCGGAACAGTGGATGGTCGTCGATGATGAGCAGCTTCACGCACGCCATCTTAAATGCACGCGCGTGCACGCAGCCACTGGTGCGGAAAATATCGGAAGCATGCGGGCGTCCCCTAGTTCGAATGACTTAGGCCCCGAGTAGGTCGTCCGACCGATTGCCGCGCCCGCCATGCGCCGTTGGAATGGGTGTCTCAGGAGAATCTCGGCTGACATGTGCGTTTTCCGTGGGCATTCGCCGTCTCCACTCCGGCTGGACCCAAAGCAGGCTTTGGCGTAGCGTGCGCGCGCGATCCGCACTCGCCGGAGAGGTGGCAGAGCGGTTGAATGCACCGGTCTTGAAAGCTGCGGCGCTCCCCGCGCGGAGCCAGCGAGAACGGTAGTAAAAACAGCCCGTTAGATGTCCTCCATTTGCGGGTAAAATGCGCACGCTTAGCGCATTCATAGCAGGTCGGTTTCTGCGGAGCTGTGGCCGAGTGGTTTAAGGCTCTAGTCTTGAAAACTAGCGACGGCTAACGCTGTCCGTGAGTTCGAATCTCACCGGCTCCGCCAACTCAAAAATATGGGATTAGTTGTTGCGCCGATTTCTCGGCGAACACGAAAGAATTGATGGCTGTGCAGAGCGGCGACCATTCGTACAATGCGTCGAGCGTCGTTGTATTGATCTCTGGAGACGAATTTAATTGGCAGCACCAAACGGAAAACTTAGAGCAATGGACCTGTTCTCTGGAGCAGGTGGAATCTCGCTCGGATTCGACTCGGCGGGCTTTTCGGTTGTAGCTGCCAGCGACTCGCAGAACACGTTTGGCGAGACTTATCGCCACAACTTCCCTGCTCATAAGTTTTTGTTGGGCGACATACGAGACCTCACCGGCCGCGACTTTGCTCTCTCATGCGGGATAGAGAAGTCGCAACTTGATGTGATTGTCGGCGGTCCGCCGTGCCAAGGATTTTCGATTCTTGGTTCTCGCTTGGTTTTTGACCCTCGTAACGATCTGTTCAGACACTTCTTGCGATTGGCTAGAGATCTTCAGCCGAAATGCCTCGTAATGGAGAACGTCCCGGGGCTCGGGAACCTCGCCGGCGGGCGCGTTCTGCAACACGTTCTGGATGAATTCAGGGCTTGCGGTTACCAAGTCAATTTTGCTGAGCTGTTGGCAGCCCAGTACGGCGTTCCACAGATGCGGTGGCGAATGCTGTTCGTCGCTTGGCGAGGAGACCAAAAAATTGGTCCTCGAATGGGGTTCCCGAAACCCACGCACGGAAAGTTAGGAATTGGTGCTCTGGTACCAAACTGCCCCATATCTGTGACCGACATGGCGGGGTTTGTTACTACGCGAGAGGCGATTGGCGATTTGCCCGCAATATCCGCAGGTGAAGAAGGGCGGACATATTCGGGAGAACCTGCTCTCGAGTATCAACGAATGATGCGCAAGGGCGCTGGTCGAGATCTGTTCAATCATTACGCGCCGAAACTTTCGGAACAAAACCTTGCACGAATTGATGCTCTGAAGCCAGGGCAGGATTGGCGCGACCTGCCGATGAATCTCTTGCCCGCAGGAATGCGCCGCGCGAAGCGTAAAGATCACACGCGCCGCTATAGCCGCATGACTTGGGAGGGGGTTCCCCGTTCGATCATTACTCGTTTTCGAGATCCAAAAAGCGGCGAGTACATGCACCCTGAGCAGAGCAGAACAATTTCGATCCGCGAAGCCGCCCGAATCCAGTCCTTTCCAGACAGCTTCCGATTCTGCGGTGGTTACTCGGAACAGTACGACCAAGTCGGGAATGCTGTTCCTGTGCTATTGGCAAAGGCCATAGCAAATGAAGTGAAGGCTTGTCTACGCGGGAAAGCGACCCACAAAATTGAGAATCAATTCTTGAGAAGACCGGGTTTAGCGCAGGCCAGCCTTGCGCTTGATTCGCTCTAAGAAATCTTCCCTAGCTGCCGCCGCCATTCTGTTGTCGGAAGACATCGCCGCGACGTAACTTTCGACAGTTGCGCGAATCGTTCGCACATGAGCGAACTCCAGTTGTCCATTCCGCTGTAGTTTTCCCGTGTAGTCGAATGTTACGAACGAAATATCCCAATTGCTTTTCGCCTCTTCGAAGCGAATTCGGTTGCGCAAGTATTCAAAAGGGCGGTCCTGCATTAGGACGTAGAAGGGGACATTGATTCCCTTCAAGTAGGTTCCCTTGACAGCAACCTGCAAGCCAAGTCGTTTGTAGATGTTTGCCATGTTGACGCCGTACGCAACGGTATCTTTTCTACCCTTCCGAATCGCCTCGTCTGTGAAGTATTGCCGCCAGTCTGCTGCCTTCCCGTCGGCCCAGGCCTGCCAAGCCGGTCCCACGCCACCGCCACGGATATCAATTGCCTGAGTTTCGATGGCGATCACATCACTGATGTCGGTGCTCGAATAGGCGACGAAGTCGAATGACGTTCTTGGGTTAGTAAGTACAATTTCTGGAACGAGCTCGACGGGCTTGTTCTGAAAATAGTCGGCGACTACATGTTTGAGAGGTGCGCCATCTAACCTGTGATCACAAACCGCATAGTTGCGGCGAACTCGGCCATCATCTACCGCTGCGTAAGTCACCGAGCAGTAACCAAAGCGGTACTGACGATACTTTTCGCAGGAAGTATTAGAGAAAGGACACCACTTCTCCGCGGCTGCCTTCTGAGCTTCTGGCGTATTTGCACCTGCCGCGTAGCCGAACACTTCAACCAAAGGAAACTCGTTCGACATTGTTTCTGCGCCCGTCAAATGTTGGGGAGCAGAGTATCAGTAAAATCAATCGCTTAGAAATCTGTGACGCAGGTGCGTTTTGGAGCCGGCTGCGACTAGCGATATCGGCCTTGTCGGCTAGCTAATCAAGCTATTCCCGGGCGCCCGTCGCAGCATGTGCGCATGAGCACGCCTAACCCGTACCTCGAACAAGCCCGCATGGATATGGAACGCGCCCGCCAAGACGCGGAGGGCGCGAAGCGCGTGTTCAATCAGAAGGCGAAGGTCTTCAACGACCAGCTCAAGAGATACGAACGACTCAAGTTCGTTGAGGTGGAAGACCGGTTGGCGCTAGCGCGAGCGCGCGAGAAGGCGCAGGCCGAAGATAACCACACCCTGGCTGCGCTACTGGTGAGCCGCTGATCGCGGCACTGTCGGCCCAAGCTTTTCGCGCGCGCCGGTTCTTGCCCGAGCGCGCTGCACATGGGCTAGCTACCGCACGGTCTGCCGGTGTGGTCAAGAACAGGTCCAGCCGCTTACGCCGCACGAACAGCAAACAGTGAGTATGGCGGCCAGAACCCAAGACCAGCAGTAGGTCGAACGAATCGCACCGGAGAAGTTCTTGGGTATCGCGTCACACCGATGGGAGTGAAGTCCGAGACTTCTACACCGCTTAAGCGGCTGCGTCTCGTAAACGTCAGCCGCTTTTTGTTGGCTGCGGCATGCAGCGCGCTATGCAGGGTAGGTACCGCAGCACCGAAAGCGCTGCTGCGCCGCTGTAGCCACGCGCGCGTGCCCCGTACTTGCTGTTTGTCGTTCGGGGTTCATGCCGGTGCATGGGCGGGCTTGTACTTGCGATTCGGTTCGCTGGTACTGGTGCGCAGACCAGCCGCCAAGAACTCCAGAACGTCGCGCTCGGTATAGGAGACGCGGCGGGAGTTGGGCATACGGATGTAACGGGGTCCCGTGCCGTGGCTTCGCTTCACTTCCAAGGTGTTGGGCGCGATGCCCATCAGCTCGGCAGCTTCGGCGTTACTGAGGCGACGGTTCTTGAGGGTGTAACCGAACAGCGTAGCGAGCTGTATCAAATTGGTATCGGACATCGAAATCTCCACTTCGTCCTATACCGGGACTGGGCGGGATTTCGGTTTCAGCGTGGGCGGACGCGCACGTTGATTTCGGTTGTGACCGCACTGTAGCTAGTCGTAGTGAGAGAATGCAAGCAGTTCCTTGCGAGTGTTCGCTGGACCTCGCGCGGGGTCTACCCCGCTTTGCGTGTAGGTAGTTCCACGACGTTGCTCCCCGCAGCGACCGCCGCCTTACGATCAATCCAATCAGCGATCTTCTGGACCTCGGGCGCCAACCGTTCAAGTCGGCTCGTCTCCGTGTAGTGCCGCAACGTGACCGAGGTGGGGCGGTGCCCGGTCAGAAGTTCGATCTTGTGATAGTCGAGGTTCAATTCCATGAACCCATAGTTCGTGAACGAGCGGCGGCAGTCGTGCGCGGTAATGGGCTCGCCCGCGATGGTGCTGATCTGTGGCCATAGGTCGCGCGGGTCTTCGATGTGCCCGCTCTTGGAACGGTCGCTCGGGAATACCCACTGGACCCGCTCGGGCACTTCCTTGCGCCGCTGCTTGAGCAGGTCCACGGCCTGAGTGGAGAGGGGCAGCCACACGGGATTGCGGTTCTTCGGGTCCGGCAGGTGCCACCATGCTTCCTCGAAGTTCACGCGGTCCCACGTCAATTCCGATGCTTCGCCGAGTCTGCATCCAGTCAAAAGAAGGAACATTGCTAGGTCGAGGCGGCCCATGTCGAGCTGCGTGTATGCCTGCGCCCGCCGCTCGGTGAGCCAGTTCCAAACCGCGCCGATCTTCGAGGGTTTGATGTACGCAGTGCGCGGCGCGAGGGTGACCCGGTCGTCGTGGGTCACCGCGTCGCAGGGGTTCTTGTCGATGCCCTTGCGCTTGCGAATCGCGTAGTTGAGAAGAGCCTTCAAAATACTGTGTGATTGATTAGCTTGCCCCGGCGAGCCATTGGGACGGTCGCCGTTCAGTCCGTGGTCACGCACGTGCTCGTATCGCTCGATGCAGTACCCCTCGGTGATCTCCGTGACGGGGCGGTGCTCCTTGTCCTTAAACGTCGTGGTGACGTGCCGCTCGATCTCAGCCTTGCTCGAATCCTTCATCTTGCCAGGGCGGGCCATGTACTCGTCCGCCAGTGCACGGAGCGTGGGCACGTTGTCCGCGGCCTTCTGACGTCGGCGGGCGTCGCGCGGGTCAACCCCTTCGCGCATCTGCTGGAGCACCTTGCGCGCGGTGTCCTCGGCGGTCTTCGGTGTGTACACGCCGTAGGCACCGAGAGTGATGCAGACGGGTACGCCGCGAACGCGACCCTGTACGACAAAAGACTTACGACCTTTGCATGTGAGTCTTAAGCCGAATCCCTTGATCGAATCGTGCCAGTGGATCTTGTAGCTCGTGTCTGGCACGGGCACGCTGTCTATGAAGTTCTTACTCAGGGTCGCCATTCGTCATCTCCTGTTGCAGTTGTTAGCACGCTGCGAGCGCGCTACGTAAAGCTAAGGCGATGAACGGCAAACACACAATGCGGCTAGTGCCGTGTTTTCCCAAGCAAACCAAGGCTAGGCGAGCAAGGTAAAGGTCGGTAAAGCTCATTGGCCACGTACTTGAAAACCGGAGGCTCCTCACGGGGCTCGTGGGTTCGAATCCCACCCTCTCCGCCAGATGACGAACCAAGTCGGACCCGACGGACGGCGATTGATCCCGCCTCCGGACAGGCGTGCCGGGTCGCGCCGCATACGATGAACTCATGAAAGCCATTCTCACCGCCGCGTTGGCCGCGGCACTGTCCGGGATCCTCGTGGGCATCCTGCTCAAGCGGAAGATCGCAGGCCAGACGCCGCCGTAGTCGCGCGGTAGTTTGCTGACACCTCGCGATGGCGATGCGCGGACAGCGCCGCCGAACGCCGGCGATCACGCTCGCGCCCACATATCCACAGGAGCGCGCCCATCTACGACCGAAAATATCTTTCCAAGAGCATTTTATTTCTTGCGCCGACAGGAGTGTCGTCGGCTGCGATGGCCGCCGATGCCGAGAGCATGGCGCCGGCTCCGGCCGTATTCGTCAAGCAGGCAGCACTGGACGCAATGACGGAAGTTGCACTCGGCAAGGTCGCCCTGACGAAATCGCAGGACCCGAACATACGGGAATTCGCGCAGCGAATGGTCAGCGACCATGGCAAAGCCAACAAGGAGCTTGCTTCGATCGCCCTGACGAAGGGCATCGACGCGCCGAAGATGCTCGACGCCGAACACGAAGCAATGATCAACGAATTGCAAGACAAGGCAGGCGCTGAGTTCGATCAAGCGTATGCCGATCACATGAAGATGGATCACTCGAAGGCGATTGCGTTGTTCGAAGGTGCGTCCAAGTCGAACGACGCCGAGTTCGCCGGTTTTGCCAAGAAAACCCTGCCGACGCTCAAGGAGCACAAGCAGATGGCGCAAAAGCTGCCCGGCCGCTGAGTCGGCACCGCCCACGCGCAGTCTCGCTGACGCGTGGGCGTGTGGGGGCGCGGTGCTGTACGGAGCAGCGTTCGGCCCGGTCCGATGCCGGTGTATGTCGAGCCGACCTGCATCGCGTTGGCGCGACAGTAGATGCACCGCGGCGATGGACGGCGGGCGTCTGTGGTGGCTTACAATCCGCGCCGTGAACTTCGAATGATGCGACTGTCCCGGTGGAGTTCAACCTCCGAGCCAGCATGGCCTTGCCGGCGGCCGGCGCCCGGCTCGCCGCCGCGGTCGCCTGATCGCCGCGTGTGGACTGTCGGGGAAATCGCCCGCAGTCTCGCCGCGTGCGCGCTGGTGTCGCTGACGGGTGTGGTGGCCGCCCAGACTCCGGCCGAGACCGGGGAAGATGCCGCCGTCGGCGAATCCATCAACTACGTGTTCGCGACGGATCTCGGCTCCGGGCTCTATGACCTCGACGGGCGCACGCTGCAGATCTACCGCTTCACGTATCGCCGCGATCTGCGCGCCGCCGATGCGCAGCGCTTCGGTGCGCGATTCGTGCTGCCGGTCACCGCGGGGTTCTTCGATTTCAATCCCATCGACGTATTGTCCGAGGGCCCGCCGACGCGCGTCGACAGCATCGGCGTGATGCCGGGCTTCGAGCTCGAATATCGACTGCGCAACGACTGGCGTCTCATCCCATACCTGCGAGCCGGTGCGAGCGTGGCGTCGAGCAGCGTCGACGGCCTGCTGTACGGCGTGGGAGCGCGCCTCGAGCGTCATGGCGATTTCCACGGCTGGGACCAATTCCTGCGCGAGGAGCTCAGTTTCGCCGCCGTCGACTATCGGCACGGAGTGCCTTCCGATCGCTTCGTGCGGTTGCGGCATGCGGTCGAGATCCGCCGCAGGCTCGGGCTGCGGGCGCGCGGTCACGAGTTCGATCTCGGTCTGTACGGCATCTTGGACGCCGTGCTCGACCCACCGACGATTCCGTTCGCCGGCGCGCGCGAGGCGCCATTTCAGATGGAGGTGGGGTTCACGCTCGGCACCCGCCCACCGGTGAAGCTGTGGCGCTTCGATGCGCCACGCATCGGCCTCGGTTTTCGTTCCGTCGGGCGCATCAATGCGTGGCGCATCACGATCGGTGTGCCGTTCTGAGAGAAAGGAAATGGAAATGGGGACATTCCTCATTTTCCTGTAACAATCGCAGCGGCGCTGAGTGCGAAGAAATATCGTCAGATTGTTACAGGAAAACGAGGAATGTCCCCATTTCCCATTTCCATTTCAGGTGCATATGGTTTTCGATCACATCGGTTTCAACGTGAAGAACTTCGCGCGCAGCAAGATTTTCTATCTACAGGCGCTGGCGCCGCTGGGCATCGGCGTGCTCATGGAGGACGACCGCTCAGCGATGATCGGCCGGCAGGGCGAGGGCGCGTTCTGGTTCGGCGCGTATGGTACGCCGGCCTCGCCGGTGCACATCGCCTTTCACGCGACGACGCGCGAGCAGGTGCGCAGATTCCACGAGGCCGCGCTCGCGGCGGGTGGCAAGGACAACGGCGCGCCGGGCCTGCGGCCCAACTACCACCCAAACTACTACGGCGCATTCGTGCACGACCCCGACGGCCACAACCTCGAAGCGGTGTGCCACGCCCCGGAGTAGGAAATGGGGACATTCCTCATTTTCCTGTAACAATCTAGCGATATTTCTTCACCCTAAGCGCCGTTGCGATTGTTACAGGAAAATGAGGAATGTCCCCATTTCCGGCACGATGAAAGCTCAGGACGCCGGCTTGTATTTCTCGAAGTTCGCGAGCTGTGCAGCCAGCGCGCGCTGGAACGCCGGCCGCGATTCGTTGCGCTCCTTGAACGCGAGCAGGTTGGGGTAGTCGGCCACGATGGTGGTATGCCGCAGGAAGCACAGCACGGTCGTCATCAACAGGTCCGCCGCGCTGAACGCGTTGCCTTCGAGATACGTGCGCTCGCCGAGCCACTTCGACAACGACTCGAGCCGTCCTCGCAGCAAAGCCTCCGCGCCGGGGCGACGTTGTTTCGCCCATTCTTCGTTCGGGAAGAACAGGTCGATGAGGTTGAGGTTTTGCACATGCGGCTCGATGGAATTCAACGCCGCGAACATCCACGTGAGCACTCGGGCGCGACCCTCGGCGTCCGCGGGCAGCAGCGTGTTCGACTTCTGCGCGATGTACATCACGATGGAACCGGACTCGAATAGTTTGAAGTCGCCGTCCTCGAGCACCGGCACCTGGCCGAACGGCTGCAGCGAGCGGTACTGCGCGGAGTTCTGGTCGTCGGGGCCGATGAGCACCTGCTCATAGGGCAGGCCGGCTTCCTCGAGCGCCCAGCGCCCAGCGCACGCGCAGATCGCGCACCAGTCCCTGCGCGAAAGGCGGTACCCAGCGAAAGGCGGTTACTTTCATGATCGCCAAGATGTCCTCGTTTCGATTCGTACCACGCGCTCAGCCCTTGCCGTACGCTGCGTCGAACTTCTCGAGCGCGCTGGTCCAGCCGCCGTTGTGCTTCTGCGCGGCTACCTCGGACAACTGTTCGTGCGTGATCACGATCTCGGTGCGCTCGCCCTTCGGCAGAAAATCCACGGTCACCCGCGTGTCGCGGTTGTCGGTGTGCGGCGAAAACCACGTGAAGACGAGACGCTTCGGCCGGTCGATGGCCTGGTATACGCCGGTGTGTGGCGTCGTGGCCGTATCCGAGTGCATGACGATCTCGAACTTCCCGCCGACGCGCGCATCGACGGTGGCGACGGTGTGTCGCGCCGCGCCGGGCCGCATCCACGCGGACAGTGCGATCGGATCGAGCCAGGCATCGAACAAGATTTCGGGCGAGGCGGCGATGGTGCGGCGGACGACGAGGGCCGCCGGGGCAAGGGCTGCGTTCAATTGGAGTTCCTGTTTCGGGATGGTTTGGTCACATATTCGTCGAGCGCCGCGAGGCGGCTGTCCCAGAAGCGGCGATAGTGCTCGATCCAATCCGACGCGGTGGCCAGCGGCTCCGCATTGAGCGACAACATGTGTTCGCGCCCAACCACCGAGCGACGCACGAGCCCGGCGCGCTCGAGCATGCGGATGTGCTTCGAAATGGAATTCAGCGAGATCGGAAAATCATCGGCGATGTCGGTGACCCGCGCATCGGCGCCCGTGAGCTTCGCCAGGATGGCGCGGCGCGTGGGGTCGCAGAGTGCGTTGAATACACCGTCGAGCAGCGTGGATTGACGTTCACCCATATGGGTGAATATACCGGCTCAGAACGAACGGTCAACCGCTCGAAAGAGGTAGGGTGGTTACAAGTCGATCTCGATGCTGATCGGGCAGTGGTCAGAACCCAGTACGTCGGCGTGGATTTTGGCCTCTTTGACCCGCTTCCTGATCGACTCCGACACGAGCACGTAGTCGATTCTCCATCCCACGTTGCGCGCCCGTGAGTTCGCGAAGTGCGACCACCACGAATAGTGGCCATTGCCTTCGGTGAACATGCGGAACGTATCGACGAACCCGGCATCGACGAAGTTCTGGAAACCCTCGCGCTCCTCGTCCGTAAATCCTTTCTTGCCGCGATTCGGTTTCGGATTCGCAAGATCGAGCTCGGTATGCGCGACGTTCAGATCGCCGCAGAAGATCACCGGCTTTTTCTTGTCGAGCTGCTTCACGTACGCGAGGAAAGCCGGGTCCCAATGCTTGTGCCGCAGCGCCACGCGCGACAGATCGTCCTTGGCGTTCGGCGTGTAGACGGTGACGGCGAAGAACTTCTCGTATTCGGCAGTCACGACGCGACCCTCGTTCCACGAGTCGCGCTTGAGCTCGTCGGCGAACGTGAACTTTTTCGCGAAGCTGTCGGGAAATCCGTTCGTGACCTTGATGGGCTCCTCGCGCGAGAAGATGGCCGTGCCCGAATAGCCTTTTTTCTCGGCGGAGTTCCAGAACTCGTGATAGTCAGTCAGGTCGATTTCCGCCTGGCCTTTCTCGGCCTTGGTCTCCTGCAAACACAGGATGTCGGGTTTGTGCTCGGCGACGAATTTCTGAAAGGTGCCTTTCTTGACCACGGCGCGGATGCCGTTGACGTTCCATGAGTAGAATTTCATGTGATGCATTGTACGATGGACGAAGGAGGACGACGCACATGGCACAACTGCAATACCGCATCGAAGGTTCCGAGCTGCAATACGTCGAGATCACGCTGGCTCCCGGGGAGTCGGCGGTGGCCGAGCCCGGTGCCATGATGTACGTCGACGAGGGCGTCTCGCTCGACACGCGCATGGGCGATGGTGTCGACTCGGGATTCGGCACGCGCCTTGCCTCCGGGTTCAAGCGCTCGATGACCGGTGAGAGCTTCTTCACGTCGGTGTTCAAGAACACTCTCGATCGCCCGCTGCGCGTGGCGCTCGCCGCGCCGTCGCCCGGCAAGATCATCGCCCTCGATCTGGATAGCGTCGGCGGCACGCTGATCTGTCAAAAGGGCGCCTTCCTCGGCGGAATGCCCGGCGTGAAGGTCGCGATGGCCTTCAAGAAGCGCGTGCGGGCCGGCATGTTCGGCGGCGAGGGCTTCATCATGCAAAAGCTCACCGGCACCGGCACGGTGTTCATCCACGCCAGCGGCACGCTGGCGCCCATCGAACTGCGCGCCGGCGAGCAATTGAAAGTGGACACGGGTTGCCTCGCGGCGCTGCAGACCAGCGTCCATTACGACGTCGTGTATGTCGGCAGCCTCAAGACTTCCGTGCTCGGCGGTGAAGGGTTGTTCCTCGCGCAGTTGAAGGGGCCCGGCACCATCTGGCTGCAGAGCCTGCCCATGCAGCGTCTGCGGGCTGCGATTGCCGGCATGTCGCAGTCGCGAGGATTGGGCGCGCGCGCCGTGTACTTCGGCGTCGTCATCATCTTCGTGGTGCTGACACTCTTGGGCCGGATGTGAGCGAAGTCGACGGTCTGCTGCACGGCCCGGATCTGTCCGCCATGGGAGTGCCCGCGCGCCTGCAGTTCCACGGCGGACTCCTGCGCGTGTCGCGCGCCGACGGCGCGGTCGAAGACGTGGTCGCGGACCTGCTCGTCGCCGACGTCACGGGCTTCAACGAGGACACGCTGCAGCTCTCCTGGCAGCGCGACGGACACACGCACGCCGTCACCATCGCGGACCGCGCCGCCCAGGGGGCGCTGCTGGCCGAAGCGCCCACCGCCGTCGCGCAGCGCCTGCAACGCGGGCATGCGCAGATCGGCTATCACCGGCGCAAATGGAACGTGGTGGTGGGTATCGTCGCCGGGTTCGCGCTGCTCGTGCTCGTCGCGTGGTGGCGGAGCGAGGCCATTACGATGTGGATCGCGAATCGCGTATCGCTCGAAACCGAGGTCGGCATCGGCGAGCGCGCGCTCGCCCAGATCGAGAGCGAGCACGTGCTCACCCAGGAGGGCGTGCCGGCAGCCACGGTGACCGAGATCGGCACGCGGCTCACGCAGGGCTCGCGCTATCGATACCGCTGGTACGTGAGCGCCGATCGCGAGATCAACGCGTATGCGTTGCCCGGCGGCATCGTCATCGTGAACGCGGGCTTGATCGAAAATGCCGTGAGCGCCGAAGAACTCGCCGGCGTGCTGGCGCACGAGGTGCAGCACATCGAGCATCGGCACACACTGCAGCAGATGATCCACTCCGCGGGATGGGCCGCCGTGCTGGCGGTGGTGCTCGGCGACGTCAGCGGCATCACCGCGGTCATCGTTCATCAACTCGGCAACCTGCGCAACAGCCGCACGCTCGAATCCCAGGCCGATATCGAGGGCATGAAGGCGCTGGCGCGAGCCGGCATTCCCCTCTCGGGCATGCCCAGCCTGTTCCGCCGGCTGCAGGAACAGCAGGCGCGCCGCGGCGGCGACGGCATCGCGCTGTTGTCGTCGCACCCGGCCACCAGTGAACGCATCGTCCATCTGGAGCAGCTCGCGGCCACGCTGAAATGCGATTGCCGCTCCATCGCGCTCGACTGGCAGTCGGTGCAATCGCTTGCCAAACAATGGCGGGCGGAGCAGTGAGCGGCCGCCCTGCTGGAACAGCCGTGAACCGGAGATCTGGCGACAGTTGTGGCTAACTAACTGCGTTGCTAGGTAGTATCCCGACTAACAAATCCCGGTGCGGCCGCCGCACCATCTCGCGGCGACGGAACGCAAACCCCCTTAAGAGTAGAAAGGGGTGAGAGAAAATGGAGGTTCGCGACAGATAGAAGGGCACGAGGGGAATCATGAACTTCGGACCATTGGAATTCGCGGATTATCTGCAACGCAAGGGCGGGGGCGGACGCGTCACCGAATCGGCCGAGGTCAAGGCGGCGCGCGCCGCGGCCCCGACTCGTCAGCCCGCCAACCGGCTCACCGTCGTCTTCGGGCAGAACCCGCCGCGCCACGGGCGCGCCGAGGAGGTGGAGGCCGTCAGCGTGTACGAGGCGGTCGCGATGCGCGCACCCTGCGCGCCGCGCACCGACGGCTCGGTACGCGTGAACGTCAAGACGACGCCGCATCCCGTCGTGCTCGTGCTGTCGTCGCACCAGACCGTGGACTGGCAGCTCTCGATCGCGCCACAGGCGCAGCTCGCCGCGGTGTTGTTGTCGGGTTACGGACAGTCGACGGTCGGCGGCGCGGGGCTCACGCCTATCGAGTCGATCGGCGGCTTTTACGCGTTCAAACGCGGGTCGGCGGAGTACCTGCATCTCGAGCAGGAAGTGCTCCGCTGTACGGGCCGGAACATCGACCACTTCCAGAGCATGTACGCGGGCTCGGCGTTCGAGATCGGCGAATAGAAGAACTGGGGACATTCCTCATTTCGTTGTAACAATCGACTGCGATTCGAGCGACGCTGAAACCGATCCGATTGTTACAACGAAATGAGGAATGTCCCCATTAAAGTTGAGACCTCAACAATAAAGCCAGCCGCTCGTTGACCCGCCGCCCGAACTTCCGGTTGCGCCACTTCTTGAGCACCATGCGGCGCGCCTGCTTGATGTCCTCGTCGATGAGCTGCACCTGCCGTTGCGCGAGCTCCTCGCTGAACGCATTGAGATTGGCTTCGTCGTTCAACCGGAACGAGCGGTCGTCGAAGTTCGCCGAGCCCACCGAACTCCACACGTCGTCGATCACCAGCACCTTACAATGCATCATCGTCGGCTGATATTCGTAGATTTCGATTCCCATCTCCAACAAGGCTCCATACAGTCCTTGCGCGGCCCAACGCCCGACGCGCGCATCGGTGTAGCGCCCCGGCACCACGATGCGCACGCGCACACCGCGGCGCGCCGCCGAGCACAGCGCCTCCACGGTCAGCTTGTCCGGCACGAAGTAGGCGTTCTCGATGTCGATCGAAGTTTTCGCCGCCGTCAGCGCGAGCAGCACCATGAGATGCATGCTCTCTGACCCGCCTACCGGCGAGCTGCCGAACATCTGCGCGTCCATGTCGCCCGCGACGCTGAGTTTCGGGAAGTACTCCGCGCCGTGCAGCACTCGACCCGTTGTCTTGATCCAGTTGTCGACGAACACCGCCTGCATCTGCGCCACCACCGGTCCCTCGGCCTTGAAGTGACTGTCGCGCCACGGCGGCAGTCCCTGCAATCCATCTTTCCATTCGATGCCCATGCCGACGCCGCCCGTGAAGCCGATCTTCCCATCGACGACCAGGAGCTTGCGATGGGTGCGGTTGTTGAGCCGGCCGAGGTGGTACCAGGACGGCGGGTGGTAGACGTGCAATTCGCAGCCGGCCGCCCGCGCTGCGGCCAGCAAGTTCTGGTTCATAGTGCGCGAACCCACCCAGTCGAGCAGCATGTGCACCTGCACGCCGCGCCGCGCCGCGTTCGACAGCTCCTCGACGAACGTCGCGCCAACCTCGTCGCGGAACACGAAGGTCTCGAACGTGATGTTGGATTGCGCCGCGCGAATGGCGTCGAGCATGGCCGGGTAGATCTGATCGCCGTTCACGAGCGTGGTGATCTGATTCCCCGCCACCAGCGGCGGCCCGAGCAGGATGCCGAGCGCACGGCGGAAATCCGCGTCGCCGCTGGTGTACAGCCGTCGCGGACGATAGAGCAAACGCTTTTCGGTGGTCGCCACATTGGCGGCCAGCGCGATCAGCAGCGCCGTGCAGACCACGGTAGTGAGGACGATTGCGAGGACGGACACGGGCGTCAGTTCAAAATGGGGTTAGATGAGAAGGAGTCGCAAAAAGCGTGGGATGCACCTTACAGGAATTGCCATGATCCATTGCTTCTGACGCCTGCCGCAAGCGCCTATGGTTCCGCGCACCCAACACGGAGAAACCCACATGGCGAAGGCAAAAGGAAAGGCGAAGGCGAAGTCGCGTACGAGTGCACCCATGAAGCAGGACGCGATCGCGCTGTTGAAGGCGGATCACCGCGAGGTCGAGCAATGGTTTGAGCAGTTCGAGAAGGCGCGCGACGACGAGCGCAAGCTCACGCTCGCCACCAAGATCTGCAACGCGCTCACAGTGCACACGACCATCGAAGAGGAGATTTTCTATCCGGCGTTCCTCGAAGCGACGCAGGACAGGGATCTGCATCACGAGGCCGAGATCGAGCACGATGGCGCGAAGAAGCTCATCGTGGCCATCGAGGCTTCGGGGCCGGACGACGATTGCTACGACTCCAAAGTCAAAGTCCTGTCCGAGATGATCAAGCATCACGTCAAAGAGGAAGAGCAGTCGGGCGGCATGTTCGCCGAGGCGCGCAAATCTGAAATGGATCTCGTGGCGCTGGGCGAGAAGATGGCGGCGCGCAAGTCGCAGCTCGAAGGCGACCTCGAAGCGTCGGATGATCTGCCGGCGGGTGCGCGCAAGGGCAAGAACGGCGCGGGTCGCGTGGTCGACTCGCAGCGCTGAGGCCAGGCTCAACGCGCGAGTCGTTTGACGACCGATTCGGAACCCGCGACGGACTGAGTCGCGGGTTCTTTCTTGCCGAGCGGCACACGCACGCGCTTGAGCGACTTGGGGTGCCCGAAGTCCATGGGCGCGAGGAAATCGCCGACCACGCGCCATTCCGGTTTGTATTGCGCGACCACTTTCATCGCGACGAGTATGGGCGTCGCGAGCAGCATGCCCGGAATGCCCCAGTAGCCATAGCCGAACCACACGGCTAACAACACCACGAGGGCGTTCATCTCGAACCGGCGGCCGACCGTCAGCGGCTGCACCAGCTGCCCTTCGATGAGATGGAGCACCAGGAACGCGCCCGGCGCCGAGAGCGCCTGCCCAAGAGTCGGAAAAGTGATGAGCGCCGCGAACGCGATGACGAAGAACGCCGTGATGGGGCCCAGGTAGGGAATGAAGTTCAGGACCGCGGCCATCACGCCCCACAGGATTGCGTTCGGCATGCCTAACAAGTACATGCACAGCGCAGTGGCGAGGCCGAGACCGAGGTTTATGACCGCGACGGTGCCGAAGTAGCGGCCGACTTCATAGCGGATCGCTTCCGTCAATCGCAGCGAGCGCACGCTGGCCTCCGAGCCCGACAACGAGGCGCCCATGCGTGCGAGCAGGGGCGGTCCGCCTAACAAGAAGAACAGCGTCAGCGGGATCACCGTCAGGCCCTGGAGGAAGGATTTGGTGAGCGCCACGGCCGTGCTCTCACCGTCCACCGGCGTGACGATGGCGGGCTTGCCCTGCACGACCGCGCCGCCCTGCGTCAGTTGTCCGGCGCGTTGCGCCAGGGCGTCGAAACGCTCGAACATCTCGCGCAGGGGCTGCAGGCGCGGATCGATCTTGCGCATCTGCTGGGGCGCACGCGCCAGCCACTCGTTGGCCGGCCCCCAGACGGAGTTGATGGCAGCCGCCGCGCAGGCGAGCACGACGAGCATGACGATTGCCACGGCGAACCCGCGTCGCAGCTTCAGGCCTTGCAGACGGTCGACGGCCGGTGCCAGCAGCAGAGCGAGGAAAATCGCCAATGCGACCGGTATGAACACGTCCTGCGCGAAATAGAGGATCACGCCGACGCCAATGATCGCCACCAGCCACACCGCTTTGACCAGCTTCGGATCGGGAGTCGACTTTTCCATGTAGGCCAATGTGTACGAATGCCGCACACCTGAATATGTGGCCGCACCGTTGCCGGTGTATGAAAACGGCGCACGCGGACGTAGGGCGGGTCCGACGGCGCGCGACCCGGTGGGGCCGCCATCGCGACGAATCAGGAAACGAGTAACAAACTACCGGCGATGGCGGAGGCGAGCCCGAATACGATGGCAAGATAGTTCGCGACGATCTGGGACTTGTGCGGGGTCATGAACGCTCCTCGAAGACAAACAAGCGAGGGCACTGTAGGGGCCGGGTCGGCGCTTGAATGCCGAAGGCGGGCTGGAATTCGCATAAGTCGGCTCCGACGCCGGCCGGAACCCCCGATGCTGTATTGCTGTCAGACTCCTCCAATGAAGGGGCGTCGTTCAGCGGCATTGCTCTGCGTGCTGCTGTCGCACGCACTCGTCGTCTGGGTGATGCTAAGCATGCGCGCGCCGGAGGAACGGAGTGTTTTGTGGAATCCGTTCGGTCCAATTCCGATTGCGGCGCCCGAGAACCTGATCTCTCTGGAACCCGAGCGCATCCCGACTTTGCAGCCGTACGTGCCGTCCGCAGAGGTGCCGGCGCCCTCCCTGCCTGGCGATGCGATGGAGGCGGCCGCGGAGGAGGGCACGAGCACGCTGCCGCAGGACGTCGACTGGCCGCTCGAGGGCAAGCGGGCGGTGAAGCGTGTGTTGGACGCGGAAGAGGAATCCGAGCGGATTGCGAAGAAGTTCTCCGGGCCCAAGGGCACGTGGGCATCGCTGACACCGCGCGAGCGGTCGGAGGTGAAGAAATTCAGGTGGAAGAAGGGCGTGGTGCCGGAGCGGGATGAGAACGGCAACGCGATCGTTCAGATCTCGGAGGGTTGCGTGCTGGTGAACCTCAGCTTCTTGGCCTGTGCGCTGGGGAAGAAGGCTGTATACGGCGATCTGTTCAAAGACATGCGAAAGTATTTCGATGAGCAGCGTCTGCCGGAGACCGGCAACGGCAACGGTCGGTAAGCGGTGCCCCGACCACTACTCGGGGCGGACGAGTCCGGGCGCCGGCGCGCCACCGCTGCCGCCCTGAACCTCGGCCCAGCCCTCATCCCATGAATCCACTTCATACCGCCGCGTCATCGGGAAACTCGCGGGGCGCAGATATTCGAAGCGCTTGTCGAAATCCATCTTCGTCGCATAGCGCGGCTCGGTTTCCAGGATGGTGCCCGCCGTGAGGCTGCCGAGAATGTGCAAGGTCCCGGCCCGATTGCGATCGGTCGACTCGATGCGGAAGGTGCGTCGCGCGAACAGCGCCGCATGCACGTTCAGATCGCCACCGCCGGTGACCTGACCGGTCGCAATGCGGATGTCACGCCCGGCGATCAACGCGAGGAAATCCCGCGAGATCACCACGTCGCGCGGATCCTTCGAATACACCACGTCGTTCTCGATCTCGATGTCGTCCGGCGAGTACACGGTGAAAATGCCGCACACCGTGCCGCTGACGTGCAAGCTCGCACCCTTCGCCCCGATGAGATAACGCGGCCGCTGTGACGACTCCACGCGTGTCAGCGCGCCGCTGCCATTCGCCAGCCGCCACACGAAGCTTCCATCGGCGTTGAAGATGACGCGCGTGTCGTCGGCGAAGACGTGACGATCCGATTCGTCGCCGCCGTTGACCACGTCGGGCATGTCCTTCGGCAAGGTCACCCGTTCGGTGCGCGTTTCGAGGCCGCCCTGAAACACCTCTTTCTTCCGCCGCCGCATGCCGAAGTCGTCGGATGTCATGGTGGCGGCCGCGGTGGTCACTTTGCCGAAGAAGCGCGGTTCGATGTCGCGGTCGAGCTTCATTGCGATCTTGGTGTTGCTGTGGAAGCGGCCGTCGATGATGTCGTCGTGCAGCAGGATGTTCGGGTCCCAGTGATTCACGAGCTGCGTGAAATGCGAGAACGCCAGGCGCTTGAGCGACAGTCGCGTCCGCAGGCGCCTGCCGTCCTGGTTCGTCATGATCTCCGCGATCACCTGCTCGAGGCCGGTGCTGTCCGCGGCCGGCTGGCGCTGGATGCGCGCCGTGTATTCATGGCCGTTTTCCTGCCACGTCAGCTCCATCCTGGTGAGATTCGTGTCGAGCAGCTTCTGCGCGATCTGCTCCACGTTCTTCTTGAGCATCAGCTGCTCGGTTTCCGCGACCGACGCGACCATGACGTCGTGCTCGATCACGGCCGGCACCGACACGCCCGAGACGCCGGTCGTCGTCAACACCTCGGCGGAGTTCTCGGCGCTCATCGCGGCAGAGAGCAATTCCGACACGGCTTCCACTGCCGGTGTTTCCTCGGGGACGGACGCCGACTCGCCGGGCGTCGCCACCGCCATGGTTTCGGTCGAGGTGCCCGGATCCTGGACTACGAGCTCATCGGGCGGAGGTGGAACGGGTTCGGGCAGCGCCGCATCGGTGAATTCGTGGCTGTTCGGACCTTCTCGCGTCTCGATCTGCACCGACAATTCAGGAATGTCGCGGTCCTCTTCGCCTTCGTCGTAGAGCGCGGTGCCGACACCGAAGAGAACGACGAGATGCAATACCGCGGAGATTGCGAGGGTGGTGGGAGCATTCGGCTGACGCACCTTCGCCCAAAACGCAGCCGTCGCCCGAGCAATCTCGAGCGCAGCATCTTTTGGTGCGATGGCGTACACGGGCGCAAACACCCGAGACCTCCGTCTTTATTTCCCTCAGCCTTCATCTTGCGCTCCCTCGCGGCTTCAGGTCACGAACTTTGCGCATTACCATGCGACGCTCGGATCGCCAGTCGGCGGCGGCGCATGGTCTTCGGCCGCCGGCGTTCCCAGGATTTCGGCAAAGATCGGTTTCAGGGCATCGGCCCAGACCTGGTATGCCTTCGGTGTCAGGTGCAATCCGTCATCTGTCATCTCGGCCAGCAGCCGGCCTCGAGCGTCGGCAAGTTTTCCATTGATGTTTATGTAACGTATGAGTTTACGATCGTCGAGTTTGGCGATTTCGGCGTTCACCGCATCGACGATCGGCATCACCGTCACGTTGTCACTGCGCGGCGTGATGCCGGTGACGATGAGGGCGGCTTCTGGTGCGCGACGGCGGATTTCCCTGGCCAGCGCTTCGATGCCGCGGGCCACCTCCGCGGCGCGACCGGCTGCGTCGCCGAGCGGCGTGGCGTTGCCGATGTTGTTAGTGCCCGCCATGAGCACGACGACCTTGGGCTGCACGCCATCGAGCTCGCCGTTTTCGAGCCGCCAGAGGATGTTCTGCGTCGTGTCGCCGCCCCAACCGAAGTTGGCCGCGTTCCAGCCGAAAAAATTCAGCTTCCAGTTCGCGTACAGGTCTTTCCACCCTGCATCGCTGGTTCCCCAACGCCGCGTGATGGAGTCGCCGAGGAAGTAGACGTCGATGCGACCCTGCTGGCGCTTGGCCAGCAATCGTTCATGAGCGACTCGCGAGTTCGGGTCGGTGCGCGGGGTCGCGACGTCGGCGCGCTCGATGGGCGGGCGGCCCGCGAGCAGTGCGCTGAGCCACGCGGCCGACCGCTTCGTGTACGGCGCCTGCTGCTCGGCTGTCGCGAGATAGTTATGCGGCGACTCGGGCATCGGCGCGACTTCCTTCGGCGCCTGAATTGCGTTGAACGCGGCCCAGATGCCCACCGGCGGCGTCCCGGTGTCGACGAAGCCCATCGCCAGCAACGAGGGCGCCTTGATGCGCATGGCGCAGTTCACCGAATCGAAGTACTGCGCCGTCTCCATCACCTTCGGGTCGTTGGCGTCCCAGGACGGATAGCCAGTGCGCCGGCCGTGCGCGGTGCCATTGGCATCCGCACCCGACGGCATGTTGACCACGAGCGCCGTCACCTTGGGATGCAGGCCCGCGGCGCACAGGCTCTGTTGGCCGCCCATGCTCGTGCCCATGACCACGATGGTCTTGCCATCCCAATCCGGCCGGCTCGCCAGATAGTCGATGGCGCGGATGTCGGCGAGGTACATGTACTTGAAGTAATTCTGATCGCGATTGCGCGTTTCGATGGTGTGGTAGTTCTTGAGCGCCTCGGGCAACGCGTCGTAGTACTCCTTGGGCGCGTCGGGCAGAACGTCGTGCGGCTCGATGTTCACCACCAGCCAGCCGTCGGCGGCGTGACCCGTGATCCAGTCCTTCTGCAGTGGATAGGGCGGGCTGGCCCACTGGAACATCAAAAGGCCCGGAAATTTCTTCTGGCCGGCAGCGTGCGGCCTCGCGACCTGGCCCCAGACGTGTTTGCCGTCGATGTGATCCATGCGCAGGATCGCGAAGTCCACGCCTTCCTTCCCGGAAGGCTTCGGGGTGAGCTGCGGTTTCGGCGGCACCTTGCGCAGTGCGCGCAGGTTCGCGGCCCAGAAGGCATCGAAGTCCTGCGGCGCTGGAATTGCGGCGCCTATCTTCTCGGGCGCGACGGCGGCACCCAAGGCCATCGGCGTTGCCGGCGGCTTGGCGGGCGGCGGATCGCTCGTGATCTCGACATAGATCATGCCGGGCTCGTCGAGCTGCGTTTCGATGACCGTGGATTCACCCGAGGCGAAGGTGCCTGCGCCGATCTGCTCGAGATTGTTCTTGCGCACGACGTACGTGTAGTTCGTCGCGGGCGTGGTGGCCGGCGCCGTCACTTTCCAGCCGACGGCTTCGCCGAGCGCGTAGATGCTGTCTTTCTTGTACGGCATGAATGCGGGCGCGGCGCCGTCCGCCATTGCCTCGCCCGAGATGGCCGTGCCCGCGGCGGCGAGCAGCAGTAGGAACGACGACCGTGTCATGCGAGCACGGGACGAGTCGCGTTCTTCTGCGCCGCCAGCACGAGCTCGGCTGCGAGCAAGGCCTGCTCCTGGTTCTGCGCGACCTCGGTGCGGTTCACGATGTCGGCCACGAACTGCGGACCGAACGGCAGCGGCACGCTGTTGCAATCGATGTAGCGTGCCTGCTTCCGGTCGACGATGTAGAGGTGGTTGCCACCTTTCAGGTCGGTCGCGACATTGATGTACTTGCGCAGCTCGATATAGCCTTCGGTGCCGAGAATGAACAGCCGCCCGTCTCCCCAGGTGGCAAGACCGTCGGGCGTATACCAGTCCACGCGCAGGTAGCCCGTGCCGCCGTTGCCGACCATCGTCATGTCGCCGAAGTCCTCGAACTTCGGGTACTGCGGGAAGTTGATGTTTCCGACTTGCGCTGCGACCACCTTCGCGCGCGTGCTGTTGGTATAGAACAGGAACTGCTCGGCCTGGTGCGAGCCGATGTCGGTGAGGATGCCGCCGTAGCGCGCCCGATCGAAGAACCATGCCGGGCGCGACGGGATGTTCATGCGATGCGGCGCGAGGTTCACGGTCTGCACGATGCGGCCGATCGCGCCTCGATTGACGAGCTCGCCCGCATGCACGGCCGACCGCACCTCGAGGCGCTCGGAATACATGATGGCGAACTTGCGCTTGCTTTCCTTCACTGCCTTGCGCACGGCCGCGAGCTGCGCGAGGGTCGTGATGCCGGGCTTGTCGGCGAGATAGTCCTTGCCGGCGTGCATCACGCGCACGCCGAGCGGCGCGCGCAGATCGGGAATCGGCGCGCCGGCGACGAGCGCGATGGATTGGTCATCGAGGATCTCGTCCTCGCTCGCGAGGCGGATGTCGCCGTAGCGCTGGCGAAAGTCCGCGATCTGCGCGGGGTCCGTCGCGTGAAATGCCACGAGCTCGCCGCCGCCGCGTTGCATGGCGGCGATCATGCTGAAGATGTGCGCGTGGTCGAGGCCAATGGCGGCGAACTTGATGTGGTGCCGCGGTTCGATCTCGGGCTGTGCGGTGTTCGCGGGGTCCACGGTGAAGGCGCCGGAGCTTTGCGCGAACGCCGCCGGCGCGATGGCAGAAATCATCCCGGCGAGGCCCGCTTTCTGCAGGAACTCGCGCCGATCGTCATTCTTCATGGATGCGCCCCCGTGATGTGAGTGCTGACCATAGCCGAAATGGCGACAATCCTCATTTGCCAGCGCGCGCCCCGCACTCGACGCGACGCCGCCCGCAGCCGTTACCGTACGCACTGCGTCGATAAGGTCGGCTCCACCCGGAAATCGGGACTGTCCCTGCCTTCCGCATCAGCCCTTGCTCGATAACCGCCAGTACGCAACCGCGCCGAACACCGCGGTGAAGCCGATGAGCGTCGCGATCGCCATCTGCACCGGCATGAATTGGAACTTGGTCACGCCGGCGGCGTGCATCGCGAGCTGCTCGACGTGGAACTGCGGCCACAGCGGCGCCTGCCAATGCATCGACTTCGGCAGCGGAAAAAACATGCCCGAGAGGTAGCAGCCGGGAAGATAGATCAGATTGGCGTAGCCCGGGGCGGCGGAGCCCTTCACCAGTGCTCCCACCATCAGACCGAGCGCGCAGAATGGGATCGCCCCCGCGATCAGTGCCGCGCTCATCGCGGCGAGGGCGGAGGCCCCGAGCGCCAGCTTGCCGGTGAGCACGGCGACGGTGAGGATGGGTAGATAGGCGAGCAGGCCGAATGCCACGCCCGCGGCGATCTTGGCGACCAGCCACGCACCCACCGGGGCGGGCTGCGCGCGCTTGAGGCGCAGCACGCCCATCTCGCGGTCCACCGCGAGACCCGCGCTGATGCCGAACAGCGCCGGCATGGTCACGCCCATGATCGAGAACGCGCCGAACAGGTAGATGCCCAGCGACGGATCCTTGACGGCGGCCTCGCCGAAGATCACTACGGCGAACAGTAGATAGATCGCAACGGGCATCACCAGCACCGGCAGCGCGATCGCGGGGTTGCGCAGCGTGCGCGCGAATTCGCAACGCATCTCGGCGAGGTACGCCGACAGCACGGGTGGTGCGATGATGCGGCTGGTGGTGTCGGCAACAGGGTTCAGGGCGAGCGTGTTCATGCGGCCTCCCGCGTCAGTTCGTTGAAAGCTTCGTTGAGTCCGGCCTCGCGTACCTCGAGGCGTTTCAGTTCCGGGTCTGCCGCGAGCAGGCGTCGCACGATGTTCTCGGCATTCGCCGTGGTGATCGTCAGTCGATCGCGCTCGTGCGTGGCCTCCAGGACGCCGTCCCAGGTGCGCACGACGGCGGGCGACAGTGTGGATTCGCAGCGGATCTGGCGGCGCGTGACCAGCGCGCGCATGTCGGAGACGCTGCCCGTGGCTACGAGGCGGCCCTTTGCGAGCACGGCGACGCGCGTCGCGAGCGCCTCCGCCTCTTCCAGGTAGTGCGTCGTGAGCACGACTGCGCAGCCGTCGGCGAGCAGCTTGCGCACGCTCGACCACAGCGCCTCGCGCGCCTGCAAGTCGAGGCCGACGGTGGGCTCGTCGAGGAACACGATACGTGGTCGGCCGACCACCGCCAGCGCGAACTGGACCTGGCGCTTCTGGCCGCCCGAGAGTTTGCCGTACAGCCGGTCCGCGAGCGACGTCGTGCCGGTGAAGGTGAGCACTTCTGCGAACGACATCGGGTTCGCGTAGTAGCTCGCGGCGAGCCCGATGAGCTCGCGCACGCGCAGCTCTTTCACCAGCTCGACGTCCTGCATCATCACGCCGAGGCCCCGGCGCCGTTCGATGTCCTGCGGCGAGCCGCCGAACATGCGCACCTCGCCTTCATCGGCTTCGATGAGACCCAGCCACAGCGCGATGGCCGTGGATTTGCCGGCGCCGTTGGGGCCGAGCACCGCGAGCAACTCACCGGGTCTCACTTCGAGATCGACGCCCGTCAGCGCCGTGATCTTCCCGTATCGCTTCACGACTCCTTTGAGGGTGGCGACGGCCTCCAGATTCGTGCCGGGGCGGGCAGTGACCGGCGCTGGCATCGCGATCGTGGCCTTCGCGCCGCGGCGCACGCGCCGGCCGTTGAGCAGCTGGCCCACGAACGTGCCGCGCACGAGCAAGTGGTAGCTCGCGAACAGCACCGCGAAGCTCGCGACGAGGATGAACGGATACTTCACGCTCCAGTGCAGCGGCCATTGGCCCACCCACACCTGCAGCGCCGCTACCACGGGCAGATGCAGGAGATAGACCCAGTACGAGGCGTCGGCGAGGTAGCGGCGTACGGCACTGTAGTTAGACAGGAAGCGCAGCGCCGCGCCGGTGAGACCGAGCACCCAGGCCCACACGGCGACGCCGAAGACGCACGCAAACAGGGTCTTGGTGAGGCCGGGCTGAGCAATGCCCTGCGTCTTGACGATGTACAACAGCCAGGCCGTCGCGATCACGGCAACGCCGAGATTCGACACCCAGCGGTGCGCGATGGTGCTGAGCGCGTCGCGCGATCGGTGCACCAGCCATCCGACCATGAAGGCGGTGCCGAAGCCGGTCATCGCAGGAACCTGCGGGATCAGTGACATATCGGGGGTCGGGATGCCTTGCCAGTAGAACCACATCGGCAATGTCGTCAACGCGGCGGCCAGCGGGAGGCCGAATGTGAACGTCGCGATGTTCATGCGGAGCGAGGCCGCGAATGCCGCATCGACGATGCCGCGCAGCTTCTGAGCGGGGTCGAGCCGCGCCACCAGTGGATTGACGATGGCGCGCACGGCGAGTACGGCGACGTAAATCAGCAGCAGTTGATAGAGGAACCACAGGTGCGTGAGCGGGAAGAAGTCCGGCGGCAACTGGGGGATCACGGACGGCGTGCTGCCGGTCAACTTCGACAGGCCGACGGACCAGATGACCAGGATGATGGGGCACAGCACGACCCAGCCGATGACCAGCGGCACCGCGATGCGCTTCGCGCGGTTGGCCCAGAAGCCGCGCGCGCCGAGCTTGGCGTGCAGCATGCGCCCGAAGAATCCGGCGATGAAGAAGAACAGCGACATGCGGAAGATGTGCGTGACGAATGCCGCGTCGGACAGGAACGGGCTCGGCGAGTTGTCGACCATCGACCAGATGCCGGGCGGCCATCCGGGCATGAATGACAGCGCGGCGTGGAAGGCCACGCCTAACAGGAGCGCGAAGCCGCGCACGGCGTCCAAGGCGTGCAGCCGGTTCTCCGCAGGGGTCGTATGAGTCATGGGCGATTCCTCAGATGAAGTCGCGGCGGCGCGACGCGGCAAAGTAGGGGATGGAGCAGGCGGTGAGCAGCACCGCGGCCTCGGCCGCGAGCACGATCCAGAACTCCCGGCTCCATGCAGGCGTTGCTTCGCGCATGTGTTCAGCGATCGCCGGAATGGCGGCGAGCAGGAAGATGAACAGCGTGACGCCCATGTTGGTGACGATGACGATGACCGTCATCAGGCCTTCGGAGCGCGTCGACAACGCGCCGCACAGCACCAGCGTGAAGTTCGCGAGCATGAACCCGCACAGCAGGATGGCCTCCGGCAGCAGTCCATCCGGCAGGTTCGGCCGCGCGAGGATCAGCAGGACCGCGCCGGTGGTCAACACCATCCAGGGCACGAGGTAGCACAACAGCAGGCCAAGTAGTTTGGTGCGCACGTAGTCGGCGTGCGACAGCGGCAGGCTGAGCACGAACAACAGCGCGCGCTCCTTGCGCTCGTTGCTGATGCCGAACATCGCCAGGACCACGCCGAAAGCGACGAACGTGGTGAGCCAGGTGAGCATGCCGATGTTGAAGTACATCAGCCCTTCGATGCCGGCGACCGCGAGGCCTGCCAGGCCTCCGCCGATCGAACTGAGCAGCAGCCAGCGGTGTTGGTGAAACTCTTTGGCGATGAGCGAACGCGTCGGACTGTTCATTGGCCGCGCGCCTGTCGGTGATGCATGACATTCGCGACGAAAATCTCCTCGAGGGTCATGCGCTGCACCTCGCGCACCGTACTGCCGAGCCGCGCGAGCAACTCGTCCGAGAAGCGATTCGTGGTGAGCGTGACGAACTGTCCGTCGACGACGCGGCCGACGATGTGGGGCACGTCGGGCAGCGTCGCGCCCGCGTGCACCTGCAATTGAATGCGGCGCCAGCGCTCGAGGAAATCCTCCTTGTCGCTGCTGTCGACGAGACGGCCCCGGTCGATGAACGTGATGCGGTCGGATATGCGCTCGACGTCGAGCGTGTTGTGAGACGAGAAAAGGATCGAGCGATTCTCGTCGCGCAGCACGTCGGTGAATTCGGTGAGCACCTCGTGCCGCGCCACCGGATCGAATCCCGATGTGGGCTCGTCGAGCACGAGCAGGCGCGGCCGGCGGGCGAGGGCGAGCAGCAGCACCGCCTTGACCTGCTCGCCGCTCGAAAGGCCGCTGACGTTCTGCTCGGGACGCAGATTGAAGCGCCGCACGAGCGTGTCCGCGTAGCGGGCATCCCAGCCCGGATAGATCGAGGCGATGAACCGCATGTGCCAGCCGAGCGTGGCGTGCGCAAACAGGCGCATCTCGTCGGAGACGAAGCCGACGTCGCGCTTTGCGATGGCCTGGGCCTCGGGCATCGCGTGGCCGAGCATGCGGATCTCGCCCGCGTCGGGCGTGAGCAGACCCATCATGAGTCGGATGGCAGTGCTCTTGCCGGCACCGTTGGGTCCGACCAGGCCCATGATCTGGCCCGGCTCGAGATCGAGCGACAGATCTTCGAGCGTGAAAAAACGGAAGGCTTTGCGTACGCCACGCAGCTCGATGAGCTTTTGCTGGTTCATTTCTGGTCCAAGTTGCGTTTCGCCAGGCGCAGGCGCGCCGCGAGTTCTTCTTCGGTGAGGCCGAGCAGGCGGCCGACCTGCGCCGCGGCGGTCAGGTGCTGGTCGAGTTTTTCAGCCTGCAACTCGCCAGCCAGGCCATTCACGTCTGCCACGAACGAGCCTTTTCCGTGTCGGGTGAAGATGACCCCCTCGGATTCGAGGTCGAGATAGGCCCGCTTGATCGTGATGACGCTGACGCGTAAATCTGCTGCAAGTGCCCGGATCGACGGCAGTTCTTTACCGGCTGCCCAGTCACCGACGGCGATACGCAGCCGGATCTGCTCCATGATCTGGAGGTACATGGGCCGGGAGTCGGTCTGCGAGATGTGTATGCCGGTGTGCATAGCGTGTATACACAGTATATACTCACGACCGTCGACGCAAGAGGGTCGGCGGCATCATTCGAAAAAAAATCGCCGCGCGCTGCCGCAGTAGTTAGTCGTGGCTGCCGCAGCGCGGCGCATCGATTTGCGGGTAGGATCGCGCCGGGAGGTACCATGACAAAGCTCGACATCACCTACCGCGGCACCGTGCATCAATGGCACTGCGATCACATGGGCCACATGAACGTCATGTGGTACGTCGGCAAGTTCGACGAGGCCACGTGGAATCTCGCCGCGATGATGGGCATGACTTCCCAATACCTCAAAGATTCGAAGCGCGGCATGGCGGCGGTGGAGCAGCGCATCTGCTATCGCAAGGAAGCGTTGGCGGGCGACGTCATCACGGTGCGCACGGCCATCGTCGAGGTGAAGCCCAAACTAGTCCGCTTCGTGCACGAGATGTTCCGCGGTGACAAGGGCGACTGGCTCGCGACGATGCTGGCCACGGGCGTGCACATCGATACGGTGGCGCGCAAGTCCACGGCGTTCGAGCCGCGTATCCTCGCGACCAGCCAGGACTACCTCGCGCCCGACCCCAGGCTCTGGGACCAATGGCCGCCCGGGCGCGCCTGTCTGGATTGATCGCTCCCTGAAACGAAAAGGCCCGGCGCATGGCGCCCGGCGCCCAACCTGATTTAACAAACGACGAGAGGGGTCTCATGACGAGAAGCACGATATTCCGGCCGCGGTTCGCAGCCGCGTGGGCGCTCGCGCTCGGCGCCGTGTTCGCGGGCGCGGTCTCGACCGCCGGCGCCGCGGAAGGCCCGGCCGCCAAGGTTGCCGTGACGATTCGCGCCGACCAGCCCGGGGAGGTGATCAATCCGAACGTCTACGGGCAGTTCGCGGAGCACCTCGGGGCGGGAATCTACGAAGGCGTGTGGGTGGGCGAGAAGTCGAACATTCCGAACACCAATGGTTTTCGCAACGACGTCATCCAGGCGCTCAAGAACCTGAAAGTGCCCGTGGTGCGCTGGCCGGGTGGCTGCTTCGCCGACGAATACCATTGGCGCGACGGCGTCGGCGACCGCGCAAAGCGTCCGGTGAAAGTGAACACGCACTGGGGCGGCGTGGCCGAGACCAATGAATTCGGCACGCATGAGTTCATGGCGTTCGCCGAGATGATCGGCACCAAGGTCTACATCAGCGGCAACGTCGGCTCGGGCAGTCCGCAGGAAATGGCGGACTGGATGGAGTACATGACGTCGAACACCGTTTCGACGCTGGCCAACGAGCGGCGCAAGAACGGCCGCGACCAGCCCTGGGAAGTGCACTTCTTCGGCGTCGGCAACGAGACCTGGGGCTGCGGCGGCAACATGACGCCGGAGTACTACGCGAACCTGTTCCGCCAGTACGCCACGTACGTGAAGGCGCCGCGCGGCCATCGTCCGAAGATCGTCGCGAGCGGCGGCCACGACGAGCAGACGGAGTGGGTGGACGTGCTCACCAGGAACGTGCATCGCGACATGGACGCCATCTCGCATCATTACTACACCTTGCCCACGGGCGTGTGGCAGAACAAGGGCAACGCAGTCGGCTTCCCGGAAACGGAGTGGATCTCCACGTTGGCGAATACGATGCGCATCGACGAGTACATCACGAAGAACGTGAAGATCCTCGAGGAACGCGACCCGCAGAATCGCACCGCGCTCTACGTGGACGAGTGGGGCACGTGGTACGACCCCGAGCCGGGACGCGAGCCGGGCTTCCTCTATCAGCAGAACTCACTGCGCGATGCGCTGGTGGCGGGCCTGAACTTCAACATCTTCCATCGGCATGCCAGGCGCGTGCAGATGACCAACATCGCGCAGATGGTGAACGTGCTGCAGGCCATGATCCTCACCGATGGGTCCAAGATGGCGTTGACGCCTACCTACCACGCGTTCCAGATGTACATCCCGTTCCAGGGCGCGACGGTCCTGCCGGCCGAGATCGAGACGCCTAACTACGCGCTCGGCAAGTACGCGGTGCCATCGGTCAGCGTATCGGCCGCGCGCGATACGCTGGGCAACCTGCAGCTCGCGCTCGTGAATCTCGATCCGAAGCGCGAGGCGGCGGTCACCGTGCGCGTGACGGGTGCGCAGCCGAAGGGCGGCGCTCCGACGACGGCAACTCCGTCGACGGCAATGGGTCGCGTGCTGACGGCGTCGGCGATGGATGCGCACAACACGCCGGACCAGCCGCAGCTGGTGGCGCCGGCGAAGATCAGTGCGAAGAAGTCGGGCGGGGCGCTGGTGCTGACGCTGCCGCCGATGTCGGTGAGCGTCGTGCAGATGAAGTGAGCTTACGTGGAATGAGCGTGCCCGTCGGGATCAGAACAGTGGTCAACACCGCGATCAGGCCAACGCTCGTGAGCAGGACGCCGGCGAGGAATGCCCACGCATCGACCCCGCCGTCCGCATGTGCGGCGGCGCTGGCGCCCAACGCACCGATGAACAGCGCGCCGAGCACCCGCAGCGTCGGGGCGGCCAGACGCGCGGCCAGCCACGCCGCGCCGAACAGCACCAGCAGGTGGTCGGCGCCGCTCAGCGGATGCAGCGCACCGGCGGCGAAGCTGTCGTGCGCATGGCCGGGATGCGCCTGTGCCAGGGCAGGCGCGAGCAGCGCAATGATGAGGGTGATCGGGCGCAGCAGCTTCGATGCGTATTTCATGACGATAAGCCTACCGCAACGCTCACGGCGGTCAGCGGCGCGCACTCTTTATATATAAGTCATTTGACGCAGGTGACCGGAGCTGGCGCGCGCACCCAGAGCGGGCCCCCAGTATCATTCGACACATGAGCACTGATGCAAAACGACCGGATGTGTTGCGCGTGGGCGTCGGCGGGCCCGTGGGCTCGGGCAAGACCGCGCTGGTCGATTCCCTCTGCAAGCGGATGCGCGACCTGTTCGACATCGCGGTAGTCACCAACGACATCTACACGAAAGAAGATCAGGAATTCCTGATCCGCAGCCAGGCACTCGCGCCCGAGCGCATTCGCGGCGTGGAGACGGGCGGCTGTCCCCACACCGCGATCCGAGAGGACGCGTCGATGAATCTCGCGGCGATCGATCAGCTCATGCGCGACTTCACTGCGCTCGACATGATCATCGTGGAGAGCGGTGGAGACAACCTCGCGGCGACATTCAGCCCGGAGCTGTCGGACCTCACGCTGTACGTCATCGACGTTGCGGCCGGCGACAAGATTCCACGCAAGGGCGGGCCGGGCATCATGAAGAGCGATCTGCTCATCATCAACAAGATCGATCTCGCTCCGCACGTCGGCGCTTCGCTCGAGGTCATGGACCGCGATGCGAAAAAGATGCGTGGCGAACGACCGTTCGTGTTCACCAATCTCAAGACCGGCCACGGGCTCGACCAGGTAGTCGAGTTCATCGAGACGCGGGGCATGCTGCGGCACTGACACGCGTCGGCTGCCGATGCCGACACGGAGCTTCGTTGACGCGCGATGGCGCGCGACCTGCGGCAGGGCGACAGTGCGTCGTCGTCGTCGTGGAGAGTCACATGCCAGATCAGCCGTTCAGAGTCCTGTTTCTCTCGCGCCGGAATGCCGCGCGCGGCCTCATCGCGGAGGCGCTGGCGAATGCGATCGGTCATGGGCAGTTTTCAGCGTTCAGCGCCGGCGTGCACCCCGCGGCGGCGGCCGACCCGGTGGTGCTCGAGGTGCTGGAGCACGCGGGTATATCGCCCCCCGACCACGCGCCGCGACACGTGCGCGAGTTCAGTGCGCCGGATTCGCCGCCGTTCGATTTCGTGTTCACCTTGAGCGATACCGCGGCCGGTGAAGCGCCGCCTTCGTGGCCGGGTCATCCGATCACCGCGCATTGGCGCTGCGTCGATCCGGACCAGTTCGAAGATGCCGCCGAACATCGCGCTGCGTTGATGCGCACGCGTGCCGAGCTCGAACGCCGCCTGCGCCTGCTCGCGAACCTGCCCATGCGCTCGCTCGACCGTATCAGTCTGCAGACGCAGCTCGACGGCATGGGGCGCGACGCGCACTCATTCTAGGGAACTCTTCCGGAGCGTATAGGCTCGAACCCATTCATCGGAGTGGGGTCTACAGGACGGGGTTCATGAGACGAGCGGGGGGAATCGCAGCGGTTGCGTTGTTAGTCGGCGTGGCGGTCGGCGACGCCGAATCCGCGGGCGCGCCGCCGGCGGAGGTCGATGCAGGCGCGCCGCTCGAAGAGATCGTCGTCACCGGTGAATTTCCCGGCCCCGGCATGTGGAAGATCACGCGTCCGGGCGATGCCGCAGGCCACACGCTGTTGATCGCCGCCGATCCATGGGCGTTGCCGAAGCGCATGCGATGGAAGTCGCGTGACATCGAGACGGCCGCGCGGGGGTCGCAGGAGATCCTGCGCGACGTCGCCGTGGCGATGGAGGCCGATGAGAAGATAGGCGTGCTCCGCGGTCTCACGCTGGTGCCCGCGCTGCGCGCGGCGCGCCGCAATCCCGACGAGGAAAAGCTCGAAGCAGTGCTGCCCCCGCCGCTGTATCGGCGCTGGCTGGCGCAGAAGGCTCTCTATCTGGGGGGCGCGCGCGGTGTCGAGTCCTGGCGGCCGATTTTCGCGGCGGACAAGCTGCGGCGCGCGGCGTACGACGAGCTGCAATTGCGCGAGAGCGGCGTGCTGTGGGAGACCATCGAGGAGCTCGCGAAACTGCACAAGATCAAAGTGACCGCGCCGCGGCTGCGCTTCACGTTCAAGCGCGATGAGGTGCGGGAGAAGATCAAGGCGTTCTCCCGCGAGTCGCTGGCCGACATGGAGTGCTTTTCGAGCACGCTGGATCTCACGGAAGCGCTCGCGCGCCGCGACGTCGAGAACGCGCGCGCCCGCGCGTGGGCCATCGCCGATCTCGACGCGCTCGCGGCGCTGCCGCCGCTGCCGAATCCGTTTCTGTCCTGCGCCATGGCCGTGATGAATTCGCAGGTGGCGCGCGAGGTGATACCGGCCGACATCGTGGCGCAGAGCGAGCAGCTGTGGCTCGACGCGGTCGCGGCGGCGCTGGCCGCGAATCAAACTACCTTCGCAATCGTGCCGATGCCCAAACTATTGCGCGAGGGTGGATATCTCGCGCGGCTGCGCGCGGCCGGCTACGAGATCGAGACGCCTAAGTAGGCGGTGCCGGCGCCGGCGCCGGGCGCGGGCGTTCGACCTTGGCGACGTCGAGCGCCTCGCGCAGCAATCGGCACCATTCCCCATATGCCCGGCGCATCTCGTGCGCGTTGGTCAATCGGTTCGCGGGCCGCAATTGCGCAGACCCGACTCCATACAGTTCGCCACCCGAGATCCTGTCGATGCGCCCCACGAGCTTGCCGGTGGCCGCGTCGCGCAGCTCGCCGACGATTCGCAGCCCGACGCTGCGCGGCGTGAGCGTGCGCCTGTCCGTCAGATCCGCCTCGGGCGCAGGTATGTCGAGGTCGACGACCGTCGGGCTGATCATGAGCACGTCCGGCGCGGGCTCGTCGGCGAATGTGTACGGACCTTCGTCGATGAGCACATCCACGAACTCCTTGCGGAAGTCGCGCGTGGCCTCATCGCGCAGACGCTTGGTTTCCCGGGCCGATATGTCCGGGTGACGTTCCTCCCAGCCTTTCACGAAGGCGATGGTCAGAGGTTCGATGATGAGGCGCTTGTATTGAGAGAACGGCACGCCGGGCGCGCGAAACACACCGCCATCGGCGCGCGAGGGCATGCGTTGAAGACCGTCGGGCGTGGTTTCGATCGGCCCGGGTAGCGTCTTGCAGCTCGCGAGCAGCGCGCAGCCCAGCATGATGAACAAGATTTTCACTGCCGCGCCGTGCATGGCCAATCCCCCGGTTGGGGATTGTAGTGGGGAAATGGGGTCACTCCCCATTTCCTAGCAAAAAGGGACAGACCTCGCCGAATGCGACCAGATTGATGAGGCACGGAGAGTCTATCCCCATTTTTTCGTCGGCGTTCGCTCGGGCCCAGGTGGTGATCTCTGCGCCGGCACAGCTCGTGAAGGGACAGCGCCCGGAAATGGCGAGCATTCTCCCGTCGCCTGGAATCAGTGACGGGGCGGAAAGGGGCCACTTCTCAGCGCTTCAGGTCTGTCCCCTTTTGCTAGCAAATGGGGAGTGTCCCCATTACTGCGTGAGAGCGCGAATCGCCCGCGCTGCCGCGGAAGCGCGATTCTCGACTCCCAGCTTCACGAAAATCTGCTCGAGATGCTTGTTCACCGTGCGGGGGCTGATTGCGAGAATTTCGCCGATCTCGCGATTCGCCTTGCCGCGGCTGATCCACAACAGCACCTCCGACTCGCGTGACGTCAGCGCCAGCGTGCACTGCAGCTGTCGCTCGTCCGCGGTGGTGCTGAGCTCGGTGAGCCGGAACAGCAACTCGTCGGGCCCGATCGGGCTCATCACCGAGATCTCGAACTTGTGGCCGCCGACATCCACGAGCAGCCGGGCCTGGCCATTCGTGCCCTGCGAACGAAGTTGCATGAGCTGCGCGAACATGTTCGTCGGCACGCACGTGACGTCGCCGACGGCTGGAAAAACTTTGGCGAGGAGCTGTCGCGCCTTCGGCGTGCTCCACAGCACGCGCCCCGAGCGGTCGGTGGCCAGCAGGAATCGGCCAGTCGCATCGAGCGCCGCGCGGGTGCCGGCGGTTACGCGCGCGTTTGCGAGATGAACGCGGATGCGCGCCAGCAACTCGTCCACCACGATGGGCTTGGTCACGTAGTCGACCCCGCCGGCCGCCAGCCCCTCGAGCACGTTCTCGGTTTCGGTCAGGCCGGTCATGAATATCACGGGTAGATGGGCGGAGGTCTTGCTGCGCTTGATGCGCCGGCAGGTCTCGAAGCCGTCGAGGCCGGGCATCATCGCGTCCATCACGACCAGATCCGGCGTGATCTGCTCGATGAGCCGCAGCGCGCTCTCGCCATCGGTGGCGATGAGCACGGTGAAGCCGGCGCCGTCGAGGGTATCGGTGAGAAATCCCAGCGTTTCGGGCGTGTCGTCGACCACCAGGATGGTGTCGCGACGGACGTCCGCGTTCGGTGGATAGTTAGCCATGGCGGCGCATTCCTTCCAGCACGTGCATGTATCGTTTGAGATCGAAGTTGGCGACCAGCGTGCGCATGCGGGCCGCGAAGGGCTTGTTGGCGGGATCGGCCTCCATTTCGCGCAGCTTCGCCTGGATGCCGCGCACGTGGCCGATGAGCCCGAGTTGATAGAGATCGTCGACGTGATGCTGCTGCAGGTGGGGCGGCGCGCCGCCAGCATCGTTCGTCGAGAGGGCGGCTGGCGTGGGCAGCGCGTCAGGCTCGGCGTCGTAGGTCCACTCGAGATCGAGCTGCGTGGCGATGCACTCGAACACGCCTTGCACCTCGATGGGCTTGATGAGGAAGGCGTCGTGGTGCGCCTCTGGTCCGCCGGCGGAGAACTCGTGCGCATTCGCGGAGACGATGACGATGCGCAGCCGCTCGAGGCCGGGCAGGGCGCGCAGGCGCTCGGCGAGCTGCCAGCCGTTCATGCCGGGCATCGACACGTCGATCATCGCGAGATGCGGCTGGCATCCGCCCGCCAGTGCGAGCCCCGCGGCACCGTCGCATGCGGTGAACAATTCGAAGCCGAGCGGCTTCAGCAGGTTCTGGGCGATGTCGAGATGCGCGGCGTCATCGTCGACCAGCAGGATGCGTCGGCGCGTGCCGGTGTACCCGGTGATGGCGCGGGCGCCCTGGTGTCGCTCGCGCGCGGACACGGGCGCGGGTGCGGCCTCCGACAGCAGCAGGCGCACGGTGAACGTGGTGCCCTGGCCCTCGACGCTGGCGGCGTTGATCTCGCCGCCCATGATCTGCGTCAGTAGTTTGGTGATGGTGAGACCGAGGCCGGTGCCCGGGATCGCGCGCACGTTCGCGCCGTGCCCGCGCTCGAACGGCTCGAAGACGCGCTCCAGCTCCCGCACTGGGATGCCGACGCCGGTGTCCGAGATTTCGAACTCCGCCACCTGGCTGCGGTATCGCACCACGAGCGAGGCACTGCCGCGCTCGGTGAACTTGATGGCGTTCGAGAGCAGGTTGATGAGGATCTGCCGCAGGCGCTTCTGATCCACGTGCACCGACGTCGGCAGATTGGGCGGACGCGTGTAGATGAAATCGATGCCCTTGGCCGCGGCCTGCAGGCGGAACATGTCGACGATCTGATCGAGGAACTCGGGCAGCCGCACCTGGTCGCGATTCAGGCGCAGGATGCCGTTCTCGATCTTCGAGATGTCGAGGATGCCGTCGATGAGGTCGCCGAGGTGCTCGGCGCTGCGGCGGATCACGCGGATGGCGTTGTCCGATGGCCCGGCGGTGCCGCGCTCGAGTAGTTGGGCGTAGCCATAGATGGAGTTGAGCGGCGTGCGGATCTCGTGCGAGATACCGGCGATGTAGCGCGTTTTCGCCACATTGGCCGCCTCCGCCACTTCCTTCGCCTTCTGCAACGCGGCGTCGGTGCGTTTGTGCGCGTCGATCTCGTCCATGAGCATCGCGGTCTGGCGCGCGGACTCGGCCTCGGCCGCGCGCCGGCTCTCGTGCGCGAGCACGATGAGCCAGGACATGACGCCGGAGACCACCAGCAACGCGAAGTACACCAGCCACAATGTCGTGCCGATGGCCTCGCGCTCGGCTGGCGCCGCGCCGCCGTACTGTTGATAGATGAGCCCCAACAACAGGCCGATCGCCAGGTTGGACAGCAGCAGCAGTCCGCCGAAGTGTCCCGCGCGCGTGTTGAGCGCCGCGGCCACCCGCTTCGGCAGCAGTTGGGTGAACCACGCGTCGAGTTGCTCGTTGAAACGGCTGTTGGTCTTGCAGACGTCGCGGCAGCGCGCCTCGAGCGTGCAGCACAGCGAGCAGATGGGGCCGGCGTAGGCGGGGCACATCGCGATGTCGCCGCGCTCGAACACGTTCTCGCAGATCGAGCACTCGATTTCGGTGGCCTTGTCGGGCAGGCCTTCGGCGGGCCGCGCCAGGTAGTACTTGCCGCGCGTCGCAATGGCGATCAGGGGCGCGGCCAGGAACGCCACGATGAGCGCGACGAACGGCGACAGGATCTGCGCGTATTGCCCGAACGCACCCATGAAAGCCGCGCTCGACAGCACGACGGAAATTACCAACGCGCCCACGCCCACGGGGTTGATGTCGTACAGATGCGCGCGCTTGAACTCGATGTACTTCGGGCTGTAGCCCAGCGGCTTGTTGACCACCAGGTCGGCGGTCAGCGCGCCTATCCACCCGGCGGCAAAGTTCGCGTAGATGACGAGGATGCTCTCGATGGCGCGGAAGATGCCGATCTCCATGAGCAGCAGCGCCAGCACCACGTTGAACACCAGCCACACGACGCGGCCCGGATGCGCATGCGTCAGGCGCGAGAAGAAGTTGGACCAGGCGATGGAACCGGCGTACGCGTTCGTCACGTTGATCTTGAGCTGGCAGACGATGACGAAGACGCCGGTGAGCACCAGCGCGAGCGTCGGCGACTGGAACACCTCGCGGAAGGCGAGGTGATACATGACGGTGGGCTCGTCGGCCTGCGTGACGTGCACGCCCTGGCGCAA
>JAYTOI010000159.1:0-25016 GCA_043747875.1 Pseudomonadota bacterium | reverse complement strand
GTTGCGATAGGTGAAGCCAACGGGCGCCGGCGACTCGGAGTCGGCGAGCCCGGGCACTGAGTGCTTGGTTTCAACCCGCTCGGTATGGCCGAGCGGGTCGGTGGCTTCGATCCACCGTTGCATGCCGTTCTCGCCGTAGGCGAACGTGGAGGTTCCGTAAGGCGTCGTCATCGCGTTGATGAAGGTGCCTGCGTCATAGGCGAACGTGGATTGCATCCCGATCGCGTCGGTGACGATCGCCAGCCGGCCGTTGCTGTCGTAACCCACATCGGCATAGCGCCCGAACGGATCGGTGACGCGGGTGATGCGGAGCGGCGCCAGAGGATCGGCGTAGGTTAGTGTCGTAATTTGCCCGATGGCGTCGGTCACACTGGCCAGCCGCAGCTGGCCGTCGTAGGCGAAGGACAGCGCGTTGCCGGCCGGATCCTTGATCTTGGTGAGGAACACGCGACGCGGATAACTGATCGCGCCATCGGGCGCGGCGTACACATGCACCGAGCCGTCCGGAAAGCGGCGCTCGTACACGATCGGATTGCCCGACACGCGAATCAGCTGCGCGCCGAGCGTGCGCTCGGGGTTGAAGGTGCCATCCGCGCTATTGTAACCGCCCTGGTTTTCGTAGCCGCCGCCCGAGACATACACGCCAACAGTCCCGCCTCCCACGCCAGGGGTGTCGATGACGAAGCTCAACCAGTCGTGCGTCCACTTGGGGCCGAGATTGGAGAACGAGAAGGTCGCCGGCAGGTAGGCGTCACGCTGGCTGTAGGTCAGCCGGAAGCGGACTGCGGGTCCGCGCGGCGGCTGATAACCCAACGGGGTATCCACCACATTCAGGCTGACCAGCATGGAATGCACGGCGTAGCCCGGCATTCCGTTCTCGGGAACATCGGCGCAGCAGTCTTTCTGGTCGTAGGGCCGGGTGGCGCGCTGATCCATGGTCGTGGTCGCGCCCATGCCGTAAATCCGGCCGCCTTCGCGATCCGAAACCCGCTCCCATCCGTTACCGACCTGGGCAGCGGCGACCAGGAAGTAGCCGCTGGTCTCGGCATTGATCGCATCTGCGGAGACCAGCAGGTCGTCACCGAAGGTTGGATCCTTGATCCGGTACCTGCCGTCCTCGACACTGACGATCGCCGCGTAGTGGTTGACCTTCCAGTGCACGACGGATGGCACCGGAATTTCGCCCGAGCTGCGCCGCGCGGGCACCAGGTCCATGCCAGCCTGTTCCGCCAGACTTCCCACTTCCGTCAGGCTTACACCGCGACGACCCGAGCGCGCGGCTTCCAGCAGGGCTTGCTTGTGGGTGCTGTCCGGAGACAGCATCAACACCGAGCGCAGCGCCAGCGGCCCGCACAAGTAGGCGATGCCCGGCTCTTCCTGCATGAGGTACAAGCCCTCACGAGCGCCCTGTACGGTCTCCGTCGCCGGGCCGATGAGGACGCGACCGTCGATCTCGGCAATAATCTTCGCCACTTCTTCGGCATGGCCCAATCGCGCGTGCATGCGCACAAGCTCGCCGACGGCCTGGTCAGCCACGGCGCGCTGTGCGAAGTCCGTCGAACGCTTGGCGCTCTCCCAACCCTGCCGCCAGGCCTCCATGGCCTTGCTGAAGTAGCCCTGGCGGTAATAGATGCCGCCGAGATTGACCAGCAAGCTCTGGCGCCAAGGCGACGCGGAATTCCGATCGAGGAAGTCGCGCAGCGGCGAAAGGTCCTCCGCGTTGGATCCCGCGGTATAGCGATCCAGGGCCGCCTGCAGACTTCGGGTTTCCTCTTGCGTAGGGGTTCCAAATGGGACCAAAGGCTCGGGCAGCACTGGGCTGCTCAGCACAACAGCCGTCGACATGCGGGATTCGTGCGGCGAGCCTTCGGCAGCTGCTGGCAAGGCAATGATCGACAACGCGATCAGCAGAAAGAAAAACGACAAGCGCCGCAGGCGTGCGGTAGGTGCGTGCATCGATAGACTCCAAAAAAAAGCCCCGGTTGCAGCACCTCAGGCTTCACAGGAAAGTTGCGGAAGTATAAGTAAAACAAACGACATATAGCAAAAAAATTTTTTTCCTGAATCCCGCTGCGCTGCCGGAATTGATCGTTGGATGGCTGCGGGAAGTGCTGAAATCGTGCTTGCATGGGCCCACTTGCCGATTATTTATGGTCGTTTCCACGGCGTAGCCCACAGAAATCCACACCAGTCTGTTGTTCAATGGCGCCCCTGCTAACCGAACTGTGATAGTGCGGGCTCTGCTACCGGCCGCACTTCAAGTAGGCATGGAACTCCCGGCGGACATGGTCGGGCAGGAATTTGTCCTGCTGAGCCAGTTGCTCAACCAGGGCCGGGTAGTGCACCTCGATGGGCCGGTAGAGTAGAGTTTGCTCTGGGCGATGGCGTTCGTAGGCATGATCGCCACGGCCCTCTGTGCCTCCCGCCAACTGTCGCCCGGTGCCAAGCCATGCATGACTGCGCGCACTCGGTTACTATGGGGTCCCGAAAACACCGTAACCTTTCGCGAGCACCCCATGTCACTTGACTTCGATAGCGCCCGCCTCCCCAATCCCCACCTGCGCGAAGAGCACCATGCATGGCGCACGCAACTGCGCCGGTTTATCGACACTGAGATCATGCCCCATGCCGACGATTGGGATGAGGCCTGCCACATTCCCATCGAACTGTGGCCCAAGGCAGCTGCGGTTGGCTTGCTCGGCCTCGGTTATCCCGAGGAGTTCGGCGGCGTGAAGGAAGGCATTGACTGCTGGTACCAATGGATTGTCAGCGAAGAGCTCGCGCGCATGGGCGTTGGTGGTATCGCCGCCAGCCTGATGGTGCATGGCATCGGCCTGCCGCCGATCATCAACTGGGGTTCGCAGGCGCTGAAGGAAAGCATTGCGCCGCCAGTGCTGGCGGGGGTCAAGCATATCGCGCTGGGTATTACCGAACCGGGTGGCGGTTCCGATGTGGCGCAACTGGCCACCACAGCAGTGCGCGATGGTGACCACTACATCGTCAACGGCTCCAAGACCTACATCACCGGTGGCATGCGCGCCAACTGGGTGTCCACCGCGGTGCGCACGGGCGGTCCGGGTGCCCGGGGTGTTTCCATGTTACTGATTCCCACCGATGCGCCAGGGTTCAGCCGCACCCATCTGGATAAAAAGCAGGGTTGGTGGGCGTCCGATACCGCCACGCTGTACTTCGACAACGTGCGGGTGCCGGTGACCAATCTCATCGGTGAGGAGAACCAGGGTTTCCTTGTGATCATGACCAACTTCAATGGTGAACGCATGGGTATGTCGGCGTCCATGGAAGCGCTGGGCCGGGTCTGCCTGGAGGAAGCCGTGGCGTGGGCGCGGGAGCGCAAGACCTTTGGCAAGCGTCTCGCCGACCACCAGGTGATTCGCCACAAGATCGCGCAGATGAAACAAAAACTGAATGCCACCCAGGCCTATATCCGGATATGCTACGAGGCCATCGCGGCGGGCAACGCCAACCCGGGTGATATCGCCCTGCTTAAGGTGCAGGCCAGTGAGACCATGGAGTTCTGCGCGCGCGAGGCGATGCAGATACTGGGCGGCAGCGGCTATATGCGCGGCAGCCGGGTGGAGCGTATCTACCGCGAGGTGCGGGTCAACGCCATCGGCGGCGGCTCCGAGGAAATCATGCGTGATCTGGCGGCGCGCCAGTACGGGTTATAGAAATGAAACTGTGGCATTGCAGCAGCGCGCGTTCGCTGCGCCCCCTGTGGGCACTGGAGGAAATGGGGCTGGAGTATGAGCTGGAAATCCTGCCGTTTCCGCCACGTGTGTTTCAGCGTGAGTATCTCAAGGTCAACAGTCTGGGCACGGTGCCGTTCTTTGTTGACGGGGCAACTGAGATGACCGAGTCGGTGGGTATCTGCCAGTATCTGGTGGATCGCTACCAACGCTATGACTTTGGCCTGCAACCGGCACATCCCGAGTACGGCGCCTACCTGAACTGGCTGCACCACGCGGACGCCACGCTCACCTTTCCGCAGACGATCGCCATGCGCTACTACTACCTGGAACCGACGCCGGAGAAGCAGGCGGTGGCTGACGACTATGGCAAGTGGTATATCTCGCGGCTGCCGCGGCGATCTCGCCGCGGCCTCATTGAAGCGCGTGCGAGAACATCTGCTTCGCGCGCGCCGTCTGCATTTCCGCGGCGATCTCGCCGCGGCCTCATTGAAGCCGAATGAACAAGAGAGACAGCACCGCACGATTCTTGCATTTCCGCGGCGATCTCGCCGCGGCCTCATTGAAGCCAGTCAGCCGGCCGCGACTTGCACAGCCGGATCACGATTTCCGCGGCGATCTCGCCGCGGCCTCATTGAAGCACCATCGAATAATCCCTGTGTGGATGAGTTTGTAGAATTTCCGCGGCGATCTCGCCGCGGCCTCATTGAAGCCCTTGGCCCTACCCAGCTCTCTCTGAGCTCAGCTCCCATTTCCGCGGCGATCTCGCCGCGGCCTCATTGAAGCAGCCCGACCTGAAGGAGCCGCGAGACAGCGAAGCCATTTCCGCGGCGATCTCGCCGCGGCCTCATTGAAGCAGTTGCGCCACGCTGATCGTGACCGGCGAGCTGAAATTTCCGCGGCGATCTCGCCGCGGCCTCATTGAAGCGTCTGCATGAGCGTCAGCCACGTCTCGAGCGGCACCAATTTCCGCGGCGATCTCGCCGCGGCCTCATTGAAGCTTCGACCGTGTAAGCGTTGCGTTTCATGTTTGAAGTATTTCCGCGGCGATCTCGCCGCGGCCTCATTGAAGCCGACACGACCGGCGACATTGCCGCGTTCATCTCGGGGATTTCCGCGGCGATCTCGCCGCGGCCTCATTGAAGCACTGGAAGACCGGCAAGGTGAAGGACGATCCGACGCAGATTTCCGCGGCGATCTCGCCGCGGCCTCATTGAAGCTCGATGGCCCTGATGGCCTGAACACCGCCAGCCGCGCATTTCCGCGGCGATCTCGCCGCGGCCTCATTGAAGCGGGTGCGTGTGATACAGCCCCACGAGATGGCACTCGATTTCCGCGGCGATCTCGCCGCGGCCTCATTGAAGCCCGCTCTCCGTGATCTTCGACTTTCGAGGCTTGCGGCATTTCCGCGGCGATCTCGCCGCGGCCTCATTGAAGCCCTGCCATGACGCACTTCTCGATTCTGACGATCTTCATTTCCGCGGCGATCTCGCCGCGGCCTCATTGAAGCTGCGCCTACTGGCCCGACATGCCGAAGTTCATCAAGATTTCCGCGGCGATCTCGCCGCGGCCTCATTGAAGCGCCAAGGAGATGGCGGCACTGGGAGAGGTCGATGAGATTTCCGCGGCGATCTCGCCGCGGCCTCATTGAAGCGTCACCTACTACGTCAACGGCGTGTCTATTGGCACATTTCCGCGGCGATCTCGCCGCGGCCTCATTGAAGCACCGAAAGCATTCCCTCTTTGTCCGCTGAAGCCTTATTTCCGCGGCGATCTCGCCGCGGCCTCATTGAAGCAACCGAATGGACCTGGTCGAGCGCGCGAACGACATCATTTCCGCGGCGATCTCGCCGCGGCCTCATTGAAGCCAGCCAACGACGGAATACTCGAACGCAGCGAACGCTCATTTCCGCGGCGATCTCGCCGCGGCCTCATTGAAGCATCGATTCCCTCGACTCACTATCCAGTGGTAACTATATTTCCGCGGCGATCTCGCCGCGGCCTCATTGAAGCCAGCAGTCCTCAGCGCGCCTCGGCAATCGCGAGGTCGAAATTTCCGCGGCGATCTCGCCGCGGCCTCATTGAAGCGATGACGGCAAGAAGATCGCGGAGAAATTCACCATCCATTTCCGCGGCGATCTCGCCGCGGCCTCATTGAAGCCCGATGCGCCAGGCGCACCAGTGCCGACGCCGCCCTCAATTTCCGCGGCGATCTCGCCGCGGCCTCATTGAAGCCCATCCTTGTCCATGAGTTCGGCATTGGAGCGTGAAGATTTCCGCGGCGATCTCGCCGCGGCCTCATTGAAGCAGCGTCCATTGTTGTCCCCCATGATTTCATCCAGCTCATTTCCGCGGCGATCTCGCCGCGGCCTCATTGAAGCGCCGCCATTTGCCGCTATGGTAGTAGCCAACCGTGTGAATTTCCGCGGCGATCTCGCCGCGGCCTCATTGAAGCAGGCCATCGACGAGGCTGCGACAGTCGCCCCCTCGCATTTCCGCGGCGATCTCGCCGCGGCCTCATTGAAGCCCGTGCGCAACTGATGTTGAAGGTCAACGTGTCCGTCATTTCCGCGGCGATCTCGCCGCGGCCTCATTGAAGCAAGGATCGCGAGAGAATCCCTGCGCGCGAGGTTCATTATTTCCGCGGCGATCTCGCCGCGGCCTCATTGAAGCCTGTGGTCCTCATACATGCCGAGCTGGGCACCTGGCGGATTTCCGCGGCGATCTCGCCGCGGCCTCATTGAAGCTGGCCGCACCACGAGCACGCATGCTGTTTGCGCGCGGTATTTCCGCGGCGATCTCGCCGCGGCCTCATTGAAGCGGTCTCGCGCGCAACAGCGGCGTCATGCATCTCGCCAAATTTCCGCGGCGATCTCGCCGCGGCCTCATTGAAGCTAGAGCACGACAGCAACGCAGTGCACTGGTAGCCGCCCATTTCCGCGGCGATCTCGCCGCGGCCTCATTGAAGCAAATACGTCCAGTCCGTGAAAATGGATCGTCAGGCTATTTCCGCGGCGATCTCGCCGCGGCCTCATTGAAGCGGCGTTGTACCACGCGTTGAAGAACTCCACGCTCCGCGAGATTTCCGCGGCGATCTCGCCGCGGCCTCATTGAAGCAGCGCCTCGCACTCGGCGGACTTGGCGCGGTATGCGATTTCCGCGGCGATCTCGCCGCGGCCTCATTGAAGCATCCCCTGCATGCAAATCTGCGACGAGCGCACCGCGATTTCCGCGGCGATCTCGCCGCGGCCTCATTGAAGCGATGTCGGGGAGCTCGACGATCATCGCCTGGGCAAATTTCCGCGGCGATCTCGCCGCGGCCTCATTGAAGCCCATGCTTGCGATGTTGACCATTGGTGCTGGTGACGCTATTTCCGCGGCGATCTCGCCGCGGCCTCATTGAAGCAACTCCGGCAACGGCATCATCGATCTGACCACGGGCATTTCCGCGGCGATCTCGCCGCGGCCTCATTGAAGCGCGACCGCGCTCAAATCGTCGCGCCCGTCTGCTCGGATTTCCGCGGCGATCTCGCCGCGGCCTCATTGAAGCAGCAGCACCGACGCAACCCGCTCGAGGAGTACCTGAATTTCCGCGGCGATCTCGCCGCGGCCTCATTGAAGCCCCATCCAGAAGTGGCTAAGGGAGTCGAAGCAAACCACATTTCCGCGGCGATCTCGCCGCGGCCTCATTGAAGCGTATCGCGCTCAATGTCTGGCGAGCCCCATATGCGGATTTCCGCGGCGATCTCGCCGCGGCCTCTTTGAAGCACGGCCTGCGCACGCGTGAGGCGCGCCTGCTCGCTGATTTCCGCGGCGATCTCGCCGCGGCCTCATTGAAGCGCGATGATGTTTACAAGCAGTTGGAGCGTGACCTATTTCCGCGGCGATCTCGCCGCGGCCTCATTGAAGCCATGCCGTACCGCACTCCCCAAACGGGATCGTTTTATTTCCGCGGCGATCTCGCCGCGGCCTCATTGAAGCGGAATGGACAAACGCGAGTTCATAAACCGCGTGTGCACGATTTCCGCGGCGATCTCGCCGCGGCCTCATTGAAGCGAGAAGCTGCGGAGAAATCGGCTACTTCACGTATCCGAGCTCGGCGGCATTCAAACCCGGACTCTCATGTCACGTCGAGCACGGAGCGCTCACCGAGATCCCCAGCGTTTCGCCAACGCCTGCCCCGCCCCGACCATGAAGCGCCCGACGAGCTTCTCGCCCTCATCGCCGGGCGTCAGCTCGATCTCGATCGTCTCGGTGCTCTCGTTCTCGCGGCCATGGTTGCGCGTCAGGTGCGCCGTCACCGTGGTCGCGCCGTTCGGGTTCAGCGCATCGTTGCCGTAGACGTTCACTCGGATTGCGTACTCGCCATCGAGCGCGCGCCGCAGTAGATATTCTTCCGGGCCGTAACCCGCCGTCATGTCGTTCGAGAGCCGGCCGCCGATTTCGGTCTCCGGATTGCTGTAGATAGACCGCTCGCCATCGGGCTGATCGACCCACAAGTCCATGTCGGAGTCGCCGGTATTCCACTCGATGACCACGCGCAGGTCGACGTCGAGCACGTCTATGAGACGCGCGTCCAGCGCGAAGCTGCTCGTGCCCAGCGAGCGCAGGCGCGGGATGATGTGGTTGGCATCCATCAATGCAATCATCTCGACGCCCCGGTATTGATCGGCCGGCGGAGTCAGGACGATCCGCGTCAGCAACGCCAGCGCGCGCTCGAGATCCTTGCGCGACGCCGACGCTTTCGCCGCCAGGGCCCGGCGCTGCAGCGCGAGCGCCAGCGTACGCGCGGGCTGCGGCCGGCCTGGATCCACGCGGCACACTTCCTCGTAGAGCCAGATCGCGCGATCGAGCTGGCCGTAACGCTGCAGTCGGTCCGCGACCAACGCGATCGTCTCGGTGTCGCGCGCCGGCAGCTCGAGCGCCGACAACAGGATCTCCGTCGCCGCCGCCACGCGCTGCTTGCGGAACAGCCATTCCGCCACGTCGAAGTAGAACACCGGCATGGAGCCGAACTCGCGCTCCTGCGTCTCGAACACCTGCTCGAAGCTCGCGAGCGGCGCGGCGTCGAGCGCGCGTAGATAGGGCCGCTTCGGATTCCACGGCGCGAGCTCGACGGCGATCGACTTCCCGGGCAACGCTGCGATGTCTTCCGCGACGAATGCATTGACACTGCGTGCGACGGACATCGCGCTCTTCATCGAACCGCGCACCCCCGTGACGATCACCGACTCCATCTCGGCCGATTCGGATGCTGCTGACGGTGCCGGCGCCGCGGGCGCGCGTGACCGGTCGAGCTGCATGCCGGGTCCGGCCGCCTTGTGCTCGCGTTTCGCATGCGGCCGATCGAGATAGTCGCGCGCCCACCAGGCCTTCTGGTGCTTCCACGTGCCGACGATCTCGCCGAGCCACGCGTTGCGACGCGCGGCCTCCTGCTCGTCGGCGACCCGTTTCGACTGGCGATAGGCGGCGAACGACGCCTTGGGATAACCGCGCGGCGGCTCGATCTGCGCGTTCACGTAATCCTGCGGCGATTCGAGCACGATGAACGACATTGCCGGGCTCGCGACGGAATAGCGCCGCGACAAAGCCTCCAGCTCCGGTTGGCGCCGGCCGTCACCGCCGATCTGGGCGACGCGATCGTATGCCCACAGCGCGGCCGCGCCTTCGAAGCGGCCGAGATCGGCGTCGATGCGATACCGGCGCTCGACGACATTTCCCGCGATGCCGGCGATGCGCACGACCACTTCGTCCACGTCCGGTGCCTCGGCGACCAAAGCCCAGCCGCGCTCCGGCGCCGGCAGCGGCGCGAAGTCGAGCCTGCGCCCATCGCCCGCGCGCACGCCGACGACGCGCGGCGCGCGCCAGCGTAACTGCCGCACCATATCGTCGACGTGGTCCTTCGTCAGCCGCAGCACGCCGCCGCCATTGCGGCGCGCGAGTAGTTCGAGATAGCCGAGATCCGCGTCCGGCGCGCTCGTGACGATGAACAGCGGGCAACCGAGCTCGAGCTCGGGGCGCGCGTCGATGGTCGAGACGCCGTCGGTGAACATCAGGCAGATGTCCACGTTGCCTGCTCGATCGCCCACTCCATTGCCGGAAAGCACCTCGAAACTGGTGGCGCCGCGATAGTCGAGATCGCGCAGTAGATTGACCGCCTGCGTCGCGCCCTGCGCCACGCGCGCGGTCGCGCCGCCGCTGCCGAACGGCACCACCTCGATGCGCGACATGCCGATCGCGGCGAAATACTGTTCGAGCGCCATGAGCTCATCGTCGAGACGATCGTCGCGGCGCGACAGCGAGCGGTCCCAGTACACGCGGGCACTGCGTGGGATCGCAGCCGCCTGCACGTTCTGGACCGCATCGCGCAGCTCCAGGAAGCGTTTGCCGGAGGGGTGCCGCGTGACGAAGGCGCGTCCGTCCGCCGGTAACGCAGTGATATGCAGCGCGCCTGCTAGTTTTCGATTGCGCAGTGTCACCGAATTCACCATGCCATCGCCGGTGCTCTGCCACTGCGACTCGATGCCCGCCGGCCAGGTGACGTTCGCTGACGCCTCGTGGTGACGGACGCGGACGCTGAGATGGACGTCGGAAACCGCGTCTGTCACCAACGGCAGCGTGAATCCATCGGCACGAAACGGCACGGCGAACGTCAGGCGCACCGTGCGCCCCTTGCTCTGGAATATGGGGTAGACGCGGGTGCTGAACACATTGCCGCGCCTCACCTCGGCGATTCCCGGATCGACACCGACGCGCACTTTCTCCTCGTATGCGCGCCGCGCCTGGATCGGCTGCGCGAGCACGCCGTCGATCATGCCGCCGTCGACGTCGAGCGCGTAGCCCGTGACCACCGCCCCGTCCGGCATCTGCAGGCTGAACGTGCCCTCCAGATCGCCGCCGGTGTCGTTGTCGAAACGCGCGGTGACCGTGGTCTGCGCGATGTTGCCGACGACCTCGACGTTCACCGTGAGCATGCCGATGTGAAGCATGGCCGATTCGTCGCTGTCGTCCGCGACGCCCGAGTCGCGGGCGGTGAGCGACGGGTTTGGCGCGGCTGGGCGCCGCGCCAGCGCCTCGCCGCGCGCCGCTTCCGCGCCCGGCGCACACACCAATATCACCACCAGACCGATCGTTCGCCACATATCCAGAACTCCTTCGCTTGCCCTGCCGTGTGACGTACGCAGTCGGGGATTCCTTGGCGCGCGGAATACTTTGTAAAGTCGCCCGCTCGCGCGCACTCCGACCTGTGAGCGCGCTCTAACTTCCATGCCTCAAGACACGACAGCCCTTCGCCGATGCAGCTGTTAGCCGGATGTGCGGCCGTGCGCCGCAGATCCGTTCGTTTTTTCAGAGTTTGGAGGAATGGGAGAAATGTCGAAGGTCGCAGCGCTCGCGCGCCACTCACGTGAAATATCCGCCGCGATGCTCGTCATCGCGTGCCTCGTGCTCATCAGCGGCTGCGGCGGAGGCTCGAGCTCCGGCTCCGCGTCCTCGTCGTCCGGAGGCAGCCTCGCACCGCCACCGCCGGCCGCCATCGATGGCATCGCCACGCCGACTTCCGTCGCCGTGGTCACTGCGACAAACGCGCAATAACCCGCGCTCTCGACGCAAAACTTCTGCGAAGAACATTTTCGGAGTACTCATGAATCGCACGCTTACCTGCGCGCTCGCCGCGCTCGCCCTGGGGCAAGCCCCGCTCGCGCTCGCCGATCCTCCTGCCAATTCGGCGTACGCCACCGACGCGCAATCGACCCATGTCGAAGACGCGACTTCGCGCGGCATCGGCCAGGTCAACATGATCGCCTGCATCATGGGTGCGCTGCGCCCGGATGCGCTCGTCAATGATGGCGCGTACAACGCGCTGGTCGCCATGCAGAAATGCGATCCGGAATCGCGCTCCTCGACCGACAATGCGAGCGGCGCCGGCCAGACGAATACGTTCGTGACCGCGACGGTGAACTCCACGCGCACCAGCAACAGCGAGCCGATGCGTGCGCGCATCTGGCTCGACGATCCCGAATCCGAAGGCGCGGCCATCTTCGTGAACATGAGCGCGACGTCGGCTCCGACCGCCACCAATCCCTATGGCGTGTTCCGGGTGGACTATTGCGGCCTCATGGGCAGCGACCCCAATTGCGCATTCAATGGATTCCTGGACGGAACGGCGTCGGGCGTCTCGTACTTCGAGCGCGAGCAGGGCGACGGCGGCAGCGGCACGAAGGCGCTGCGGATGACCGCCACGAGCACCACGAGTGGCAGCGGCCGCCTGCTGATGCAGGACCCTAACAACTCCGCGACGTTTTCGTTTGCGTATAACGCGGATTACTACCGTCGCAGCGACGACAATGGCGATCAATGCTTCGCGCGTGACGCGCGCGACCCCGCGACCGGCATGTCGGTGTGGCGCTACGGCCTCTACGATTCCGCCACCGGCGCGCGTGTCGAACGCAGCTCCGGATTTCCGATCGAATACACGCACTCGGGCACCAGATATCAGGGCTACCTCGGTTACTACGGCCTGTCGCTGCCCCCGGCGGCGCAGTCGGTACTCGCGAACGGCGACACCGTCGAGAAGGTGGACTACTCGAACGGCAACGCGCCCACGCGCACGCCGTTCACGGTCGTGAAGGCCGGCGGCAAGCTCACGAAGTTCACGCGTCACACGCGCACGCTGCGCGGCATCGATCAGATCCGCTTCAACACGTTTGTCGGCATGGAGGCGTCGGGTTTCTTCAGCGGAGCGACACCGAACGCGCAGTACGAGTTGTTCTGGGATGAGGCCGCGGGCGACTTCAAAGTCACCGGACAGATGATGTGCGGCAACAACGGCTGCAATACCCAGGCGCTTGCGCAGGTGCAGAGCGTGGCCGCTTCGTTCTGGGCGTCGCGCGGCGGCATCCAGGGTTGGTCGCAACAGTTGGGCGGCGAAGTGTTCGTCAATCTGCAGGGCGCCGGCTCGTCCGTGGACTCGGCCGCCGTACAGGTTGCGTACCGCAGTCAGGACGTGGTGTATCCGTCACAGCTGCCTGCGGCACTGCATTGCGTGCGCGACTGCCCCACGGCCGCGTCCATGGCCGCGTACTTCGCGCCCGGCAGCAACGCGAACTCGCCGTTCGTGGCGACCTCGGCTAACAACTTCCAGCCCACGCAGCCCGCCGACGTCGTGCACTACACCACCAACGCGACCAGCGCGCTGCTCGTCGACGGCGCGTCGGCGGGTGTCGTGTTGAACGCGAGCGCCGAAGCGCTCGAGAGCAATCCGCAGCTGCGCTACGGACTGCGCACCGGCAAACTGCTCACGGATCCGTCGGCCGCGGAGTGCAACATCGGCTCCGCCACGTACTGCGAGTGGCGCGTCAACAACCTCGACGTGTACTACCAGTGGGAGACCGGCCCGCAGCCGTTCAACCAGTTCGCGGCCGTGAAGAACGCGAGCGGACAGTTCGTGAATCTCGATCCGCCGCTGCAGGTGAACTTCGCGGTGCCGCAGGGCGACGCCTATGGCCAGTACGCGGGCAAGAGCATCGTGCTGCAATACGGTGGCTTCGGCGACCTTTGGGGCCTGCCGGGCTTCTGCGTCTCGCCCACGACCAACCAGGAAGTGGCCTGCGATGGCGGCGAGGTGCGCTACGTGCCTTCGTTCGTGATCCCGCACAACAGCACGCAGGGTGTGGTGAGCGCGGATGGCACCACGTATCTCGTGAAGTGGCTCGATCGGGAGATCCGGTTCGCGCGCAAGAATCTTTCGGTGTGCGATGGCGCCGGTCTCGCCGTTCCGAGCGGGATGGTGCTGCCGACCGCGGCGGACCTCAAAAATCCCTCGGCTCCGGCCTCCGACATCTACATCGGCACGCGCCCGACGGTTACCGGAGCGCCGCGCGTGATTCATGGCGATGTGAAGTATTGAAACCTCGGCGAGGGATCGCTGCCCTCGTCTAATCCTCACTACTGGGCGTGTCGCGAGACACGCCCTCTTTTTTCGGCCGAATTCTGTCAACTCGACTTTTCGTACGGAGCTCTCAAGTCCAACAGCCCATCGCCGATACAGAGGCTAACGGGACCTGTGCCTGCTCAACGCAGATCCCGTCTGTCGATCGGTCGGGCTGGTGGAGACGGACGGTGAAACTCCGAAACGACTCCTCCTCTTCTGGTAAATGCTGCCTCCATCACCCGACCTTCTTTCCAGGGGCTGCGCCCCACTCCTGCGCCGCCGAAGCGGCGTCGTACATCATCAAGCGAACGCGAGAATATTCGAACCGGCCGGGACGCGCGCGCCGGTCGCAGCCTCTCCACTGAAGTCGTAGCGGTCGGACCTCAACTCAGTTTGCTAGGGGTTCGAGTCGATGAAATGCCGGATCTCTTCGATTACCGGCAATCTCGGGCGATAAGGCGCCGCGAAGGACGCCGCGGTGTCGGAGTGCCCACGCCCCGGATAGATCCTCAGCGTCACCTTCGACCCGACGGTCTCCAGCGCTGCGGCGAGCGTGGTCGCGTGGCTCACCGCGACTCGGTCGTCGGCTTCGCCGTGCAGCAGCAGCGCCGGCGGCGCGCCGCGATGTGCGCGCTCGGCCGGCCGCCAGTCGGCGGGCGTGTACGGAGCGGTGAAGACCGCGTGCAGCGTCGGGTCGTTCGGCGTCAGCGCGTACGGCCCGGAAAGCCCGATGAGCCCGCGCACGGTGTCGGGCGGCAACGCGACGCGTTCGAGCCGCGCGCGGTCGTAAGCCAGCATCGCCGCGATGTGCGCGCCGGCTGAATGTCCCGCGACGTAAATCCGCTGCGGATCGCCGCCGATCTGCGCGGCATTTCCCACTACCCACGCGAGTGCATCGGCACCGTCCTCTACGAACGCCGGAAACATCACCTCGGGGTACAGCCGATAGTCGGGCAGCACCGCCACGTAGCCGGCCCTCGCCAGCGCCGCGCCTACGAATCGATAGTGAGTCTTGCGGCCATGGTCGAACCCGCCGCCATACCAGAACACGACGATCGGGCGGCCTGGCACGTGCGCAGGCGTGCGGCCCCGGGCCGCACCGGGAAGATAGACGTCGAGCCGCTGGCGCGGACCCGTGCCGTACGGAATGTCAGCGCGACGCTCGAAATCCCCGAACCGCGCCGGCACATTCGCGGCGGTGAACGCCAGGCTGCCGCAGGCAGCCACCGCGGCCGCGATCGCGAGGGCCGCCGCAAGGAGCATCGTCGATTTCATGCGCTGGGAGGTTCTGTTCGATTCCGGAGGCGGAAGGTGGGCCGGTGGTCGTCACTTACTACGCCATTCCGGCACAGCCAGATGCAGGCCTCCGCCGCGTCGCGCTCGAACCAGGCGCGCGCCGACCCCAGTCGAAAGGTATAACCCCACGCGTCCATGTCCGCGAGCATGCGATCACGGCCGATGGGCAACTCGTCGGCCAGCAGGATCTGCAGGTAGCACACGGCGCACTCCTCGGCGTCGTCGCCGCCCGCGTCGCGGTCGAGCGCGGCGCGGCGCTCGGCCGACATGCAGACGAAATGCGCCAGCTCGTGCAGCAGCGAGTGGATAGGCGTGTCGGCGCGCACGTACAGCAGGTCGGCGCGCAATCCCGCCTCGCTCTCTCCCCAGTACGAACCGGGCAGCGGCGCGCCAGGCTCACACAGCGCGAGCTCGAGACCGTAACGCGCGATCAGCCCGAGCAGCGCCTCGTCGGCCACCGGGCCGACGCGCAGCACTTCGCTCACGGCAGCGCGGCGATACGGCGCATGACGAGCGCGACGAGGTCGCGCGCCAGCGCTTCGCTGAGGATTTCCTGCTCGCGCTCTTTGGCGAGCAATTGCGCTTCGTCGAAGCTGATGTCACGAGTCGCGGAGATCTCCTCCGCGTCGATCAAAACCTGCTCGCCGGAAGTGACCGAGAACTTCACGGTGTACGTGAGCTCGTATTCGGTCGGAATGTTGCGCGCCGACACGGACAGGATGCGCTCGGTGAGCTTGTCGTCGTGCACCGCGATGACCGCGCCGGAGGATGCCTGGGTGCGAATCACCTTCACATCGTTCGCGATCAGGGCTTTGCGCAGGTCCTGCACGAAGTCCGTCTGCTCGTCCCTGGTGTCGATGTACGTGTACGCAAACGTCGCGGGCATGGGCTGCCGGCCCTGCAGGTGGAACCCGCACGACGCAAGCATGCAGAGAATGGGGACGGTCCCCAGTTTCAGGAAAAAAATGGGGACAGTCCCCTTCATACGACGATGTTCACGAGTTTGCCCTTGACGTAGATCGCCTTCTTCACCGGCTTGCCTTCGGCGAACTTCTGCACGTTGGCATCGGCGAGCGCCGCCGCGATGGCGACCTCCTCGGTGGCATCCGCCGCGATCGTCACGCGCGCGCGCATCTTGCCGTTCACCTGCACGGAGATCTCGATGGTGTCCTGGACCAGCGCGGCTTCGTCCGGCGTCCACCAGCGCTCGAGCGCCAGCGCCTCTTCGTGGCCGAGCTCGCGCCACAACTCGTGCGTGACGTGCGGAATCATCGGCGACAGGCACATCACCGCGATCTCGAGCGCCTCGTGCCTGACCACGCGCGTGTGCAGGCTGGAATCGGTCAGCTTGCCGACGGCATTGAGCAGCTCCATCACGGACGCCACCGCGGTGTTGAAGCTGCGGCGCCGGCCGATGTCGTCGGTGACCTTCGCGAGCGTCGCGTGCGCGATGCGCCGCAAATCCTTTTGCGCGGGATTGAGCGCGGCCTTGTCGAACTTCTCGATCTCGATGGAGTCGGGCGGCGGTGGCGCGCTGACCTGATCGTACACGGCCTTCCACAGACGGCGTATGAAGCGGAACGAGCCCTGCACGCCCTCCTCCGACCACTCCAAGGTCTGCTCGGGCGGCGCCGTGAACATCATGAACAGTCGCGCGGTATCGGCGCCGAATTGCTCCACCAGCGCGGTGGGGTCGACGCCGTTGTTCTTCGATTTCGACATCGTGCCGAGGCCGTCCCACTCCACCGGCTGATTGTCGGTGAGCAGGATGGCGCCCTTGCGCTGGTTGTTCTCATCCAGCAGCACTTCGACGTCGGCGGGATTGTAATAGTCGCGTCGGCCCGGCGCCGGCTCGCGGAAGTAGATGTGGTGCAGCACCATGCCCTGCGTCAGCAGGTTCTTGAACGGCTCGTCGACGGCGACGAGCTTCAGGTCGCGCATGACCTTGGTCCAGAAGCGCGCGTACAACAGGTGCAGGATGGCGTGCTCGATGCCGCCGATGTACTGGTCCACCTGCATCCAGTAGTTAGCGCGCCCATCCACCATGGTCGCCGCATCCGGGCACGAGAAGCGCAGGAAGTACCACGACGAATCGACGAACGTGTCCATCGTGTCCGTCTCGCGGCGCGCGTCGGCGCCGCATTTCGGACAGGTGCAATTCAGGAACGAAGGCGTCTTGTTGAGCGGATTGCCCGAGCCGTCGGGCACCAGTCCCTCGGGCAGCACGACCGGGAGCTGGTCGTCGGGCACCGGCACTTCGCCGCAGGCCGCGCAATGAATGATGGGCACCGGGCAGCCCCAGTAGCGTTGGCGCGAGATGCCCCAGTCGCGCAAGCGCCATTGCGTGCGTTTCCTGCCGAGGCCCCTCTTCTCCAGCGCCCCGGCGATCCGGTCGACGGCCGCCTGATATTCCAGGCCGTCGAACTCGCCGGAATTCATGGTGACGCCGTACTCGCCGAACGCGTCCTGCCACGGCGGATCGAGATTCGAGTAGGCGTCGGTCTTCGACCGCACCACCTGCACGATGGCCAGCCCGTTCTTCAGCGCGAACTCGTAGTCGCGCGCATCGTGGCCCGGCACGCCCATGACCGCGCCCTCGCCGTAGGCCATGAGCACGTAGTTAGCAACCCACACCTCGACCATCTGGCCGGTGAATGGATGCAGCACGTGCAGGCCGGTGCGCAGACCCTTCTTTTCCTGCGTGGCGATGTCGGCTTCCATGGTACTGCCGCGGCGGCACTCGTCGACGAACGCCTGCAGCGCGGGATTCTTCGCTCCGGCCGCCAGCGCGATCGGGTGTTCGGCCGCGATAGCCATGAACGTGACGCCGAATACAGTGTCGGCGCGCGTCGTGAAAACCTTGAGCCCGCCGTCGTCGCGCATCAGCGCCTTGGTGTCCGGCGCGTACGGGAAGCTGATTTCGCAGCCTTCCGACTTGCCGATCCAGTTGGCCTGCATCGTCTTGACGCGCTCGGGCCAGTCGGGGAGCTTGCCGAGGTCGCCTAACAACTCTTCGGCGTACTTCGTGATGGCCAGGTAATACATCGGAATCTCGCGCTTCTCCACGAGCGCGCCGGTGCGCCAGCCGCGCCCGTCGATGACCTGCTCGTTCGCGAGCACCGTCTGGTCGACGGGATCCCAGTTCACGACGCCGGTCTTGCGATAGGCGATGCCCTTCTCGAGCATGCGCAGGAACAGCCACTGGTTCCAGCGGTAGTAGCTGGGATCGCAGGTGGCCAGCTCGCGCGACCAGTCGAAGGCGAAGCCGAGCTGCTTCAACTGGCCCTTCATGTACGCGATGTTGTCGCGCGTCCACTTCGCGGGCGGCACGCCGTTCTTGATGGCTGCGTTCTCGGCGGGCAGGCCGAACGCGTCCCAGCCCATGGGCTGCAGAACGCGCTTGCCCTGCATCATCTGGAAGCGCGAGAGCACGTCGCCGATGGTGTAGTTGCGCACGTGACCCATGTGCAGGCGGCCCGACGGATACGGAAACATCGAGAGGCAATAGAACTTGCCCGCCTCAGCAGTTGCGTCTTCGCGCGCCTCGAAGACGCGTTGATCATCCCAGAATTTCTGCGCGGTGCGCTCGACGGCGGCCGCTTCGTATCGTTCCTGCATCGGGAAAAGCTTGTTTTTCAGGGCCTTGGAAGGCCGGCAAGAATACACGACACATCGGAGTCTGTGAAAACAAGTCGTATTACAGACCAAAAACGCTAAACCGGTCGCGAATTGCGACCGGTTCGCATGAGCATCGAAGCGTCGCTCTCCCACCACCCGCCTTCACATGAGGCTGGGCAGGAAGCTCATCGCACACGACGAAGCGAGCGTCGAGATTCCGCTTGCCATCGAGGCCCTCATGAGAGCACCACCCGGCAAGCAACGCGGTATCGGCTGCACCGCGGTCTAGATAGTCACCTTCAGCGTGCCGTTGGCCGCGGCCGCCGGCATCACCACGTCATAGCCATATTTTTTCTTGAGCGCCGGCTTGTCCCACGCCTTCGTGAAAGTCGACGCGTAATTGAAATACAGCGTCTTCTTGCTGCCGCCGAACTTCAGCAGTCGCGCTACCGCCGCCGCGCGCGGATGCTTGAAGTAGCTGCCGCTGGTCGAGATCAGGTACTTGTCGCAGCTCACCGTCTCCAGCAACTCCTTCGAGATGTTTGCCTCGCTGCCGTGATGCGGGACCTTGAACGCGTCGATCTTCAGCTTCCGGCCCTTCGCGAGTGCCGTGAGCGATGGCAACATCCGCCCGACGTGCGCATCGGCCCCGAGCACCACGCGCTTGCCGCCGTACTCCGCCAGCAGCGCGATGCTGCTGCCATTCGGCTTCGTCGAGTCGTCGCTGAACTTGCCTGCCGCGAGCAGATCGACGTTCGGGCCGCCGAACTCCTCGAGGCCGCGACGCAGCGCCGCACGTCGCGCCTTGCTGCCGGGGACCAGCCCGGCCGCGATGCATTCGGCCTTCCAGGTCGGAATGAGATCGAGCAACTTTTGTTTGTCGGGCGACAGCACCGTCAACGTGAGGCCACCGGCGAGTTTCTTCTTCGGCAACGCCGCACCGCGGATCGCGACCGCCTTGCCCTGCCACGCCTTGTTCCACGCAGCCTTGCGCTTGAGCAACGCGGTAGTGAGACGCTCGCCCTGCACGGCGCCGAAGGTCTCCAGACGTGCGCTGTTGAGATGATCGAATCCGTTGAACCAGATGTCGCCGAACGTCACCGGCAGCGCCGCGTCCTCGAGCAATCCGAGCGCGCCTTCGATGTGATCGCGATCGACGTGCGTGATGACCAGCAGCTCGAAATGCCGCTCGCTCGCCGGCAGCGCGAGCAGCCGCACGCGCAATTCCTGGAACGTGGCCGCGCGGCCGCAGTCGATGAGGATCTGGCGGATGGCGCCGGGCTTGCCGTACCGCAGCCACAGGCAGTCGCCCTCACGCGCCGGCAACATCTCGATCTCGAACACGTCACCGCTCTCCGAGCCTGAGAATCGTGAATGGAGATTGCTGGTGCATGCGCGCCGCAGTCGCGCGCACGGATTTCACCATCATCTCCGCTTCTGGATCGAGCGGCGCGAAGCGCTCGAGGCCGTCGAGCAGCCAGCGCAGGCCGAGTGAATAGAACGGCAGCCCGCGGCGCGCCGCCTCTTTGAATGTCGCGCAGGCCTCCTTCGACTTCGCCGAGCCCTGGCGCCGCAGCAGCGTCGCCCACTGAATGGCGCCGTCCGGGACCGTCGGAAACCAGTCCATGAGATTCTTCGTCCATTGGTGCCACGGCTTCGGAATCGTGTCCGTCTCCGAGCCGACGAGCGCATAGCCACCGGCCGCGGCCGCGAGCGGATTCTCGACCTTGCCGTACAGGATTTCCTTCGCCTCGTCGGCGATCTGCTGCGCGGCCGACATGGCGCCCGACGACAGGAATCCGAGCAGCAGCCCCATGCGCTCGTCGCGCACCGCGATCGACGACGCGAAGTCCTCGGCGCGCGCGAGTTGCTGTACGACGAGCTCGATGGCTGCCTCGCGTCCCGTGCCCACGACACGCCACGGCATCGGCAGGCTCACGAGCTCGACCGTGCGCGGCCGCCGCACGACCACGTAATCGCGCGGCAGCGGGCTGTTGAGCGCGATCGCTTTGCCCATGGTGCCGGAGCCATGCGTCATCAGAAAGACGGCGCGGTTCTCGTCCGACATGTACGGCTGGATGTCGCGCGGCTGCGCGTCGCAATTGAGTAGTTTGATCCAGTCATCCGGAGTGGAGGCGCGCCGTATCAGCGTGGCCCACTTGTCGTTGATGAGGTCCGGCACCGGCTTCGACAACCAGTGCACGGGCTGCTGGACGGCGATGCGCGGCACCTCGCGCGCGCTGCCGCTGCTAGCCGCAGGCGCAGGCGCCGGATCGGGACGGGGCGCAGGCTGCGGCGCGGCCACCGGAGTCGACGCGGGCGGCGCGGCGCCGGCGCCGCCGCCGAAGCCGCCGGAACCGGGAAAGCGGGACGGTCCCGGAGATGGCGCCATCGGCGCCGGCATCGCCTCGAATGCGCTGTCGACGTCGTCCGATTTTGGAGGCGGGCGAGGTTTCGATTCCCTCTGCTTGGAGCTCTTGGACTCGGCGGTCGCGGCAGGCTCTTTCGCCATGGTGCTCGGCGCGAGTTTTGCGCGCGTCGCGCGCGTCGACACCAGCGAGTTCGCGACATTGCCCATGAGGTGCTGCCAGCCTAACCACTCGTTCGGCGACGACTCCGATTGCAGCACCAGCTCCGACTGCTCGCCGGGCTTCACCTCGACGGTGTCGGAGAGGATCTCCCCGCTCGGCAACACCGCCTCGACCTGGTAGAACCCCGGCGGCATGTCGAACTCGCGCGCGGCGTTCGGCTGATTGGATATGGGCACGCGCTCCTGGCGCGCCGGGCCGGTAGTCAGGTTGCGCCCCGTCGATGGATTCAACGCCTGGATGCGCGCAAACGCCTGCGGTGCGCCCTCGCCCTCGGACGGCAGAAACTTATCGATTCGCAGCAACAGCTTGCTCATGGCGTCACCTTGAGCGGCTTGTTCCAGTACGGCGGGCGAACCCAGTCGTCGACCGGCTGCGCCTGATGCTCGCCGTTCTTGAAGTCGGCGAAGAACTTGTAGCGCGCGGCGGGCAACGACAGCCGCCACGGATCTTCGGAAGGCGGCGTGCGCTTCTCCTTGCGCGTGTCGCTCTCGCAGCGAAGCACCGCCTTCGGATGCGCCTCGGCCGGCAACACGCGAATCACGACGGGCACGGCCGGCGTGTCGAGCGTATTGAGTGGGATTTTCGCCGCGGCGTCCGTGGAAGGAATCTGGTCCTGCGGCATCTCGAGTTCGCGACTCGCCTGCAGCATCAGGAAATCGAGCGCTTCCTGCAAGCGCGTGGTTCCGACGCGCCACGGCCCGTCTTCGTCGCCGCTGCCCGCGCCCTGCAGCGACTCGATGAGCGCCGCGGTGAACACGCTGGGCCGCTTGGGCTGCGCATACGCGGGCGCGCCCGCGAGCGTGGAATGAAACACCGGTCCGAGCCGCAGCTTGCCGCCCGGTGGATCGTAGTTGCCGGTCGCGTTGATCGGATTCTGTGTGCCCGCGCCGTCGTTCTCCTTGAGCAGCGTCGAGCCCACGCGGCAGGCATCCAGGAAATAGCATTGATGGCGCGCGTCGCATTCATCCATGCCGCGGTAGAACGCGCGGAAGTCGAGCGCGCCCTTGAGCGGCGCCTTGGGCTTCGCGCCGAAGTCTTCCATCACCAACGCGAGCGCGTCGCCGGCCGCGATGCCGTGGCCGCAGAAATAGAACAGCAGCAGATTGTCGGGGTTCTTGCCGCCGAGCGCGTGCCACTCGGTCAGCGCGTCCTCGACATTCTGCATGGTGGCGGTCTGCACCGCGACCGACTTCTCGGCCGCCGCCCCGCGCTGGAACGTGAACTTCTGCGGATCCTTTTCGGAGATCAGCAAGGAGACGCTGCGCAGCGGCCGATCCGCATTCTGATAGGACTCGACCACCCACTGCGCGAAGGCGCGCGCCGACACCGGCGGCGACTTCAATTGCCCGAGCCCGTCCGGATCGTCGAACTTCGGATTGCCGGCGCCGCCGGGTAGATGGGCATAGTGGCCGACGCCGATGACGATGGCGTGCGTGACGGGGCCCGCTACTTTTTTGTCTTCGAAAACGATGGCGGACATGGCCTGGTTACTCTTCCCCGGGGAACGGTTGGATGTGCAGCGGCGGACACGGCGTGCCACGCGCGATGCGTGCGGTGTTCACCACGCGCGCGCCGTTCGCAAGATAACGCGCGAGCGTGGCCGGAGCGTATTCACACTCGGCCAGGCGGCTGCGGTCGACCGCCGACTGGTGCGCGCACTCGCCGTCGGCCGCGTGCGCGCCGAGGGTGCGCGTGTAGGGAATCATCGCGCGGTACTTCAGCGACATCGAATCGGCGAGATACGAGTTGAAGCACGGCGTGAAGTTGCGCAGATAATCCGCGTCCAGGTCGAGCCCGAGCGCTTCGGCCTTTTCGACGATCCAATGCAGCGCTTCGTTGGCGAGGCCGTCGGGCGCGTAGCTGCCGCCGACGTTGGAATGCACGCCCGCAAACCAGGCCTGCTCGAGGCTGCCGCGCCAGTCCGCGGGCCGCGTCCACAGGTCGGGCTTGAACGGCCGCCGGCGCTCGTCGATGGCCATCGCGTGGTATGCGTTCTCGATGTGCGGTCCGAGGCCGATGTCGTGATAGGCGTATTTGTCGCGGTTGACGACCTTGCCGAGCCAGCCCGGTGCGCCCAGCGCGCCGACCGTGTCCCATACGCCGATGAAGCGGATCGGCGGACAGGGCAGCGTGCCCTTCACGCGATGGAATGCGTGGCGCCACTCCGGCGTGCCCGGACCCTTGTTCCGCTCGTAGCAGTCGTAGATGTCGGGTAGATAGTAGTCGTCGTCCTTCTGCAGCAGCCCGACCAGCTTCATGAAGCCCGCGAGCGAGCGCACGGTGAACGCGCCGCGGCTGAAACCGAACATGTAGATCTCGTCGTTCGGCTCGAAGTTGTAGAGGATGTTGCGGTAGAGATTGCGGATGTTGTTTTCGATGCCGGCGCCGAACGCGCCGCCCGTGACCTTGTCGAGGCCGCCGGCCGTGCCGAGGCCGTCGTGATAGAACACGATCTGGTCGACACCCTGCGCGCTGCGCGCACGCACCGCGCGCGCGACCTTGGTGACGTTGGTCGGGCGACGCTTGCCGCTTTTCTTGTCGATCTGGTCGCGCAGATTCCAGGTGCCGTCCGCGCAGATTATTATTCTTTTCATTTGGCGCCGAGCATGCTCCGCGGCGCTGGCTGCGACAACTGCGCACCGCACAAAGACCTGCGGGTTGTGACTAGGTCCCCGGCTCGAACGAGTCGTGCCCGTCGCGGCGTAATCGAACCGGTGACGGCGACAGAAAGGGCACTGAGGCCAAGGCCGATCGGATCACTCTCAACGTACCTGCCCACCGCCGGGTCGTAATCTCTGCAGCAGTTGTATGCCCGCTATCTACGAGCCGTAAGTCGAGCCCGAAGGAACCGGCCAGCTCGACCCGCGAAATATCCCAGAACCGAAGCGGGGAGTGCCATAACTGCCGTCAACAAAAAAAGAGTGATTGCACCATTGATTCCCCCGAAATCGACAGTCCTTCCCGACAGCGCAAACAACGCATTAACTATCGCCGCAGAAATGCCGGCCACGGGCGCCATAAGAATCGCGTAGACCAATCCTCTTGGCAGCGGATGAGACACAAGCAAAATCGCGGCAAGTGCGGGCGCGATCCAAATGATCCATGCGAACCAATCGGACGATGGAAAATAGACGAGCAGCGCCGCGTATAGGGCGTACGCAGCGATGATTGTAAGCGGAGGCCAAAGCCAGTTCTTAAGCATGTCTAATCATTTGGCGCCGGGGAATTCGGGCCGATTGTCGATGAAGGCGGATATCCGGGCTCGCCCGGCTGCGGGCCCGGGTTAATTGGATAGTTCGGCCATTGCGAAGTCGGAATCCACAGGCCGCAGCTTCTCATTGCTTGCTCTGCACAGTGACAACAGTTGAACCGTGTAAGGTGGCACGACTTCGACGACGGATCGACGTCGAAGCACATTCAACTTTGAGGACACTGCGTCATCAGTTTTGAAGGCGAATCGAAGGCAACTCGTCATCAAGATTGAAGAGGGCCAGCGCCGCATGATCAGTAACTTGGCTAAGACGAATGGCACTTACTTAAGCCGCAACGCTACACGCGCGAGAGGCCAAGGCTGAAGTAAGGAAGGCTGGCGGGGATTGGTAGGATGTTTGTTACCAGACATCCACCCTACCGACCCCGAGGCCAGCCTTGATCGATCGTAGTCGTGAGTTTCGAACGCAGCAACGTCGAAGGCGTATTGGCCGTCGGGCTCGACAGACCGAGGCGGTGGATTTCTTCAACCTGTTGACGGGTCCAGAGTTGCTCGAGGCGGCGGAGGCACACCTGCCCGAGCATCGCGAGCGGCTGTATCCGCCGACCGTGACGTTGTCGATCTTTATGCGCCAAGTGCTGAACGAGGATGGCTCGTGCCAG
>JAYTOI010000158.1:0-27178 GCA_043747875.1 Pseudomonadota bacterium | reverse complement strand
ATTCGTGCCGATCTGAGTGCAACGTTGGGCGCAGGATTTCGAGAATAAAAGCATGGCTCTGACGAAAGCGGAGATGGCTGAGGCGCTGTTCAATCAGCTAGGCCTCAACAAGCGCGAGGCGCGCGAGCTCGTGGACTTGTTCTTCGAGGAAGTGCGCCACGCGCTCTCGAACGGGGAACAGGTCAAGCTTTCCGGTTTCGGCAATTTCGATTTGCGCGATAAGAACCAGCGGCCGGGACGCAATCCCAAGACGGGTGAGGAGATTCCCATCAGCGCACGGCGCGTGGTGACGTTTCGTCCGGGTCAGAAATTGAAGGCGCGAGTCGAGGCCTATGCTGGAACCAAAGAACAATGACGAGTTGCCGGCGATCCCCGGCAAACGTTATTTCACGATCGGCGAAGTAAGCGAGCTCTGCGGCGTCAAGCCGCACGTGCTGCGTTACTGGGAGCAGGAATTCCCGCAGCTCAAGCCTGTGAAGCGGCGCGGCAATCGCCGCTACTACCAGCGCCAGGACGTCATCATCATTCGCCAGATCCGCTCTCTGCTGTACGAGCAGGGATTCACGATCGGCGGCGCACGCAACAAGTTGGGCGGCGAGGAAGCACGCGTAGACGTGAGCCAGAGCCAGCAGATCGTCAAGCAGATGCGCACGGAGCTCGAAGAGCTGCTCAAAATTCTGCGGCGCTGAAAACCCAGCGTCTCTCAGGCCAGGGACCGGTCGCCTTTGGGGAGGCGGGCGACCCTCATCGAAGAGGGGACATCATGACCGGCACCGCCGTTTCCTTTGGCACCCTCGATTGGGCCGTCGTCGGGATGTACTTCCTCGTCAACACGGCGATCTGCATCTGGTGCGCGATGCAGAAAGAACGGGACACGGCTGACTACTTCCTCGCGAGCCGCAGCGCCGGCTGGTTCCTGATCGGCTCGTCCATCTTCGCGTCCAACATCGGCGCGGAGCATCTGATCGGCCTCGCGGGCGCGGGCGCAGACCCGAAGATCGGCATGGCGTTCGCGCACTGGGAGCTGCACTCCTATCTAGTGCTCGTACTGGGCTGGATCTTTGCGCCGTTCTATCTGCGCGCCAAGGTGTTCACCACGCCTGAGTTCCTCGAGCGCCGCTATACGCCCGGAACGCGCACGCTGTTGTCGGGCATCTTCCTTGCGAGCTATATCCTCACCAAGGCGTCGGTGACCATCTTCGCCGGCGCGTTCGCCATCAAGACCATCCTCGGCTACGAAACCATCAATCTACCGCTGCTCGGGCCCACCGACTTCTTCTGGTTCTCCGGTGCGTTCCTCGTGATCATCACCGGCGTGTTCGTGGTGCTCGGCGGCATGAAGTCCGTGCTGTGGACGGAAGCCATGCACGTGCCCGTGCTGCTCGCCGGGTCGATCGTGCTGCTGTTCATCGGACTGGGCGAGATCGGCGGCGTCGACGCGCTCAAGGCCGCGAATCCAGAATCCATCAGTCTGTGGCGGCCGCTGTCCACGACCGAGGCTACGCAAGGCTTCCCGGGGTTCCTGTTCGACCCGAGCACGCTGCCGTGGCTGGGCGTGCTGCTGTGCTCACCCATCATCGGCCTGTGGTACTGGTGCACGGACCAGTACATAGTGCAGCGCGTGCTGTCCGCGCGCGGCCTCAAGGAAGCGCGCCGCGGCACCATCTTCGCGGCCTATCTCAAGCTCACGCCGGTGTTCATCTTCCTGATTCCCGGCATGATCGCCGTGGCGTTGTACAAGCAAGGATTCCCGGGCTTCGAGAACATCGGCAAGGATCCGCAGAGCGCATTTCCGGTGCTGGTGTCCAACCTCCTGCCCATCGGCCTGCGCGGTCTCGTGCTCGCCGGCATGTTGTCGGCACTCATGAGCGCGCTGGCTTCGCTGTTCAACTCGACCGCGACCCTGTTCACCGTCGATTTCTACAAACGCCTGCGTCCGCTTTCGGACGAGAAACACCTGGTGCTCGTCGGCCGCATCGCCACCGTGGCCGTGGTCTTCATCGGCATGATCTGGATTCCGATCATGCGCAGCATGGCCGACCAGCTCTATACCTACCTGCAGGTGGTGCAGTCGCTGCTCGCGCCCGGCATCGCCGCGGTGTTCATGCTCGGCATCTTCTCGCGCGGCGTCACGCCGAAGTCCGGCCTGGTCGGCCTCGCGTTCGGCTTCATCGTCGGCATGATGCGGCTCGCGCTGCAGGTGATGGACAAGTCGTTCCACGTCGAGCTGCCGAAGCTCATGCAGGTCATCGTCGACATCAACTGGCTGTATTTCAGCTTCATCCTGTTCGTGACGACGTGCCTCGTGATCTTCGGCGTCAGCGCGGTCACGCCGAAGGCGTCGGCCGAGCAGCTCGACGGGCTCACCTACCGCAGCGTGTCCGCTTCGACGACGGCGCTGGAGCGCGAGACCTACGGGTTCTGGGAGATCTTCCACACCTGCGTGATCGTGGGAATCATCGCGGCTATCTACATCTATTTTTGGTAGTTGGACGAAGTAGTTCGACCGGGTCTTGCCCGACGGCGCGCGCGTGCTCGATCATGCGCTGGCGTGGGCGGCGCTGAAGAAACGGCTCGCCCGGGCGACTTGCCGATGTGAAGTCGTCTTGGGCGAGGAGGGCGTCGCGATCGTACCGGATGCAAATCGGTGGCACGGACGCCGTCCTCGCACTGACGCGGGAGGAACAGGCCGGTTGAGTGAGGAACTGCGCCGGTTCTGGATGCACGCAGTCGTTCGTTCGGCCGCGCCAAAACCCACTGGCGCCCATTCTGCAGTGCCGCAGGGTGCGGAAACCGGGCCAGGGTGGCGGCCTTTCGCACGCGGCAACGCGCCGGCGTCTGAAGTTGCAACCGGTGCGCCAGGTCTTTAGCATCCCGCCCTCTCTCCGGTCGGGACGTGGCGCAGCCTGGTAGCGCACTTGCATGGGGTGCAAGGGGTCGAGGGTTCAAATCCCTCCGTCCCGACCAATTCTCTCTTCATTGATCTACGGCGCGCGTTCGCCGCGTCCGTCGGTGAGAGAATCGTCGCCTAGGTGACAGAGATGACTAACAATAAGACGGCCAAATCGAACCACCAAAAGGCTGACAGATGTCCGACATGCTGGGCCGGATCCTGGATGCGTTTTCCGGAGCTGTCGCCACGATCGTCCTGCTGCTGACGTTGGGACTTTTCTTCGTCGTCTTGCTCAAGTTCCAGACTGTTGATCTCGAAGCCATCTCGCGCAGCAAGGCGGGGCGCCTCTTGTTTGGCGCGATCGCTGTCGTCTGCATCGGTTCGATGCGTCGCACTCGGCGCGAACCTCGCGCGCGAGCGCTGGTTCGCCGAAAAGCGGTTGATGAGCGAATTCGAATACGGGGTCAACCGATACGGCAGCGACATCCATCCAGCAGTTCCGGTCGAAAGTCCCGAAGAGTGTCGGGAGCGATGCGCGAAGCTCGCGGGGTGCCGGGCATTTACGTACGTCTCTGCGGCAGCTCCGAATCAACCGTTCGCCGCCAGCGGCAAGCACACGTGTTGGCTCAAGGACGCGCTGCCGGCGATCTCAGGTGGCGCATTCTGCGTCTCCGGCTACAAGAAGGGTTCGAACGACGAGTAGGTAGCGGCGCCCGCCGCGGTAAGCCCTGCGGCGATTGCGCGGTCTCTCGTCATCGAGTTCGAGGGCCGTGACGGGACGGTAGTTTGAGCGAGCTTTCTCGCCTGCTGAACTCGGCGACATCATGACCGCGGTCACGTTTTCGCCGCTGCGCGTGTGTATATTTCGCGACACGGCGGATTCCTCCTCGCCGCCAGGGAGTCAATCAAGATGAGCGTTCGCATCTGTGTCCGCGCCCGTCGCGCGTGGGCGGCGTTGGGTTCTGTCGTGCTGCTTTCCGCGGGCACCGCGCTCGCCGCCACCGTCACCGTCCCGGCCTCGAAGGCCAACTACGCGCCGGACGGCTGCAGCTCCGGCTGGCCGACCGTCGACGGCCAATTCCAGAACGTCTTCAGCGGCACGACGGTCTCCGTCCAGCGCCAGGTCTTTTCAGGCGGCATCCAGTGCGAATACCGCACCGGTTTCGATTTCCAGCTTCCGCCGGCGGTCATGCAGCCGGGTGTCACCGTCAACAGCGCCGTGCTTCACATCGGGGTCATGTACGAAATCGTCCCTGGCGCCGACGTCATCTCGGTGCATGCGATCCCGGGCAGCGGCGCGCCCTTCGTGCCGGACGACTTCGAAGTCAACAACCCCATCCTGCAAGTCGCGATCCCGGCCAGCTCGTCGTATCCCGCCTTTCGCGACTTCGCCGTAGCTAGCCGAATCCAGAGCTTGGTCGGTAACACCAACGACCACGCATCGTTCATCCTGTCCGTCGCGCAGTGGGGCACATCCACGGCCTGGTATCCGAATGCCACGCTGGTCGTCGACTACACGCCCGCCGACGGAAACCCGCCGTCGCTCGACATTCTCACACCCGCGAACGGCATGACGGTGCTGCAGGGTGACACGGTCGCGTTCTCGGCCACGGCTCACGACGTCGAAGACGGCAACATCGACGCGGCCATCAGCTGGACGTCGAGCTGGAACGGCGTCATCGGCTCCGGGCCCTCGTTCTCGACCAGTAGTTTGCTCGCGGCATCGCACGTCATCACGGCGCGCGCCACCGACAGCCAGGGCAACACGGTCGCGAAAACGCTGAACCTCACCGTGCAGTCGACCAACAACCTGCCACCGACGCTCACTGTATTTGCGCCCGCGCAGAATGCGGTGTTCACGCAGGGCACCGTCATCAGCTTCCAGGCTGCGGCGTCCGATCCCGAGGACGGCAGTCGCACCGCGAACATTCAGTGGACCTCGAGCATCAACGGTCCCATTGGAACCGGCGGAGGGTTCGGCAACGGCACATTGTCCGTGGGGTCGCATCAGATTCTCGTGCAGGTTTCCGACACCAACGGCAACTCGGTCACTCAGATCGTCACCATCTCCGTGCAGGCGCCGGTGAACACGCCGCCGTCGGTGAGCATCTCGTCGCCGGCGAACGGCGCATCGTTGACTGCGGGCGTTGCGTTCAATCTTGCCGGCTCGGCCAGCGACGCCCAGCAGGGCAGCATGAGCGCGAGCATCCAGTGGGTCCTCGACGGTGTCACCACGATCGCGAACGGTGCGAACGCAACCGCCACGATCTCGGCGATCGGTTCGCACACCATCACCGCGCGCGTCACGGACAACGGCGGGTTGACGTCCACGCAGCAGGTGAGTGTCACGGTAGTGAGCGCACCGCCGCCCACCGCGCCGCCGCCGACCACGCCGCCCACGGGCTACTGCGCGCTCTCGGGCAGCTCGAGCTGGGAGTGGATCTCCTCGGTGGGGTCCGGCTCTGTGACCAACGTATCCGGCAACAACGGCGGTTATCGCGACTACTCGTCGGTGCAGTTCAACATGGTGGCCGGCAGCGCCAGCAATCCGCTCCTGCTCGCGCCGGGATTCCGCAGCACGCCGTACACGGAGCGCTGGTACGTCTATCTGGATCTGAATCGCGACGCGGCGTTCAGCGCCAGCGAGCTCGTGTTCCAGACGTTTTCGGCCAGCACGGTGAACACCACGTTCGCCATCCCTGCCAGCGCGTCGCTCGGTGCCACGCGCATGCGCGTCATCCTCAGCTTCGGTCTCACGCCGCCGCTCTGCGGGGCGGTGTCCTGGGGCGAGGTCGAGGACTACACGGTGTTCATCCAGGCGCCGGGGACGACGCCGACGCCGCCGGGGTCTGGCTACTGCACTTCGCGCGGCACGTCTAGCAACTACGAGTTCATCCAGCAGGTGTTCGTGAACGGCACGACGCGTATGTCGGGCAACAACGGTGGTTACGGAGACTTCACGGCCAATGCGGCGATCCCGCTCGTGCGCGGTCTCAACAACGTGACGCTGACGCCGGGCTTCCCGGGCTCGGCCTACTCGCAGCGATGGCTGTTGTGGATCGACTTCAACCGCGATGGAGTCTTCGCCATGGATGAAGGGTTGGTGGGAGGCTCGGGCACGGCGCCGATCAACGACGTCTTCAATGTGCATTCGAGCGTGCCGTCGGGTACGACACGCATGCGCATCCAGATGAAGGAGGGCGCGCTGCCCGCAGCCTGCGAGACATTCGGCTACGGTGAAGTCGAGGACTACACGGTCCAGATTCCGTAAACACGAACGGATGGGCCATGGGCTGGGCCGCACTGGTTAGGACCGGTGCGGCCCGATCCCGAGTGCCGGCGCTGTCATGCGCGTCGTCCGCCGCCCTCTGTCGAAATCCCGCGCGTTTGCGCGCTTTTTCCCGCGTTCCACTCGACTTAACCGCGCCCGGGTGCGACGCACTTCTCGGTTCCGCTTCCGAGGGTGGGTCCTCGGGGTAACTCGCGACACTTGTTTAGAACACGCCATGTCCACCGGTGGACGGGCATAACGCAGGGAACCGAGATGGCTCACTACTTCATCAACAATCACGCGCAGACGAACGGCGACCACGAAGTGCACGTGGTGGGATGCAGGCGCATGCCCGCCGACAAGCGCTATCTCGGCAACTTCGAATGCGTCAGTGAAGCCATGATGGAGGCGCGCAAGGAATCGTGGCAGGCTGCCGACTGCGCCTCCTGCGTGCGCAAGTCGCGCGAAGGCTACAGCCCGATCGAGATTGCGCGCAGCGGCGCCTATCAGCGCCTGCGCTTGCGCTAACTACCGTCTTCGCGCCCGGGCTCGACCCCGGGCACGACCACCGGCACATTCCCCGCCCAACGCGCCCGCGTGCCCGTCACATTCCGGGGCGCTCGGCCTGGCACCGGGCTGCCCCGAAAGGGAGCGCCGCAGGGCGAATTTCACGTGGCGCGGCGCGCGTTTGCCGCGCTCGCGGGCGAACTTCAGTTAGATCCGCCGCGACCGATATCCGGTACGGGTGGACTGCGCCCGTCGTTTCCTTCAACCATGATTCAGATCCTCGGCTCCGTCGTCGTGCTCGCCAGCGTTCTCGGCGGATTCGTCCTGGAGGGCGGCCACCTGCTGGCCCTGTGGCACCCCACGGAAATCCTCATCATCGTCGGCGCGGCGCTCGGCGCGTTCTTCACGAGCAACCCGCTCAAGGTGGTGAAGCGCTCGTTTGCGCAGGCGCTCTCACTGCCAAAGGCCTCGAAGTACGGGCGCGATGACTACGTCACGCTGCTCAAGCTCATCTACGACATCCTGGTCAAGATGCGCAAGGACGGGTTGTTAGCCATCGAGGCCGACCTCGAGAACCCGGAGAACAGCGCGCTGTTCCAGAAATACCCCAAGATCCTCGAAGACCATCACATGATCGTCTTCATCACGGACTGCCTGCGCCTCATCGTCGGCGGCACGCTGGATCCGCACGAGCTCGAGAGCCTGCTCGAGTACGAACTCGAGACGCATCACAAGGAAGTGCACGAGCCCGCGCACGCCGTGCAGAAAGTGGCCGACGCGCTGCCGGGCTTCGGCATCGTGGCGGCGGTGCTCGGCATCGTGAACACCATGTCGGCGCTCGAAGGCGCGGACACCGCGACGATCGGCCACAAGGTGGGCGCGGCGCTGGTCGGCACCTTCCTCGGCATTCTCGTTGCCTACGGTTTCATCGGCCCCATCGCCACCGCGATGGAGCACAAGGCCGGCGAGGAGGGCAAGGCGTTCGAGGTCGTGAAGATGGCGCTGGTGGCCAGCGTGCGCGGCTATGCGCCACCGGTCGCGGTGGAGTTCGCGCGCAAGCTGCTGTTCAGCGAGGTGCGCCCGACGTTCGCCGATCTCGAGGCGCATCTGAAGGGCAAGGCGCCGCCGGTCAAGGCGCACTGACCGTCGATGGCCGCGCAGCCCAATCAAGCCGAGGCGAAAGCCCGGCCTATCTACGTCAAGCGCGTCAAGAAGGTCGCAGGCGGCCATCACGGCGGTGCCTGGAAAGTGGCGTACGCCGACTTCGTCACGGCCATGATGGCGTTCTTCATGGTCATGTGGCTGGTCACGGCGGTGTCGAAGGACAAGCGCGCGGCGATTTTCGAATACTTCAAGAACCCGTCGATGGAGCCCGGCAAGAGCGTGAAGCCCGCGCCGGGACAGATGGGACCGGGTGGCGCGAGCACCTCCCCGATCAGCCTGGGCGGCGGTCTCGACGCGCCGAAGACCTCGCTCAAGAAGACGGAGATGATGGGCTCGACCGCGCCGCCGACGCAGCAGAAGCCGGAAGAGCAAAAGGCGCGTGAGGCCGCCGATGCGCTGAAGGCACTCGAGAAGGCGCAACTCGACGCGCTCATGCAGGACTTGAAAGAGGCCATCGGCAAGAGCCAGGCGCTCGAACCGTTCAAGGACCAACTGCTGCTCGACATCTCGGTTGAAGGCCTGCGCATCCAGATCCTCGACGCGCAGAACCGCCCGATGTTCGATATGGGCAGTTCGCGGCTCAAGGGCTACACCAGCGACATCCTCGCGGAAGTCACGAAGTACCTGATCACGGTGCCCAACCAGATCAGTCTCACGGGTCACACCGACGCCTCGCCGTACGCCGGCATCACGGGTTTCACGAACTGGGACCTGTCTACCGATCGTGCGAACGCGGCACGCCGCGCGCTCGAGAGCGGGGGCCTTCCGACCGACCGCATCTCGAAGGTCGTGGGCATGGGGTCATCGGTGTTGTTCGACAAGGAGAATCCGCGCGGCGCGGTGAACCGCCGCATCAGCATCGTCGTGATGACGCGCGCGGCGGCAGAAGAGACGAGCAGGGCCGACCGGCCGGGCACCTTGTTGGGCGACTCCACGCTCGCGCCGATCACCGACGCGCGTGTGATGCCCAACGTGTCGATCACGGGCGGGTCGGCATTCGCGCTGCCGAAAAGTCCTGCCGCGGAGCCGGCTCCGTCCTCGCCCGTGGCGCCCGCAGACCCGGCAGCGGCCGCGCCCGCGAAACACTAGACTCGCGGGCATGAGGCCCGCCCAAGCTTTATTAGTCCGTGTCGCGTTGGTACTGACCGCGCTCACGCTCACGAGCTGCGACTTCCTGCGTGGCTACGCGCAGGGCCATTCGACCAATCTGCAACATTACGAGACTGCCGATCTGCCCGCTGTCCAGATGGGCGCGGCGCGCTTCGTGTTCGACGACTTCGGCGCACTGAACACCGATACCCTGGCGACGCACGCGTTGCCGTGGAAACTGGTCGCCGCGGCGCTGGTAACGCAGCGCTTCCCGAACGAGCCCGCGACCGAGCAAAATCTCCGCGCGTTGCTGCGGGGATTCGGCTTCATCTCTGCCGAGCGCATCGGCAACTGGCCCATCGGCACTCCGCCGCAATTCCGAGCGCCGCTCGGCATCACCACCGGACGCATGCAGCGCGACATTCCGCGCATCGACCTCGAGGTCGCCAACCTGTCGTGCGCGAGCTGCCACGCCGGTGTCACCTACGACGCCAATGGCAACCCGCTGCCCGTGGCGTGGCTCGGCATGCCGAACACCTCGCTGGATCTCGACGCGTACTTCGATGCCGTTGACGCCGCGTTGCGCGGCGCGGCGCCGGAACGCGAGCGGCAGCGCGTCACGCTGGCCGTCAAACAACTGTTTCCGGATGTGGGCAAACGCGAGCTCGCGTCGCTGGCCAAGTACGCATGGCCGCGACTGGTCGAGAGGCTTGCCCGTGGCGAGCCTCACGTGCGTGACGGCGGTCCGGGGCGCGCGAACGCGCTCGCCACGCTGGCCCGGCAGTTGCACCTCGCGGCGGATCCGAGGCGCGCGACCGCGGCCGTTTCGATTCCGCAGATCGGCGACCAGGTGCTGCGCTGGGCGGTGCTCGCCGACGGCATTGCCACGCGTCGCAGCGAGCCGCGCTTCGAGTCGCGTTCGTGGGATGCCGCCGCGCCGTCGCGGCGCACCGCGGAGATCGTGACGACGTTCAGCGCGCCGGTGCTCGGGCTGCACCCGGACAAGGCGACCGACGCGGTCGAGCCGATCGCGGAGGTGCTGGAGTTCTTCGTGCACTATCAACCGCCGCGTTTTCCAGGGACCATCGACGAGGCGGCGGCGACCCGTGGCGCCGTCATCTACGCGCGGTGCACCGAATGCCACGGGGAGTACGTCGAGCGCGACGATCATCTCGGGCTGCGCAATTTTCCGAATCGTCTGTCGCCACTGGCCGAGATCGGCACCGACCCGATGCGCGCCGGCGCGGTCGACGATTCGTTCGCCACCGCCGTGGAGTCCACGCTGCTCGGCATCACGATCGACGCGCAGCCGACCGGCGGCTACGTGGCGCCAAACCTCGCCGGGCTGTGGGCCACCGCGCCGTATCTGCACAATGGCTCCGTGCCGACGCTGCACGCGTTGATGACGCCGCCGGAGCGACCCGCGAAGTTCTGGGTGGGCGGGCACAAGCTCGACTTCGTGAAGATCGGCATCGCGGGAGCCGCGAATGCAGCAGGCGAATACGCCTACGCCGCCGACTATCTACCGTGGTCCACGCCGCGGCTGTTCGATACGGCGCTGCCGGGGCAATCCAACCGCGGCCACGAGCACGAGTTCGATGGTCTCACCGAGGCCGATAAATCCGACCTCATAGAGTTCTTGAAGCAGCTGTAGCGGCTCAGGCGTCGGGCAGGCTGAAGTAGAACGTGGCGCCGGAATCCTGGCCGCCGTCCACCCACACCTTGCCCCCGTGCCGTTCGACGATCCGGCGCACGATGGACAGGCCCACGCCCGTGCCCTCGAACTGTTCGGCGCTGTGCAGGCGCTGGAATACGCCGAACAGCTTGTTCATGTACTTCATGTTGAAGCCGACGCCGTTGTCCTTCACGAAGCACACCAGCGACCTGCCATCCATGCGATGGCCGATTTCGATGCGCGCCTTCTGGCGCTCGCGCGTGAACTTGATGGCGTTCGAGATCAGGTTCACGAACACCTGCTGGATGAGTCCCTGGTCGACCTGCCACGCCGGGAAGTCGGCGATGACGAACTCGATGTCGCGGTTCGCGCGCTCGTGCGTCATCGCGTCGATCACGCGCCGCGCGAGTTCGCCGAAACGCACCGGTTGCTTGTGCAACGGCTGGCGATTCAACTGCGAAAGGCGCAGCAGGTCGGTGATCAGCCGGTCCATGTGCGCGGCGCCCGCGTTCACGTTCTGCAGCAGCCGTTTGCCTTCTTCGGTGAGGTGCGTGGTGTGCTCGGAGAGCAGGGCCTGGGTGAACACCGACACGGCGCGCAGCGGCGCGCGCAGGTCGTGCGACACCGAGTACGAGAAGGCCTCGAGCTCGCGGTTTGCGATCTTGAGCTCCTCGGTGCGCTCGCGCACGTTCTCCTCGAGGCGCTTCTTCTCGATGCGCAGTTGGCGCACGGCGAGCGCGCGTTCGAGCACGGGCATCGTGGTGGCGAGCTTGATGGGCTTCTGGATATAGTCGAGCGCGCCGGCCTTCATCGCGGCGACCGCGGTATCGAGCGCGCCGTGACCGGTCATGATGACCGCCACGAGCGTCGGGTCTATCAAGTGCGCCGACTTCATGAGGTCGATGCCGTTGGTGCCGGGCATCTGCAGGTCGGCTAACAACAAATCGAATGGGCGCTCGCGCATCGCGGCCAATGCCTCGCCCGCGGAGGTGAACCCGCAGGTGTGATAGCCCTCGTACTCGAGCGTGTCACACAGCGCACGCATGGAAGCCGGCTCGTCGTCGACGATCAGCAGGCTCATCTTGTGTACAGGATGTTCGGCGATGTTCGTATTCAAGGTTTTAGAACCTCACGTCCCGGCGGTTTCTGCGAGCGAAGATCTATGAGTAGGTGATACCCCGTTACTGGATTACGGCCTAGTCTCCTCCCGCTTGAGGCGAAAGGCCAAATGCCTAAGGCGTTCTCTGGTTCCCCGGTCTGAAAAATCCCCACGCCCCTAAGAGTGAAAAAAAGACAAGCCCTTCCTCTATCTACTGGTTAGTCTGCGTTGCGTGTCTGCGGATTGCGTCACAGGATGCTCTGCAGCGCTAGCTTAAGTTGCGAACATCTGTAACGGCCGGGGGAGATGGGCCAGAGCAGTTGAACGCGGGCGTCAGGTGGTCACGGTTCCGAGGGGCGGCCGAGCTAACTAGGCGCGGGGAGCAAAATGCAGCCAGTCAAACTGGTGTTGGTCGAAGACATGCCGATGGAGGCGGAGATCGCCATCCGTCAGCTCGAATCCGGTGGTTTCTCGTGCAACTGGAAGCGCGTGGAGTCGGAAGACGTACTGCGTTGCGCGCTCGCCGAGAACAAACCCGATCTCATCCTCTCCGATTTCACTCTGCCTGGTTTCGACGGACTGTCGGCGCTCGAGATCGCGCAGGAAGTCGCGCCCGACACGCCTTTCATCTTCCTCTCCGGCACCATCGGCGAGGAGCGCGCCATCGATGCCCTGCAGCGCGGCGCGTACGACTACGTCCTCAAGAGCAACATGGCGCGGCTCGCGCCCGCGGTGCGCCGCGCGCTCAACGAAGCCAACATCCGCCGCACGCAGCGCGCGCTCGAGCAGCAACTGCGCGACATCGTCGCCACCTCGCAGGACTGGATCTGGGAACACGACCGCGACGGCAAGTTCACGTTCTGCAGCGATTCGGTACGCGCGATCCTCGGCTATGCGCCGGACGAGATGGTCGGCACGAACGCCTCGCAGTATGTGCACCCTGAAGATCTCGCTTCACTCGACTTCGCGATGCATACGTTGGGTGCCAATCAACGCACCGCGACCAACCTGCAGGCGCGTTGGCGCCACCGAAACGGCAGTTACCGCTGGCTCGAGCGCAACATGCTCGCATTGCTCGGCGAGAGCAGTCAGGTCTCCGGTTTCCGTGGCAGCGAGCGCGACATCACCGAGCGGCGCCGCCAGGAAAAGCACATCAGCCGCCTGACGCGCGTGTTGAAGATGCTCTCGGGCGTGAACAGCGCGATGGTGCGCATTCGCCAGCGCCGCGAGATCCTGATCGAAGCCTGCCGCCTCGCGACCTCGGTCGGCGGTTACGCGAGCGCGATGGTCGCGCTCATCGAGCCCGGCACGCGCACCGCGCGTCCCGAGGCCTGGTCGGGCAGTGTCGACAACCACGTGGCGCAGCAGCTCACGTTCAGCATCGGCGATTCGGCCGGCGAGGACACCAGCGTCATCGGACGCGTGCTGCGCACCGGCGTGGCGATGATCTGCAACGACCTGCAGACGCTCGAGATGTCGCTCGCGGCGCGTGCGGCGTTGATGGATTCCGGCTTCCGCAGCGCGGTCGCCTATCCACTGCTGGTGGACAAGACCCCGGTCGGCGCGGTGCTGCTCACCTCGTACGACACCGGCGCGGTGGGCGACGAGGAATCGCGCATGCTGCGCGAGCTGGTCGCGAACCTCTCATTTGCCTTGCAGTACATGCACAAGGAAGACGAGGTGCGCTTCCTGTCTTACTTCGATCCGCTCACCAGCCTCGCGAAGCGCGGCTTGTTCTGCGAGCGGCTGGTGCGCGCACTCGAGCCGCGCATCGGCCGGCGCGGCACGCCTGCCGTCGCGGTGCTCGACATCGAGCAGCTCTCGAGCATCAACGATTCGTTCGGCCGCCACGCCGGAGACCTGCTGCTGCAGCAGGTCGCGGACCGGCTCAAGCGTCATCTGGACTCGACCGAACTGCTCGCGCATTTCGGCGGCGGCACGTTCGGACTCATCATGGAAGCCGCCGGCGACGAGGACGAGGCCGTGCACTGGATGCAGGAGCAGGTGGCCGAAGTGTTTCGCGCACCGTTCAACGTCGACGACCGCGGCATTCCGGTGGACGTGAAGTGCGGCTTCGCGCGCTATCCGGACAATGGCAACGACGCAAACGCACTGGTGCAGAACGCCGAAGCGGCACTGCGCGGCGCCAAGAGCAGCGGCGAAAAATATCTTCCACACCGCCTCGAGCTCTCTACGACAGTCGTGTCGCGCATGACCATGGAGCATCGCCTGCGCGCGGCCGTCGACCGGCAGGAATTCGAAATCCACTATCAGCCGAAGGTGGACGTCCGCACCAGACAAATTCGTGGTCTCGAAGCGCTGGTGCGCTGGCGCGATCCAGACGCGGGGCTGGTCATGCCCAGTGCGTTCCTGTCGCTGATGGAGACGTCCGGCCTCATCGTGCCGTTGGGCGACTGGATCCTGCGCCAGACGGCCGCGGACCTGCGTCGCTGGCAGGGCGCGGGCCTGGTGCCGGGCCGCGTTGCCGTCAACATTTCTCCCGTGCAGCTGCGGCGACGCGCCTTTGCCGACCATCTGCTCGATCTGGTGGGCGAGTGGCGCAACGAGAGCATTGGAATCGACATCGAGATCACGGAGGGCGTCCTCATCGACGACGTGAGCTCGGCGGTTTCACAGTTGCGGGTGCTGCGGCGGTCGGGCGTCCGCGTGGCAATAGACGATTTCGGCACCGGGTATTCGTCCCTCAGCCGGCTGGCCGAGCTGCCCGTCGATATGCTCAAGATCGACCGCTCGTTCGTGAATGTATTGACGACCAGCAGCACTGGCCGGACCGTGGCCCAGACCATCGTCGCGCTGGGCAAGGCGTTCAACATGACGACCGTGGCCGAGGGCGTCGAAACGCAGGAGCAGTTCGAAATGCTGGCGAATCTGGGCTGCGACCAGTCACAGGGCTATTTGCACGGTCGACCGATGGCGGTGGCCGATATCGAGCCGGCCCTGCGCAACGGAGTCATAACCTTGCCGAAGGCAATCCCTTCGAGCCACGAGGCAACGCCCTTCGCCCGCCGGGGTTGACGCGATTCCATAACTTTTTAATGGAACGCTGGGCCCCCGGACTGATCTACACTGTGCCGCGTAGAGCGCGCCAGTTGGATCGGATACGACTTTGCTCAAACAACTTTCCCGCACCCGGCTCATTACGCTGGGTGTGCTCGTTCTCGTCGTCCTGGCCGGCGCCTATTACTGGATGGCCAGCGGCGACGAAGCCCCCGAATATCAAACCACCGTTGCAGAGCGCGGCAATGTCGTGTCGCGTGTCAGCACGTCGGGCAGCCTGCAGGCGGTGGTCACCGTCGACGTTGGCAGCCAGGTGTCGGGCCGCATTCAAGAGCTGTACGCCGACTTCAATTCCCAGGTGAAGAAGGGCGAGCGCATCGCCAAGATCGACCCTTCGTTGTTCGAAGCGCAGGTCGTTTCCGCCGAGGCGAACGTCGCGGCGGCGCGCGCCAATGTCACGCGTCTCACCATCACCGCCGAGGACGCGGAGCGCCAGGCGAAGCGCGCAGAAGAGGTGTACGCGCAGCGGCTCATCTCGGAGACGGAACGCGACAATGCCGTCGCAAACGGACGCGCCGCGCGCGCCTCGGTCGATCAGGGCACCAGTCAGCTCGCGCAGTCCCGCGCCGCGCTCGAAACGGCGAAGACCAACTTGCGCTACACCGACATCGTCTCGCCCACCGATGGCGTGGTGATTTCGCGCGCCGTGAATCGCGGCCAGACCGTTGCGGCTTCGTTGTCGGCGCCGATCATCTTCACCATCGCGCAGGACTTGCGCGCGATGGAAGTGCACACGAACGTCGCGGAGTCCGACATCGGACGCCTGAAGAAGGGCATGAACGTCACATTCACGGTCGATGCCTATCCCGGCGAACCGTTCCGCGGCGCAATCCGCGACATCCGCAATGCGCCGCAGATCGTGCAGAACGTGGTCACCTATGACGCGGTCATCGACGTCGCGAATCCCGATCTCAAGCTGAAGCCCGGCATGACGGCCACGGTCAGCGTGGTCACCGACCGGCGTCGCGACGTGCTCGCGGTGCCGAACGCGGCGCTGCGCTTCCGACCCGAAGGCGTTCCGCTGGGTGCGCCCACGGGCGCGGGCGCGCAAGCTGGGCAGCGTGTGGAGCGCGCACAGGGCGCGGGCGGTGCCAACGCCGGAAGCGCGGCCGCGCCGCGTGTCGCAGGCGGCGCGCCGGCGAACGACGGACAGAATCAGAATCGCCGGCGTCGCGACCGCAATCGCCAAGGAGAGGGAGAGGGAGAGGGCGACGACGACGCGGGCGCGGCGGTCGTGCAGCGTACGGTGTGGGTGGTCGTCAACGGCAAGCCGGAACCACGGTCGGTCACGACCGGACTCACTGACGGCAGAGTCACGGAGATCACCGGCGGAGAGCTCAAGGAAGGCGAGCAGCTCATTCTCGGCAGCGGTGGGCAGCAGCAGCGCGGGCAGCAGCAGCAGCAGCAGCAGCAGCGCGGTCCGCGGATACTGTAGTTAAAGAAGGCGCCGCCAATGGCCCTCATCACACTGCGCAACCTCGGCAAGATCTACCAGACCGGTGACACGGAGTTCGCCGCGCTGCGCAGCGTAAATCTCGACATCGAGCGCGGCGAGTTCGTCGCCATCACGGGCTCGTCGGGCTCGGGCAAGTCGACGCTCATGAACATCCTCGGCTGTCTCGACTCGCCGTCGCGCGGCAGCTATCTGCTCGGCGATCGCGACGTCGCGCGGCTGTCGCGCGTGGAACTTGCGCGCGTGCGCAACGAGTTCATCGGCTTCGTGTTCCAGAGCTTCAATCTGCTGACGCGCACTTCGGCGCTCGAGAACGTCGAACTGCCGCTCATTTACGCCAAGGTGCCGCCGGCCGAGCGGCACAAGCGCGCGCGCGACGCGCTGGAGCGCGTGGGACTCGGGCATCGCGCGGGCCACCATCCCGCGCAATTGTCGGGCGGCCAGCAGCAGCGGGTCGCCATTGCGCGTGCGTTGGTCACGCGGCCGCCGCTGATCCTCGCCGACGAGCCCACCGGCAATCTCGATTCGGCCACCAGCGTCGAGATCATGAAATTCCTGACTGAGCTGCAGGCTTCGGGCATGACCATCGTGTTCGTCACGCACGAGCCCGACATCGCGGCCTATGCCGCGCGCAAGTTGTTGCTCAAGGACGGTGACGTCATCAGTGACGAGCGCCGCGCGACCATGCCCGCGGCCCAATCCGCGGCGCTTCCAGCGGGAGTTGCACACGCATGATCGGAGCCGGAGAAACCCTGCGTCTCGCGGGACGCGCGCTGCGCCGGAACAAGATGCGCTCGTTCCTCACGGCGCTCGGCATCATCATCGGCGTCGGTGCCGTGATCTTCATGCAGTCCATCGGCGAGGGCGCGAAGGCGCGCGTGCGCGCGCAGATCGAGGGCGCAGGCACCAACATCGTCATGTTGTTCTCGGGCTCGAGCCAGGGTCCGGGCGGTCGCGGTGGCGCGGGCTCACAGCCTTCGATCACCTGGGAAGACCTGCGCGCGATCCAGACCGAGCTGAGCTCCGTGGCGGCGGTGGCGCCGCAGATGAACTCCGGGCAGCCCGTCATCTCGGAAGCCAGCACCTGGAACACCCAGATCACCGGCACGACGCCTGACTACTTCACCATTCGCAACTGGGCGGTGGATCGCGGCGCCATCCTCACCGCGTCGGACCAGGCGAGCGCCGCGAAGAACGCGGTGATCGGCGTGACGGCGGCCGAAAATCTGTTCGGGCCCGGTGTCGACCCCATCGGTCAGATCGTCCGGATCCGCGACGCACCGTTCACGATCATTGGCGTACTGGAGCGCAAGGGCCAGAACGCGATGGGCAACGATCAGGATGACGTCATCTTCATCCCGATGTCGGCATTCCAGACGCGCATGCAGCGCGGTCTCGGCAAATTCGTGCCAGGCCGCATCTTCGTGAGCGCCATATCGCCCGAGGCGATTCCGCGCGCGCGCACGGAGATCGAGCAGTTGTTGCGCGAGCGGCATCGGCTCGGCCCCGACGACGAGAACGACTTCTCCACCAGCAGCATGGCCGAGATGACCAGCATGCTGACGTCGACGCAGGACACCATCACCAGTCTGCTGTTCTACGTCGCGCTGGTGTCGCTCATCGTCGGGGGCATCGGAGTCATGAACATCATGCTGGTGTCGGTCACCGAGCGGACGCGCGAGATCGGCATCCGCATGGCCGTGGGGGCGCAACCCGCCGACATCATGGCGCAATTCCTGGTGGAGGCGCTGGTGCTGGCCGCCGTGGGTGGCGCGTTAGGCGTGCTGTTCGGCGTCGGGTTCGGGCACGTGCTGGCCGCCAAGCTCGGCTTCACCATGGCGACGCGCATGCAGATCGTACTCATCGCGCTCGGGGTCAGCGCCGGCGTCGGCATCGTGTTCGGGTTGTATCCGGCGCGCAAGGCGTCGCGGCTCGATCCTATCGATGCGCTTCGATACGAATAATCGAGGCGGGGATGCGGGCGCGGAGTGTGCGCGATGCACACCGGGCCTCCGCCCTTCACTGGGTGATTGGTGATGGGAGAGGAGAGGCGCCGCGCCGCTGAGTCGGTGATGAGGCGGCGCGAGTGGATAGATAGTACGAGGCCGGGAGGGAGCCACTTGCGCGGCTCGTGCCTGCGCTTGGGGACCGGTGCTACACGGTGACGGTGAGGGCGGAGGCCCGGTGTGCATCGCGCACACTCCGCGCCCGCATTCGAGGCCGCCTCTAGTGACAAGGGATGAGAGAGGACTCTGCGTTCTCGAGCAACGCGGGGGTCGTATACTCGCGCTCTTCCAGGTCGAATCGGGGGTGCCATGATTTCTCGCCGCAGGTTGATGGGTACCGCGCTCGGCGCCGCCGTTCCGATGATTCTTCCCGCGCGCGCCTTCGGCGCCAACAGCCGTATCCGCGTCGGCCAGATCGGCTGCGGGCGCATCGCGCAGGGCCACGACATGCCCGGCGTCATCAAATCCGGGCTCGCGGACCTCGTCGCCGTGTGTGAGCTGGACACCCGGCGCGCCGCGGACGGGGTCGCCATCATCGAGAAGTCCTACGCCGACCGCGGCGTGACGGCGCCGAAGATCGCCGCGTACGGCAACTATCGCGAGCTGCTCGAGCGGCGCGACATCGACGCCGTCGTCATCAGCACGCCGGACCATTGGCACGGCGAGGTCGCGCTGGCGGCGGTGCTGGCCGGCAAGGACGTCTATCTACAGAAGCCGTTCACGATGACGCACGCCGAAGGCGTGATCCTGCGTGACGCGGTGAAGCGCACCGGCCGCATCCTGCAGGTGGGCAGCCAGCAGCGTTCGTGGGAGCAGTTCCGGCGCGCCTGCGAGCTGGTACGCTCCGGACGCATAGGAAACGTGAAGTCAGTCGAGATCGGCCTGCCCACCGACCCCACCGCGGCGGACGCCGCCCCGCAGGCGGTGCCCGAGGCGCTCGACTACGGGCAGTGGTTAGGCCCGACGCCGTTCAAGTACTACACCGAGATGCGCGTGCATCCGCGCGCGGACTACAGCCGTCCGGGCTGGCTGCGGCACGAAGCCCATTGCCTCGGCATGATCACGGGCTGGGGCTCGCATCACTACGACACCATGCACTGGGCGCTCGATTGCGAGCACACCGGCCCGACGCGCGTCGAAGGCAAGGGCGAGTTCCCGGATCCGTCGCGCATCTGGAACGTACACGGCGCATACGACGTCACACTCGCCTATCCGAAAAACGTCACCGTGCACGTCACCGACAAGTTCGACACCGGGCTCAAGTTCGTTGGCGACGAGGGCTGGATCTGGGTGACGCGCGAAGGCGGCGGCGCCACGAGCAGCGATCCAAAGTCCAAGGGGGCCAAGCCCCCACTCGATGCCAGCGATCCGAAGATCCTCGATCCGAAGGGCGTGTCGCATCCGCTGCCCGTCAGCGCGTCGCATCACAAGAACTGGCTCGAGAGCGTGATCTCGCGCAAACGCCCGCTGGCGCCGGCGGACGTGGCCCATCGCAGCAACAGCGCCTGCATCGTGAGCTGGATCGCCATGAAGCTCGGACGCCCGCTCGAATGGGATCCGAAAACCGAGCGCTTCAAGAATGACGCCGAGGCGAACGCGATGTTGAAGCGCGACGAGCGCGAGCCGTACGGTGCGCAACACCTGGCGAAGGCCTGATGAAACTCCACCACTCGATTGTCGCGCTGGCCGCGGCCATTTTGCTCTTCGTGCCCGCGCTCGCGGGCTCGGCCAACAAGGATGAACGTTCCGTGCAATTGATCACGCTCGATCCCGGACATTTTCACGCCGCGCTGGTGCAAAAATTCATGCTGCCGGGCGTGGTGCCCGAGGTGCTCGTGTTCGGGCCGGGGGGCGACGACGTCGCGCTGCACATGAAGCGCATCGACGGCTTCAACTCGCGCACCGATACTCCGACGCAGTGGAAGACGACGGTGTACCGGGGCTCCGACTACTTCGAGCGCTCGCTCGAGGCGGGGACGGCGGGCGCGAAGGCGGGGCGGGTGCCCGTGGTCGTGATCTCGGGCAACAACGCCCGCAAGAGCGAGTACATCACCAAGTCGATCGAGCGCGGCTTCCATGTGATGGCCGACAAGCCGATGGTGATCGTCCCCGCGGACCTTCCGAAGCTCGAAGCCGCATTCGTGCTCGCGAAGAAAAAGAAGGTGTTGCTATACGACATCATGACGGAGCGCTTCGAGATCGCGACGATGTTGCAGAAGGCTTTGTCGCAGCAGACGGCGCTGTTCGGCACCATCGAGATGGGCACGCCGGACGATCCGTCGATCTCCAAGATCAGCGTGCACAATTTTTCGAAGGTGGTCGCGGGTGCGCAATTGAAGCGGCCGCAGTGGTTCTTCGATCCCGAGCAGCAGGGCGCCGGCATCGTCGACGTCATGACCCATCTGGTGGATCTCGTGCAATGGGAGGCGTTTCCCGACGTGGTACTCGAGCCATCCGATGCGAAAGTGCTGAAGGCGCGACGTTGGACGACGCCCATCACGCTCGAGCAGTTCGGCAAGGTGACGGGTGCGAAGGAGTTCCCGGGCTATCTATCGAAGTACGTGAAGGACGGCGTGCTGCAGGCGCCGGCAAACGGCGAGATGACATACACGCTCAAGGGCATCCATGCGCGCACTTCGGTGACTTGGGATTTCGAGGCGCCGCCGGGTGGCGGCGACACCCATTTTTCGGTCATGCGCGGCACGAAGGCGTCGCTCATCATCAAACAGGGCAAGGAGCAGGGCTTCAAGCCCGTGCTGTACGTCGAGCGCGCGAAAGGCGTGAGCGCTGCGGACCACAAGGAAGCGCTGCTTCGTGCGGTCGAGGCGGTCAGCCGCATTTGGCCGGGCGTTGGCATTCATGCCGAGGGTGACTACTTCACGATTTTCGTGCCGGACAAGTACCACAACGGTCACGAGGCTCATTTCGGCCAGGTGACCGAGAACTTCCTGAAGTATGTACGCGAGGGAAAGCTGCCCGAGTGGGAAGTGCCGAACATGATCGTGAAGTACGCGACGATCATGCAGGCCTATGAAATGAGCCGATGAAAAGGGGGCGAGGCCCCATTTCGGAGCCGGAATTTTGCCGGCGCATCGCGAAGGTGCAGATCGACAAGCGTTTGCGCCAAATATCCCGCGCATTTCCTGCACGAATCTTGCAGGCTCAGGAGCAAATAACAGGGGAGTCCTACCCGTGAGCTCATCCGTCACCACGCTCCCGACCGCCGCGAGAGGCCTCGTCCACGACGAAGACCGCACCGCACTCACCAAGGAGGCGTTGAAGCACGCCTTCCTCGACAACCTGTTCTACATCCAGGGCAAGTTTCCGGCGCTCGCAACCAAGACCGACTATTACATGGCGCTGGCGTACGCCGTCCGCGACCGGATGCTGCAGCGCTGGATCTCGACCGCGGCCGCGTACACCAAACAAGGCTCGCGCACGGTCTCGTACCTGTCGGCGGAATTCCTCATGGGTCCGCACCTCGGCAACAACCTCATCAACCTCGGCATCTACGAGACCGCGCGCACCGCGGTCGCAGAGCTCGGCCTCGACCTCGAGACCTTGTTGGCCACCGAGGATGAGCCCGGTCTCGGCAACGGCGGCCTCGGCCGCCTGGCGGCGTGCTTCATCGACTCGCTGGCGACGCTGGAGGTGCCCGCGCTGGGTTACGGCATCCGTTACGAGTTCGGCATCTTCCAGCAGGAGATCGTCGACGGCTGGCAGGTGGAGAAGACGGACAAGTGGCTGCGCTACGGCAATCCGTGGGAGATCGCGCGCCCCGAATGGTGCTGCGACGTGAAGTTCGGCGGCCACACCGAGGTCTGGTACGACGATCAGCATCGCAAGCGCACACGCTGGGTGCCGGGCCGCATCGTCAACGGCATTCCGTACGACACACCCATCCTCGGATACAAGGTGAACACCGCGAACACGCTGCGGCTGTGGAAGGCGGAGGCACCAGAGTCCTTCGACTTCGGCATCTTCAATCGCGGCGACTACTACGGTGCGGTCAATCAGAAAGTGGCGAGCGAGAACCTCACGAAGGTCTTGTATCCGAATGACGAGCAGGCGCGCGGGAAGGAGCTGCGCCTGGAGCAGCAATATTTCTTCGTGAGTTGCTCGCTCCAGGACATGCTGCGCATCTGCAAGATCCAGAAGATTCCGCCGGAGCGATTCCACGAGAAGTTCGCCGTCCAGCTCAACGACACGCATCCGTCGATCGCGGTGGCCGAGTTGATGCGGCTGCTCATCGACGACATGGCGCTGGATTGGGACCGCGCCTGGAGCATCACGCGCCAGACGTTCGCATACACCAACCACACGTTGCTGCCCGAGGCGCTGGAGCGCTGGCCGCTGCCGATGTTCGGCCGCCTGTTGCCGCGGCTGCTCGAAATCATCTACGAGATCAATGCGCGGCATCTCGACGACGTGCGCATGACGTTCTTCGGCGACGAGGAGCGCATCCGCCGTTTGTCGCTCATCGATGAAGCCGGCGAACGCTACGTGCGCATGGCGCATCTCGCGAGCGTCGGCAGCCACGCCATCAATGGCGTCGCGGCATTGCACTCGGAGTTGCTCAAGAGCGATGTGCTGCGCGACTTCGCCGAGCTGTGGCCCGAGAAGTTCTCGAACAAGACCAACGGCGTCACGCCGCGACGCTGGATGGTGCTGGCCAACCCGCGTCTCGCGCATTGCATCACGCAACGCATCGGTGACGAATGGGTTCGTGACCTGCAACAGTTGAGAAAGCTCGAGCCGCTGGTCGACGACGAGGACTTCCGCGCGGAGTGGCGGCAGATCAAGTACGCCAACAAGACCGCGCTCGCGGGGCTGATCCAGGAGCGCACCGGCGTGTTGGTCGACCCCGCCGCGATATTCGACGTGCAGGTGAAGCGCATCCACGAATACAAGCGTCAGCATCTCAACATCCTGCACGTCATCGGTCTCTACCATCGGCTCAAGACCGACCCGAAGTTCACGATGGAGCCGCGCGTGTTCGTGTTCGGTGGCAAGGCGGCGCCGGGATACCACCTGGCGAAGCTGATCATCCGTTTGATCACGGCCGCCGCGGAGATCATCAACCGCGATCCGGGCGTGCGCGATTTGATCAAGGTCGTATTCCTGCCCAACTTCAACGTGACCAACGGTCAGCGCATCTATCCGGCGGCGGATCTGTCCGAACAGATCTCAACTGCGGGCAAGGAGGCGTCGGGCACGGGCAACATGAAATTCCAGATGAACGGCGCGCTGACCATTGGCACGGTGGATGGCGCGAACATCGAGATCTGCGAGGAAGTGGGCGTCGAGAACTTCTTTCTGTTCGGCCTCGAGGCGCACGAGGTGGCCGCGCGCCGTGCGGCGGGTTATCGGCCGATGGAGTTCGTCGAAGGCAACGAGGAGTTGCAGGCCGTCATCCAGCTCATCCGCGACGGCTTCTTCTCGCGCGGCAACTCGTCGCAGTTCCTGCCGCTCATCGACAACCTCGTGCATCACGATCCGTATTTCGTGTTCGCCGACTATCAGTCATATGCGGATTGCCAGACGCTCGTCGACCAGACGTATCGCGACAAGGAGATCTGGACGCGCATGTCCATCCTCAATGCGGCGCGGTCCGGCAAGTTCTCGTCGGATCGCACCATCCGCGAGTACTGCGCCGAGATCTGGCAGGCGAAGCCGGTGCCGGTGACATTGTTGTCACAGGAAGAAGTGAAAGCCGGCCTCCTGCAATAAATGGGGGCACTCCCCATTTCCGGGAAATGGGGAGTGCCCCCAAATCGGAGTTTGGTGCCGCCCCTGACAGTGGCAAGATAGCCGCCCTCGATCACAGGAGGTGCGGTGATGACGGCGACTGTGCGATTCGCGATCTTGTTAGTGATGTCGGCGTTGAGCGCCGCGGTGGTGGCGGCGAAGGACGCGCCTCGAGCCGCGATCGCGCCCGATCCTAAGGCGGCGGCCCTCATCCAGGAGCTCGGGCTCATCGAGAGCATCGCCCCGCTGCGCGAGCAGAAGGGCTGGAAGCCGCCGCGGCGCATCGTCCTGTCGGCCGCCGGCCCCTATAACCCTTCTTCCGCTGAATCGATGCAAGCCATGCAGGCCATGGCGCCGGGGGTCGAATTCATCGTGACGCGCACGCCGGAGGAAATGATCGCGAACGCGGCGAGCGCGGATGCGCTGCTCGGCGTCGACGGTCTGGTCTGCGATCAACGCATGCTCGATGCGGGCAAGAAGGCGCGCTGGATCGGTATCTTCTCCGCTGGAGTCGAGGAATGTCTCGGCAAGAACGGACTCGACCGGGCGGGCCTCACGATCACCAATATGCGCGCTGTCGCGGGACCGGTGATGGCCGAGCACAGCATCGGCCTCATGTTCGCGCTGTCGCGCTCTTTGCAGGTGTCGATCGGCCGTCAGGCGACGGGCGAGGGTTGGAGCAACAACTTCGCGGGCTCACGTCCGCAGGCGCTGTCCGGCAAGACGTTGCTGGTCGTGGGTCTCGGCGGCATCGGCACGGAAGTGGCACGGCGTGCGCACGCACTCGGCATGAACGTCATCGCCACTCGCGCCAGCTCCCGCGACAAGCCCGAATTCGTGAGCCACGTGGGGCTCCCCGACGAGCTGCCGACTCTCATCGGTCGGGCGCACGTGGTGGTGTCTGCGCTGCCGCTCGTGCCCGCGACCACGAATCTCTTCGACGCGAAAATGTTCGCGCGCATGAAGAAGAACGCATTCTTCATCAACGTCGGCCGCGGCGGCAGCGTGGTCACGAACGATCTCGTGCAGGCGCTCAACGACGGCATCATTGCCGGCGCCGGTCTCGACGTGACCGAGCCCGAGCCGCTGCCGAAGGATCATCCGCTCTGGAAGGCCAAGAACATCATCATCACGCCGCACATGTCGGCGCAGTCCGATCTCGGGCAGTCGGCGCGCGAGCTGATCCTGCGTGAGCAGGTGCGGCGCTTCGCGGCCGGCGACAAACTACTGGCGGTGGTCGACTTCAAGAAGGGCTACTAGCCGCGCGCTATCCCGCGGGCTACCTTCCACCGGCATATAGCTTCGTCAGCCGATACAGGAACTCGCGTCCCTCCATGAGCGTCTGCACGCGGATGCGCTCGTTGAGGCCGTGTGCATTGCTGGTCGCGCCGTCGCCGAGCATGCCGGACACGCCGTACGTGGGGATGCCCTCGGGCGTGAGGAAGCGGCCGTCTGTCGCGCCCGACGACATGATCGGAATCACCGCGACACCGGGATACATGTCGCGACTCAGCATTTCGATCGGGCCCATGACCGTGCGCGACAGCGGCGGGGGCGCGCCCGGGGTTTCCGGCTTCGCCTGGAATTCCACCTTCACTTCGGGATCGCCGATGACGCGCACCAGCTCGTCGCGAATGTCGCTCTGCTTGTGGTCCGGCAGGATGCGGCAGTTCACGTTGGCGGTGGCACGCTGCGGCAGCGCGTTCGGCGCGTGGCCGCCCTGGATCTGCGTCGCCACGCAGTTCGTGTGCAGGATCGCGTTCACCGACGGATCCTTGCGCAGGCGCTCGATCGCGGCAGCGTCCATGTTTTTCGCGAGCGCGACCATGTCGGCACCTTTCTCGCCGCCCTCGATGACGCCGAATTTCTCGAAGTAGCTGCGGGTCGTGGCATTCAGCTCGATCGGAAACGAGTACGCCTCGAGCTTCGCGAGCGCCCGGTTGAGCCGGTAGATGGCGTTGGTGGGCGTGGGGCGCGAAGAGTGACCGCCTTCGTCCGAGGTGCTCAGCGTGAAATCCTGGTAGACCTTCTCCGCCGCGAGCACCGCCACGAAGCGGTACACGCCGGTCTTCTGGTCATAGCGTCCGCCGCCGCCCTCGTTGAGCGCGAACTCGGCGTCGATGAGGTCGCGATGATTCGCGACCAGATACTTCACGCCATTGAAGACGTTCGGTGTCTCCTCGCCGCAGGTCAGCGCCAGTTTGATGGTGCGCTTCGGCCGGTAGTCCTCCCTGCGGAACCGCACGAACGCGTCGGTGAAGACGGCGGCCATGGCCTTGTCGTCCGCGGAACCGCGCGCATAGAAAAAACCGTCTTCCTCGACTAGTTTGAACGGATCGCGGACCCAGTCCTCGCGCCTCGCCTCCACGACGTCGATGTGCGCGAGCAGCAGCAGCGGCTTGAGCTTCGTATCCGTGCCCGGCAGCCACGCGATGAGATTGCCTTGCTTGGGCCAACCCTCGGGCACGATGACGCGCATCTGGGAGTCCGGAAAGCCCGCCGCCGCGAGGCGCGCCTTCATCGCCGTCGCGGCGTCCGTGCACGAGCCCACCGACAGCGTGGTGTTGATCTCCACCAGCTCCTTGTAGAGCGCGCGGAACTCGGGTTCACCGGCGCGCGCCTGCTTCGACGCCGGAGTCTGGCGGCTGGCAGTGATGTCGGCGGCTTGCGCACAGGTCAGGGCGGCGCACAGGGACAGGGCTAGCAAGGGGTTCAGTCGCATCGGGGTCACCTTCTGGATTCAGATCGTTGCCAAGTCTTTGTAAAAAATCACGGTGCTGCAGTATGGCCCGTCCGGCATCAAGGCGTATTTCGGCACCGTGCCGACGCGTTGCCATCCACCGCGTTCATAAAGTCGCACGGCCTCGGGACTGGCCGTGTCCAGCACCAGCAACGTGCGGCCAGCCTCGAGGGCGGCGCGCTCGGCCGCCGCGAGCACCAGTCCCCCGACGCCGTGGCGACGCGCGCTGGGCTTCACCAGCATCTTCGCGATGTCTGCGCGATGCGGTTGGTTCTCCTGCGGCGCCCAGACTGCCTGTGCGGTGCCCACGATCTGCCCGTCGACCTCCGCGACCACCACCGCGCGTTCGCCGCGCGCCAGGCTCTCCGCGACACCACGCCAGAAGGCCTCGGCCTTGGCGCGCGACATGGCAGCCTCGGCATTGGCGATCAGAGTCGTGGCGTCCCTGGCGTCTT
>JAYTOI010000157.1:0-12817 GCA_043747875.1 Pseudomonadota bacterium | reverse complement strand
CCGCAGGCGTGGATAGCGTTCGTCACGCTGTCCGCGCTCGAGATCGTCCTCGGCATCGACAACATCATCTTCATCTCGATCCTCGTCAGCCGGCTGTCGCCGGAGCGGCGCGAGTCGGCGCGCATCACCGGTCTGGCGCTGGCGATGATCACGCGCATCGCGCTGCTGTTCTCCATCGTCTGGCTCACGCGGCTCACGAAACCGTGGTTCGGACTGTTCGGCTTCGAGTTCTCCGGACGCGACATCATCTTGTTGTTAGGCGGCCTGTTCCTGCTCGCCAAGAGCGTCACCGAGATCCACGGCACGCTCGAGGGCGCCGAGAGTGAGCGCAACACCAAGGTGTTCGCCAACTTCACCGCCATCGTGGTGCAGATCGCCATCATCGACATCGTGTTCTCGCTCGATTCGGTGTTCACGGCGGTGGGACTCGCGAAGCCCGATCAACTGCCGATCATGGTCGGCGCGATCGTCGTGGCCATCGGCGTCATGATGTGGGTGTCGGGCAGCATCAGCGCGTTCATCGACCGTCATCCGACCATCAAGATCCTCGCGCTCGCTTTCCTGATCCTGGTGGGCATGGTGCTGGTCATCGACGCGTTCCACGTCGATGTGCCGAAGGGTTACCTGTACTTCGCGATGGCATTCTCGGTCTGCGTCGAAATGGTGAATATCCGACTGCGGCGCCTCATGGATGAACGCCGGCACAGGAAAGACGAAGAAGCCGGCGGCTGAGAAGGCCGCGCTCGCATAACGCCGCCTGCCTGCCTACAATCCGGCGATCATAAAAATGCGGGGTGCTCCGATGGTTTGGCGTACCAAGTCCATTGCACAGGTCCAGTCGGAATTCGATCGCGGCGAGCTCAAACGCACGCTCGGCCCCATTCACCTCGTGTTGTTCGGCATCGGCTGCATCATCGGCGCCGGCATCTTCGTCCGCACCGGCACCGCCGCCGCGTTGCACGCCGGGCCCGCAGTCATCCTCTCCTTCGTCATCGCGGGCGTCGTGTGCGCCTTCGCGGGGCTCTGTTACGCGGAGCTCGCCTCGATGCTCCCCGTGTCCGGATCGGCATACACGTACGCCTACACCACCATCGGTGAGTTCGGCGCCTGGATCATGGGCGCGCTACTGCTGCTCGAATATGCACTGGCCGCGTCGGTGGTCGCGGTGGGATGGTCCGGCTATGCAGTGAGTCTTGCGCACGACATAGGCATCAACATCCCGGCGGAATACACGCAGGCCGTGGGCAAGCTCGTGATGGCGCACGCCTCGAGCTTCAACATGACCGACCCGCTCGTCAGCCTGAACGGCGTGACGGCGCAACTCTCCGACGGTTCCGTGGCGCAGTTCCTCTCGCAGGGCAAGGCCACGATCAGCGGCACGTTTACCACGGCGCTGGCGCAGTACGATGTCATCGAGCACGCCAAGGGCGGCGGCTACACGCTCATCAATGCGCTCGACGTCGCCGTGAAAGCCGAGAGCCATGCGGTGCTGCAAGATGCGGTGAAGATTTTCGACCCGGCGACCGCGCATCTGCGCGAGCTCGCGCCCGGCACGCAATTGCTGATTCCGGCGGGCTCCGTAGTACAGCTGCCGCTCGCGTCCGTAGTACCCATCGAGCCCAGCGCGGTGGTCACGTCGTTGTTCAACCTGCCCGCGGTGTTCATCGTGCTGGCGGCTACGGTGCTGCTGGTCATCGGCGTGTCCGAGTCGGCCACCGTCAACAACGTCATCGTCGCCATCAAGGTGACGGTGATCATCGCCTTCATCTGCGTTGGCGCGTTCTTCGTGAACCCCGACAACTGGCATCCGTTCATCCCCGAGCCCACGGGCGTGGAGAACCAGTTCGGCATGGACGGAGTGATCCGCGCCGCGACCATCGTTTTCTTTGCCTACATCGGCTTCGAGGCCGTCTCGACTGCCGGCCAGGAGGCGCGCAATCCACGCAAGGACATGCCCATCGGCATCCTGGGTTCACTCGTCGTCTGCACCATTCTCTACATGCTCACCGCCGCGGTGCTCACGGGCGTGGTGTCGTTCACGAAGCTCAACGTCGCGGCGCCGGTGGCTACCGCGGTGGACACTTTCGGTCCGCAATGGGGCTGGCTGGCCAAGTGCATCAAGATCGGCGCGATCGCAGGTCTGTCGTCCGTGGTGCTGGTGCTGATGTTCGGTCAGACGCGCGTGTTCTATTCGATGTCGCGCGACGGCTTGATGCCGAAGGCGCTGGCGAAGGTGCACCCGAAGTTCAAGACGCCGTGGATCAACACGCTGATCGTCGGCGTGCTGGTGTCGCTGGCCGCGGCCATCTACGACATCAACCAGTTAGGCGACCTCACGTCGGTGGGCACGCTGGTGGCCTTCGGCATCGTGTGCTTCTCGGTGCTCTGGCTGCGCTACAAGCGTCCGGACCTGCCGCGGCACTTCAAAGTGCCGGGCTTCCCCGTGGTGCCCGCCATCGGCGTCCTGCTCTGCATGGCCCTGGCATTCAAAGGCGTCGAGGTGTCGCTGCTGAAGTGGTTCGCGAAATTCCTGCTCGGCGCGGTGGTGATCTACTTCGCTTACGCGTTCTGGGTCAGCCCCATGCGCAACAAGCCCGACGAGGAAGAGAAGCCGGCCAGTTAGCTAGTTAGCTGCGCAGCTGTTCGGTGACGTGAGGTGCGAGCGCCGTGGCCAGCGCCGCGAACACCTTGGGCGTGCCGCCGACGATGTGCGGCCCGAGCTTGTAGTCGTCACCGGTGAGCGTGCCGACACGACCGCCGGCCTCGGTGATGAGCAGCGTGCCCGCGGCCGTGTCCCACGGCTTGAGCCCCATCTCCCAGAACCCGTCGACTCGGCCCGCCGCGACGTACGCGAGATCGAGCGCGGCCGAGCCCGGACGGCGCACGCCCGCCGCCTGCACCATGATGGTCTTGAGCATGGCGAGGTACTCGTCCAGCCACGGCGAATCCGCGCGGAACGGGAAACCGGTGGCGATCAGCGAGCCCTCGAGCGTGATCTGCTTGCTCACGCGCATCTTGCGGCCCTCGACCTGCGCGCCTTCGCCGCGCGAGGCGGTGAAGATCTCCTGGCGCATCGGATCGAACACCACCGCGTGCTCGATGCGTCCACGCACCTGGCAGGCAATGGACACCGCGAACGTCGGAAAGCCATGCATGAAGTTCGTGGTCCCATCGAGCGGATCGATGATCCAGACCACGTCATTGTTGCCGCTGGCGCCGCTTTCCTCGGCGAGGAATGCGTGGTCGGGATGCAAGCGGCGTATGGTCTCGATGATATCCGCTTCGGCGGCGCGATCGACCTCGGTGACGTAGTCGTTGCGTCCCTTGCTGCGGACCTCGACGGCTTCGAGACGCGGAATGGCGCGGACGATGATGTCGCCGGCGCGACGCGCGGCGCGGATCGCGATGTTGAGTAAGGGTTGCATCGGGGAATGGGGGCTCGAAAAAGGGTCGCTATGATACAGCCCATGCCGCTCCCCGCCATTCGCATCGTGCTCGTCGAACCCTCGCATCCCGGCAATATCGGCGCGGTGGCGCGCGCCATGAAGAACATGGCTCTGACGGAGCTGGTGCTGGTGCGGCCGAAGTCCTTTCCGCATGAAGAGGCCACCGCGCGCGCGTCCGGTGCGGACGACGTTCTGTCGCATGCGCGCGTGGTCGAAACCGTTGCCGATGCGGTGGCGGACTGTGGCTTCGTGGCCGCCACGACTTCGCGCTCGCGCGATCAGAATTTCCGTGCGCTCGACCTCCACGAGGCGGCGGCGCGGGTCTTCGAAATGAGCGCGCGCGGACCGGCCGCGGTGCTGTTCGGCGCCGAGCGCACCGGTCTCACCAACGGGGAGCTCGCGCTCGCGCACCTGCTGATCCGCATCCCCGCCAATCCGGACTATCCATCGCTGAATCTCGCCATGGCTGTGCAGCTGACGACGTACGAGCTGTTCCGCGCGGCGGGCAGCCCCGCGAGCACGCGGCCGCTGTCCGAGCTGACGGTGCCGCTGGCGCCGGGCGCGGACATGGAGCGTTTCTACGCGCACCTGCAGGAAGTCATGGACGAGGTGGAATTCAAGGACCGCACCACCGGCGGCTCGCACCTGATGACGCGCATCCGCCGCCTGTTCCAGCGCTGCGAGATGGATCAGAACGAGGTGAACATCCTGCGCGGCTTTCTCACGTGCGTGCAGCACAAGCGTCGCGCGGCAGGCGCGCAGTCGAATGATCCCCGGGCCGGCGGGCCGTGACGCCTATCTACCTCGACTACGCCGCGAGCACGCCGGTCGATCCGCGCGTCGCGACCGCCATGGCCGAGTGGCTCGCGACGCCCTCGGAGCAGGCCAATCCTGCCTCCGCGACGCATTGGCCGGGGCTCGCGGCGAACGATCGTGTCGAGCAGGCGCGCGGCGCGGTGGGGGCGCTCATCCTTGCCGAAAAGCGCGAGATCGTCTTCACCTCCGGCGCCACGGAGGCCAACAATCTCGCACTGCTCGGGGTCGCGGCCGCAGCGAGGCGCGCCGGCAGGCACGGCCACTTCGTCAGCTCACGCGTCGAGCACAAGTCGGTTCTGGATGCGCTGGGGCAGCTCGAGAAGGAAGGGTTCGCGGTGACGCTGCTCCAGCCCGATGAGCAGGGCCGGGTGTCCCCCGAAGCGGTGCGCACCGCGCTGCGCGACGACACGCTGCTCGTGTCGTTGATGCTCGCAAACAACGAGACTGGCGTGCTCAACGATGTCGCCGGCATCAAGCGGATTTCGGACCATCACGGTTTTCTGCTGCACACCGACGCCTCACAAGCCGTCGGGAAAGTGCCGGTGAACGTCATCGAGCTCGGCGCGGATTTTCTCTCCCTCACCGCACACAAGTTCTACGGACCCAAGGGTATCGGCGCGTTGTATGTACGCGAGAGCGCGCGGCCGCGTATCGCACCGATCCAGTTCGGTGGCGGACACGAGCGTGGGCTGCGGCCGGGCACATTACCCACCCACCAGATCGTGGGCTTCGGAATGGCCGCCGCGCTGGCCCGCGAGCACCTGGTGCGCGATGGCGCGCACGCGCGCGATCTCGCCAACCGCTTGTGGCGCGAGCTCGAGTCCATCGCCGGCGTCGAGTTCAACTCGCAGCGCGAGCGCGGCGTGCCCGGATTGGTGAACGCCTCGTTTCCCGGCATCGAGGGCGAAAGCCTCGTCACTGGACTCACCGGAATCGCGGTCTCCACCGGTTCGGCCTGCAGCTCCGCCACGCGCGAGCCGAGCTATGTGTTGCGCGCGCTCGGCCGTGGTACCGAGCTCGCGCAGAGCTCGCTGCGACTGTCATTGGGCCGCTTCACCACTGCCGCGGACGTCGACGCGGCGGCCACCGCGATCCGCGACGAAGTGGCCCGACTGCGCACGTTGGCAGGCGACGCGGCGGGCGCGCCGGTCGCGGGCGCCACGCTGCCGCTGGCCAGCCTGCTGGCGCGCAACCTGAACGGGCAAGCGCAGCGCTATTTTCTCGCGCCGGCCCGTCCTCTGAGATTCAGTGTGGGGTCGATGTCGGGGGTTCGCCACGGCAGCGCGGGCCGCCCGCAGGAGGGAACCGCCATCTGCTTCGAGCTCGAGATCGCTGACAAAATCGTGAAAAGCGCCCGTTTCTCTGCGTATGGATGCCCCCATACTCTGGCCGTGACTGCCTGGTTATGTGAGGTCGTGGAGGGCGCCCGCCTCGAGGCCGGACTGCCTGGAACCCCGCACGACTGGGCCGAAAACTTTGACGTGCCGATGGAGAAACTCGGCCGGCTGCTGATCGTCGAAGATGCATTGCGTGCCGCATACGCTGCTTGAATGGAAACCTTTCGAAACATGGCTATTTCGCTGACACAGGCCGCCGCAGAGCGCGTGAAGTCGTTCATCGCGGCGCGCGGCAAGGGTTTGGGCCTCCGACTGGGCGTTCGCAAGACCGGATGCTCGGGGTTTGCCTACGTCGTGAACTACGCAGACGACCGCGTGCAGACCGACCACGTGTTCATCGACCGTGGCGTCACGGTGTTCGTGGATCCGGACAGCCTCCCGCTGATCAATGGGACCACGGTCGACTTCGTCAAACAGGGCCTCAACGAGGCCTTCCGCTTCCATAACCCGAACACGAAGGGCGAGTGTGGCTGCGGGGAGTCTTTCAACGTCTGAAAGTCAGGGTCGACTTTCAGCGTTAAGTTTCAGCGAGTTACTCGCGGTTTGGGGGTCCTCCCGGTACAATCGCGCGCCTTTTCGAACACTCACTGAGGATCTTCCGCATGGCGCTCGAGCGCACCTTTTCCATCGTCAAACCCGACGGCGTTGCCCGTAACCTCATCGGCGAGGTACTGCGCCGCTTCGAAAAAGCCGGCCTGCGCGTCATCGCGGCCCGCATGGTGCATCTGTCACAACGCGAAGCCGAAGGTTTCTATGCCGTGCATGCCGCGCGTCCGTTCTTCAAGGACCTCGTGAAGTACATGACCTCCGGTCCGGTGCTCGTGCAGGTGCTCGAGGGTGAAGGTGCGATCGCGAAGAATCGCGAGATCATGGGTGCCACCGATCCGAAGAAGGCCGCGCCCGGCACGATCCGCGCCGATCTCGCCGAGAGCATCGAGGCAAACACCGTGCACGGCTCGGACGCTGCGGAAACGGCGGCGACCGAAATCGCGTATTTCTTCCGGACGACGGAGATCTGCCCGCGCGGGTGATCGCATGTCCGACTCTTCCGAAAATGCCGCCGTGAACTTGTTAGGTCTGCCCAAGGCGGACCTCGAGGCATTCGTAGGGGAGTTGGGCAGCAAGCCGTTTCGCGCGCGGCAGCTCATGAGCTGGCTGTACAAGCGCGGCGAGGCCGACATCGCCGCGATGACCGATCTCGCCAAGGATTTTCGCGCGCAGCTCGCGTTGCGCGCGGAGGTCAAACTTCCCGAGATCGTCAAGGCCCAGACGGCCTCCGACGGCACGCGCAAGTGGCTGCTGTCGGGCGGCAACGGCCAGGCGTTCGAGACGGTGTTCATCCCCGAGGAGGATCGCGGCACGCTGTGCATCTCGTCGCAGGTGGGCTGCGTGCTCGACTGCTCTTTCTGCGCCACCGCGCAGCAGGGCTTCAACCGCAACCTCACCACCGCCGAGATCGTCGGACAGGTGTGGCTGGCCCAAAAAATCCTTGCGGACGAGATTGGCTGGAAGCCAGGCGACGACCGCATCATCACCAACATCGTGCTCATGGGCATGGGCGAGCCGCTCGCAAATTTCCGCAATGTCATCCCGGCGATCCGCATCTTCCTCGACGACCTCGGCTTCGACATCTCGCGGCGTCGCGTGACCTTGTCCACTTCGGGTCTCGTGCCGCAGATCTACAAGCTCGCCGAGGAAGTGAACTGCGCGCTCGCGGTGTCGCTGCATGCCCCGAACGACGCGCTGCGCAGCGAGCTCGTCCCGATCAATCGCAAGCACAACATCGCCGAACTGTTGGCAGCCTGCTGGCACTACCTCGACGAGCAAAACGGCCGCAGCGTGACGTTCGAGTACGTCATGCTCGACGGCATCAACGACCGGCCGGAGCACGCGCGCGAGTTGGGCAAACTGCTGCGCGACAAGCCGGCCAAGCTCAATCTGATTCCGTTCAATCCGTTTCCCGGCACGCAGTACCGCCGTTCCCCGACGGAGACGATCGAAAAATTCCGCGACGAGCTCATCCAGTGCGGGCTCATCGCCACCATTCGCCGCACGCGCGGCGACGACATCGATGCCGCGTGCGGACAACTCGCGGGCCAGGTCACGGATCGGACCGTCGTTCGGCTGGGCTCCAAAACCTTCGGCCTGCAGGTGCGCGCATGATGCAAACCATTCGTCTGATCGCGGGGCTCGCTGCTGCGTGCGTGCTCGCCGGGTGCGTGAACAGCGACGGCAGCCCGCAGCGCAAGGAATCGGATCCCGCCACCACCGCCGCGAAGTACAACGTGCAGCTCGGCACGGCGTATCTGCAGCAGGGCAACTATCCGCTGGCGAAGGAGAAGCTAGAGCGCTCGCTCAAGCAGAATCCGAAGGACCCGGACGTGCACACCAGCCTCGGGTTGTTGTACGACAACACCGGTAGTTCGAAAGAGGCCGACAAGCACTTCCGCGAAGCGCTGCGCCTGGCCCCCGACCGGCCGGACATCTCCAACAACTACGCCATCTACCTGTGCAAGATCGGGCGCGTCGACGAAGGCGTCGAGCGGTTCTCGGTGGTCGCCGCCAACAAGTTCTACCGCACACCGGAAGTCGCGCTGACCAACGCGGGCATCTGCCTGCGGGGCGCGAAGCGGCTCGACGACGCCATGCTGAAGTTCGTCGGCGCGGTCCGCGCCCGGCCCAACTACAGCGAGGCGACGGTGCAGCTCGCGAGCCTGCAGATCGAGCGCGGCAACCTTCCCGAGGCGCGCAAGGCGGTCGACACCTATCTCGGCGCATTCCGCCCCAGCCCGGACGTGTTGTTCGCCGCCATCACCGTGGCGCGCGCGGCCAAGGACAAAGTCACCGAGGACAAGTACTCGCGTCGGCTGCGCCTCGATTTCCCGGATTCGGCGCAGGCCCGCGCCCTCGCGCGCGCGCAGCCCTGAATCGTCATGGACGAGACGGCAGCACCCGCATCCGCGCCGGCGGCCGCGCCCGCCCCGGTGCCGCGCTCGATCGGCGAGCGGCTGCGCGCGGGTCGCGAGCGTTCGGGGCTGTCGATCGCGGCGACCGCCGAGAAGCTGCATCTCGATCCGAAAGTCATCGAAGCACTCGAGGCCGATCGTTTCGCCGAGCTCGGCGCGTCGGTGTACGTGCGCGGTCACCTGCGCCGCTACGCGGACTTCATCGGCGAGGCCGGTGCCGAGCTGGTCGACATCTACACCGCGCGCGAGGCGCGTCCGCCGCCGCCCGATCTCACGCAGATTCCGCAGGCCGAGCGCCGCTCGGATCCGCGCCGGCTCGTGACGCCGTTCGTTGGCCTGTCTTCCGCGCTGCTCGTGGCGCTGACTATCTACTGGGTGTTGTCTGGCTCGAGAGCCGACGCCGGCAGACCCGGCGCGCCGGTGGGCTCTGATCCGGCGGCAGCCGCGCCCGAGCCGGCCGCGGTGGTCGCGGTGGAAGTGCCCGCGACCACCGCGCCCATTCCGACGATCTCCGCGCCGGCCGCCAAGCCCGACGCGGCAGCGCAGCCGCGCAAGGACGAGGCCGCTCCGATCCGTGCCACACGCCTGCGCCTCGAGCTCGGCAGCGACAGCTGGGTCGAGATCTACGATGCGAGCGGCGAGCGGCTCTTCTACGACGTGGCGAGCGCCGGCTCCGTGCAGAGTGTCGAAGGACGAGCGCCCATCCGCGTGGTGCTGGGCAACTCGGCCGGCGTGGCGGTCGAAGTAGATGGACAAAGAAAAGAGATTCCCGCAAACGCGGCCGACGGTGAAGGCGCGCGCTTCGTGGTGAATCGCTCCGGCTCGCTGTCCCGCACCCGCTGACCAGAACGAAACATGGCGCGCACCATCCAGCCGGTTACCGGCATGAAAGACGTCCTGCAGGCGGACATGGGCGTGTGGCAACACGTCGAACGCACGGCCGCGGCCGTCCTCGCGGCGTACGGCTACGGCGAGATCCGCGTACCAGTCGTCGAACACACTGAGCTCTTCAAGCGCGCGATCGGTGAGTACACCGACGTGGTCGAGAAGGAGATGTACACCTTCACCGATCAGGGCGGCGACAGCCTGACGCTGCGGCCCGAGGCGACCGCGGGCGTGGTGCGCTCCGTCATCTCGAACGGCCTGCTGCGCGGCGCGCGCCTCAAGGTGTGGTGCCAGGGACCGATGTTCCGGCACGAGAAGCCGCAGAAGGGGCGCTTCCGTCAGTTCAACCAGGTCGACGTCGAGGCGATCGGCTTCGCGGGTCCGGACGTCGACATCGAGTTGATCGCCCTCACCGCGCGACTGTGGAAGTTGTTAGGCCTGACGCGCGTCAAGCTGCAGATCAATTCGCTCGGCACCTCGGAGTCGCGCAAGGCGTATCGCGAGCTGCTGCAGGCTTATTTTCGGCGGCATTTGGACGTGCTGGATGAGGATGGCAAGCGCCGGCTCGAGGGCAATCCACTGCGCATCCTGGACAGCAAGCATGCGCCGACGCAGGAGATCGTGAAGAACGCGCCGGTGCTCAGCGAGCACCTCGACCCCGAGTCCCAGGCGCATTTCACGGAGCTGCGCGCCGGCCTCGACGCGCTCGGCATTCCCTACACCGTGAACCCGCGACTGGTACGCGGCCTCGACTACTATTCGCGCACCGTGTTCGAGTGGATCACCGACGCGCTCGGCAGCCAGGATGCCGTGTGCTCGGGCGGCCGCTACGACGGCCTCATCGCCCAGATGGGCGGGGAAGCGACGCCGGCCATCGGCTTCGCGATGGGTGTCGAGCGGGTAGTGGAGCTGACCCGCCTGGCGGGTATGCTGCCGCCCCCGGCACGCCCGGACGTGTTCGTGATCACGCAGGGCGAACGCGCGCGCCGCACGGCACTGCAGCTGGCCGAGGTGTTGCGCGATGGGGCAACCGGTCGGATCGTGCTGGTCCATTGCGGCGGCGGAAAATTCAAGACACAGTTCCAGCGCGCCGACGAATCCGGGGCGCGCCTGGCGCTCATCGTGGGGGACGATGAGCTCGAGCGAGGGGTCATCGCGCTCAAGCCGCTGCGCGGCGCCGACACCACCCAGACGGAACATCCCGTCGGCGATCTCGCCGCGCGGGTCGACGAGTTTTTCAGGAGAGCGACGTGAGCGAATACAGCGAAGAGGAACAGTGGGAACGAGCGAAGGCATTCCTCAAGACCCACGCGATATGGATTGTCGGCGGCATCGCGATCGGCCTGGCGGCCCTTCAAGGCTGGCGCTGGTACGGTGACCGCAAGGATCAGCAGGCAGAAACGGCCTCGACGCGCTACCAGGAGCTGCTCGATGCGTTCGCGCGCAGTGACCGCACGCGCGGCATGACCCTCGTCGAGGAGCTCAACAGCAAATACTCGTGGACGCCGTATGCGGCGCTCGGGACGCTGGTGGCCGCGCGCGTTCAGGTCGATGCCAATGAACTCGACCAGGCCGCCACGGGTCTCAAGGGCGTGATGGAAACAGCCTCCGAAACCGAGCTCCGGCTCATCGCGCGCACGCGGCTCGCGCGCGTCCAGGCGGCGCAGGGCAAATACGACGACGCGTTGGCGACGCTCAAGGTCGAGGACCTCGGGGAGTTCGCCCCGCGGTTCGCAGACACGCGCGGTGACGTGCTGCTCGCCAAGGGCGATCGCGCCGGCGCGCTCAAGGAATATCTCGCGGCGCGCGGCCAGGCCGACGAGGGCCTCGTGGAAACCGAGCTGCTCGATCTCAAGATTCGCGACCTTGGCGGCACGCCGCCCGCCACGGTCGAAGAATCCTCCTGACAACGGGAAACCAGATGAAACAATGCAGTCTGCTGCTCCTCGCCGCGCTGCTCGCGCTCAGCGCCTGCAGCTCGAAGGACGACAAGAAGAAAGTCGACCAGCCCGCGAAGTTGGTCGACATCAAGGCCCCCACCGTGCGCATCCAGAAACTCTGGGGCGCGAGCGTGGGCGGCGGCGGCAAGAAACTGCGTCTCGGGCTGGGGCTCGGGTCTGCCGATGATCGGCTGTTCGCGGCCGGACGCGACGGCGACGTCGCCGCGTTCGATCTCAAGACTGGCCGACAGATCTGGCGTAGCAAGACGGACCTGCCGCTGGCGGGTGGCACGGGTGTGGGCGGGGGTCTGGTCGTGGTCGGGTCCGCGGACGGGCAGGTCGTCGCGCTCGCGGCAACCGACGGCAAACCTCGGTGGCGCGTGAGCATCAACGGTGAGGTGCTGTCCGCGCCCGCCGTGGCGGAAAAAGAAGTGATCGTGCGCACCGTCGACGGGAAGCTGCACGCGCTCGCCATCGACGACGGCAAGGAACTCTGGTCCGCGGAGCAGCAGATCCCGCGTCTCACGCTGCGCGGCACGGCGGCGCCGGTGGTTGCGCGCGACATGGCGCTGTCGGGCTTCGACAATGGACGGGTGCTCGCCGTTAGTCTCGCCGACGGCGCCACCGTCTGGGACGCGCCGATTTCGCCGTCGCACGGTCGCACCGAGCTCGAGCGGCTCAACGACATCGATGCGGCGGTCAAGGTGTTGGGCGACGACGTGTTCGTGGCCGGCTTCCAGGGTCGCGCGGCGATGCTCGCGCTCGAGTCGGGGCAGATATGGTGGACGCACGACGTGTCGAGCTATCGCGGCGTCGACGTCGATGACGATCAGCTCTACGTCGCGACCTCGGCCGGCGAGCTGGTCGCGCTCAAGCGCCGCAGCGGCGCCGAGGTGTGGCTCAACGGTTCGCTCAAGAACCGCAGTCTGTCCGCGCCGGCCGTGGCCGGCGACTTCGTCGCGGTCGCGGATCTCGACGGCTACGTGCACTGGTTCGACAAGACCACCGGCACCCCCGCCGGCCGCAGCAAGACCTCGGGTGACCGCGTGACGAACGCGCCGCTGGTGGTGAACGGCATCCTCTACGTGATCAGCGACAAGGGTGACATCTCTGCGCTGCGCGGGCTGCCGATCGCCGCGCGCGCCGCGAAGACCAGTTCGTCCGAGGGGGCGGCGGGCGCCGCGGCGCCCGCCGCGACGGAACCCGCTCCGGCCGCACCGGGCGGCTGAACGCCGCACCGGTAGTTAGTCAGACACAGGGTTTTTCATGCTGCCGGTCATCGCGATCGTCGGACGGCCGAACGTCGGCAAGTCCACGCTGTTCAACACGCTCACGCAGACGCGCGACGCCATCGTCGCCGACGTGCC
>JAYTOI010000156.1:0-30656 GCA_043747875.1 Pseudomonadota bacterium | reverse complement strand
GTGGCTTCGGCCGACATGGGCGACATCATCTTGAGCTTGTTCAGCTCGGCGTTTGCTTTCTCGAGCGCCTCTTTCGGCATGCCCGCCTTCTTGATGCGGTTCTCGAGATCGGTCAGCTCGTTGCCGCCCTCTTCCATTTCGCCAAGTTCTTTCTGAATGGCCTTCATCTGCTCATTCAGGTAGTACTCGCGCTGGCTCTTTTCCATCTGCGCCTTGACGCGACCGCGGATGCGCTTCTCGATCTGCAGCACGTCCATCTCGCCTTCGATGGCGACCAGGACATGTTCGAGTCGCTTGCGCACGTCGAGGATCTCGAGGACCTTCTGCTTCTCGGGTAATTTGAGCGCCATGTGCGCGGCCACGGTGTCCGCGAGCCGGCCCGGCTGTTCGATGCCGGCGAGCGCGGTGAGCACCTCGGGCGGCACCTTCTTGTTGAGCTTCACGTACTGCTCGAACTGCGAGATGACCGAGCGCGCCAACACGTCGAGCTCTTTCTCGTCGTAGGTGTCGGCATCGGGCTCGGTGGCGACATCGGCGGTGTAGTGCTCGCCGGTGTGCATGGTCTCGATGCGCGCGCGATCGACACCTTCGACCAGCACCTTCACGGTGCCGTCGGGCAGCTTGAGCAACTGCAGGATCGAGGCGACGGTGCCAATGCGATATAGATCGTCGGCCTTGGGATCGTCGACGTCGGGCTGCTTCTGCGCGATCAGCATGATGCGCTTGTCCGCCTTCATGGCGACATCGAGCGCATGGATCGACTTCTCGCGGCCGACGAACAGCGGTATCACCATGTGGGGATACACGACGACGTCGCGCAGCGGCAGTACTGGAAGCGCCGGAATGGCGATGGACTTGGATGAGGAGGCGGGTTCAGTCACGCGTCAGGCCCTCGGAAGAGCCGCGGCACCGCGCGATGCAGCACCTGGCTGGATTGAGTCAAAGTGTAACGCGGGAGATGGGGTTGCGCGCGGACGTTTCAACGCCTGCATGCGACGCAGTTCCCGAAATCGAGAGCTATTGCAAACCACTCGCACCGCAAGAAACGCGCGGCACGGATTTGCAGCGTCAGTTCAAGCCCGATGCGGACACGCGCCGCGGAGCGGCTTCATCCGTCGGCGTGTCGGATTTGTAGACGATGTAGGGCTGCTGATGGCCTTCGATGACCGTGTCGTCCACCACGACCTTGGACACGTTCTTCATCGACGGCAGCTCGTACATCGTGTCGAGCAGGACGTTTTCGAGAATCGTGCGCAGACCGCGCGCACCGGTCTTGCGCTGCATTGCTTTCTTCGCTACCGCGCTCAAGGCTTCGTCGCGGAACTCGAGCTCGGCGCCTTCCATGTCGAACAGGCGTCGATATTGCTTCGTGAGCGCGTTCTTGGGTTCGGTGAGAATCGAAATGAGCGCGCGCTCGTCGAGTTCCTCGAGCGTCGCCACCACGGGCAGACGGCCGACGAACTCTGGGATGAGGCCGTATTTGATGAGATCTTCCGGCTCGACTTCCTTGAAGATGTCGGTGCCGTGCGGGCGCGTGTTCACGTCGCGCACTTCCGACGTGAAGCCGATGCCGCCCTTCTGCGTGCGATTCAGCACGATCTTCTCGAGACCGGCGAACGCGCCGCCGCAGATGAAAAGGATGTTAGAGGTGTCGACCTGCAGGAATTCCTGCTGCGGGTGCTTGCGGCCACCCTGCGGCGGCACCGAGGCGATGGTGCCTTCGATGAGCTTGAGCAGCGCCTGCTGCACACCTTCGCCCGACACGTCGCGCGTGATCGACGGGTTGTCGCTCTTGCGCGAGATCTTGTCGATTTCGTCGATGTAGACAATGCCGGTCTGCGCCTTCTCGACGTCGTAGTCGCACTTCTGAAGGAGCTTCTGAATGATGTTCTCGACGTCTTCACCGACGTAGCCCGCTTCGGTCAGCGTCGTGGCATCAGCGATAGTGAATGGAACGTTGAGCAATCGCGCCAGCGTCTCGGCTAACAAAGTCTTGCCACAGCCCGTCGGGCCGATGAGCAGGATGTTGCTCTTGGAGATCTCGACGTCGTCTTTGCCGCGGCCAGCCGTGCCACCGCGTGTCTGCAGGCGCTTGTAGTGGTTGTAGACGGCGACCGAGAGAGTTTTCTTCGCACGCTCCTGACCGATGACGTACTCGTCGAGAACCTTCTTGATCTCGGAGGGCTTCGGCAGCTTGTCGCGCGCGCGCTCGGCGCGGTCTTCGAGCTCTTCACGGATGATGTCGTTGCAGAGCTCGACGCATTCATCGCAGACAAAAACCGAAGGACCGGCGATCAGCTTACGTACTTCGTGCTGACTCTTGCCGCAGAAGGAGCAGTACAACAACTTGCCGTCGTCATGCCGTCCGCGAGTGTCCTCGGTCATCGTCGCTCCGTTAGGCGCCGTAAAGGCACAGGCCCTTCCAGCTTTGGGTTTCTATATATCATGGCATCTGCGCGAAACCCAAGGGCCGTGCAGGCGGAACCCGTTGTTTATACGGGATTTGTCGAGAACTGCGAGGCGGCTCGCAATTGCCGGCGACGCAGCCGGCGTCGGGAAATTTTACGGCGTCGGGGCGGTCGGCGTGGCCACACGCTTGTCGAGCAACTTATCTACAAGCCCGTAAGCCACTGCCTCAGTGGGGCTCATGAAGTTGTCCCGTTCGGAGTCCAGCCGGATCTTTTCGACCGTGTTACCAGTGTGATGCGCCAAGATCTCATTGAGCCGCTCCCGGATTTTGAGGATTTCCTGCGCCTGAATGTGGATGTCACTCGCCTGCCCCTGATAGCCGCCGGAGGGCTGGTGGATCATCGCGCGCGAGTTCGGCAGCATGAAACGTTTGCCCTTGGCACCGCCCGCCAGCAGGACGGCACCCATGGACGCGGCCATACCGATGCAGATGGTGCTCACATCCGGCTTGACGAACTGCATGGTGTCGTAGATGGCGAGGCCGGCGCTCACCGATCCACCCGGCGAATTGATGTACAGCGCGATGTCCTTGTCCGGGTTCTCGGACTCGAGGAACAGCAGCTGCGCGACGATGACGTTCGCCATGTAGTCCTCGACCGGGCCCACGGCAAACACCACACGCTCTTTGAGCAGGCGCGAGTAGATATCGTAGGAGCGTTCGCCGCGCGCGGTCTGCTCGACAACGATTGGGATCAGATTCAGTCCGCGCTCGTTCATTTCACGACTCCTGTTGGTCGGCGCCAGCTTTACCGAACTGTGTGATCTCGGCGAAGGTCGCAGGTTTCTCGTTGACCTTCGCCTGGCTCAGTATCCAGTCCACCGCCATGTGCTCGAGTACCTGAGCTTCGATTTGGCGCATCATGTCGGGGTTTTGCAAGTAGGACCGTCGAACTTCTTCGGGATTTGAGTACGACGCCGCAAGATCGTTCAATCGCTGCTGCACCGCCTCGCGACCGACGCGCAGGTTGGCGTTCCTCACTACTTCGTTCATGAGCAGGCTCAGCGCCACACGGCGCCTGGCAGGCTGTTCGAATGGCTCGCGCGGCGGCATTTGTTTGGCGTCGCGCACGCCCGCGCGGCGCAGCATCTCCGCCTGCAGCTCCTGGATCTGCTCTTCGACGAGCTGCCGTGGCAGCTCGAGCGGATTGCGCGTGTACAAGGCCTCGAGCACCTGGGTACGCAGTTTCTGTCGAATCGCATCGGCGAGCTCACGCTCCATGTTGGCGCGCACTTCGTCGCGCAGGCCGTCGATGTTGCCGTCCAGGATGCCGAAGCCGCGCGCGAACTCGGCGTCGAGCTCGGCCGGCAGCTGCTCTTCAACCTGACGCATCTCGACGTGGAACGCCGCCGTCTTGCCGGCGAGCTCCTTGTTCGCGTGATCCGCGGCGAAGGTCGCGCTGAAGTCGCGCACATCGCCGCTTTTCGCGCCGATCAGCGCCTCTTCGAATTCCTTCATGACGCGACCGCCGCCGATGACGATGGGCACCTCCTGGCCCGTACCGCCTTCGAACTCGACGCCATTGAGTGTGCCTACGAAATCGACGGTCACTCGGTCGTTGACGGCCGCGACGCGCTCGACCGCCTTGAAGACTGGGCGCTGTTTGCGCAGCGTTTCGATCATCGCGTCGACGTCGCTGTCCGCGACCGACGCGACCTGCTTCTCGACCTGGATGTCGCTCAACGGCGTGAGCTTCACGTCCGGCAGTACTTCGAACACCGCGGCGTATTTCAGATCGGTGCCCGGACCCATTGCGATGGGCTCGATGCGCGGACCGCCCGCGGGATGGAGCTTCTCGCGCTGCACGGCCTCGGAGAACGACGCGCGCATGAGATCGTTGATGACCTCGCCGTGCACCTGATCGCCATACTGCTGGCGAATCACCGCAAGCGGCGCCTTGCCGGGACGGAAGCCCTTGAGTCGCGCGGTGCGCGAAATCTGATTGAGGCGCTGCGCGACTTCACCGTCGATGCGCGCCGCGGGAATGGCCACTTCGAGTCGGCGCTCGAGGCCGCCGGTGGCGGTCAATGAAACCTGCATATCAATTCCTTCATCGTGTTGACTGTCGGCGCCGCGAATGGTGCGAAAGGAGAGACTCGAACTCTCACGGGTTACCCCACTGGAACCTAAATCCAGCGCGTCTACCAGTTCCGCCACTTTCGCCCGACCCGCGAAATCCAGGCCTGCGCGAGGGGCGCGGATTATAGCGGACCTTTCTCGCCCGAACCCAAGCGGGCGGCGCGGCGAGCCGGGATTGGCTATGCTTCGGCCCGCGCGTGTTGAGGGACATAACATGGGTCAGGTCGGAAATTACCTGCTGGTCGGAATTCTCACGATCGCCTCGGGCCTGCTCGATGCGCGGGGTTTCGTCTTCGCCGCGCGTGCGTGGCCCGGCGGCCAGTTGGACCCCAAACTGGGGCTGGCCTCGCTAGCCGCCTTCGTCGGGGGGCTTTCCGCCTACATTCTCGCGGTGAAGTTCATGCAGAGCGCCGGCATCCAGGGCGTAGCGCTGCAGAGCGGCATCTGGTTCGTGGTCACCGCGATCGGCATCTCGGCGACGGACGGCACGCTGACCCAGTGGACCCGCGCGCAGCAGATGGTTGGTGTGGCCGTCGCGATCGCGCTGTGCTGGCTCATCGCGACCACTCGCGCCGCCGAGGCCTGATCTCGTTTACAGTCGAAGCCATGGATCAGCGACTCATCGAAATGCTCGCCTGCCCGGTGTCGAAAGCGCCGGTGTATTTCTCCGATGCACGCCAGCTCATCGTGTGCCCGACGAGCAAACTCGCCTACCCGGTCAAGGACGGAATCGCGGCGATGCTGCCCGAGGACGCGATCAAGCTCGAAGACGGCGACCCGTTGCTCGCGCAGAAGACGAGCTGAGCAGGCCCGCTCAGGCGGGCGACGTGGTGCCGTCTTCCTCGTAGAACTTGAGCAACTTGCGCTCCACGCGCTCGAAGTTGTTGAAGTTCGCGAGCTTGCGCAGATCGCGCGAGCCTCGCCCTAACAACCCCAACTTCAGCGCCAGCCCCACGAACGGATTCTGCGGCCGCTCGGTGAAGGGAATCTGGTTGAAGTCGAACAATTTCGGCCCGCCTGCCTGCCGGTCGACCATGACGTTCATGGCGTGCAGATCGATGTCGTACAGCTTGGCATCGTGGCTGAGCGATACGAGCTCGGCGAGATCCTGCATGAAGCGCGGCGAGATGAAGTCGGCATGGTCGCGCTGCGCGAAGTAGTACACCTCACCGTCGAGGCATTCCTGCAGCGACATCTGGAAGCCCGGCTCGACCACGAACCCGAGCGGCTCGGCGATGTACTTCGACAGGCCGCGCGCGTCGAAGAACGCCTTGTTGCGCCGGTGCTCGAACTCGGCAAGAGGCAGCTTGTGCTTGCGCGCGTGATTGGCGATTGCCGCGGGTTTGTAGACCTTGAGGCCTACGTCGCGACCGCGCCAGCGCGCGCGATACACCACCGAGCGTTTGCCCTCGCCCAACTTGTCTGTCACGTCGAGATCCGGGTACTGCGTGCCCGCGAGCTTGATCCGGAGGCTCTCGGGATCCACGTGGCCGGATTCCGCCAGCACCACCCACTTGTCCGAGAGCCCGCGCCGCACGGCTACGATCTTCGCGACGCGCAATCCCGCGTCCTCGAACTCGCTCTTCATGCTCTTCACCGACACACGCTCGAACGGACGCCTGGTGAGGCCGAGCGCACGCGAGAGCTTCCAGACGCCATAGCGGAAGGAGTACTTGTGCCGGTAGTCGGCGATCACCCAGCGACGCGACACCCGTCCAAACTCGCGCAGCATGCGGCGGCGAGTGTCGGGATCGACGTGGAACAGGAAGCGGATGCTCATCACGCAGTCGACCGATTTCGTGCGGAACGGCAATGCCTCGGCGTCGGCACGCACGTAGCCCTTGATGTTCGCGTGCTGGACCGACGGCAGCTTGGCCGCCTGGCGCATCATCTCGGCCGAAATATCGCTGCCGACCACTTCGTAGCCCGCACGTGCCAGATGCCCCGTGAAGCGGCCGGTGCCGCAGGGTAGATCGACAATAGTCTTTACGCCGCCGGTGAGCGCCAACGCCTTCTGGATAGCGGCCCACTTGCGCTCGTTGCGCCGCATGCGCTTCGGCGTGCGAAAGCGGTGCTCGTCGTAATCCGCCGCAACTTCGCTGCTCTGATAGAACTGTTTTTTGTATTCGTAGCCGTGTTGCTTTGGCTTCGACGGATCATCGCGGGAGGGTTGTTTCGCCATGGCGCGCAAATGTACCCGCCGCGTGCGCGTCATGCGAATGCGTGAGCGGCGAAGGGCACCGGGAGATTGGTGGGGCGTGTAGGGGTTGAACCTACGACCTACTGATTAAGAGTCAGCTGCTCTACCAACTGAGCTAACGCCCCGTTCGAGGGGGGCGCACTCTACCAGAGTGATACCCGAGGAGTGCAAGAGCATGCGACGGCATCCAAGTGAGTACCGCCGACCCCCTCACCCCATTGGCATATATATGCAGTGCTCACCCATGAGGCGTCGCCCGAACTTCGAACACGCTGGCGCCGTTCGATCATTTACGATAAAAAGCAATCAAACTCGATCGAAGCCTTTCACTGCCGAGGGGGCGTCCATGCATCGAACCGCTGAATGGCCGCGCCGCGCGGTCCGCCGCCTCGCGGGGGCCTTTTTCGCACTGCTTCCGGCCGCCGCACTTGCCGGCAGCCCGGCCACCTACGACTTCACCGCGAAAGGCAATGTCGCCGGCCATCCGGCATTTGATGCTTCGCGGGGCTTCGGTTTCGAGCCCGACTCGCCGAACGCATTCTCCGTATCGGCGCCCGAAGGCAACTATCGGGTCGTGGTCGAAGTGGGCGCTCGCAAGAAGGACGCCGCGCTCACCATCATGGCGGAGCAGCGCCGCCTCATGACGCAGCGGCTCGTGGTCAAGCGCCGGCACACGCAAACCGTCAGCTTCATCGTCAACGTACGCACGCCGGAACTCGGCCCGCTGCCGGCGAACGCGACCGGCGGCATTCGCGTTCAGCTCAAGCCGCGCGAAATCGGCGCGCGCAATTGGGACGAGAAGCTCACGTTGATATTCGAGGGCGATCTCGACGCGGTCCGCGCGGTCACGATTGTGCCCGCCACCACTCCGACCTTGTACCTCGCCGGCGATTCGACGGTCACCGATCAGCAGGCGGCTCCGAATGGCAGCTGGGGCCAGAAGCTGCCGGGATTCTTCACCGACGGCATCGCCGTCGCCAATCACGCCGAGTCGGGCGAGACGCTAAAATCCTTCGTCACCGAGCTGCGTCTGGACAAACTACTCTCGAAGTTGAGCGCCGGCGACTGGGTGATGATGCAGTTCGGCCACAACGACCAGAAGACGCAATGGCCGCAGACCTATGTGGATGCCGCGCTGACGTACCGCTCCTGGCTGCGCACCTACATCGCGGAAATCCGCCGACGCGGCGCGACGCCCATCCTGGTCAGCTCCCCCGACCGCCGAAATTTCGACGCGGCGGGCAAGATCACCTCGACGCTCGGCGAGTACCCGCAGGCCATGCGCGAGGTCGCGCGCGAGGAAGGAGTCGCGTTCATCGATCTGAATGCCATGTCCCACCGCTTCTACGAGGCGCTCGGGCCCGACGTCTCGCCGCGCGCATTCGCCGACGGCGGCAAGGACAAGACCCACTTCAACGACTACGGCGGCTACGCGCTGGCGCGCTGTGTCGTCGAGGGCCTGCGCACCGCGGACCCGCGGCTCACCGCCGCGCTCGAAACGCACCTCGCCGCGAACGCCGGCCGATTCGATCCCGATCATCCCGATCCACCACCCGCCCAGTGACCACCCAGCGACCGCCATGAAGAAACTGCTGCCGTCCATCGTCTATCTACCGCTAGCCTGCCTACTCATCGGAAGCGTTCCTGCCGCGACCCCGGACGTCACGATCACCGTGCGGGCGGACGCTCCCGGCGCGCGTATCGAGCCCGCCATCTACGGCCAGTTCGCCGAGCATCTCGGCCGGCTCATCTACGAGGGCATCTGGGTCGGCGAGGACAGCGCGATCCCGAACACGCGCGGCTATCGCACCGACGTCGTTGCTGCGCTCAAGGAGCTCGGAGTGCCGGTGTTGCGCTGGCCCGGCGGCTGCTTCGCCGACGAATACAACTGGCGCGAGGGGATCGGTCCGCGCGGGCAGCGCCCGCGCAAAGTGAACACGCACTGGGGCGGCGTGGTCGAGGACAATTCGTTCGGCACGCACGAGTTCATGGATTTCGCGGAGCTCATCGGCGCGGACACGTACGTGAACGGCAACGTGGGCACCGGCACGCCGCGCGAGATGGCCGAGTGGCTCGAATACATGACCGCCGAAGGCGACTCCACGCTCGCGCAACTGCGCCGCAAGAACGGGCGCGACCAGCCGTGGAAGGTGAAGTACTTCGCCGTGGGCAACGAGACCTGGGGCTGCGGCGGCCAGATGCGTCCCGAGTACTACGCCGATCTCTACCGCCACTACGTGACGTTTTTGAAGACTCCCGAAGGCAGCAAACCACTGCGCATCGCCAGCGGCGCGAACGGCTCCGGATTGCCCTGGACCGAAGTGCTGATGCGCGAGGCCACGCGCTACATGGACGCGATCAGCGTGCACTACTACACGCTGCCCACGGGCAAATGGGATCACAAAGGCGCCGCGACGAGGTTCACCGAACAGGAATGGTGGGACACGCTCGGCCGCACGTACCGCATGGAGTGGATCGTCACCGAGCACTCCAAGATCATGGACAAGTACGACGAGAAGAAGCGCGTCGGCTTGTATGTCGACGAATGGGGCACGTGGTACGACGTCGAGCCCGGCACCAATCCCGGTTTCCTCTACCAGCAGAACACACTGCGCGACGCGCTGGTCGCGGCGATCAATCTCAACATTTTCCACGCGCATGCCGACCGCGTGCGCATGACGAACATCGCGCAGATGGTCAACGTGCTGCAGGCGATGATCCTCACCGACCAGTCGAAGATGCTGCTCACGCCCACCTATCACGTATTCCACATGTACAAACCCTTCCGCGGCGCCACCCAGCTGCCCGTCGAAGTCGACGCGCCCAAGCGCAAGATCGGCGAGAACGAGTATCCGACCTTGACGGCCTCGGCCGCGCGCAGCCCCGACGGCAAGCTGGTGCTCGCGCTGGTGAATCTAGATCCGCGCGAATCCACCCGGGTCGTGCTGAAAATGGCCACGCTGCCGAAGCGCCTGACGGGCCGGGTGCTCACGGCCGCCGCGATGGACGCCCACAACACCTTCGCGCAGCCCGAAAGCGTGAAACCAGCGGCCTTCAACGGCGCGCGCGTCAGCCGCAACTCGTCCGATGGCGCGCCTGCCGGCGCGACCATCAGCGTCCAAGTCCCGGCGAAGGCGATCGTGGTCCTCACCGAGTCCGGCACATGAACAACCACGCCTTTCGCATGAAGCTCAAGCCGGGTGCGATCGTCGAGTATCGCCGGCGTCACGACGTCATCTGGCCCGAGCTCGCGCAACTGCTGCGCGAATCCGGCATCTACGATTACTCGATCTTCCTCGACGAGGAGACCCTGCACCTGTATGCGGTGCTCAAGCTGCGCGACGAGAACAAAAGCGCGCAGCTCCCGCAGCATCCCGTCATGAAGCGCTGGTGGGACTACATGAAAGATCTCATGCACTCCCATCCGGACGGCCGGCCGGTTGAATGGCCGCTCGTTCCGATGTTTCATCTGCCCTGACAGTTTTCAGACCACGAGTTCCGACAGGAGTCCCGCGTGCCCAACAAAGCCCATGGCATCGACGCCGCCGACATCGACCGCAACATCCAGCTGCTGATCCGCAACCTGGTCGAGATCAAGGACAGCTCAGGCGAATTCCTGCTGCGCCTCGAAGATGGGCGGGTGGTCGACACCAAGGGGTGGAACGACTGGGAGTGGACGCACGGCATCGGCCTGTACGGCATCTGGAAGTACTACCAGCAGACGCGCGATGCACGCTGCAAGGAGATCATGCTCAACTGGTTCCGCGACCGCTTCGCCGCGGGCACGCCGACCAAGAACATCAACACCGTCGCGCCGTTCCTCACGCTGGCCTATCTACATGAGGAGAGCCCGAACTCCGCGTGGGTGCCGTATCTCGAAGAGTGGGCCGAGTACCTCATGGACGGCCTGCCGCGCACCGAGGAGAACGGCTTCCAGCACATCGTGTTCAACTCCGAAAACCCGCAGCAGCTCTGGGACGACACGCTCATGATGAGCGTCCTGCCGCTGGCGAAAATCGGCCTGCTGCTGGGCCGGCCGCAGTACGTCGAAGAAGCGCGCCGCCAGTTCATGCTGCACATCAAATACCTCGTGGATCGCAAGTCGGGATTGTGGTTCCACGGCTGGACCTTCCAGGGCCGGCACCACTTCGCCAACGCGCTGTGGGCACGGGGCAATTGCTGGGTGACGATCGCCATTCCGGAGTTCATCGAGCTGCTCGATCTGCAGCCGGGCGATGCGCTGCGCGGGTTTCTGCTCGAGACACATCTGCAACAGCTCCGCACGCTGCAGAAATATCAGGACGAGAGCGGCCTGTGGCACACGCTCATCGACGATCCAAAGTCCTATCTCGAGGCCTCGGCCACGGCCGGCTTCGGGTACGGCATCCTCAAGTCGGTGCGCAAGCGCTATATCGGCGCGGAGTTCACCGCCATGGGCGTGCGCGCGGTCAAGGCGGTGCTCGCGAACATCGACAAGTCGGGCGAGCTCAAGAACGTGTCGTTCGGCACGCCGGTATTCAACGACCTCGACGGCTACCGCAAGATTCCGCTCACCTCGATGCCCTATGGCCAGGCAATGGCCATCTTCGCGCTGGGTGAATTCAAGCGGACGTTCATCTAGCGCGCCGTTCTTCGAACGACAATACTCCTAACAACAATAACTGCCCGCGGGGAACCTCATGGCGGCACGTCCGGTACGGTTGGGCAATTACATCGCGTACGGGAGCAACGACTTCCTGGGCGCAGGCGCGATGTCGATCATCGGCCTGTGGGTCACGTTCTTCTACACGACCTATTGCGGCCTCACCGTCGCGCAGGCCGGACTCATCGTGGTCGCGGCGCGGCTGCTCGACGCGTTCTTCTCGCCGCTCATCGGCTACATCTCCGACCACTTTCACCATACCTGGCTCGGCCGGAAGTTCGGCCGACGGCGCTTCTTCATCCTGCTGGCGATCCCGCTGCTGCCCTCCTTCGCACTCATGTGGATCGAGGGTCAGACGTTCTGGTACTACCTGGTCACTTACGTGTTCTTCGAGCTCGTGTACGCGATGGAGATCATCCCGTACGAGACGCTGGCCGCCGAGATGTCGCCCAACTACGCGACCAAGGCCAAGTTCGCGGGCGCGCGCATCATCTGCGGCCAGATCGCCAACATTGCCGCCTTGTGGCTGCCGGCGCTGATCGTCGAACACCTCGGAGGCAGGGATTCGCCGGCCACCTTCCTGTATCTCGGCGTCACCTTCGCCGTGTTCTTCGTGCTGGTGGCCGTCGCCGTCTATCTATTTACGTGGGAGCGCCCGCGCGCGGAGATCCCAGGCGCCGACCGGCCGCCGGAGAAATCGCCATTCTCGAATCTCGCGCAGTTGTTCGGCGACCTGCGGGCCACGCTGCGCATTCGAGCGTTTCGCCTGCACCTCGGCATGTACCTCGGCGGCTACGTGAGCCAGGACATCCTCAACGTCGTGTTCCCGTACTTCATCGCGTTCGCTCTGGCCGGCACCGTCACGACCACGTCGAACATCTCCGCCGCCATGGCCGGCGCACAGCTCATATCGGTGATCGTGGCGATCTGGGCCTGCCTGCGCATCCATCCCGCGCCTTCATACCGCATCGCCGTGCTGCTGTTCGCCGCGGGCGTCGCGGGTTTGCTCGCGCTGTACGCGGCCGGCGTGACGAACCTCGCGTGGTACACGGCGATCGTCGTACTGGCCGGACTCGGCCGCGGCGCGCTCAACTACATCCCCTGGAGCGTCTACAACTACATGCCGGACGTGGACGAGATCGTGACGGGACGGCGCCGTGAAGGCGCGTTCGCGGGCGTCATGACCTTCGTGCGCAAGGTGCTGCAATCGGCGGCGATCTTCATCGCCACGCAGATCCTGAACCTCGCCGGCCTCATTCCGAAGACCATGAACCAACCCGCGTCGGTGATCACCACGGTGGTGGCCATCCTTGCCGTCGGCCCACTCGCGGTCCTGCTGTTCGGGTTTTTAGTGTCGTTGCGCTTCAAGCTCAACAGCGAGACCCATGCGGTGCTCATGAACGAGATCGATCGCTTCAAGAATCAGCCCGGCACGCAACCGACGCCGGAGAGCCGCGCCGTCGTCGAAGATCTCACCGGCTGGAAATACGAACAACTCTGGGGAAAGGGCAAGCAATGAAAGCCGAGGAATGGGTGCCGCGCGCGCTGGTCGCGCTGTCGATGACGCTTTCGTTCGTGTTCTCGCCGCCGCTCGCAGCCAAGGAAAAGCCGCGGTGGATGGAGTCGCTCGATCGCGGCATCGTCGCCGTGCACCAGAGCGACGGCAGGGTGTTCGTGAGCTGGCGCCTGCTCGCCACGGACCCCGCCGACGTCGCGTTCAATGTGTACCGCGAGACCGCGGCGCCCGCCGGTGGGCTAGTGGATGCGGGCCGTTTCGCCGCGCGTCCGGACGCGCCGGAGGCCGTGGTGAAGCTCAACGCCGAGCCGTTGTCCGGCGGCACGTGGCTCCTCGACACGGGCGCGCGCCTCGACCGCCAGACTAACTACTACGTGGCCGCGGTGGTCGCGGGTGCGGAGCGCAGGCGCGAAGGGCCGTTCCGTTTCGCGGCCGGCGCGCCGGCGCGGCCCTACCACTCCATACCGCTGCAGACGCCCGCGGGCTACACGCCGAACGACGCGTCGGTGGGCGATCTCGACGGCGACGGCCAGTACGAAATCGTGCTGCACCAGGCGGGAGTGGCGAAGGACAACTCGCAACCGGGCGTCACGGACCCACCCATCCTGCAGGCGTACCAGTTCGATGGCACGCTGCTGTGGACCATCAATCTCGGCCGGAACATCCGCGACGGTGCGCACTACACGCAGTTCCTGGTGTACGACTTCGACGGCGACGGGCGCGCGGAAGTGGTGTGCAAGACGGCCGATGGCACCGTCGACGGCACCGGGAAATCGATCGGCGACGCCAACGCCAACTGGCTCACGCCCGAATCCGCCGGCGAAACGCCTGGCTCCGTGACCGCGCCGCGGCGCGAGGGCACCAGTCTCTCCGGCTTCATCCTGCGCGGGCCGGAATTCCTCACGGTATTCGACGGCCGCACGGGCGCAGCGCTGGACACCGCACCCTATCTACCGCGCCGCGCGCCGGAAAGCGACGGACCTTCTCCCGAACGCATGAAGGAAATCTGGGGCGACGGTCATGGCAATCGCATCGACCGCTTCCTCGCGGGCGTCGCCTACCTGGACGGCGAACGGCCGAGCATCGTGATGGCGCGCGGGTACTACACGCGCACGGTGCTGGCGGCCTGGGACTTCCGTGCGGCGAAGAATGGGAAGAGCAGTCTGAAGTCGCGTTGGGTGTTCGACAGCGATTCATCGGAGAAGAACCGCGCCTTCCGTGGCCAGGGCAATCATCAGCTTTCGGTGGCGGACGTCGATGGCGACGGGCGCGATGAGATCGTCTACGGCGCGATGGTGGTCGACGACGACGGCAAGGGACTCTATTCCACCGGCTGGGGCCACGGCGACGCGCTGCACGTAAGCGACCTCGACCCCGCCAACCCGGGCCTCGAGATCTTCGACATCCAGGAGCGTTTCGGCGATCAGGGCATGAGCCTGCGCGACGCGCGCACGGGCAGGCCGCTGTTCACGATTCCTTCGGTGAAAGCCGACGAGAGCGGCAGCGACAAGGGCGAAGGCCCGGGCCGCGGCGTGGCGTTCAACATCGATCCGCGCTTCCCAGGCGCCGAGGCCTGGGCCGCGGGTGCCGGCATCAGCGGACTGTACGACGTGCACGGCAAGAAGTTCGTCGAGAGCCGGCCCGCGGGCTTATCTAACAACTTCGCGATCTGGTGGGACGGCGACCTGCTGCGCGAGCTGCTCGACCAGAACCACATCGACAAATGGAACTGGGAGACGGGCACCGTCGAGCCGCTCCTGATCGCGCACGAGTGCACATCTAACAACGGCACCAAATCCACGCCGACGCTGTCGGGCGATCTGTGGGGCGACTGGCGCGAGGAAGTGATCTGGCGCACGCGCGACAATCGCGAGCTGCGCATCTACACGTCGACCATTCCGACCAAGCACCGCATCGTCACGCTCATGCAGGACCCGCAGTACCGGCTCGCGATCGCGTGGCAAAACGTGGCGTACAACCAGCCACCGCATCCGAGTTTCTATCTGGATGAATCCGCGCCGTTGCCGCCGGCGCCCACCATCAAACTGACGGACTCAGTTCAACGCGGAACAGACTGAGCCCTTCGGCAGGCCGGCATCGGCGCGCACCGCGCGCCCCTGCTTCGACAGCATCTTGCCGAACGGCAGGCCGCGCAGCGCGCGCAGTCCCGACACTACGTCCTGCGCGTTCGCCTCGGCGCCCGCGAGGTTCGAGTGCGTGGAGTCGTCGATGAATTGCGCCGTCACCTTCTCGGGACCTTCGGCCTGATATCGGTCCGCGACGATGCGCGTGAGGTCGACGAACGCCACCTTCTCGTCCCGCGCCGTCTGATACGTCCACAGGCGATAGGATTCCGAGGTGCAGGGCACGCGGCCATCCTTGAAGTTGTTGGTCTTCGTGAGGGTCAGCAGGATGGGCGTCGCGCGGTGCGCGCGCACGTCGGCGATCATCTTGCGCAGGTACCAGCCGAACGAATACACCGTCTCATGCTTGCCGGTGATGACGTTGTCGATCTCCTCCGACTCGGCGCCGATGCCGGGGATGGTGCCGCGTGCACGCAGCGGTTTCGTCGAACCCGGCGGCTCCTGGTTGAGTGCACCCGAGTCGTTGTGGCCGAACTGGATGATCACGAAGTCGCCGGCGCGAAGCTGATCGAGCGTGCGGTCCCAGTGCCCTTCGGTGATGAACGTGCGGCTGCTGCGCCCGCCGCGCGCGACGTCGACCACGCGCAGATTCTTCTGATCGAAGAGCGGCTGGATGACCGCGCCCCAGCCCTGCTGGTTCTTCGGGTTCTCTTTGTAGAACGAAGCGGTCGAATCGCCTGCGACGAAAAGTGTCGGCACTGAATCGCCGGCGACCGCGCTGGCGGTAAGTGTCAGGAGCGCCAGAGGGCGGAGCGCGCGCCGAAAGACACGGAAGAAGATGGGGTGGACGATGGGACTCGAACCCACGACAGCCGAGATCACAACCCGGGGCTCTACCAGCTGAGCTACGCCCACCATTGAACAAACCTTCACAGCCAAAATTGGCGCGCCCGGCAGGAGTCGAACCTGCGACCACCGGCTTAGAAGGCCGGTGCTCTATCCAACTGAGCTACGGGCGCCGCGTTGGAACGGAAGACCATTGTACTTGCAGAGACACGCTACTCATCGGTTGGTCGGGGCAGCAGGATTCGAACCTGCGACCCTCTGCTCCCAAAGCAGATGCGCTACCAGACTGCGCCATACCCCGCTGCCGATGCCGCCCGCACCCCGGTTTCCCGAAAGAAGGGCCCGGCGACGGGGGCGCGCATCATACCCGAGCCGCCCGTCCGAGCGTCAATGTAAGTGACAGGTCCTTATGCCCGCCGCCAGGTGGTGGCGCCATCGGGCTTGTCTTCCAGGATCACGCCGGCCGCCGCAAGCTCGTTTCGGATACGGTCGGACTCCGGCCAGTTCTTGGCCTTGCGGGCCGCCAGCCGCGCTGCGATGCGCGCTTCGATCTCGGCGTCCAAGAGGCCGCCCGCTGCCGCGCCGGCGCGGAACCACGTGTCGGGATCGAGCTTCAGAAAGCCCAGGACCTGCCCCAGCGCGCGCAGCTCGCCGGCCAGCAGCGTGGCGCGATGCGCAGCGCTCGCGTCCGCACCAGCACCCGCACGCACGGTGTTCAGCTCGCGCGCCAGACCCTGCAGCACGGCGATGGCCTCGGGCGTGTTGAAGTCATCATCCATCGCGGCTTCGAAATCCACCGTGGCCTTCGTCGGCGGGTGCAATTCACCGCCGACCACGGGCACGTCACGCAACGCGGTGTACAGGCGATTCAACCCCGCCTCGGCCTGCGTCAGCTGGTCGAGTGAGTAGTTCATCGGCCCACGGTAGTGGCTCGACAACAGAAAAAAACGCAGTACCTCGGGTTTATGAGTTGCCAACACTTCACGCGTCGTGAAGAAATTCCCCAGCGACTTCGACATCTTTTCGTTGTCGATGTTGAGGAAGCCGTTGTGCATCCAGATGTTGGCGAACTGCGCGCCCGTGGCGGCGCAGGCCTGGGCGATTTCGTTCTCGTGGTGCGGGAATTTCAGGTCGAGCCCGCCACCGTGGATGTCGAAGTGCTCGCCCAGCTCCTTCGTCGACATGGCCGAGCACTCGATGTGCCAGCCCGGACGTCCTTCGCCCCAGGGCGAAGTCCACGCGGGCTCGCCGGGCTTGGCAGATTTCCACAGCACGAAGTCGAGCGGATCGCGCTTGGCGGTGTCGACCTCGACGCGCGCGCCCGCACGCAGGTCGTCGAGCTTGCGGCCGGAGAGCTGGCCGTACGGACCGAACTTGCGCACGTCGTACATCACGTCGCCGTCGCTCGCCTGGTAGGCGTAGCCGCGTTCGATGAGCTGGCCGATCATCTTCAGCATCTCATCGATGTACTCGGACGCTTTCGGTTCCTTCTCGGGACGCAGGCAGCCGAGCTGGTCGAGATCTTCGTGCATGGCGTCGGAGAATTTCAGCGCGTGCGCGCGCCAGTCGATACCGCTCTGTTTGGCGCGGTTGATGATCTTGTCGTCGACGTCGGTGATGTTGCGTACGTAAGTCACGCGCAAGCCGCGGTGACGCAGGTAGCGGCTGACCATGTCGAACACCACGAGCATGCGTGCGTTGCCGACGTGGAAGTAATCGTAGACGGTGATGCCGCAGCTATACATGCGCACGTGGCCAGGTTCCACCGGCATCAAGTCCTGTTTCTCGCCCGTGAGGGAATTGTGGATACGGATCATGTGGTGAAACGGCTCAGGCGATCGGTGATCGCGGCTTCGGGGATGGCGCGCAACAGGGGCGCGAGCTCGGGACCTTCGGTGGCGCCCGTGAGCGCGAGGCGCAGCGGCTTCCATAGCTGCTGCCCCTTGGCGCCGGTCGCGCCCTTCACGGCCGCGACGATGACATCGAGGTCGCCGCCGCTGGCGCGCGAGGCATCGGCAGCCGCGCGAAAGAATTGCGCGCCGGCTTCCCGCACGCGCGCCAGAGACGACTCGTCGAGCGCGGGCGACGGACCGAACACGACGTCGCGCCAGCGCGCGACATCCCTGGGCAACAACACGTTCGGGCGGATCGCCGCGATGAAGGCGCGCCGGCGCGCGGCGTCGATGTCGCGCGGCGTCTCGGCTTCGAGCCAGCGCTCGCTGTCTTCGAGCGGCATGTGATGCGCGACCTCGCGTTGCCACACGTTGAGCTGCGATTCCTCGAACCGCGCCGGGGCGCGGCCGAGATGTTTGACCGTGAACGCACGCGCCATCTGCTCGAGCGACAACACGCCGTTCTCGCCGCTCGAGTGCCCGAGGCGGAAGAGATGGTTCGCCAGCGCGATCGGCAGATAGCCGCGCTCGCGGAATTCGCGCACGCTGGTCGCGCCGTGCCGCTTCGACAGCGGCGAGCCATCGGCACCGACCAGCAGCGACAGATGGCCGTACGTCGGCGCGCGCAGGCCCAATGCCTCGAGCACCAGGAGCTGGCGCGGCGTATTCGTGAGGTGATCCTCGCCGCGCAGCACGTGGGTGATGCCCATCTCCGAGTCGTCGATGGCATTGCTGAAGAAGAACGCCGCGCTGCCGTCTGCGCGCCGCAGGATGAAATCGCCGATGTCATCCGTGGCGAAGCTCTGGAACCCATGCACCATGTCGTCGAATTCGACCCGTTTGCCGGTGGGTACCCGGAAGCGCATCGTCGGCGAGATACCCTGCGCGCTCTTGCGCACGCGCGCCTCGGGCGAAAGCTCGCGGCAGGTACCGGCATAGCGCGGCGGGCGGCCGGCGGCCAGCTGCGCCTTGCGCGACAGGTCGAGTTCGAGCGTCGTGCAGTAGCAGGGATACGTGAAGCCGCGCGCGTCCAGCGTGGCCGAAAGACGCGCATAAATGGGACCGCGGCGCGACTGGTGATATTCCTCGCGTGCGCCCGCGCCCTGCCCCGGTTGGGCGGGCCCGGCATCCCATTCGAGCCCCATCCAGCGCAGGTCGTCCATGAGCGCCCCGGTGAAAGCTTCCTTGCTGCGCTCGGTATCGGTGTCCTCGATGCGCAGGACGAAGCGTCCCTGATGGTGCCGCGCGAACAGCCAGCTGAACAGCGCAGTGCGGGCGTTGCCGAGATGCAGCTCGCCCGTGGGACTGGGAGCGAAACGCGTGGTGATGCGGCCGGATGACACTGGTGGATTTTAAGGCAGGAGTGCCCAGGTTTCATGGCCAGAATTGAAACTCCGCCCCGATTACATGGTCGCGGCGCGCTCCGCCGCCGCTTCGGTAGAATCGCCCGCCATGCGCACACATCGACTGTTGATCGGAATCGTGGGTCTTCTCGCTTCGCTGGCGGCGCATACCGCTGCTCCCGAACGCGTGCTCGTCACCACCAACCTCGGGGCGTTCACCATCGAGCTGCAACGCGACCGTGCGCCTTACACCGTGGACAATTTCCTGAGTTATGTGCGCGCGGGTCACTACACCAACACGCAATTCCACCGCGTCATCGCAAACTTCCTCATCCAGGGCGGCGGGGTCGGTCTCGACTACAAGTCGAAGCCCGTGACCAAGCCCATCGCCAACGAGTCCGGCAATGGCCTCAAGAACCTGCGCGGCACCGTGGGCCTGGCGCGCGCCTCGGGCCCGCACACCGGCGATTGTCAGTTCTTCGTCAACGTGGCCGACAATCCCGATCTGGATCCGCTGCCGACGCGCTGGGGCTATGCGGTGTTTGGCCGCGTGGTCGCAGGCATGGAGATCATCGATCGCATCAGCGTGTCGCCCACCGGCGCCGCGGGCCCGTTCAAGGCCGACGCGCCGCTGCAGCAGGTCGTCATTCAAAAAATAGAGCTCATCGCCGAAGCGCCGAGTGCGGCGCCGGCGCCGGCCGTGACCGCGCCCGCCCCCGCGACTCCGGCCGAAGAAACCCAGCCCGCAGCGGCTCCGCCCGCCGAAGAGCGTCCGGCCGATGGAAAACAGCCCACGCCGCAGCAGTGAGCGAAATGCCGCACAGCCTGCTGGCTTCCGATCTGCATCTGGATTCGCAAGCCCCGTGGGCCATCGACGCGTTCATCCACTTCCTCGAGGGCCCGGCGCGCGGCGCGCAAGCGCTCTATCTGCTCGGCGACCTGTTCGAAGTGTGGGTCGGCGACGATGACGACAATCCCGACCATGCACGCGCCAACGCGGCAATCGCTGCGCTGGCCGCTGCCGGCGTGCCGGTGTACGTCATCCACGGCAATCGCGATTTCCTGTTGGGCGCTGATTACGAGGCGCACACCGGCGTCAAACTACTGCCCGACCCGGTCATGGTGGATCTGCACGGCGTGCCGACGCTGCTGTCGCACGGCGACCTGTTCTGCACCGACGACCCCGATTACCAGGCGCTGCGCGACATCGTCCGCCGCCCGCACTGGCAGCAGCGCTTCCTCGCCCTGCCGCTCGCTGTGCGCCGCGAGCTCGCCAGCGCCGCGCGCGCCGGCAGCCGCGTGCACACCCAGCGCACCATCCCGACCATCATGGATGTGAATCCGGACGCGGTGCTGCGCGCGTTGCGCGCCACCGGGGCCCGCCGGCTCATTCACGGCCATACGCATCGGCCCGCCGTGCACGAGCTGTCCGTCGACGGCACGCGCGCGGAGCGCGTGGTGCTGGCGCCGTGGTACGAAAGCGCAAGTTGCGTGGCGGTGGACTCGAGTGGGGTTCGCGAATTGCCGCTGCCGCGGAATTGACCTTCCAGCCGAGGCTGTCAGCCCGGCACGCCGGAGTGAAACCGTAGTTCGCGGTCCGGGCTCGTGACGAGCTCGGCTTCGCGCGTCGCGATGATCTCCAGGCGCGCCGCGATTTCCTCGGCCGGGTATTCGCGCTCGGCAAAATCCAGGTACATCTCGAAATGGCGCGCCTCGGAGCGTTCGAGCTGCTCGTAAAGGGCGCGCACATCCTCGGGAAGGTGCTTGGCGAGCAGACGGAATCGCTCGCACGATCGCGCCTCGATCAGCGCATGCACGATCATGAGGTCGAGCTTGCGCTTGGGCTCGTGCGTACGGACCAGCTTGCGCAGCTCGCCCGCATAGCGACCCGGCTTCATGCGCAGATACGGCACGTCGAGCCGGCGCATGAGGCGCTCGACCTGCTCGAAGTGCTTGAGCTCCTCGCGCGCAAGGCGCGACAAGGCAACCGAGAGAGCCCGATCCTCGGGATACGCGAAGATCAGCGCGAGCGCGGTGGACGCGGCCTTCTTCTCGCAGTTGGCGTGATCGACGAGCAGCGTCGGCAGATCCGCGCGCGCCGCATCGACCCATGCGCGTGGCGTGGGCGCGCGCAAGATATTCGTGCCGGTGGCGTGATCGACCTGCGCGGCCGCGCGGGCTTCGCGTTGCGCGCTCACGGGTCCGGCTCCAGGCGCGGCAATGTCTTCTCGTGCGACGACTCCGGCTGCGGAAGTGTCTCCGACAGTCGCGGCTCACTGAATTGCATGAGCTCGCTGTGTGCGAGCATCTCGTCCAGCGGCTCCAATGGCGCGGACTCGACCGGTAGCGGGGGAAACTCCGGCGCGGCCGGCGCCGGCGCCGCCTGGAGTACCGGTGGCGTTGCGCGTGGCAACGATGCGTCCGGCGGCGCTGTCATCACGCCCGGCGGCAGCGATACGTCGGCGTCATGCGGCAGCGGCGGCAGCGGAGTCATCACGCCCGGCGGCAGCGACACGTCGGCGTCATGCGGTAGCGGCGGCAGCGGAGTTATCAGGCCCGGTGCCAGCGGAGTCATCACGCCCGGTGGCAGCGACACGTCCGCATCGGGTGGCAGCGGCATCAACGCGCGTGGCGCTGGCGCTGGTGCTGGTGCAGGTACCGGTACTACCGCGGCCTGCGGTGTAGGTGCCGGCGCGCGCGCCGGTGCAGGCGTGGTTGCAATCGCAGTTGCGGCTGGGGGCGCGGGCGTCGGTACCATCTCCGCGACCGGCGCTGGCGGGTCCATCGCACTCAATGCGAAATCGACGAGGCGAGCCGCGTCGCCCGCATCGGCGGGCCGGGCCGCCGGATCCTTCGCCATCAGCGTGTCGATGAGCGGCTGCAGCTGTGCGATGCGCTCGGGCAATTTTGGAATCGGCGCCTTCGCGTGATACACGAGGATCGCCATGTGGTTCTCGGCATCGAACGGTTTCTTGCCCGTGAGCATCTCGTACAGCATCACGCCGAGCGCGTAGAGATCGCTGCGCCCGTCAATCTCCTTGCCATGTCCCTGCTCCGGGCTCATGTAGTGAGGCGTACCGAAGATGAGCCCCTTGTCGGTCACTTCCATCTTCAACGCGACGTGCTTCGCCAAGCCGAAATCGATGAGCGCGATGCTGCCATCGTCGCGCAGCATCACGTTGCCGGGCTTGAGGTCGCGATGAAAGATGCCGACCTCGTGTATGGCATCGAGCGCAAACGCCAGGTCGCGCGCGTACACCAGCGACTGGCGCGCCGTGAGTCCCTCCGCCATGCGCTTGCGCAGATCGCCGCGCGCGAAGTGCTCCATGGCCAGATACAGGTGATCGTCGGTGACACCGAGATCGTAGATGCGCACGACGTTCGGATGCTGCAAGCCGCGCAGGATCTCGAACTCCTGCAGAAAACGCTCCATCGACTGGTCGACGCCCGTGTCCTTGCGCACGGCCGGCGTGACCTTGAGAACGACCAGCCCGCCGATCTCCGCGCTTTCGGCGAGAAACAATTCCGACACCGAGCCCTTCGCGATGAGGTGGACGCGCCGATACGCCTTGAGCCGCGCGCCGCCGAAGTCCTGCTGCATCTTCGCGCCGGCAGACATGCGCCAGCGACTCTGCGCCTTCGCCTGCTCGTCGGCGGCGCGCTTGATCGCGTCGTTCAACACGGTGTGCCGGATCTTCTTCTTGCCGACGACCTCGAAAGCACCGGCCGCGCGCGCGGCAACGGCGTCGGGAGACTCGTCATCGGCGGCGAGGAAGATGACCGGCGCGAAGCCTTCGCGCTTCTGGAAATTCTCGAGCCACTCGGCGCCCGATCCGCCGGTCCACTCGTGGTCGAGCAGCACCGCACTGTAGCCCTGCGCGAGAAAACCCGGCGTCAGCGGGCCGCGCACGCGCGGGTTGTAGCTCACCAGATCGACGTCCGGCCAACTGCATGAGATGTGGTGACGAAGCAGCGTGCGATAGCGCGGGTCGTCGTCGATCAGGAGCAAACGCATGGTGCGCCCGATTAGAACATGCGCTCGGCGCGCGGGTCACGAAACGCAGCCGCGCGTGATTTGAGCCCGACCAGGACATCCCCAACATTCGTTCCCGTCGGTCCGGTATGCACGAGGTCTTCCGCAGCCTCGAGCGCGAGGCCGGAATCGAACTCGCGCAGCGCGCGTTCGACGTCGCAGCCCGCGAGCTCGGCGCGTTCGATCGTCCACGCATCGACGACGGCACCGGCGTCCTCGGTGGGTCCGTCCGTGCCGTCGGTGCCCGCTGCGAGAATCGTAAGCGGCTCGGCGGCACGCAATTCCCGCGCGGCCACCAGCGCCAAATGCATGTTTCGGCCGCCGCGCCCGTGGCGCTCGGGCAGTCGCACGGTGGATTCGCCGCCCCACACCAGGCCGTCGGCGGAGGTCGCGCGCAGTGCGGCAACGAATTGCCGCGCGACGTCGGCGGCGTCGCCATCGAAACGCTGCTCGCGGCGTTCGAGCGTGAGGCCGAGCCCGGAGGCGTGCCGGCACACCTCGTCCGTGGCGACTGCCATGTTCGCGACGATGATGCGCAGGATGCGATCCGTGTGACCTGCATCCCCACCTAACAACCCGGAGCCGATTACGCCCGAGTCGTCGTCAGGCACATCCGAGATGAACAGCGCGTGCGCCGGCCGGCCCGCAAGCAGGCGCGCGACACCGCCGCGCTTGAGTCGCGACAGCTGCGCGCGTTCTGCATTGAGACGCACGATATCCCACCCGGCCGCGAGGCCGCGCTCGTTGAGCGCGCGCAGATCCCCGAGTGTGTACCCGGTGCGCAGGCCTTCGATGAGACTCGACGCGCCGCCCGAGACCAGAAACACCGGATACACGTCGGACGCGAGGTGCGCGAGTCGGCGCTCGAGCTCGGCACCCGCCGCGAGGCTGCGCTCATCGGGCACGGGATGCGCGCTCTCGATCACTTGCACACCCCGAATGCGCGCCAGCCCGGCATCGGCGTGACCATCCTTCGTGACGATCAACGCCTGCTCGATGGCGTCTCCGAGCGCGCTGTGGGCGCCACGCGCCATGGCGCTGGCGGCCTTGCCGATCGCGAAGAGCGCCACGGCACCCGGCCCGAGGACGCGCAGTACTTCTTCGACGGAGTCGTGCCCGTCCACCGCGCGCAGCGCGGCGTCGAACAATTCGAGCAGGATGCGGCGCGCGTTCACGAGTAGACGAGCCTTGGGCGAAGGAGATGCGGCGAGCGCATTGCCGCGAACGCGCCCCGCGGTACTAGCTAGCCTCGCTAGCCCTTGACGATCTTGAGGCCGGCCTTGTCGCCGTCGCGGCGCGAGGCCTTCGCGTAATCCGAGCGCTCCGACTCGAGACGCGCGAGATACTCGGGCGTCACGTCACCGGTGACGTAGTTGCCCGAGAAGCAGGAGGTGTCGAACTCCTTGATGCTCGAGTGATCGTGTACGCAGGCCTGGATGAGATCTTCGAGGTCCTGGTAGATGAGCCAGTCCGCGCCGATCAGCTTGGCCACTTCGGCGTCGCTGCGCGCGCTCGCGACGAGTTCGCTCTTCGCCGGCATGTCGATGCCGTACACGTTCGGGAATTTCACGGGCGGCGCGGCCGATGCGAAGTACACCTTCCTGGCGCCAGCCTCGCGCGCGAGGTCGATGATCTGCGCGGAAGTCGTGCCGCGCACGATCGAGTCGTCGACCAGCAGCACGTTCTTGTTGCGGAACTCGAGGTCGATCGCGTTGAGCTTGCTGCGCACGGACTTCGAGCGCTGCTCCTGTCCCGGCATGATGAAGGTGCGGCCGACATAGCGATTCTTGACGAAGCCCTCGCGGTATTTCACGTCGAGGCGCTGTGCTACCTGCATCGCGCTCGTACGGCTGGTGTCGGGAATCGGAATGACGACGTCGATGTGATGGTCCGCGCGCTCGCGCAGGATCTTGTCCGCGAGCCGTTCGCCCATGCGCATGCGCGCGCGGTGCACGGAGATGTTGTCGATGAGCGAGTCGGGACGCGCGAAGTACACGTACTCGAAGATGCAGGGCGCATGGCGCGCCGTGGCCACGCACACCTGTGAATGCAGGCGACCGTACACGTCGATGTACACCACTTCGCCCGGTGCGACATCGCGCACGAGCTTGAAGCCGAGCATGTCGAGCGCGACGCTCTCGGAAGCCAGCATCCATTCGGCGCCCTTGGGCGTCTCGCGCTGGCCGAGCACCAGCGGACGAATGCCGTTCGGATCGCGCAGTCCCAGCAGGCCGTGCCCGATGATCATCGCGACGACGGCGTACCCGCCTCTGCAGCGTCTGTACACCGCACTGACGGCGGCGAAAATATCCGCGGGCATGACGCGCGGCGTGCCCACACGCTGCAGCTCGGAGGCCAGCACGTTGAGCAGCACTTCGGAGTCGGAGCTGGTGTTCAGGTGGCGGCGATCTTCGCGCTCGAGCACCTGACCGAGCTCGCGCGCGTTGGTGAGGTTGCCGTTGTGCGCCAGGCAAATGCCGTACGGCGCATTCACGTAGAAAGGCTGGGCTTCGGCGGCGCTGTCGAACCCGGCCGTGGGATAGCGCACATGGCCCATGCCCATGTTGCCTTTGAGCTCCTGCATGTGATGCTGCTCGAATACGTCACGCACGAGGCCCTGGCCCTTGCGCACGAACAGCTCACCGTCGAGGACCGTGGCGATGCCCGCCGCGTCCTGCCCGCGGTGCTGCAGCACCGTCAGGGCGTCATAGATCCGTTGATTGACTCCGCTGGTTCCGACGATCCCGGCTATGCCGCACATTCGTGGATGATCCTCAGGTGGAGATCGAAGGTTTGTTGAGATCGAGTCGCTCGAGCTTCTCGCCGACGATGCCGCGCAGCGCATCGGCGACACCGATCGCGTAGGGCATCAGGCGCGAATTTTTCCAACGCGGGTCCTCGTCCATGCGCAGCGCCTGGATCACGATGGTGAATGCGCCGACCACCACGACACCGCGAATGAGCCCGAACAGGAATCCGAGCAGCTTGTCCATGCCGGCAAACACGGAGACGCGAACGTAGTTTCCGACGATCACGCTGATGGCACCGCCGAGCAGGAGGATTCCGACGAAGATGATGGCGCGGGCCGCCCAGATGCGCAGCGGCGAGCCGACGAGCACGCCGCCGAGCAGCGGCTCGAGCGAGCTGGCGAAACTCCAGGCAAGCACGATGGCGAGGAACCAGGTGATCACGGCGATGGCTTCCTTCAGAAGCCCTCTTACTAGGCCCATGATCGCGGATATCAACAGGATGACGAGGATGATGTAGTCAACTGCGATCATGCTGTTGCTCTGGTACGCATGGATTTGCTGCGACGCCCTCGATGGAGGCGCCGCATTGTACAAGAGCTTTCAATCGCTCAGCAGCTTCTGAAAGGTCTCGCGTCACGAAATCGAAACGACGCTGCCGGATTGGCCCACCCGCTTGAGCTGGGCCGCCAGGGCCTCCGCAGCGGCCCGATCGCGCGTCGGACCCACGCGTACGCGATACAGCTCGCGGCCACTCGTTTTGAACGGTGCGACGAATGCCGAAAAACCTTTCGCGGTCATATCGCGGACGAGGCGGTCCGCGTTGTCGCGATTCTCGAAGGTGCCGAGCTGCACCGCGAAAGCGCCGCTGCGCGGCGGTTCGGCGGAGCGCGGTGCGCTCGCGACTGAGGTCGGCGTCGGCGCCAGCACGCGTGGCGTGTCTGTCGGCGCAGCGATTGGCGGAGCGGGTGCAGGCGTAGACGCAGAAGCGGGCGCAGGTGCGGGCGCAGGTGCGGGTGCGGGTGCGGGTGCGGGTGCGGGTGCTGGTGCTGGTGCTGGTGCGGGTGCTTCGCTCGGAATGGCGCGCTCGACGTGACCGAGTGGAGTCGGCACGACCTCGGGTAGTTTCACTTCCGGCGGTGTCGTCAGCGTGGCCGACTGAATCGACGACTGCGGCGCGTCGATGTCAATGGTGTATCGGCGCAAACCGGATTCGTCGGCCGTCTCCGAGGGCTTCGGCTCGCTCGGACCGGTGAGCAACTCCGGCACCAGCAGCACGAACAGCGCGACCAGGATCACGGCACCGGTCAGTCGCTGTTTCGCTCTCGAATCCATCCGCGAACTATATCTCAAGGAATTCGAGCGCTGGCCCAACGGTGAGGAAAGAACCGAACACGAGCACGCGCGCGGGCGTGGCGAGGTCGCGCGCCATCTGCTGTGCGAGCGCGCAACCCTGCGCGACATCTTGTGCGTGCGCCGCGACGACGGCGCCGGGCGGCAGGCGGGTCGCGAGCTCTTCGGTCGCGACCGCGCGCGGTCCGGCGAGCCGCACCGCGATCCACGTGTCGATCTGCTCGGCGAGCACAGCCGAGATGCCCCGAATGTCCTTGTCGCCGAGGATGCCGCACACGGCGAATGTGCGCCGCCGCGGCAGGCTGCGCAGGTTGGTGCGCAACTCCTCGGCCGCCGGCACGTTGTGCGCGACGTCGAGCACCCATTCCACCGTGCCGGGCACGATTTGAAAGCGGCCCGGCAGCCACACGCTGCGCAATGCTGACGCGACGGAGTCACCGAACAGCCGCGTAGCCCCGGGCAGCGAGACAATGGCGGCGAGCGCGGTGGCGGCGTTGTTCAACTGGTGCGCGCCACTGAGCGCCGGCAGCGGCAGATCGCGCAGCCGCGCGGTGCCGCATTCGAAATCCCAACTGTCTTCGCGACGGAGGGAAAAGTAATCGCGGCCCGGCACGAGCGCGTGCGCGCCGATCTCGTCGATGACCTCGAAGACCGAGCGCGGCATCTGCGTGCTGCCGAGCACCGCGGGACGGCCCGCGCGGAAGATGCCCGCCTTCTCGCGGCCGATGCCCTCGAGCGAATCGCCGAGCCATTCGGTATGGTCGATGCCGATCGAGCACACGACGCCGACGTCTGCGTCGATGATGTTCGTCGCGTCGAGTCGCCCGCCCAACCCCACCTCGAGCACGGCGACGTCGACGCCGCGGCGCTGAAAGCAGTAGAGCGCGGCGAGCGCGTTGTACTCGAAGAACGTCAGCGTGTCGGAAGCGCGCGCGGCTTCGATGCGCTCGAACGACGCGATCAGCTCCGCGTCGGTCGCCTCGACTCCATCGATGCAAATGCGCTCGTTGTAGCGGTTGAGATGGGGCGAGGTAAATCGCCCGCAGCGCAGGCCGTGGGCACGCAGCACGGCATCGAGATAGGTGACGGTCGAGCCCTTGCCGTTCGTGCCGGCGACCGTGATGACGCGATGAGCGGGCGCGAGCAGTCCGAGCCGGCGGCCCACGGCACGCACGCGGTCGAGCGTGAGATCGATGGAGCGCGGGTGCGACTTCGTCTGCTGCTCGAGCCAGTCGGCAAGCGAGCGCATGCGCGGGCGCCCTACGAGACGGGTGTGGGCGCTGGTTGGCGCAGCAGCAGCCTGAGGATCGCGCCGAGTTTCTCGCGCATGTCGCGACGATCGATGATGAGATCGAGCGCGCCGTGATCGAGCAGGAATTCGCTGCGCTGAAAACCCTCCGGCAACGTCTCGCGCACGGTCTGCTGGATGACGCGCGGACCCGCGAAGCCGATCAGCGCGCGCGGCTCAGCGACGTTGAGATCGCCGAGCATCGCGAGACTGGCGGAGACGCCGCCCGTGGTCGGGTCGGTCATGACCGAGATGAACGGCAGCCGCTCCTTCGCCAGACGCGCGAGCGACGCACTGGTCTTCGCCATCTGCAACAGCGAGAACAACGCCTCCTGCATGCGCGCTCCGCCGCTCGAGGTGAAACACACCAGCGGCGCGCGGTTCTCGATGCAGTGGTCGACACCGCGCTTGAAACGCTCGCCGACCACCGAACCCATCGAGCCACCGAGAAACTTGAACTCGAACGCGCATGCCACGATGGGCAGCGCCTCGAGTGTGCCCGCGAGCACGATCATTGCGTCACGTTCGCCCGTAGCCTTTTGCGCGGCGGCGAGCCGGTCGCGGTATCGCTTGATGTCGCGGAAGCGCAGCGGATCTTCCGGCGTCACGTTGGCGCCCAGCTCGAGTTGGTTGCCCTCGTCGAGGAAACGCGCCAGGCGCTCCCGCGCGCCGATGCGCATGTGGTGGCTGCACTTGGGGCAGACGTTGAGATTTCGCTCGAGCTCGGCTCGGTAGAGCACGGCATCGCAGGCCGAACACTTGATCCACAGGCCCTCGGGGACCGAACGCGTGCGGCGCTCGGTCTTGATGCGCGAGGGCATGATTTTTTCAAACCATGACATGGGGTTTACGGCGTTTCCGGGTCGAAAGAGCGCTCGATGATAGCGGATTGCAGCCCAAGCCCATTGGCTGAAGCCCTGGCAGCTGGTAGTTCCGGCAGGGCGAACTCGGGCGGGTACCGGACATGCGCGAGATACAGGCCATCCGGCGGCGCCGTGGCGGCGTTCACCGTGCGGTCGCGGCCGGCGAGCACGAGCGGCACGCGCTCCGGCGGTGATTCACCCTGCCCCACCGACATGAGCAGCCCGGCGATGTTGCGGACCATGTGATGCAGAAAGGCATTGGCCGTGACGTCGATGGTGACCCATTCGTCGCGGCGCGCGACACGCAGCGTTTCGACGCGGCGCACGGACGACTTCGCCTGACATTCGCTGGAACGGAAGGCGTTGAAGTCGTGCTCACCGAGCAGCGTCCGCGCCGCCGCGTGCATGCGCGGCGCGTCCAGCGGCCGCCGCTCCCAGGTGGCGCGGCCGGCGCACAACGCGTGGCGCGAGTCGCGATTGAGAATGACGTAGCGATAACTGCGCGCCAGCGCGCTGTAGCGCGCATGGAACTGCGCCGGCACTTCGCGCAGCCAGGCGACGCTCACATCCGGAGGTAGATAGGTGTTGGCGCCGAGACGCCAGCCGCGCTCGCTGCGCACCGCAGCGCTGTCGAAATGCGCCACCTGCCCGAGTGCGTGTACGCCGGCATCGGTGCGCCCCGCGCACACGCACGCAACCGGCGAATCGGCGACGCGCGACAGCGCCTGCTCGAGCGCCCCCTGGATGGTGTTCAGACCGGTCTGGGACTGCCAGCCCGAATACGCGCGACCGTCGTATTCGAGGCCGGCCGCGAATCGACGCATCTCGGACTTCGACGCCCGGCGCGGGCTAGCCCGGGAGAGACTCGAGCAGCCGCTGCGCTTCGGTCTTCTGCGACGCCGAACCCTCGCTCAACACTTCGTTGAGGATGTTGCGCGCGCCGTCCGGATCGCCCATGTCGACGTACGCACGCGCGAGGTCGAGTTTAGTGCCGACTTCCGAGAGCGTCACGGGCTCGAGATCCGGCACCGCAAGCTCTTCGGTGGCGCTGCCCGCCATGTCGTATTTGCCGCTCGCACCGCCGACGTCGAGATCGAGATTGCGCGACATCGACGGCTGCTGGGCGGTGCCGCCCACCGGGAAGTCCAAGTTGTTGCGGTCGATCGAAGCGAGACGTGATGTGGAAGAGATGTCGAAGCCTTCTTCCGGCATCTCGAATTTGGACATCGAGGCGGTGGCGTTCGGGTCGATCGAGCGGCCCTTCGTGAGGTCCATGTCGCCGCCCAGCTCGCGCTCGGTGAGG
>JAYTOI010000155.1:0-146288 GCA_043747875.1 Pseudomonadota bacterium | reverse complement strand
GGCGGTCATCAGGGGCGAAACGCGCGGGCGGCCCCGCGGTTGACGCGGCCGACGGAGAAACTTCCGGCGCTGCTTTACCGGGGCGTCAGCAGATCATCCACCCAGCGCTTCAGCATGGGCTGGACGTTCGCCGCTTCGAGCTCGTCGCGCGCCCCACCCTTGTGGGTGCCGAGCAGCCGTCCCTGCGCATCGAACAGCGCCATCATCGGGTACTGCTTGACGCGCATGCGGTCGATGAAATCGCGCGCGCCGGGCACGATGCGCCAGCGGAAGCCGTAGCGCGCGACGAACTCGCGCGCCTCCGCGGGCTCGTCGAACGTGACCGCGAGGAAGTTCATGTTCGGGCGCGCCTGCGCGAAGTCGTTGAGCGGCCCCACTTCGAGGATGCAGGGCCTGCACTGCGAGAAATAGAAATTGACGAGCGTCGGCCTGCCCTTGAGCGACGCGGCCGTCACGCGCTTGCCGGCGAGATCGTGCAGGTCGAGCGGCGGCATCGCCGTCACCGGTGGATAACGCGATGCGCACGCCGGCATGCCCTTCTTGCGCACCGTCATCGTGATCTCCGAGCCGTCCGCGGCGCGTTCGACGTCGGCGTGCGCGCCAGGCTCGCTCATGCCCACGGCAAAACCGTCGAAGGTGGCACGTTTGCAGTCGAGCGTGCGGTAGGTCATGCGCACGTGCGGACCGAAGCCGAGATTCTTGCGGAAGTTTTCTTCGGTGACGCGCGGTGCCTTGTCGGATGGAACGGGGACGGACGGAGTTGGCGCGGCCGGGGACGGGGCCGCAAGCGAGGCTGCCATGACCATGGCCATGACCACAGCGGGCGCAAGAGCGGACACGAGACGCATGGGCGCCATTATGGCGGAACGCTCGCGAACGGGCTGCCGCGCGCGATGAATCTGAGACGCCGATGCTGATCGCGCGACAAGCCGATGCGCGTGCCGCTGACGATCTGCGGCGCGGGGCCGCGCTCGAGCCAGAGCGGGCCGTCGGCGCACAGATCCGTGCCCGTCAGCGCGCGCCCGATGTCGAGCGCCGCGCACAGCCGCCCGGGGCCGCGCGCCAGGTCGCGGTCCCGCACGCCCGGACGCAGCATGCGCATGATTTCCAGCCCTTCTGTGGGCTCGAGCGCGCGGATCAGCACCGCGGCGCCCGTGCCGAGCGCTTCGGCCGCGACATTGAGCGTGAGACAGGTGCCGTACACCATGCGCACGTACGCGGTGCCGCGCGCGGCGAACAGCGGCGCGTTGCTGGTAGTTAGGCCAGGGCGCGCGTACCCGGTCGGATCGCCGGGCGGGTAAGCCTCCGTCTCGACGATGATGCCCGCCACACGGCCCTGGGCCGCGCGGTGCACCAGCCGCTTGCCGATGAGGGAGCGCGCCAGTGCCACCGTGTCGGCCGGCAGCGCGCGGCGGGAAACTCGAGAAAGTCGGGGCATGCGCGGAGTATATTCACGCGATGATCCGCGCCTGTCTGCTGTTGTTGACCGCCTTCGCGAGCGCCGCCGCCGCGCAGGGCACGCCCGCCGCCGCGAAGCCGCCCGCGCCGGCCATCGACATACCCGAGTGGCTGTATCCGATCGACCCGAAGTCTCCTCGTCCATTCAAAGCGGGTGCGCCGAAGGCCGCGCCGCAGGACGCGCCGAAACTCGACGACCAGGAACCGCTGACCGTCCCCGACAGCACCGTCAGCCTCACGCGCGCGGCCATCAACGATGGGTTCAGCGCGCCGGACTGGCGGCCGAATGCGCATGGTCCGATGCCCGACGTCGTGGCGAAGGGACGCAAGCCCGACGCGCGCGCCTGCGCGTTCTGCCATTCGCCCACCGGCCAGGGCCGACCCGAGAACGCCTCGCTCGCGGGGCTGCCCGCGGCCTATATCAAGCAGCAGATGCGCGATTTCCGCAGCGGAGCGCGCCCGCCCGTCGGCCCGGACACCTATCTACCGAGCCGCAACATGCATGCGGCCTCGAAGGGTCTGACAGACCAGCAGATCGACGAGGCCGCGCAGTACTTCTCGCAGCAGAAGCTGCTGCGCCGCGTGTGGGTGGTCGAGGGCCTGCGCATGCCGCGCGTCGAGCCCGCGGCCTGGATCTACAAGGAACTGGATGGCATGGAAGATCTCGAGGTCCGGTTGCTCGAGGCGACGCTGGACCTCGAGCGTCACGAGCGCCGCGACGATCGCCTCGAATACAACGCCTATGTGCCGCCGGGGGCGATCTCCGCGGGCAAGCTGCTGGTGACCCGGGGTGGCGGCAAGACGCCACTCTGCGCCGTGTGTCATCTGCAGAACCTGCGCGGCACGGATCAGATCCCGCCAATCAACGGGCGCTCGCCGACCTATGTGCTGCGCCAATTGCTCGCATTTCGCAACGGCACGCGCGCGAATGCGCAGGCCGAGCAGATGAAGCCCGTCGTCGAGAATCTGACCCTCGAGGACATGATCGCGATCTCGGCGTATCTCGGCTCCCTCTACCCCTGAGCGCTAACAATCCGCGTTTCGCGTGACTCGCGGAACATTTTCCGGAGACTCGGCATTTTCCCCTCGGAGTCACGAGGCCCGGCGACCCCCGGGTGCTTGAAATCGCTTTGAAGATGTGAGACCGGATAGGGCGGCGGCGTTTGCTCGGCGCGGCGACTTCGTTACTCGATGGAACCCGCTTTCCGGGGACCTCCACGACGCCGCCCTATCCTTTATTGCGCACCCGCCGAGAAATGGGGTCACTCCCCAATTTCTAGCAAAAGGGGTCAGACCTCACCCAGTCGGTCCAGCAACTGATGCGCCAGAGGGGTCTAACTACTTTTGCCCGCGTCGCCGGGGAATTTGAGACTGTCTCCGTTTCTCACCGCGCTTCACTCCCACCCAGGCTGCGCGCCCGCTTGGCGCTTCCGGGGGCTACTTCAGCCCTTGCCCACCGCCCTCGATCCCGCTCTCCGAACCCGTCACCGTATGAGCGGTGTGTCTCGCGCTCGACGCATGTCGGCGCGGCGTCACATCTTTTCCACCAAAGTTGTTGAGGTGGGACCCCAATGCGAGCTCGGTCGGGGCACGATGCCAACAACAATGACTTCAATGGCGACGGTGTAACGGTTCGGGGTTGAGAACAACTGCCGAGCGAATGAGAGCGGAGCAGCGCAGCCGAAAGTAATGCCCGCTCGTATCCTCTCAGCGCTCCATTCTCCAGATGTGGCGCGCGCGTAGCCTCCGGCATGCGAACACCGACGAAAGTGATGGGGCCACTCCCCTTTTGCCCGCTCCGCCGGCAAAAGGGGACGGGCCTCTCCGTGCCTCATCAATCTGATCGCATTCCGACGAGGTCTGTCCCCTTTTGCTAGGAAATGGGGAGTGTCCCCATTTGGGCCCCCACTTGATCCTCTCTTCTGGTAAACCACTTCCTCCATGGAAGTCATCGACCAGCGTCGACGTGACCTCGGCGGCTTCGAAGTCGGCCGCGTCCTCCCCCATACGCGCCGGCGCATGGTCGGCCCGTTCATCTTCCTGGACCACATCGGCCCAGCGAATTTTCTCTCCGGTATGTCGAAATCCGTGGACGTGCGTCCGCACCCGCATATCGGTCTCGCGACGGTCACCTACCTGTTCGCCGGCGAAATCATGCATCGCGACAGCGTCGGCGCGCAGCAGCCCATCGAGCCCAATGAAGTGAATTGGATGATCGCCGGCCGCGGCATCACGCACTCCGAACGTTTCGAAAAAGCCCGCCTCCAGGGTGGCCCGATGCACGGCATCCAGGCCTGGGTCGCGCTGCCGACCGAGTTCGAAGAAGTCGAGCCGTCGTTCGCGCACTACGGCGCGGGCGCGCTGCCGGTGCACGAAGATGGTGGCGCGACCACGCGGCTGCTCGCCGGCAGCGCATACGGCCTGACCTCGGAGGTCAAGACGCACTCTCCTCTGTTTTACGCCCACTGGGATCTCGCGCCAAACGCGCGCATCGCGCTGCCCGAGCAGTATCCGGAGCGCGCGCTGTACGTCGCCGCGGGTGAGATCGAGCTGCGCGGCACGCGTTACGGCGTCGGCAAGATGCTGGTGCTGGCGCCCGGCGAGGACACCACCATCCTTGCAACTCAGCCTACGACGGTGATGGCGCTCGGCGGCGAGCCCATCGGCGAGCGCTTCATCGAGTGGAACTTCGTCTCCTCGTCGAGCGCGCGCATCGAGCAGGCCAAGGCTGACTGGCGCGCCGGCCGGATGAAACTGCCCGACTTCGACAACAAGGAATTCATCCCCCTCGCATGAAGATTCGAGATATCGCGAGGTCGCCGATCCGTCGCGCGGCCGCGCTTCTGTTCGCCTCCTGCCTCGCCCTCTGCCTGGGGGGCTGCATCGCGCATCCCGTCCGCACCGACCAGGTCGCGGTACGACTGCCCCCATTCACGCCCGACAGCGGCAGCCTCGCGATCCACTGTGGCCGCCTCATCGACGGCGTGCACGCCACTGCGGTGGTCGATGCACTGGTGGAGATTCGCGACGGTCGCATCCGCTCCATCAGGCCGAACGCGAAGCCGCTGGCGGCGTACGCCACTCACCTGCCGGTACTCGACCTGCGCACCCATACCTGCCTGCCGGGCCTGTTCGATCTGCACACGCATCTCACGGACCGGCCCGAGGACACGGCGGACCTGCGCGTGTACTTCTCGCGCACCGACGCCGAGACGCAGCGCATCGGCCGCGAGAACGCCGCGGCCACCTTGTTAGCCGGCTTCACCTCGGTGCGCAACCTCGGCACGTATGCCTTCGGCGCGGATACCGGGCTGCGCGACGCCATCGATCGCGGCATCGTGCTCGGACCGCGCATGCAGGCCAGCGGCCCGTACCTCACCATTGCGCACGGCGGCGGCGATCTTCATGTGCCGGACTTCGTCGAACCCGAGGGCAGCGAGCGCTTCCATGCGGGCGTCGCGCGCGGGGCGGACGACTTCCGCGAGCGCGCCGGCCTTCTCATCGACAGCGGCGCCGATCTGCTCAAGGTGATCGCCTCGGGCGCGGTGCTCGCGTACGGTGGCGTGCCCGGCGCGCCGGAGATGACGCAGGCGGAGATTCGCGCCGTGGTCGACGTCGCGCACTCGGTGGGCAAACGCGTCGCGGCGCACGCGCATGGTGCGGAGTCCATCCGCATGGCCATCGAGGCCGGTGTCGACACCATCGAGCACGCCTCCTATCTGGACGATGCCGGCATCGCCGCCGCGAAGCGCCGCAACGTCGCGCTCGCGATGGACGTCTACAACGGCGACTACATCGACACCGAGGGGCGGCGCGCGCATTGGCCCGAGGAGTTCCTGCGCAAGAACCTCGAGACCACGGAAATCCAACGCCAGGCGTTCACGAAAGCCGTGGCGGCCGGCGCGACGATTGTCTTTGCGACGGACGCGGGCGTGTTCCCACACGGCCTCAACGCGCGGCAATTCAGGGTCATGGTGGAGCGCGGCATGACACCGATGCAGGCGATCCAGTCGGCCACCCGCGTCGCGGCGCTGTTCATGGACCGCGCCGGAGAAGTCGGCACCATCGCGCCGGGCAAGCTCGGCGACCTCATCGCCGTGCGCGGCGATCCGCTCGCGGACATCACCGTCCTCGAGCACGTCGAGGTCGTCGTCAAGGGCGGACTGACCGTCAAGCGCCCGGACTAGCTACTCGAAGTACTGGACGTACTCGGCCGGCATGGCCGGGATGCGCTGGATCTCGAGCGCACGGTAGAAAACCTCCGCCGCTTCGCTCTGGATCTGCAGTTTGCCGCCGCGCATCGGCACGAACTCCCCGCCTTGCTTGAAGCGCGCGTCGCGCAGCGCCATGACGACCTTGCCGTTGACGATGTGCACGCAGTCGTCCTCGAAGCAGACCAGCTCGAGCTGGTTCCACTGCCCCGGCTTGTCCTGGTCGGAACCGGCGAGCGCATGATTGTTGGGCGCGCCGAATGCGAACCATGGCGCCTTCGGATTCCACCGCGGCGCGTCCTCGCCCGGCACCTTGGGGTCCACGCGAATGTCGAACGCCGACGTCGCCTGCGTCCAGTATTCACCCATGCCGTGCTCGATGACCTGGAACTCCTGCGACAGCGCCCACGACTTCCAGTACTCGATGCCGAACTCGCCGCGGCTGTGATACAGGATGCCGGAGTCCTTGAGCTCCTGCAGCCGCGGCTCCCACTTCTTCCCGCCCCAGCGCACCTGCGCCCGAAAACGATAATTCGAATATTCCTGTTTGGTGACGAGACAGCCGTAGATCTCGCCCGTGATGCGCAGCGTGGGCCAACCACTGCGCTTCACGACACTGAACACATTCTGCGCCGGCGGATTGAGCCCGATGGGCTTCAGCGTCGCGGGCGCGGTGCCTTTGAGCACGCTCATGATCTCATCGCCGCGATAGCTCAGATACACGTCGAATTTCGACAATTGCGCATCCAGCAACGGCTCCCACTCGCCGGTCGGCTTCGCCGGCCCAGCGGCCTGCGCCGTGCAGGAGGCAACCGCCATCGCCATTGCCACGGCCACGGCTGCGATTTCCCTGATCAGTGTCTTGAGTGTCATCGATCCTCCGGCGCGGGCGCGCACTCTAGCAACGGAGGGCACGGCTCGCCACACTACGCCCAAAGGAGTATCTACATGCAAATGATCTGGCTCGGCGTCGCGATCGCCGCGACGGCGGCGTACCACCTCGTCCTGAAGCTGACGCCCGCGGGCGTGAATCCCTATCTATCGCTGTCCGTGACGTATGCCGTGACCGCCGTGGCGTTCGCGTCGGTGTACGTCGTGCTGCCTGGCACGCAGCCACTGCGCGGGGCGCTCGCAGCGCTCAACTGGAGCACGCTGGCGCTGGGTGCGGCAGTGGTGTTCCTCGACCTCGGCTTCCTGATGCTCTATCGCAGCGGCTTCGACGTGAGCCTGGGGTTGATCATCACGCAGTCGGCCGCGGCGTTGCTGCTGCTGTTGTTAGGCGTAGCGTTCTTCGCGGAGAAGCTGTCGCTGGTGAACGTCGGCGGCATCCTGCTGTGCGTTGCGGGCCTCTGGCTGATCAACAAATAATGGGGACATTCCTCATTTCCTTGTAACAATCGAGCGGGCACCTTTTTCGCACGGTGCCGCCGTGATTGTTACAAGAAAATGAGGAATGTCCCCATTAGGCCGCTTCGTCGTGCGGGTCCTGCGCCTTCGCTTCTAGATTCGAGATCAACCACTTTCGCGCCTCGCTCGCCGACCAGCCCTTGCGGGCGGCGTAGTGCTGCATCTGATCGAGGTCGATGGGCCCGACCGCGAAGTACCGCGCATCCGGATGCGCGAAGTACCAGCCGCTGACCGCGGCGGTGGGATACATGGCGTAGCTTTCCGTGATGCGCAGGTCGATGGCGCGCTCGACGTCGAGCATCTGCCACAGCGGGCCCTTCTCGGTGTGATCGGGACATGCCGGATATCCCGGCGCCGGACGAATGCCGCGATACGTCTCCGCGATCAGTTGCTCGTTGGTCAGCCGCTCTTCGGGCGCGTAGCCCCAGTACTCGCGCCGCACCCGCAGGTGCAGCGCCTCGGCGGAGGCCTCGGCGAGGCGATCCGCGAGCGATTTCAGCAGGATGTCGTTGTAGTCGTCGTGCGCCTTCGCGAAGCGCTCGAGATGCTTCTCGATGCCGATGCCCGAGGTGACCGCGAACGCGCCGATGTAGTCGACCTTGCCCGAGTCCTTCGGCGCGATGAAATCCGACAGCGCGTAGTGCGGCTGGCCCGAAGGCTTGGTCTTCTGCTGGCGCAGGTGATGCAGGCGATGGAGCACGCGCGAGCGCGTCGCGTCACTGTACACCTCTATCTCTTCGTCGACCGAGTTGCACGGGAAGAACCCCACCACCGCGCGCGCCGTCAGCCAGTGCTCGCGCAGGATGGTCGCGAGCATCTCCTGGCCATCCTTGAACAAGGAGCGGGCCGCCGCGCCGCGCGTGGGATCGCTCAACACATCCGGAAACTTGCCGCCGAATTCCCACGCGTTGAAGAACGGCATCCAGTCGATGTACGGCGCCAGCGACGCCAGCGGGACGTCATCGAACACCTTGGCGCCGAGGAATCGCGGCACCGGCGGCGAGTAGTTGGCCCAGTCGGTGGTGAACCGGTTGGCGCGCGCCTGGCCCAGCGTCAGTTGCGCGCCCTTCACTTTCTTTCCGGCGTGCTGCTCGCGGCGCCGCACGTTCTCGGCCTTCACCTCGGCGACGTACGCGGGTTTCATTTCCGGCGTGACCAACTGGCGGCACACGCCCACGGCGCGCGACGCGTCTTTGACGTATACGACCGGTCCGTCGTACTGCGGATCGATCTTGACCGCTGTGTGCGCGGGCGAGGTCGTCGCGCCGCCGATCAACAGCGGCACGGTGAAGCCGCGGCGCTGCATCTCCCCGGCGATGTAGCTCATCTCCTCGAGCGACGGCGTGATGAGGCCGGACAGGCCGATCATGTCGGCGCCCAGCCTCTCGGCCGTCTCGAGGATCTTGTCGGCGGGCACCATGACACCGAGGTCGACGATGGTGAAGTTGTTGCACTGGAGCACGACGCCGACGATGTTCTTGCCGATGTCGTGCACGTCGCCCTTGACGGTCGCCAGCACCACCGTACCGTTCGTCTTCTGCACGCCGTCGGCCAGCGCCTCGATGAACGGAATGAGATGCGCCACCGCCTTCTTCATGACGCGCGCCGATTTCACCACCTGCGGCAGGAACATCTTGCCCGAGCCGAACAGATCGCCCACGACATTCATGCCATCCATGAGCGCGCCCTCAATGACGTGCAACGGATGCTGCGCGGCGAGTCGCGCTTCTTCGGTGTCCTCGACGATGAACTGATCGTTGCCGGACACCAGCGCGTGGCTCAGCCGTTCGCGGATCGGAAGCTGGCGCCACGCCAGGTCTTCCTTGCGCTCGCGGGCTCCGCCGTCCTTGTAGTTCACCGCGATCTCGAGCAGACGCTCGGAGGCGTCCGGGCGGCGGTTGAGGATCACGTCTTCGACGCGATCGCGAAGATCCTTCGGGATGTCGTCGTACACGGCGAGCTGGCCGGCATTGACGATGCCGAAATCCATGCCGGCCTGGATGGCGTGATACAGGAACACCGAGTGCATGGCCTGGCGCACGGGCTCGTTGCCACGGAACGAGAACGACACGTTGCTGACGCCGCCGGAGATGTGCGCGTGCGGGCAGCGCTTGCGGATCTCGCGCGTGGCCTCGATGAAGTCCACGCCGTAATTGTTGTGCTCTTCGATGCCGGTGGCGATCGCGAAGATGTTCGGGTCGAAGATGATGTCTTCGGGCGGAAAGCCTATCTTCCCGACCAGTAATTTGTACGACCGCTCGCAGATCTCGATCTTGCGCGTGATGGTGTCGGCCTGACCCTTCTCGTCGAAGGCCATGACGACCACGGCTGCGCCGTAGTTCATCACCTTGCGCGCGTGCTCGAGGAAGGGCTCCTCGCCCTCCTTCAGGGAAATGGAATTCACCACGCCCTTGCCCTGGATGCACTTGAGGCCGGCTTCGATGACCGTCCACTTGGACGAATCGATCATCACCGGTACGCGCGCGATGTCGGGCTCGGCGGCGATGAGATTCAGGAAGCGCGTCATCGCAGCCTCCGAATCCAGCATGCCCTCGTCCATGTTCACGTCGATGATCTGCGCGCCATCCACCACCTGTTGCCTGGCAATCGTCAACGCGGCCGGATAGTCGTTGGCCTCGATGAGCTTGCGGAACTTGGCCGAGCCCGTCACGTTGGTGCGCTCGCCGACGTTCACGAAGCGGATGTCGTCGGTGAGGTTGAACGCCTCGAGACCGGATAGTTTGAGGCGCGGCGCCAGCTCCTGGCGCGCGCGCGCCGGCTCGCACCGGACGCGGTCGGCAATGGCCTTGATGTGTTCGGGCGTGGTGCCGCAGCAGCCGCCGACCAGGTTCAGACAACCGCCATGCGCGAGCTCGCCCAACACTTTCGCGGTGTCCTCCGGCGCCTCGTCGTATTCGCCGAAGGCATTCGGCAGGCCGGCGTTCGGATATACGCCGACGTGGGTGTCGGCGAGACGCGCCAGCTCCTCGACGTACGGGCGCAGTTGTTTGACGCCCAGGGCGCAGTTCAGCGAGATGGTGATGGGCCGCGCGTGCCGCACCGAAGCCCAGAACGCCTCGACCGTCTGGCCCGAGAGCGTGCGCCCCGAGGCGTCGGTAATCGTGCCCGAGATGATGATCGGGATGTCGATGCCCGACTCGTCGATGGTCTTGCGCGCGGCGTAGATAGCCGCCTTCGCATTCAACGTGTCGAAGATGGTCTCGATGAGGATGACGTCGCAGCCGCCTTCGATGAGCGCGCGCGTCGCGACGCTGTAGGCCGCGGTGAGGTCGTCGAACGACACCGCGCGGAAGCCCGGGTCGTTGACGTCGGGCGAGATCGCCGCGGTGCGGTTCGTCGGGCCCAGGGCGCCGGCGACGAATACCGGCCGGCCCAGCGCAGCGCCACGCTCATCGGCGACGCGCCGCGCCAACCGCGCGGCCTCGCGATTGAGCTCCTCGACGACCTCTTCGAGCCCGTAGTCGGCCATCGCGATGGACGTCGCGTTGAAGGTGTTGGTGCTGAGGATGTCGGCGCCCGCATCGACGAACTGCGCGTGGATGTCGGCGATGACCTGGGGTCGCGTCAGCACCAGCAGGTCGTTGCAGCCCTTCAGATCGCGTGGCCAGGCCGCATAACGCGCGCCGCGATACGCCGCCTCGTCGAGGCGATGCTTCTGGATCATGGTGCCCATGGCGCCGTCGAGCACGACGATGCGCTGGGCGAACAGGTCGCGCAGGTCGCGCACGCGCTGCGCTTGTGAGGTGGACATGGCTACTCGTTCGCGGCTTTGCGGGCCCCATCTTTCAGCGAATGCGGCCGGACGCCGAGCGCATGACAGATGGCATAAGTGAGCTCGGAGCGGTTCAGCGTGTAGAAGTGGAACTGATCGACGCCGTGCCGCTGCAGCGCGTGCACCTGCTCGATGGCCACCGAGGCCGCGATCAGCTTGCGCGTGTCGGGATTTTCCTCCAGACCGTCGAAGCGATGCTCGAGCCACTCCGGGATCGACGCGCCGCAGCGCTTGGCGAAGCGCGTGATCTGCGGGAAGCGCGTGATGGGCAGGATGCCGGGCACGATCGGCGCGTCTATGCCCTTCGCGGCGCAGGCGTCGCGGAAGCGTAGATAGACATCGGTGTCGTAGAAGAACTGCGAGATGGCGCGCGTCGCGCCCGCGTCGAACTTGCGCTTGAGGTTGTCGAGGTCGAACTCGAAGCTCTCTGCCTCGGGATGCCGCTCCGGATACGCGGCCACGGAGATCTCGAAATCCCCGACGGACTTCAATCCGCTGACGAGGTCCGCGGCGTAGGCGAAACCATCCGCCCGAGGCTCGTACTTCACCGTGCCGGCCGGCGCGTCGCCGCGCAGCGCGACGATGTGGCGGATGCCCTGGTCCCAGTACATGCGCGCGATGTCGAGCACTTCACCCCGGCTCGCCCCGATGCACGTCAGGTGCGGCACGCAGGTGAGCTCGGTCTCGCGCTGGACCCGCGACACGACGTTGTGGGTGCGTTCGCGCGTGCTGCCGTCCGCGCCATAGGTGACGGACACGAAGCGCGGGTGCAACGGCTCGAGATAGCGGATCGACTCCCACAGCGTCTTTTCCATCGCCTCGTCAGCGGGCGGAAAGAACTCGAAGGAAACGGATACAGGCGGTTGACGGGACATGGAAAAGCGCGAGCCTTATTGAATGAGTACGCGGCGGATATGAGTGGCGCTCAATCTACCGCACCCCCGGGAGCACGTTGGCGCCAAACCTTGACTATTTGCCGCGCGGTTTTAGCATGATTGCACTCAAAAAGTAGGGGAATGGGGTCATGGCCACTCAAAAACTAGACAAAGTCGACGCAAAGATCATGCAGATCCTCTCGAAGGACGGTCGCGTGAGCTGGCGCGACCTGGCCGAGCAGATCGGCCTGTCGCTCACCCCCACCCTGCGGCGCATCCGCCGCCTGGAAAGCTCCGGCTACATCACCGGCTACAGTGCCCAGTTCGACGAACAGAAGCTCGGCTTCGGCATCACGATGTATGTCTGGGTGTCGCTCGAGCGCCAGGTCGAGGAAACGCTCAAGGTGTTCGAGCGCCGCATCGCGGACGTGCCGGAGGTCATGAGCTGCTATCTCATGACCGGCGAGGCGGATTACGTACTGCGCATCGTGGTGCCGGACCTGCCTAGCTACCAGCGGTTCATGCTCGACGTGCTGACGCGCATACCAGGTGTCTCACGCATCCAGTCGGGCCTGGCGATCAAGTCCGTGTTCCACCGGGCGACGCCACCCATTCCCCGCTGAAGCGCGGAATTGCGGATCGTCACCTTCGGAAAATCCGTCCGCCCACGCGCTGCCATGACGATGGCCGGAATGTCGGAACTCTCCGACACGCTCTAACAGAAGTGTGAGATTCCACCGATCTACCCGGCATCAATATCCTTCGCGAATACGCATCGCAGCCGATCCGGAAGCGATCGCGTGAGCGAGTCGCTCGACAGCAGGTGCAACCACTTCGTCGGCTCAACGGATCAACGCATGAGAAGTCGGTGGCATGGCCAAGAGCAATTTCGAGCGCACGCAGATTTCCAAGGCGCCGACCGGGATTCCCGGTCTCGATGACATCACGAGCGGCGGTCTTCCGGCAGGAAGGCCCACGCTGGTCGCCGGCGGCCCCGGGTCCGGGAAGACATTGCTCGGCGTGAGCTTTCTCGTGCAAGGCGCCCAGCAGTTCGACGAGCCCGGCGTGCTCCTCACCTTCGAGGAAAACGCCGAGGATCTGGCACAGGACGTTCGCTCGCTGGGCTACGACCTGCACAAGCTCTGCGCGGAGAAAAAATTGCTGGTCGACTACATCCACGTCGACCGCAGCGAGATCGAGGAGACGGGCGAGTACGACCTCGAAGGCCTGTTCGTGCGGCTGGATCACGCCATCAAGGAAATCGGCGCGAAGCGTGTGATGCTCGACACCATCGAGACCTTGTTCGGCGGCCTCGAGGACGCCGGCATCCTGCGTGCCGAGCTGCGTCGGCTGTTCCGCTGGCTGCGCGACCGGCAGATGACGACCATCGTCACCGCCGAACGCGGCGAGCAGCTCTTCACGCGCCAGGGACTCGAGGAGTACATCACCGATGCGGTGATCGCGCTCGACCATCGCGTGTTCGATCAGATTTCGACGCGCCGCATCCGCATCGTGAAATACCGCGGCTCGACGCACGGTACCAACGAGTACCCGTTTCTCATCGATCGCGACGGCATCACTGTGCTGCCGGTCACGTCGCTGCTGCTCGAGCACGATGCCACGAGCGAGCGGGTCTCGTCCGGCCTGCCGGCGCTCGACCAGATGCTCGGCGGACGCGGCTATTTCCGCGCGAGCACCGTGCTGATGTCCGGCACCGCCGGCACCGGCAAGACCACGCTGTCCGCGCACTTCGTGAACGCGGCCTGCGCGCGTGGCGAGCGATGTCTCTACTTCCTGTTCGAAGAATCTCCGCAGCAGATGCTGAGGAACATGGCCTCGGCTGGCATCGATCTCGCGCCCTGGGTCGAGCAGGGCCTGCTGTTGTTCCACGCCGATCGGCCGAGCAGCCACGGTCTCGAGAACCACCTGGTGGCGATGCACCACGCGGTCGAGATCCACGAGCCGGACGTAGTGATCGTCGATCCGATCACCAACCTCATGGCAGTCGGCTCGCAGACGGATGTGCGCATGATGCTCACGCGGGTCATCGACTTCCTGAAGACCCGCGGTGTCACCGCGCTGTTCACCAGCCTGACAACCTCCTCCCAGACGCTCGATCAGACCGAGACGATGATTTCGTCGCTCATGGACACGTGGATCCTGGTGACGACGGAAACCCTCGAGCGGCAGCGCAATCGATTTCTGCACGTGCTCAAGTCGCGCGGCATGCCGCACTCGGATGAGATGCGACAGTTCCGCTTCTCTTCGAAAGGCATCGAACTACTTCCGGGCCGCAGCGACGGGCAGCGCCCTGCGCGCAAGCGCGCCCGCCCGGCGACCCCGCGCGCCGGCAAGGCGCGGAGGCGTTCGTGACTACGGCTGCCCGCGAGCAGTTCGACTTGCGTCTGTACGTCGCCGGGCAGACTCCGAAGGCGGTGCGGGCCTTCGCGAACCTGCGCAAGATCTGCGAGGAGCATCTCAAGGGGCGCTACACCATCGAGATCATCGACCTCGTCGAGAATCCGGCCCTCGGTCGCGGCGACCAGATCCTCGCGCTGCCGACTCTGGTGCGGCGCCTGCCGACGCCGATCAAGAAGATCATCGGCGACCTGTCCAACACCGAACGCGTGCTCGTGAGCCTCGACTTGCGCCCGCGCCAGGCCGATGCGTGACAGAGCGGTCGAAATACCAGCTGCGCCTGTACGTGACCGGCCTCACGCCGCGCTCCACGCGCGCGCTGCAGGCCGTGTGCGCGGTCTGCGAGCAGCACCTGTGCGGGGCAGTACGAGCTCGAGATCATCGACGTCTACCAGCAAGCGGGTCGCATCATGGAAGACCAGATCATCGCCACCCCCACGCTCGTCAAGGCCGAGCCGGCACCCATGCGGCTCATCATCGGAGACATGTCCGACAAACAGCGACTGTTGTTCGCATTGGGATTGCCACTTGGTTGACATCGATTCATTGAACCCCGAAGAATTGCGCGCACGGCTCGCGGAGGCCGAAGGCAATCTGCATGCCATCTACTGCGGCGAGATCGACGCGCTGCTGCTGAACGACGACCAGGGCGAGCGGCACGTATACACGCTGCGCAGCGCCGACGCGCCGTATCGCGCGCTGGTCGAACGCATGCAGGAGGGCGCGGCGACGCTCTCCGTCACCGGCGACATCGTCTACTGCAACCAGCGCTTCGCCGACCTGGTCAGGCAACCGCTCGGGCGGGTGTTTGGCGCGTCGATTGGCAAGTTCCTGCCGCCGGCCGAAGGCGAGATCCTGCGCGCCATGCTCGAGCACGGTTCGGGGCGCTACCAGACGCACCTCATGGTGAATGGCCGCGAGTCGACCGAGGTGCAGGTGACGCTGTCGTCGATCGTGCTCGACGATGTCGAGCACCGCACGCTGATCCTCTCCGACATCAGCTCGCTGGCACGCGCGCAACGCGAGAACCGCTCGAAGGACGAGTTCCTCGCGATGCTCGCGCACGAGCTACGCAATCCGCTCGGCGCAATCCAGGGCGCAGTGCATGCGCTGACCTTGATGAATCAGGCCGAGCCGATGTCGAATCGCGCTACTGGCATCATCAAGCGGCAGGTCACGCACATGGCGCGGCTCGTCGACGACCTGCTCGACGTCGGCCGCGCGGTCACCGGCAAGATCGTGCTCCAGCGCAGGAAAATCAACTTCGCGGATGCCGTGACAGCGTCGGTGGCGACCCTGGCGTCGGGGCATGCGAGCAACCAGTCGCGCATCGAGCTCACTGTCGAGCCGGTGTGGGTATCCGGCGACGCGGTGCGCCTGGAACAGATCGTCGGCAACCTCATCTCCAACGCACTCAAGTTCTCGCGCGACGGCGCCGTGCGCGTACACGTATCGCGCGTCGGCGACGATGCGGTGCTGCGGGTCACCGACCGCGGTATCGGCATTCCGGCGGAGATGCTGCCGAAGATCTTCGAGCTGTTCGTGCAGGTCCACCAGACCATCGATCGCTCGCGCGGCGGACTCGGCATCGGCCTGACGCTGGTGCGGCGTCTCGCGGAGCTGCACGGCGGCGGCGTCGAGGCGCAGAGCGAGGGCGACGGCAAGGGTTCGACGTTCACCGTGCGCCTGCCGTCGGTGGCGGCGCCGCGCATCAATGGGGCCGGCGCGGCCGAGCGCGGTGATGAACATTCGAGGGGACAACCTGAATACGCCGCGCGCCGCGTGATGCTGGTCGACGACAACCACGACTCGCGCGAAATGTACCGCGCGGTGTTGAGCGCGCACGGCCACGATGTGTGCGAGGCGCCCGACGGCGAGCATGCGCTGCAATTGCTGGACACGAGCCCGTCGCTGGGCTCGCTCGACGTCGCGTTCATCGACATCGGCCTGCCGGGCGGAATGGATGGGTACGAGCTGGCACGCCGTATCCGCAGCCACCCGCAGGGCGCCAGCATCCGACTGGTGGCACTCACCGGTTACGGATTTCCGGAGGACCGGCAACTGTCGAGGCAGGCAGGATTCGTGAAGCACCTGGTGAAGCCGGTCGATCCGGAAGCCTTGAACCGCGAGCTGTCGGCCGCCGCACCCTGACTAACAGCCGACGAGCCGCGGGGCGTGATCTTCGTTCTGGCACAGGGGGAGGTCTGTCCCCTTTTGCCAGGAAATGGGGAGTGACCCCATTTCTGACCCCATTTCACCGGTCGCGCCGCAACACCCCGATGGCAGTCCCCCCGTTGTCGGTCATGAAAAATGTATACACCGCGCTGCCCTGCAATGTGATGCCGCTGCGCGACAACACCGGCGTCGCGGTCGACGTGTTCGAAATATCGAGCTGACGCTCCGACCCCGCGGAGATCTCCGTGTCATCCGACACTTCGCCCGCCGGCGTACCCTCAATGATCGGCGAGAAGTCCATCGACAGAGTCAGGGGCGCTGCCAGCGTCGACATGCCATTCAGCAGCCGTAACTTCGTCAGCGCGATGCCGGCCGGCAAGCGGTTGTCGTCGGGGATCAGGCTGGTGCGCACGCCCGACGTGTCGCTCCAGACGAGCAAGGTGTAGTCGTTGCCGGCCTGCAGTGTGACGTTCGGCCCGACCACCGCGGCGCCGTTGACGGTGAGCGAGATGGGCACCGAACCGGCATCCAGCACCGAGTACTTGCTGCCGATGACACCCGATGTCGAGGCCGGCAGCACGGTAACCCCATGCGCGCGGATCGATGCATTCGCGCCGTGGGCAATGCCGACGGCGCCGCGCAGCCGCGCCTTGCTGTTGACGATCTTCGCCGGCGCGCCTTCCTGCGGTAGATAGATGGCGTTCGCCAGCATGCCGCTCTGCGTCGACGTGAAGATCAGCGCGGCGACGCCGCGGTCCGCGAGCACGAAGTTGGCAGAGTCGAGGCGCACGTCCGAGGAGTCGCCGGCCGCGGTCACGCGCAGGCGGAAGGTGCCGCTGTCCACGAGCACCTGGCTGAACCCCGCGCTTACCGACGACATCACCGGCGTGGTGTCGCCGAGATCGGCGTCGGCGGCCGTGATGTACACGTCGAGCGCGCCCGCGGACGACAGATTCGCGATGTTGAGCTTGGTGTCGCCGGCGTCGGCCTCGTCGAGGGTATCGTCGAGGCGCAGCGCGCCGAACGCACCCACTTCGCCGTACGCCACGTACGTATTGATCGTGTCGGCCACGAGCTGCTCGTCGGCGAACGAGCGCAGGATGCTGCCCGAGCCGGTGCGCTTGAGCTTGATGGTGTAGTCGTCCGGATCGAGTGTCACGTACGCACTGGCCGCCTCGAGTGCCACCGAGGAGGCTTGCGTTTCATCCTCATCCTCGTCGTCCGCGTCGATGTTCGTGATCAGGTCGAGCGCGGAGTATCCGGAGCTGAGATTCAGCAGGCGGATCTTCGCATCGGCACCGCCATCACCGCCGCCGCCACCGCACGCAGCGAGCAGCAGCGTCGCGGGCACACATGCGAGCAGGAATCGGGCCGAAAAGCAGGCAATCGAAATACGCATAGGCATTGGCTCCGTGGATCAAAACGCATGACCGACTGAAAACTGGAATTCCTCGATCTCATCGCCCCATTGGCGCCGCGTCTCGTTCTGGAAACGCAGCGGAAAGGCATAGCTGAAGCGGAACAGTCCCAGCGGCGCCAGCCACTGCACCGAGATCCCGGTCGACACGCGGATTTCGTCGAGATCGAAGCGATAGTCGATGCGGTCGCCGCGCCGGTTGCGGAAGCGGGTGTCGCCTAGATAGAACGATTGTCCGGCGTCGACGAACAGGCTGGCGCGCGCGCTGCGCGCATATTTGCCGCCGATCGGCAGGATGGCCTCGAGCTGCAGCGCGACGCCGGTGTCGCCGCCGTAGGGATTGCCGAGCGAGTCGCGCGGGCCCAGCGTGCCGTCCTTGAAGCCGCGCACCGACTCGCTGCCGCCCGTGAAGATGTGACGGTGCGGAGGAACGCCGGTGGTATCGCCGAACGCCGTGCCCCAGCCGAGATCGGTGGAAATCGAAAACGGAATCTTCTCGAGCAGCGGCACCCCGCCGAAGCGGAAGAACTGCTGCGAGTGGAAATTGGCGATGGCATAGGACGCGGAGTTGCCGGGCGGTGTCACCGACACCGAGAACCGATGGGTACCGCCGCGCGTCGGAAACAGCGTGCGGTCGCGGCTGTCGAAAACCCATCCCAGATTCAGTTCGACCACGTCGAGGATGGTGCCGAGCACCGGATCGCGTCCCACGCGCCGGAAGTAGTCCTCGCCGTTGTTGCGCACCCAGTCGCGCAACTGCGTGGAGCTCGAGAACACGGTGGTCAGGTCCTCGTGGCTGAACGACACCCCGAAGCTCACGCCCTGCCGCTCGGACAGTGGATAGCCGATGCTCGCGCCGGCGTTGTAGCTCTTGGTGGAGAACTGCGAGAACGAGGATGTGAGGCGATCGCGCTCGACGTACGAAGCCGATAGCGAGCGGGATACGTTGTCGAAGGTGAAGTACGGGTCGGTGTGCGCGATGCTGACGACGCGGTTGTACTGCCCGCCGTTGAGCTCCACGGCGAGGCGCTCGCCCGAGCCGAACAAATTGCTGTCGACGAAATTGCCGCTCAACATGAACGACTGGCGCTCCGAATAGCCGATGCCGCCGCCAAGCTGCGACGACGGCCCCTCCTGCAGCTTCACGCTGACGTCGACCAGATCGTTCGTGCCGGCGACGGGCTGCGTATCGGTCTCGATGGACGTCACGTACGGCAGTCGCTGCAGGCGCTCCTTCGAGCGCTCGACCGCAGCGTTCGAGAGCACCGCTCCCTCGAGCTGGCGCATCTCGCGGCGCAGGACGTCGTCGCGCGTGCGGGCGACGCCTTCGAAGTTGATGCGACGCACGTAGGTTCGCAGGTTGGGCTCGATCTGGAAGGTGAGCGCGATCTCGTTGGTCTCGCTGTTCAGGGTCGGCACCGGCACCACCTCGGCGAACGAGAACCCTTCCGTCGCCAGCCGATCGCGCAGTGCCTCCTGCGTCGCGACGATCTTCTTCTGGGAGAACAACTCGCCCGGAACGACGAAGACGTACGGCTGCAGCGCCGCCTCCGGCACGACGAAGCGGCCCGCGAGCTTGATCGCGCCGAGCTTGTAGGTCTTGCCCTCGAACACGTTCACGGTGATGAACAGGTCGTCCTTCTCGGGCGCGAGCGCGACCTGCGTCGAGGTGATCTCGAAATCGGCGTAGCCGCGGTCCATGTAGTGAGACCGGATCTTCTCGAGATCGCCGCGCAGGTTCTCGCGCGAGTAGCGGTCGTCGCCCTTGTAGAACGACATCAGGTTGTGCGACTGCAGCTCCAGCGCATCGCGCAACTCGTCATCGCTGAAGCGCCCGTTGTTGACGATATTGATCTGCCGGATGCGCGCACTCTTGCCCTCGTCGATCTCGATCTTGACGTCGACGAGATTGCCGGGCTGCTCTTCGACCTTCGCGTCGACGAGCACGCTGTAACGGCCATCCGAAAAGTACTGCTCCACGAGGTACTGCCGCGCGTCCTCGAGGGTCGAACGGTTGAGGATGCGACCGCTCGCCAGACCGACGTTGCGCAGCGATTTTTCGAGGTCTTCCTTCTTGAGCTTCTTGGCACCCGTGACCTCGAAGGTGCGGATCGAGGGCCGCTCCTGCACCACGACCACCAGCACACCGTTGTCCTCGCGGCGCATCTCCACGTCGCGGAAGAACCCCGTGGCGAACACCGCGCGCAGCGCTTCGCGCACGCGCCGCGCGCCGATCCGGTCGCCGACGTCGACCGGCAGCTGGTTGAGCACCGTGCCTTCCGTGATGCGCTGCAGGCCGTCGACACGGATGTTGGTCACTTCGAAATCCGGCGCGCCGGGGGACTCCTGCGCGCGCGCTGCACTAACTAGTAGCGCGCACAGCGCCGGGAGGGCTCCCATCCCATTCTTTCTGTTCGCTGGTTCGCGCTTCATTGGGCCATCGGACCGCAATCGGTGGCACCGGGTTCTTGGAGATTTGTTCGAGAGTGTTAAGAATTGTTACCGGACCCGCGGCCGGCGTACGGATGGAACTTTTCGCCGGGCTCGGGGCAATACACGCAGGAGACCCGCCAATGACGCCAGATGACGGACAGCAAACACGTATTGATCGTCGATGAGGACCGCGAATCCCGCACCGCGCTCGCGAGTCATCTGCAGCGGCACGGGTATCGCGTGACCACCGCCAGCACCGCGACTGGCCTGCATCGCGCGCTCGAGCGGGCGCGCATCGATCTCGTGGTGCTCGACGTGCTGCTCGGAGAGGACGAAGGCTTGAGGCTATGCCGCAATTTGCGCGTATCGAGCGACGTGCCGGTCATCTTCGTGGCGCGCCGGGCCGACGAGGTGGACCGCATCGTCGGCCTCGAGATGGGCGCGGACGATTACCTGGTGAAGCCCTTGAATCCGCGCGAGCTGCTGGCGCGCATTCGCAATCTGCTGCGCCGTACGGACGCCGCGACGCCGCCGTCCACGGCGCGCGGGCGGCTGTACCGCTTCGGCGGCTGGCAGCTCGACATCGTCGCGCGCGAGCTGTCCGATCCGCAGGGCCGGCCCGCCGGCTTGCGCAGCTCGGAGTATCGCGTGCTCTCCACGCTGCTGGCGCACGGCAACCGCGTCGCATCGCGCGTGAAGCTGATCGAACTCGCGCGCGGTCGCGATGCAGACCCGTTCGATCGCAGCATCGACGTGCGCATCAGTCGACTGCGCCAGATCCTGGGCGACGACGCGCGGCTGCCGCGCATCATCAAGACCGTACACGGTGAGGGTTATGTCATCGGTGTGCTCGTCGAGCGTGGTTGATGAGCACGGTGCAGCGTCGCGCGAATCACGGGCGGGTTGGAACTTTCCGCACCGCAGCCGTCCAATCGATGCGCGTCGGCCGCGTGAACCAGTTGCGTACATGAACAATCATCACAACGAAGATGCGCAGTACATGGCGCAGATCGCCGCGGGCGATGGCGCGGCAGTGAAGATCTTGTACGAGCGGCACGGACGCGCGCTGCTGCGCTTCTCGGCCGCGATGTGCCGCTCGCGCCAGGCGGCCGAGGACCTGTTGCACGACACCTTCGTCGACTTGCTCGGTGAGGCCGGGCACTACGACGCCGCGCAGGGCACCGTGTTCGCCTATCTGTGCGGCGTGCTGCGGCATCGCGTGAGCCATCATCATCGGCGCGAGAAACGCTGGCTGCCGCTCGGCGAGGACCACCTGGAGACGCGGCCGCACGAGGCGGAGTCGCCGTCCGATGCCATCGCGCGCAGTGAGAACACCGCGGCATTCCGGCGCGCGATGCTCGAGCTGCCGGCGCCGCATCGCGAGATCATCGCGCTCTGCGATCTGGAAGAGCTGCCGTACAGCACCGTCGCCTCCATACTCGACTGCCCGATCGGTACGGTACGTTCGCGCCTGCACCGAGCCCGCGCGCTGCTCACCATCCGCCTCGCCTCCCTTGAAATCATCGAGCTGCAAACCGATCTGCCCCTCGCGGAGCGGAGCCTGACATGACCCACACACTGCATCGCGATGTCGAGCGGCTGGTGCGCGGCTACGCGCGCGACCTCGACGCACTTTCTCCCAGTAAGTCACTGGATGCGCGCATCGACGCATTGGTCGCAGCCCGCGCGAAAAATACTGCGCGGGCGATGCCGGCGCAGTCCGTGGCCGGGCGGCCCGTGCCGCAGCGAACAGCGCCGGCCGCAGTCCACTCCGCCCGGCACACCGCCGGCCGTTGGGCGATCGCCGCGGCGCTCGGCACCCTTGTTTTCATGGTGGCGGTGGCTGTGGGCGTGTTCGTCGGGGTGCGCGTCGAGCGTGCCGCGTCGCCGCCGCAAATGGCCAACTCGTCCGCTTCCGAGCCGGCGTGGCCGCCGCCCGATTTCGCGCTGTGGCCCACCGATTCCGTCGCGCTCAAGATCCCCGCCGAGGTGTCGTCGCGCGGCACGCTCGTGGCCGTCGACGGCACGTCGCGATCTGGCGGCGCGCGCTACTGGGTAGACATCGTCGTTTCGAATGACGGCACGGTGCGCATCGAGAACGTCGTGCCGGCCGACCAGCCTGGCCATACACAAGAGAGCAGTCATGGCATCGCCACGCAAAATCCCTGAGCAAAAACTCGTCCCGACACTCGGCGCGCTCGCGCTGTTCACGTGGTCAGTCGGCGCGTCGCCCGCGCACGCGGCCAAATCGGCCGTCCACGCGCTGCCCGTCTGCCCGGTGCCGTCCGCGAGCGGCGCCACGCAGCGCCCAATGCCTAACAACGTACGACTCGTGAGGGGCGCGCCATACTCCGCGTATGGCACCAGCGAGACAGTGACCACGCTGGCCGACGGCAATCGCATCGTGCGGCAGAACACCGTGCGCATGTGGCGCGACAGCGATGGCCGCACGCGCGCCGAGTATTCGCTGTCGTCCGTCGGCGGCCCCGTGCCGCTCGAGGTGAACTCGACGCTCACCGTCATCGACGATCCGGCCGCCGGCACCCGCTACATGCTGCAGCCCGGGCAAAATGTCGCGACCATGTCCATCGAGGCGTGCCGCGCACCGCTCGAAGGCGAGCCCGACTTCGTCGGCCCGATGCGCGCGCCGCGCGGCGCGCTCAGCTATTCGCCGCGCAAACAGCTTGGTGAACGCAAGCTCGACGGCGAAACCGTCTCGGGCAGCCGCATCGAGGCGACGATTCCGGCAGGCGCGATCGGCAACGAGCAGCCCATCAACATGTCGGCCGAGCAATGGTACGGGCGCGACCTGCAAGTGGTCGTCGAGGCTACCTACCGCGATCCGCGCACCGGCGAGACGAAGTACAAGCTGCGCGACATCAAGCGCTCGGAACCGGATGCCAAACTATTCAGTGTGCCGAAGGGCGAGGGCAACCCGCTGCCGCCGGCGGGGTTCAAGCGCGATCGGTGAGGCTCTTGGCGCTCGGCTCGAGCATTTGGTGGCGGTGACCGCGTTTCATCGCGCTGGCACTGGCGGGGCCTCTGCAAATTGCGGCACGCCATCATGGATGTCATGCCACAGCGCCTTCGACGCCACGAACTGATGCGCCGACGGATGGATGCCGGGATCCGAGTCCAGCGCCCCGATCGGCACCATCACGATATCGCGGCCAGGCGAGCGGCGCGGCATCGCGCTGCCGCACACGCTGCAGAACGATTGACCGAAATACTGCGCGCCCGGCAAATCGAAATCCGTCAGCAACTCCTCGCCCGTCACGTAGCGCAAGGCAGCGAGCGGCCAGGCGATGTTGGTCGCGTGCGCCGCCGCGCGCGCATGACGGCAGCGGCTGCAGTGACAGTGCCGCATCACCAGAGGCTTTCCATCGAGCTCGAAACGCATGCGGCCGCAGCCGCACGAGCCGCTGGTCACGCCCTCGCGCGTCGGGCGCGCGGCCGTCGGCACTGCCTCGCCCCAACCAGGCGGAAAGGCCTCGTGCTGCGGCAGCCCATCGGCGATCTGGGTGAAGGCCGACTTCGAGCCCACGAAGATGTGCATCTGCGGGCGGATTCCGGGTTCTTGGTCGAATGAACCGGCCGGCAGGAATACACGCTGCGCCTGCGCATCGACCGCGGGGACCTTGCCGCCGCACACCGAGCAGAAGCTGCGCTGTCCCTGATCCGAGGATCGCCACGTCACGATCTTCTCCGTGCCGCCGCGCCAGTGGAACGTGGCCAGCGGGCCCGAGTAGAACGTCACGAACAGCGAGCCGTGTTGCTTGCGGCACAACGAGCAGTGGCAGTGGAGCATCGCGGAGAACGGCGCCCCGTACGACCAGCGCACCTCGCCACACAGGCAGTTGCCCATCATGCGCGCGGAGAACGTTTCCTTCGGGATGATCCAGGTGTCGGTGTGCATAATGGGGACATTCCTCATTTTCCTGTAACAATCGTCCGCACGATTGGACCAGCGCTAACTATCCGATTGTTACAGGAAAATGAGGAATGTCCCCATTAAATCTTCTGTAATGCCTGCTCCAGATCTGCGATCAGGTCATCCGCGTTCTCGATGCCCACGGAAATACGGATCAGCGCATCGGTGACGCCCATCCGGTCGCGCGTCTCTTTCGCGACGCCCGAATGCGTCGTCGACGCGGGATGCGAGATCAGCGTCTCCGTGCCGCCCAGGCTCACCGCGAGCTTCATCACCTGCAACGCATCGAGCATGCGAAACGCCTCCGCCTCGCCGCCGCGGATGTTGAACGCGAACGTCGACCCCGGGCTCGTGCACTGCCGCGCGAACACCGCCGCGCGCGGGTCGCCCTCCCTGAGATGGCCGAGATAGCTCACGCTCGCCACTTTCGGATGCCCGGCGAGATAACCCGCGACGCGCGCCGCGTTGTCCGCCGACGCGCGCATGCGCAGCGCCAGCGTCTCCATCGAGCGCATGATCATCCACGAGGTGTTCGGATCGAGCTGCGTGCCCAAACTACTGCGCAGTTGCCGCACCGGCGTCATCAGCGCCTTGGGCCCCACGACGCCGCCGGCGACCAGGTCCGAGTGGCCGCCCACGTATTTCGTCAGCGAATACAGCACCAGGTCCGCGCCGTGCTCGAGCGGCTTCTGGAACACCGGCCCGAGGAAGGTGTTGTCCACGGCCACCGGCGGGCGCGGGCCGCCCTGCTGGCCGGCAATCCACTCCGACGCCTCGCGCCACAACCGCAAGTCGACCAACCCATTGGTCGGATTCGCCGGCGTCTCCGTGACCAGCAGCGCCAGTCGCCCGCCCCGCGCGCGCGCCTTCTCCAGCGCCGAACGCGCGCCATTCATCACGGCTTCCCGCGAGATCGCGTCGGACACCCGCACGGCACCGATGCCAAATTGCGGAAACGTCTTGTCGATCAGCGTCTCGGTGCCGCCGTACAGCGGCTCGCTCATCAGTAGATAGTCGTTGGGCTTGAGGTACGCCCACAGCGTGGTCGAGATGGCGGACATGCCGCTCGAGAACACCGCGGCGCTCTCGCCGCCTTCCCACAAGGCCAGCCGGTCTTCGAGCACTTCGAGATTCGGATTGTTGAAGCGCGAGTACACCAGGCCCGCGGCCTTGCCCGGCGGCGGCTGTTTGCGCCCGGAGGTGTAGTCGAAGAAATCCTTGCCGTCCTGCGCACTGCGGAACACGAACGTGGACGTGAGGAAGATCGGCGGCTTGAGAGAGCCTTCGGACAGCGCGGGTTCGTATCCGAACCCCATCATCTGGGTCTCGGGCGCAAGCACGCGGTTGCCCACCTTGCGCTTGTGATAGCTGTCGCTGCGATCGTCGCCCATGGAGGGCTCCTTAGATATTCAAGATGCCCGATCCTATCTCGATGACGTCTCCGCCCACGAATACTTCGTTGTCGGAGTTCACTTCGAGCTGCAGGAGCGAGGGCCGGCCGACCATGTCGCCCTGCGAGATCTCGAAGGCCAGCGGCGGCCGACGACCCATCGCGACGAACCACGCGCCGAGATTCGCGCAGGCGGAGCCCGTGGCGGGGTCCTCGCGCACCGCCATGCCATCCGGGAAGAAGAACCGGCTCAGGATCTTCTTGGCGCCCGAGGACGCGAACACGTAGGCCTGCCCCTGCCCGTCGGTGCTCTTGAGCCGGTCGAACATCTCCGCGCGAGGTTTCGCGCGCCGCACGGCCGCTTCGCTGGTCAGCGGGATGATCAACTGCTCGCGGCCCGCCTTGACCCACAGCGGCTGGAAGCCGACGTCGGTGGCCTCGAGTCCTAACAACTTTGCGATCTCGGCCGGCTGCAGATCGGCCAGGCGCGAAGATGCCGCGGCGGCGCGCAGCGTCCAGTGATCGCCCTCGGAGGTCACGGCGATGATGCCGGCGCGCATCTCGAGACCGAGCTGATTGCCGCCGAGGCCGAGCGCGCGGCACACGTGCGCCGTGCCCAGCGTCGGGTGCCCGGCGAACGGCATCTCATAAGCCGGCGTGAAGATGCGCACCAGCGCGGCGGCGCGCTTCGACGGCAGGATGAACGTGGTCTCGGCGAGGTTGAACTGCCGCGCGATGTCCTGCATCTGCGTCGGGTCCAATTCGTGACCATCTTCGATGACGGCCAGCGGGTTGCCGGACAGGCGCGCGCCGCCGACGGTGAAGACGTTGAGAATCCGGTAGCGCAGTTCCATGCGTGGGATTATTTCACAAGGATTACGGGCCTGTGGCAGGGGAAACCCGGTCCGCTGGCCCTTGCATCTCTAACTTGCGTCGCTCGTGCCGTCGCTCGGGTTCCGCACTTCGAGTTCGAACGCACGCGTCGCACCGGCCTCGATGACCACGGCACGCTCGACCTGGTCTTTGTGGAAGGTGACCGCAATCACCGCACCCGCTGGCTCGCTCGCAACCGCACGACGAAGCTGCTGAAGGGCATCGCACGCGAATTGGTTGCAGGTGTCAGAGCGGTATTCGCGGGAAATGGCGCAGCCCTGTGCAGTCTGGTACAGACAGGCGTCCCGCACATGTTCGGCGGGCAGCATCGCGAGATAGGCATCCGCTGCATCTGCGAGGCTGCATCCAGGATGCGCCTGCTGCCATCGCGAGAGCACGGTGAGGTCGATGAAGGCGCGCTCCTTGGCGCCCGCCCGGCAGCAACGGCCGCGACATTGCGCGCACAGTCGCGCACCTTGCGGACGTTTGTCGTCCGGGGAGGATTCGGTGGAGGGTGCGCGCTCGATGAGCGCGCCGTCCGCGACCACTGAATCAAGGTAGACACGATGGCGTCCACGGTCGTCATCATCGACCGCGACCATCTCGGGCTCGCAGTGTTGCAGCCACACCATCGCGGTGGGCGCTTCGCGTAGCTGCAATTGACTGCGCGCGGCAGCCGGCGCTGCAGCGCTCAGCGCCTGCTTCAAGTTTGTTGTGTGTGCGTGAGCCGCCTTGTGCCGGCACGGCGCCGCACCGCAGATCGCCACGCCACGGTAGCGCGCCAGCGCGTCGAGCGTGGTGCCGCAGTAACGGCAAACGGTATTCGGGGGTGCGGCTTTCATTTCTTCAGGACGGGCTGACCAGCGCCACCGCCGGCAAAAACGTTGAGAATCCGGTAGTGCAGTTCCATGGCGGCGATTGTTTCACATGCTTCGTGGGTCTGCGGTCGGGGAAACCCCTTAACGGGCCATTGGACATCGAACGTGCCGCTCGGGACTCGTCGAGCGGCTAACCACCGCCGATCTCCCGATCTCGCACCACAAACCGGCGCTCAGCAAAAGTTTTCTACAGGCTCAACCGTTGAGCTGAGCGCCGCGCGCACGGATGAATGGAATTGGCACTTCATCCCTCATGCGTCCGCCCCAGCGAATTTGTCAGACCGCGCTCCGAGCGCGCGGCTTTAGACATACGTGATCCACTGCCGCAGGATGGCCTGGAACGCCTTTTGCTTGGTCGCAAGGTCATTCATGTCCGAAAAGTTGACCGTGGCACGATCTTTCGCCGCCCACTCGAGGAGCTTCTGCGGATCTTTGATCGACGCGCTGGAGGCTGCCACTTTTCGAACTTTCGCGCCGAAGTGAAGTACGACACCGGTGCCGCCCTTCGTCCGTAGGTTGGTCGTCGCAAAGTACTCGCTCGTGCGGAAACTCGGAGCATTCCACTTCACACCTTCGCGAATGGATGGATCTACCTGCAGGATGACGGCACGTAGAGCTTGAATTGCTGCTTCCGCGGGGTGCCGGAGCGCCTGCAACAGCGCGTCGACGGCCTCGGTGGAGTCGGCCGGCGTCCTGTGAGCGGGGGGTGAGGCTTTCGAATTCATGTGGGAGAGTCCGGTGCGCAACGGTACTACCGGCGGAATCGATTTGGCAAAGAGTGTGTTCTCGCTGCGCGCGGTAGTGAGGCGCCGCGGGCGGGACACAATCGCCGTCGTTGCAATAGCGAACGCCGATCTCGCCTATGCCGACGCAATGGATGTGCCCGAACACCCTGCGGATCGCATTCACGTAGAAGATGAGCCGCGGCGCGAAATCCCAGGCATGCGCCGAGGTTATTCAGCCACGGGCTTCAATGCGCAGCGGTATCGAACTCGTCGCCGTGCGTCACCCGCGACGTTTCGCCTTTCGCGCGGACCTCGGGCCCCTTCACGGAGCAGCGGACAGGAATTTCAGGTCCTCGACATAGCCGTTGCGCACGGTGCGCTCGTGGCGGCGGCGGATCAGCGCGCCGCATTCCGTCGATTCGCAGAACAGGCGCTCGATGCTGGGGTATGCGGCGAAATCGACTGCCGCGATCAGATCGCGCTCGACGCCTTCGACATCCAGCTTGACCACTGTCGGGCCATTGCGGCGGCGCACTTCATCCAGTACCTCGCCGAAGGCTTCCGCCTCGACTCTCGGCACTGCGATTGCGTCGCTCGACGGCATGGTAGAGCTGTATTTCCCATCCGCGGCGCGGTACAGCAACACACTGGCGCCCGTAACTCCGACCGCGCGTGACTCGATGCGCGCACGTGCTCCGAACGGCGCGAGATTATCGCGCAGGAATTCCAGGTTGCCGCTGTCCGGCTCGTAGCATCGCACCGTGTTTTCCGGATGGCGGCTCAGGAAGTAGGCCGCGCTGATGCCGATGTTGGCGCCGATGTCGAGAAAGTGCAGCGGCCGGTCGCCGCTGACACCGTAATCCTCGCGGCAGAAAATGCTGAACACTGTTTTCAGGCTCTCGAAATTCCGCATCCGCAACGTCAACGAGCCGGTCGGCGTGCGCAAGCGCAATCGCCGCGGCGCGGTGCCGCGCAGCACGCTCACGACGAGTCGCAGGGGGTTGGAAAACACCCACAATGCCCGGTACAGCGAGCGCCAGTTGTGCGGATTGCGGATCATCCGATTTCGGCTCCCGGGTCAGCGTCTCGATCGGTGCCACTCGCGAAGCACGGCGGCGGCGAGGAGCGCTAACAACATGGTCTCACTCATCGCTCCGCCGCCCCCGCCGCCGCCCGCAGGCGGTTGACTCACTCCCACGACGACCTGTTTGCTCGCGGTACCGCCGGGCCCCGTGCAATCGAGCGTGAACGTGGTCTGCGCCGACAGCACCGCCGTCGTCTCGTTGCCGCTCGCCGTCTTGGCGCCGGACCACGCGCCCGATGCGACACACTGAGTGGTGTCGGTGGAGCTCCACGTGAGCTGCGTCGCCCTGCCCACCGTGACGGTCTCGGGGTTCGCCGACAGCGTCAGCGTCGGCAGATTGGGCGCACCCGCGACGCGCATGCGATATGTGCCGGCACCGCCGCTTTGCGCGCCGGGCTTGGCGATGAAATTGATGAAATAGCTGCCGGGCGTCGCGTTGAAGATGAACGAGCCGCCTCCGAAGAAGCTGCCGACGACTTCGGGACCGCGCGTGATGACCGCATCCAGACCGGCGAAACGCTGCGGGAATTCCAGATCGTCGGCAATGATCCGGTAACGGCCGGCCGTGGTGACCACGAACTGCCGCGCATCGAACGCGCTGCCGACTCCGCGCGTCGCCTCGACCACCGTGCCGTCGCTGCCGCTCACCGGCCGCAGCTCGACGCCGTACATGCCGTTGCCCGCCGTGTTGGCGACTCCGAACACCAGCACCTTGACCGCGCCCGCCTGCAGGTTCACGTCGAGCATGCCCGGCGTATCGAGATTCGCAACGCTCACGCCGCCCTGCGTCACGGTCGTGCGCAGGCCGGTGAAGCCCTGCGGAAACGCGAAGTCCGTGACCCGCAGGCGGTGCGATCCGGCGGTCGCGACGACGCCGGTGAGCGTGGTCGCGCCGGCCGCGTCCCCATCACTGACGGATGCGACGAAGCTCAGCGCGGGCGCGCCCGCACGGCGCAGTTCCGCGGTGTAACTGCCGGAGCCGTTCGCCGTGGGCTTCGCCACGGCGAGCACGTCGTGACCGGCACCGGTGGTGGTGAATTCGACGCTGCCCGGCGCATCGAGCCGCGCCACGAGCGCGCCTTCCGAAGTCGTCGCGACCCGCAGCGCGCTCAACGCCTGCGGTATCTGCAGATCCGTCGCGACCAGCGTGTGCGCGCCTGCGGCGAGCAGCCCGCCGCCCAGCGTCTCGACGCGCCCCGCGGGCAGCATGCGCCGGTAGATAGGCGTGCCCGCGGCGGTGGTCACCGCGACGTGCGCCACTCCGGCCAGCTCGGCCGCATCGGCGTCCGCGATGACGAACAGACGATAGTCGCCGGGTGTCGCATCGAACATTGCGACGCCGGGCGCGCCCAGTTGCGCGTCGAGCGCTCCTCCGCCGCTGCGCACGACGGAGAGGCGCGCCGCGGCGAGCGGCGCGGGAAAGCCGAGATCGGAGAGCGTGACGCTGTGCACGCCCGCATCGAATACCCGGAACGTGGTGTCGAGCTGCTTGCGCGTCGGCGGTGGCGGCGGATTCGGCACTTCGATGGTCTCGGCCACGTCGACCACCGGCGTGTCCGTCCCACGGCGCAAGCGCGCGCCGATCGTGCCTACGCCGGGGTCGCCCGGCGCACCGACGATGCTCAAGGAATACGCGCCCGGTGTGGCATCGAACGTAATCGAAGCTTCAGCGGCCGTGAGCGCGAGCTCGCGCACGATGGCGCCGTCGCGCAGGATGGCGGCGCGCGCGTTGATCAGTGCGGCGGGCACGCCGAGATCGGTCACGCGCAGCTCGTACGTGCCGGCAATGGCAACCTCGAATTCCCGCAGCACGGCCGACGGCGCTGCGGGCGCCACGATGGTGTTGGTCTCGTCGAGGAGCGTCTGCGCCTGCACGGGCAGAGCGGCCTGCGCCCATATCAGCGCCGCCCACGCGGCCAGGAGTTGAATCCGCATCAGCCCTTGCCTGCCGATGCACCCATCGCCGCCAGCGCCGCGCGCGCTTCATCTGCGCCGGCGAACACGCGCGGACTCGCGAGCGCCGCCTGCAGATTCTCGCGCGCCTGTGCACTTTGCCCCGATTTGTACTGCGCCATGCCGAGGTGGAAACGCACCACCTGTGCCTCGGGCGCGATGTGCCGCGCGCGCTCCAGCACCGTCAATGCCTCGGCGAACTGTCCGCGGCGATAGAGCACCCAGCCGTGCGTGTCGAGCAGCGCGGGGTTGGGCGAGTTGGCGAACTGCTGCGTGAGCTCGCGTGCGCGGTCGAAGCTCTTTTGATCGGTGCGGTAGGTGACGAGCAGCATCGCGAGATTGTTCTCGGCGGCCGTCATGCCGTGCCGGCGCTCGATCAGCGCTTCGTATGCGGCGATAGCCCGGTCGAATTGACGGCCGCGCTCGTAGAGCGCCGCGAGATCCGCGACCAGCGCGAAATCCTGTCCGGATGCGGCGATGCCCTTCTCGAGCGTCGCAATCGCCGCGCGGTCGTCCTTGCCCGCCATATGGGCGAGCGCGAGATTGCGGTAGCCCAGGGTCCAGCGCGGCGCGCCGGCCACCACCTTGGTGAATTCCGCGCGCGCGGGCTCGAGCTCCTTCGCGGCCAGGTGCAGCTCGCCCAGCAGGTTGCGCGCGACGAAGTTTTCGGGAGCCCGCGTCAGCGTGCGCTCGACCAGCGCACGCGCCTCGTCCGGGCGATTCATCGCCACGTGCAGCCGCATCAATGCCGCCAGCGCATCAGCGGCGTCGGGCTGCAGCTCGAGCGCGCGCTCGAATCCCGCACGCGCGTCTTCGCTGCGCCGCTGCGCCTGCGCGACCAGGCCCGCAAGGTAGTGGCCCACGGCGCGCTCCGGCGCGAGCGTCTTCAGATCGTCGGCGGCGAGCTTCGCGGCCGCGAAATCGCGCCGCTCGAGGTACATGCGCACCAGCACTTCGCGGGCCGCCACATGGGTCGGATTGTCGCGCACGGTTTGTTCGGCGAGCGGCAGCGCCTGCTCGGACTTGCCGCTCTGCGCCAGGAACTGCGCCAGCTCGATGCGCGCGCCGGCATCCTGCGGAGTGAGCTGCACCGCGCGTTGCAGCGATTCTTCGGCCAGCGCCGGCTCGCCGTTGGCGGCATGTGCGCGCGCCAGCGTGCGCAGCACCGCCACGGCATCGGGCTGGTCGCGCAGCACCGCGCGCAGATCGCCGATCGCGGTGGCGGGGTCGTTCGCTTGCAGCGCGAGATTGCCGCGCAACAGCAGCGCATCGTTGTCGCGCGGATTCTCCGCCAGCACCTGGGCGATCAGTTCCCTGGCCGGCGCCAGATGTCCCGCCGCGACGTGGATCGCGGCGATGCGATTGCGCGCCACCAGCCCGGAGGGCTTCTGGCCGGCCTGGGCGATCACTTTTTCGTAGACGGAGATGGCCGCAGCATTGTCATTCATGCGCTGGCGCAGCGCGCCGAGTCCGAGGGCGAGGTCATGGTTGTCCGGCGACTCGCGCATGAATTTCTCGAGCGCGGCGATGCCGCGCTCGGGCTCACGCTGGGCGGCGAGGAAATCGGCGTACACCAGTTTCGCCTCGTCGCTCGCGGTCCCGGCATCGTCGCTGCGGCGTCCGGCCGCGACGATCGCTTCCTCGAGCACCTTCTGCGCGTCGTCGAGGCGCTTCTCGCCGCTCAGGAAAATCGCCAGCTGATAGCGCGGCTTCGGGTCGGTGGGCTTGCTCTCGATCACCTTGCGCATCTGCGCCTCGGCGCCCTGCTTGTCGCCGACAGATAGATAGAGCAACCCCAGCACCTGGCGCAGCTCGGTCGCCTTCGGCGTCTTCGCGAGCGTGCCTTTCAGCAGCTCGATGGCACGCGGCGCGTCGTTGCGCTGCCGGTAGAGGGACGCGAGCAGCGCGACCGCGTTCTCGCTGGCCGGCGCGAGCTGCACCGCGCGCTGCGCGTCGGCAAGTGCCGCCTCCGCCTGGTTGAGCTGCGCGCGTGCCGCGGCCCGCACCGTGAGCAACTCCGCGTCGTCGGGCTTCGCGGCTATGGCGGGCTCGACCAGCTCGAGCGCCTTGTCGGGCGCGCCGGCGAATACATAGACGCGGCCGAGCGCCGCGCGCGCCCCGGCATGGTTGGTGTCGTTGTCGATCGCGCCCTGATACATGCCGGCGGCTTCGCGCACCTTGCCGAGGCGTTCCATGCTGCGGCCGTACAGGAAGCGGCCCTGTGCGTCGTTCGGCAGGATCTGCAGCGCGTTGCGGAACTCGATGCGCGCCTTCTCGAAATTTTCCGCGGCGAAGAAATCCTCGCCCTTCGCCAGGTGGCTCTCGTAGCGGCTCTGCGCGCCGCCGCAACCCGCGACGAACACCAACGCGACGACGGCGGCACGAGTGACCGCGATGCGCAGCTTCATTTCGGATCTTCCTATGGTCGATGCGGGGAGCTGCAAACCTAGGCATCCAACTTTGCGGCCATGTGACACGCAGCCTACGTCTGCGCTACATCGGCAACACACCCCGTCCCGCCACCCAGGCCAGCAGCAGCGCGGCCACCAGTGCGCCGCCGCGCGCCACGCGCCACTGCTCGAGCGCGAACTCGAGCGCGTAGCCGAGCGCGACGAGCTTGAGGATGCCGAGCGCGACGCTGCTCGCGGACTCGGATGCGCCCGCGATGAAGGGCGCGACGATGGCCACGAACAGCACCAGCGCATCGAGCGTCGTGAACGCGAAGCGGCGCTCGCCGCTCACGCGAAAGCGCAGCAGCACGAGCAACGCGAGCGCACCGAAGATCGCGGCGATCGCAGCCGAGCGCGGCGCGAGACCGCCGAGCGATTGCTGGTCGAGGTACACCAGCATGGCCGCGGCCACGAACAGCGCCCCGCGCAACAGCAAGACACTCGTCGGACGATTGCCCGACACGAGCACGACGGCGTGCAGCATCGCCAGCACGGCGGCCAGAACCGCGACGTCCGGACTCACGGCCAACGGCGCGATGGCGACCGACGCCGCATATGCGCCCAGCAACAGCAGCAGCAGCGCGCGGCAGCCGCGCGCCAGGCGGTCGTGCTCGGCGAGCCAGCGCACGCGGCGCGCGATCTGCGACGGCCCAGGTGCGGCGCGCGACAACTGCCAGCCCGTGACACGCGCGCCCTCGAGCAAGCCGATCACGATGCCGGCGAACGCCACGAAGGCCGCTCCGATCAGCACGTCGGACTCGTAGCGCAGCAGGTACGCGAGCAGGAACAACGCGCCCTGCACGGCGTAGATGATGAGCACCGACTGGTAGTGATCGAAACCCAGCGTCAGGAGGCGATGATGGAAATGACGCCGGTCGGCGCTGAACGGCGAGCGTCCGGCGCGCATGCGCTCGGTCATCACCGCCAGGGTGTCGAGGATTGGCCACGCCAGCAGCAGCAACGGCAGCGCCGCGCTGACGGTGGCCTCGGCGCCCTGCGTCGCCTTGATCGCGACGACGCCGGCCAGGAAGCCCAACACCTGGCTGCCACTGTCGCCCATGAAAACGCGCGCGGGATGCGTGTTGAAGCGCAGGAACCCCAGTAGCGCGCCGGTCAGCGCCGCCGTCGTCGCGGCGACCGGGTAGTTGCCCGCGGTGAAGCTGATCCAGCCGATCGCGAGCACGGACAGCAGTGTCGTGCCGCCCGCCAGCCCGTCGAGCCCGTCGGAGAGATTGATCGCGTTGGTCACGCCCACCAGGAATACGAAGCTCAGCAGGAAGGACACGGCCGCCGGTAGTTCGATCCGGTCGGAGAGCGTCGCGGCCTCGATCGACACGCCGCCCGCCTGCACGGCCAGCGCGCACGCGAGCACTTGCGCCGCGAGCTTCCACGGCCACGTCAGCTCGAAGCGATCGTCGAGGAGGCCCATCGTCAACAGGATGCCGACGCCGGCGTAGATCGCGCCCCACTCGCCGGGCAGCGTGTAGATAGCCAATGGCAGGAGCGTGCCGGCCACCATCGCGATGCCGCCGATGCGCGGAATCGGCACCGCGTGCACCTTGCGCTCGCCGGGCCGGTCGAGCAGCCGGAACCTTCCCGCTGCGTTCGCCAGCGGCGGGATGAGCGCCACGGTGATCGTGAGCGCGACTACCAGGAGCAGCAGCAGCTGCATGGTCCCGTCACGAGGGAATGTGCGGACGCAACGCCGGCACGAGCTGCCGCGCGAAATCCTCGAGCGCGCGGTCGGCGTCGGCCTCGGTCTGGCCCGCGAATACCGGAGTAGTCAGACGCAGCATCGCGCCGTCGGTGCGGTTGCGCGTCAGCGAGTCCCAGAAGATGTACCACTTGACCAGATACTCGTTCGTCAGCACCCGGCCGCGCTGGTCGAACCAGTAGTACACCACCTGCTTGACGTCGCCGCGCTCGATGACCACGCGATTGACCGCGATGGTGCCCAAACCACCGAGCGCGACGTTGCGCGACGTGACTTCGCGCATCCGCCAACCTCCGCCCGGGATGCACGAACGCGGCGAGTGCGCGGATTCGCCCTTGCGCTGCGAATTGTAGAAGGCCACGTACAGGTTCACGGGCGGCCGGCCGTGCGCGCTGAAATCCGCGAGCACATAGTCGTCGAGCTTGAGCGCGTCCAGATAGACGCCGTCGAGACGGTCGCGCCGGCCGGTCCACGCACCCTCGCTCATCGACAGCCGCGTGAAGTCGCTGCGCTCGGGCGCGGCATCGACGCGCGCCGGCGCCAGCATGCCGCCCACCGCCACCACCACCACGGCGGCCGACGCGATGCCCACCGCGGGCGTGAACTGCGTCAGACGGGCGCGCGCTGCGGACGGCGGCGGCAACGGCACGTCCGGGTCGAGGCCGAACTCGCGCCGCCATGCGGACCAGCCGCCACCGATGCGCGACAGGATGACGATCTCGGCGAACAGCAGCGCGGCGCTGAACATGAACATCAGCCAGCCCTGGAACTCGTGGAAGAAGCCCTCGGCCATGCCGATGCCCCAACGTTCGACCAACAGCCCGATGCTGCCGACGCGCAGACCGTTCATCGCGATGGACAGCGGAATGCTGGACGCGAACACCAGCGTGCGCTTCCACAGCGGCGCGCGGTAGAAGTACGCCATGACGAACGACAGGGTGATCAACGGGAACAGGTAGCGCAGTCCATCGCAGGCTGCGGCCACTTCGAGCTTGTGGGTGCCGAGGTCGATGACATTGCCGTCGAGCGTCACGCTGACGCCGAAGGCGCGGATCAGCGCCACGCCGAGCTTCGAAGACAACAGCTGCAGCTCGGTGGATAGATTGTTCAGGATGAAGTTCGGCAGCGGGATCGCCAGGAACAGCAGCAGCAGCGGCAGCCAGATGCGCGGCACGGCGCGCACGCCCAGCCACGCGATGACGAGGCCGCAGATCATCAGCACCAGACCGTACTGCACGATGGTCATGAGAGCCGACAGATCGCCTAACAACACCACGGCCACGCCGGCCGCCACCACCGCGAGCCCGGGGCCCACTGCGGCGCGCGGCAATGCCGCGAGCTCGCCGCGCCGGCGCCACGCCAGCCAGAGTGCCAGAAGCGGCAGCAACGGACCGTGCGAGAACTCCTCGCGCGCGCCCCATAGATAGACCAGCCAGTCGACGGCGTCACGCTGCCACAAGCATGCGGCGAGGATGGCAGCGAGGATGGCGAATATGGTCATGCGCGCGCGCTCACTGGGCCCGCGCGCGGCGCGCTTCGCTGATCGCGAGCCGCAGGAACTGCGGACCCGAGACGAAGGTGCGCCGCCACAGGCGGCGCGGCTCGAACGCGAGTCGGTAGGCCCATTCGAGCCCGAGATGGCATACCCACTGCGGCGCGCGACGCACCGTGCCCGCGAAATAGTCGAACACCGCGCCGATGGAACCGACCACGGCGCAGCACAGAACCGGCGCGTGATCGCGCACCCACTTCTCCTGCTTGGGCGCCGTCATGCCCACCCACAGCACATCAGGCGCCGCGCGATTGATCTCGGCCACGAAACGCGCGTCGGTCTCCGTCGGCCATGCACCGTACGGCGGCGAAAGCCCGGCGACGATGGTGACGCGCGGAAAGCGTTCGCGCACGCGCAGGCTCAACCGCTGCAGCACCGCCGCGCTCGAACCGAAAAATGCGACGCGGCCGCCGCCGCGCGCCTCGAGCGCGCCCATGACGCCGAGGAAATAGTCGATGCCCGTGATGCGCGTGCCGATGCGTCGTCCCACCATCGACGCCGCCACCTGCATGCCCACGCCGTCCGCCACCACGGCGTCGGCGGTGCGCAGCGCGCGGTGGAAATCCGCGTCGCGATGCGCGACGACGAGCGAATGCGGGTTCGCGCAGGCGAATACGAACGGCTCGCCGAGCGCGTCCGAGTCGATGGCATCCATCGAGCGCGCGACGAGCGCATCGAGTCCCTGGTCCCAGATCGGCACACCGAGCATGTGTTGCATGTCCGCAAGGCTGCCGTGGGTATGTTTAAGGATGGCGACACGTGTATGACACGTTGAGACGGCAGCCTGTCCGGATGCGCGTCCTGCTGGCTCACAACTTCTACCGCTCGTCCGCGCCCTCGGGCGAGGACGAGGTGGTGCGCGGCGAGCAGCGCCTGCTCGAGGACGCCGGGTTCGAAGTGATCCCGTTCATTCGCCGCAACGACGACCTGCCCGCCGGGCTGCGCGGCGCGCTGAGCGCGGCGGTGTCCAACGCCTGGTCTGCCAGCTCGCTGCGCGCGCTGCGCACCTTGATTCAGCAAACGAAACCGGACGTGGCGCACTTCCACAACACGTTCCCCCAGATCTCTCCTGCCGCGTACCACGCGTGCCGCGAAGCGGGCGTGCCGGTGGTCCAGACCCTGCACAACTACCGCATGTTCTGCGCCAACGGCCTGCTCAACCGCGCGGGCCGGCCCTGCGAGCTGTGCGTGGGCCGCGATCCCCTGCCCGCGCTGATCCACGCCTGCTACCGCGACTCGCGGCTCGCGACGGCCGGCATGGTGCTGGGCTCGGCGCTGCATCGAGTGCGCAGGACCTATCAAACTTCGGTGGATAGATTCATCGTGCTGACACAATTCGCGGCGCAAAAATTCATCGCGCATGGTTTGTCGCCCGAACGCATCGTGGTGCGCGGCAACTGTCTGCCTTTCGATCCCGGCCTCGGTGCGCCGGATGCCGCCGAGCCCTACGCGCTGTTCGTTGGCCGGCTGACCCGGGAGAAAGGCGTGGCGACGATGTTGCACGCGTGGCGCCGCCTGTCCGGCATCCGGCTGCGCATCGCCGGCGACGGCGCGCTGCGCGAACAGCTGGAACGCGAAGCGAAAGATCTTCCGGTGGAGTTCCTGGGGCGCGTGCCGTCCGAGCGCGTGCTCGCGCTGATGCGCGGTGCGGCGTTGCTGATCGTGCCGTCTGAATGCTACGAGGGATTTCCACGCGTCGTCGTCGAGGCGTTCGCAACCGGCGCACCCCTGGTGGTGGCCGACATCGGTGGATTGCGCGAGCTGGTCGAACATGGAATCGACGGCATCAAGTTCCGCAGCGGCTCGGCCGACGAACTCGCGGCGGCGGTGTCACGGCTGTGGCAGGCGCCGGACGATCGCGCGCGACTGCGCGCGGCCGGCCGTGTGCGCTTCGAGCGCGAGCTGTCGCCGGCCGCCGGGCTTGCGAGTTTGCGCGAAATCTATCGCGGCGCCATCGTGGACGCCGGCGCCAGCTCCGGAGCCGGTGTGGCGGGCAATCCGGCGGCCACGCCACACGCGAACCACTGACAACCGAGCGCCCCGCAAACGCGGTGCGACGAAAGCCCATCGCGCCACGCGGGCATCATGGCCCGGGAACCACCGGACGCTCGATCAGGACAGCGATACGACCGTGTTCGATGCGGGCGCCACGGGCGGCTGAATTGTGCCATTCACGCTCCAGCCGGAGCCTTTCGCGATGACACCACCGCCGATGACCTTGGCTAGATTGATGTGCCCGGAGAGCGCATTGCCCACCGAACCGGTCGGAATGTAGTAGTAGAAATTCTGGTAGTCCGCAATCTGCCCGATGTCGACACCATGCGCGGTCGTCGACGTGAGATTCACATTGTCGACGTTGAGCGTGTCGCCGTTGTCGAAGAGATGAATGGCGCGCAGGTTGGGGTTCGGGTTGCCGTTCGAAGACGCCAGGATCGTGCGCACGAAGATGTGATAGCCACCGAGGCCAAGATACCCGATGGTGTTGTAGCGCTCCGGGCTGTTCTCACACCAGACATTGCGCATGTCCAAAGGGCCGTAGCCCGCGGACGCCGCTCGCCATTGGAAAGAATACGCACCGCCGATGCGGTCGAGCCCGAGCGTGTCGAACGAAAACCCCTGGCAGTTCGAGCACAGCACGCCGTCGCCGCAGTTGTAGAACGCGAGATGGTGGTGGTCGGTGAAAGTGGAATTCAGGATGGTATACGGCCGCTTGCCGAGGTTCAGGAAGTACACGTTGCGCATGTTGCCGTGCGCGGCATCGGCGAACCAGGCGCCATACGCGTTGCCATTGAGGCCGTCGAACTGCAGATCCTGGATGGACCACCACGAGATGTGGCCGGTGTTGCAGACCATCGGTGCGTACGCGAGCGAGACGCCTGCTGCTACCGCCGTGACGTTGGGGACGACCGTGCTGCCATCGAACGCGCACTGGATCACGGAGCTGAAGCCATCGCCGTACAGCTTGATCTTGGTCTTGAGCACGATGGGCTGCTTGATCTTGTACTTGCCCGAGGGCACGTAGAGCGCGCAGCCCTCCGCCGAATTCCACAATGCGGTAATCGCAGCCGCGAACGCGGGGGAAGAATCCGCGCTGCCCGTCGGGTCGGCGCCGAAGTTGAGGATGTTTCCGGGCGGGTAGTAGGTGCCGCCGGAGGCATGGGCCGGCGCGGATGCGAGCGCGCCCACGGCCAATACCGCGCCGGTGCCGACCGAACCGAGATTCAAGAGCGCATCGCGTCGAGAAACAGTGTGCTCACTCATGTCACGTCTCCTAAGTGTCGATGATACGGTCACGCATCAGGCGCAGCGACGTGATCGATCCGTAAGAACGAAGAGGCCAAGCTAGTCGGCGGAAACGACACTTCGGTGAAGGATCGGTGATTGCGCGCCGGATGAGGGCGCGGTTTCGCGCGACGCTGGTGAGCGCGCGGGCACGACCTCGACCAGTGCGATCGCCGCGAACCCATAGACGATGGCACCGAAGCCCGCGGCATAGTTGATGGTGTTGTCGGTGAGCAAAGTGAGGAAATACACCGGCAACATCGCGCAGCTCGCGCGCATGGCGACCGTCACCTGTTCGCGGCGGGCGCGCCGCGTGGCGCGCACCAGGCGCCACCACAACGCCACCAAGCCGAGCACATAGATGGCGAGGCCTATCCACCCAAGCTCGAGTCGCACGCGATACACCTCGGAATGCAGCTCGGAATGCAGCGAATCCCCCGTGTTGATCCATGCGTCGACCGCCCCCACTCCAGCGCCCACCCACGCTGATTCGCCGGCGAACGCGCGCTTCGCGCGATCCCAGAGCAGCGTGCGGCCCGAGGTGTCGACGTTGGCCATGAACATCTCGGGCTCGGCGAGAAGCTGCGACCAGTGCACGCGCGCCGGAACGAAGAACATCCGATTCATGAAGGCGTCGCTGGTCACGATGAATACCGCCGCGAGCGCCGCGAGCGCCGCGAGCGCCGCAAACATCGGTGTCGCCCAAGGTCGGGCGCGCACCAAATGCACGGTGGCGATGCCGAGCACCGTGCCCGCCAGCGAGATCCTGACGAACGCGAACGCCACGCAGGTCATGAAGAACGCGGCCAGCAGCAAGGTCAGCCAGCGCCGCGAGACGAGGAAGCGGCAGTACGCGGTAATGGCGCCGCAGGCGAGCAGGAACGAGAAATTCGCGGCGCTGGTGTGCGGAGCCGCGAGCGCCGGCAGGCCGAGGATGCCGGTCTTGGCGAGCAGCGGCGCGATGAAGCCGCCGCCGAGCGTGTTGACCAAAGCCAGCAACCCGGCGATCGAGCAGCTCGCATACAACGCGAGCTCGAGGCGCCGGATCAGGCGCTCGCCCGGATTCATCGCAAGCAACACCCAGAAAAACAGCATCGGTGCGGCGTATTTCGCCAGCATGCGCACGCCGTCCAGCAGGCTATCCGCCCAACTCAGGCTGACGAGCGCAAACGACAGGAAGAGCAGGAATGCCGGCGTGCGCGCCAGCACCAGATGCAGCCGTGCCAGATAGGCGATCAGCGCCGCGAGACAGCCGATGACGATGGCGAATGCCCAGGCAGCCTGACCGCTCATGCCGCCCAGCGCGATAAAATATTTGGTGTCCCCGGTCAGAAGCGAAATCGGGATGCCGGACATCAACACGATCAGCAGCACGAACGCGGGGCGCTTGACCATGCCGAAGCCGATCGTGAGCAGCGCCACCGCTCCGAAAAGGACGTTGCCCACGCGTCAAACTCCGCTTGCGCCGCGCCGCATCAGCGACGGATGCACGCGGATCATGCGGCATCCGCCATGGGCGGCAGCGAGACGGGTAGATAGACGATGCGCTGGTGCGCGAACCGGATGCGTGGCGGCAGCCACTGCCGCACGCGGAACCCGAACCAGTACTGCGGTGCGTAAACGATGTCCGGCGCATGCATGAACATCGCGGCCGCCAGCGCATACGTGCTGTTCGACACGATGCCCGCCCCGCACTGCGCCATGACGGCGAAATCGAGCCTCGGGTTGGTCGAGACAACGACGCGGTCAGGTATGTGGGCGAACGCGCTCTCGACCCATGCCGCATCGTCGGTCACCACCACCAGCGGTCGCGATGAGTGTGCGCGCACCGCCTCGATGGCGCGCAGGAAATATTCCAGTGGCAGCAGCAGGTCGCCGACCCCGTAGCACGTGAAGCCGACATAGTCGCCGCGCCGCACGTGCAGGAAGAATGCGTCACCGGCGCGTGCTCCGAGCCGGGCCGCGAGCAGCGCGCGCGCCTCCGCGCGCCAGCACTCCTTCAACTCCATGCAGGCCGGCGGAAACACCCGTGGCCAATATTCGCTGTTCTGATAGAACCCGCCGTCGACGAACAGCAGCCCGGAGAAGAGCCCCGCGCGCACCTCGACCGCGCCGTCGCTGCCGCCATGCCGGCCCTGCGTCTCGAGCTCGCGCGCATAACCGAAGAGGCGCAACCAGCGTGCCAGCGGCCGCAGCAGCAGTGGCCGCACGACGTACAGCACGATGCGCTTGATCCAGACCCCACCGCGCAGCACCTGGCAGCGCGGCCCGCGCAATTCGAACATCCCGGCCAGGTCCTCGAGCCCGACCGCGAAGATGCGCGCGTTCGGCGGCGCGAGCGCGCTCAGCGCCGCGTACTGGAACACCTGGTTACCGACGCGACCGTCACCGACGAATAGGATCCACACGCGTTTCGAGCCCGCAATAGTTTGGACCGAGGTTACGCAGACGAAATGTCCGGCGCATGACATTGGTCGTACGTTCGCCTTGTCACCGAGACGTCATGCGCGCTGCCTAACGTCGCGCGTCCATGACGCACGCTGCCGAGATCCGCATCCTGTCCCACGCCGGCATGCTGGCGAAGTTCGGCGGCGCGTCCGTGCTCATCGACCCGTGGCTGCTCGGCTCGTGTTATTGGCGCTCCTGGTGGAATTTTCCGGAGGCCGTGTTCGACCCCGAGGAGCTGGCGCGCGTCGACGCCGTCATCCTCTCGCACATCCACTGGGACCATTGGCATGGTCCCACCATCAAACGCCTGCTGCGCGACCGGCCGTTCATCGTCGCCGACGAGCCGAACCAGCGCAGCGCCGAGGATCTGCGTCGCATCGGTGTCCAGAACATCACCCGTGCCAGGCACGGCGAGACCCTGCGCATCGCGCCGGGGTTCGAGATCACGCTGTACCAATTCGGCTTGCTCAACAGCGACTCGGCCATCGTCATCGAGATGGGCGAGCATCGCGTGCTCAACGCCAATGACGCCAAGATCGCAGGCCTGCCGCTGCGCTCGCTGCTGGCGCGTCATGGCCGTTTCGACCTGGCCATGCGCAGCCACAGCTCCGCGAATGCCCGCGCCTGCTTCCGCGTGGAAGGCCAGCCCGCCGACCACGACGAGCCGCTCCACTACGCGCGCTCGTTCAAGCTGTTCATGGATGCAGTGCGGCCGCGATACGCCGTTCCTTTCGCGAGCAACCACTGTTATCTGCATCGCGACACGGAGCGCTTCAATGACATCACCGTCAATCCCTTGCGATTGCGCTCACAGCTCGCAGAATTCGGTGGCCTGTCGCACAGCGAGCTGATCGTGATGCCGCCCGGTTCATCGTGGACGCCGGGCCGCTTCACGCTGGGCGACATCACCCCGTTCGAACAACCCCAGACATATCTAGCCGCGTATCGGGAGCGCATGAGCGAGCGGCTCGCGCAGACCTACGCCGAAGAAGACGCGGTCACCATCGGCAGCCCCGTACTGCAGCGTTTGGCGGCGCATCTGAAGCGCGTGCCCAAGTGGCGGCGTGCACTGGCACGCGTCGAGAAGATAGGGACCGAGCTGCACTGGTCGGACGGCCGGCGCATGTACATCGAGATCGACATTCGTCGCGCCGCCGCGAGCGTGGTCAGCGATAGCGTGGCCACGCAATGGATCGCCCGCATGCACTGGCCGGCGGCGGTGTTCCGGGATGCCATCATGCAGTGCATGTACAGCCAGGGAATGATCTCCAAACGCTTCGAGTTCGTGGGCCGCGACGCCGCGAGCCTGGCCGCGCTGATCCGCGGCTTCGGCGTGTTGTGCGACGTGGAAGCGGGCCTGTACCCGCTGCGCGCGACCTACGTATGGCGGGCGTTGCGCAGCTACACGCGCCGCTGGCGCGAACTCGTCGTATACGCGCAGGCGGCGTGGTACATATTCGTGCGCAAAATTCCCGGGTATCAGGTCGAAGAGCTGGTGTTGCGCGCCTCGCGCGGTGGCAACAGCCCGAGCCGGTGACTTCCACGCGAGCTGCTGCCGCGCAGCGTCACCCGAGTTTCGAATCGATGTTGCAGCAGCCGCACTCGACAACGCAGCGCCGCGCGAAGCCCGACGTCCCAGCGCTCGAAGGCGGCGAAGTCGAACAGCCGCGCGAGTCGGCGCAGGTGCACGGGCGTGATCCGGTCCAGGCCGCCGCAGTAGGCAGTGCCGAAGCGAAACCACGGACGATGATTGAGAAAGCACTGGTCCGGGTGACGACGGAATGCGAACGTGCCGATCGTTTCGTACTCGCTGAATTCGGACGGCGACTGGCCCGCGATCGCGGCGAGCAGCGCTTCGACCCACGGTCGGCCTGCCCGATCTTCGATGGATGCGATCAGCTCGTGTATCCACTGAATGCGGACCGACATGCATTGCGCGACGAACGAGCCGGCGATCACTCGCTCGATTCCCAGCAGCCGTTCGATCGTCGCAAAATACGGAGCGTGCCGCTCGGTGCCGGCGTAAAAGCCGATCCGGTCCTCGGAGTCCGTGAAAACGGGCGGGCGCAATGGAATCGTATCCCCGTCCCAGATGATCGCCCGGCTTCGGGTGGGCAGCGCCGCCAATGCCTGTATCTTGAGAATCTGCTGCAGGTACCAGCCCGCGCGGACAGTCATCGATGGCGGCAACCCGCGAGCGATCTGCGGTAACGTCCACCCAAACAAGAGCGAGCTTTCCGGGATGACCGAGACACGCGAAGGCAAGGCAGTCCGGAAGCATGCGACCTCGCCGTCGGGCACGATCACCTGATACTCGTCGGCGGCGATGTGCGCGATGACTTCCGGTACCGACAGCCGATTCAGGCCCAAGTCCCGCTCGCACGTGACGATGACGACCGCGCGCGCCGCAGCGCTCATGACATCGTCAACCAGATCGTTTCCAGGCGCTCGCCGCAGGTGTCGGGGCCTGCATCCAGAGGGAACGATGCGAACGTGCGCGTCTTGCGCAGGAAAGGCGGGGCACTCAGAACGACGCTCGAACCGAGCGCGATCCGTGTCCCCGCGGAATGGCTGGGCAGGTCGAGGTTCGGACGCAGCGCGTTTGGCCGCGAATAGTCGAGCGCGTGCTCGGTGACGAGCACATGAGGTGCGCCGGTTCGATCGACGTTGCGCAGGATGTCGGCGATCTGCGCGTTGGTGAGGTGCTGCAGCACCTGCCTGACCGTGACCAGATCCGCGCGCGGCAATGCGTCGCTGCAGGCATTTGCACATCGGAACTCGACGTTGGCGAGATTCTCGAATCGAAGTCGATTGCGGTCGATGATTTCCGCGGAGACGTCGTATGCGTAATAGGCTTCTACATGCGGCGCAATGCGCGCGCCGATGTTGAAGTCGCCGCAGCCGATGTCCAGCACCGAGCGCACGCCTCGTTCCCGGATGTACCCGAGCACCGCGTCGACGTAGCGATCCGCAAGGTCGCCGTAGCTGCCGCCGCCGGAGGGTTCTCCCTTGGATTGCGACCAGATCCCTTGCCGGTAGATCTCGTCGAACGCGGCTCCGATCGGCAGGTGTTGCAGTCGTCGCATGCGCAGGCGCGTCAGGGCACGACGTAAGGTCGCAGCGATTCTCATGCTCTTGCGTCGTGTTTTATGCCGGAGGTGGGACGCCGCAGCAGAGCGACGGCATTGGGATCGAAGCAGATCGACTCGCCGCCGAAGTACAGCGTGCGTATGGTCGTTTCGAGCACCTTTTTGACGGCGCCGCCGGCCAGCCGACGAATGGCTGCGCCAAAACCCACCGAATGCCATGGACGCTTGGGATCGCCAAACGAGAGCAGTTCCATTCCGGACAGGTGTGCGAGCTGCTGCAGCTTGCTTCGCCCCAGCGTCGTCACGTGCGTGAGGTCGCCGTGCTGGTTCACGCGACCGAACGGGCTGTCGCCGTTCGGGAAGCGCGCGAGCAGATACCCGCCGGGGCGCAGCAGGCGCGCGACCTGACAGAGCGTGCGCACGAGCTCGTGCTGCTCGATGTGTTCCAGCACGTCGAAGGCCGCGACGACGTCTAACTGCTGCTCGTACGCTGCCAGCGAACGGTCGAAGACCGAAGCGAAAACGGGCAGTCCGAGCTCGCGAGCGCGTCGCTGCATTTCGGTGTCGATTTCCACGCCGCAATACTCGATTCCCTGCGCCCCACACCAGCCGAGAAACGGTCCGTTCCCGAAACCGAGCTCCAGAACCCGCGCGCGTCTGCCGACCGGCAGCAGGCCGGCCAGCTCGGCGGCGAAGGAGGCTGAATCGAAGCGCGAATAGCTGCCAAACTGTTCCGTCTGCCAGTTCTTCCAGGCGACGTAGCCGGCGCGAACCTCCTGCATGGAGTCGCGCTGCGTATCGGCTGATGGATGGGCCGAAGAATGGAGATTGACGGTGGACACGCGATCCGCTGCAACTATGTGCTCGCTTTCGGACCAGAGTACGTTGCGCACCGTGACAGCCTCACGACACGCGTCGGAACAGCGGAATCGAGCGATGGATGCTCGCGAAGGCTGTATTCAGCGCGCTCCGCAGCTCGTCCGAGAACGTTCGTCCGCGCGTGATCGCAATCCCGATCAGCCAGAACGCCGCTCCCGCGAGGATGTCGAACAACAGCGCGGGCAACGGGTGCACGCCGTTCCCGACCAGCATGCGGTCGAAGAAGTGCACGGACGGTGCGATAGCGACCGCCAGCAGAACGCCGGTGCGCAATGCGCGCAGCGTACGGACCGACGTCAGACGCAGATGGCGCGCGACCATTGCGAGCATCAGCAGCGCGCGGATCGCGTAGACCGCACACACGGACCATGCCACGGCCGACAAGCCGAGCTGCGTAGCCGCGAGCAGCGCGGCTACGAGCAGCACCACCATGCCCCATTGAATCCGCAGCTCGCTGTTGATGGCGCCGATGCCCCACAGCGTCGCGCTCGTTACTGCGTGAACGGCCTGCAGCGCCATTGCGAGCGACAGCGCGCTCAGCAGCGCGGTCGCGCGTGCCCAGTCGGGGCCGTACAACGCAGCGATGACGGTGGGGGCAACCGCGGCGACCGTTGCGCAAGCCGGCGCGCAGAGCGCGAAGCTCGCGTCGAGCGCACCGAGATAACTGCGTGCGAGCTTGTCGTCCTGATGCTGGACCTTCGAAGCCACCGGCATGAGGACGTTCTGGATCGTTTGCACCAGATGATCGGTCGGCGTGCGCATCAGGCTGTACGACACCGTGTAGAGGCCATAGCGCTGTGTTCCGAACGTCAGGTGTACGAAGAAGTTGTCGAGGTTGTAGATCAGCCAGTTCGACACGTTCGTCGCGACGACGCGCAGCCCGAAGCTCGTCAGCGCGGCACCCGAGGCAGTTTGCGACGCGCCGCGAGTCAGGTCGGGTCGCGCGAAGTAGTAGAGAAACGCGGCGCTGATGAGAAGCTGCGCCATGTAGCCGAGCGCCGGACTCCAGGCGCCGAAGCCCAGCGTTGCGAGCGTGAGGCCGACGCCCAGATACCCGAATGCATAGCCCAGCACGCTCGCGAATTGCGATTTCTTGTGCTCCAGGCGTTGTTGCAGAACACCGCCACAGAGCGTGACGACGGGAAAGCACAGGAACGCCAGAGCGAAGCAACGCAGGATGGCGGCCAGTCTCGGCTCATCCATGAGCGCCGCGATGAGCTCAGCCGTCGCCGCCAACGTCACGCCGCCCAGCAGTCCGCATGCCAGCAGGCGAATGAACGCCTCGCGCAACGCGCCGCGCTCGAGGGTTTGAGCGCGCGCGACGGCGGCGCCGAGCCCCAGATCGGTGATGATTTTCAATACACCCGTGACCAGCAGACCGATGGCGAACAGGCCGAATGCATCGGGCCCGAGCAGACGGGCGAAACCGACGTTCGCTGCGATCTGAAACACGATGTGAGCGCCGACGCCCAGATAGCTCCAGATCAAAGCGCGCGTCGCCCGATGAGCGAGCGTCGTCATGCTGCGGACCTTTCTACGGGCTCGCCCGACAGCAGGTCGACCGACCCGTATTCGATGCCCGCGTCGCATCTGGCCATGGCGGCAAAGTCTTCACCGCTTGGCGTGCCCGATCGATGAAAGTTGTGGGCCAGGAGGATGCGCATGGTCGTTCGTTTTCGAGCTGCGCACCGTAGCAGCGGCTTGTTACAGCCATGCACGCACGGGCGCACAGCGGGCGGCCGTCGGATGAAGCGCGAATCGTCGGGCGTCATGCGCGCGTCATTCAAAGTCCGTAGCCTCGCAAGCACAACAAGAATGCGCGTTTGCGTCCTCACAAACATCCTGCCGCCCTACCGGATCGGCTTCTACAACGAGCTCGCAGGCCTGTGCGACCTGCACGTCGTGCTCGACTCGTGGTCGACTCCCGATCGCCAATGGCAGGTGGCCGCCAGCGACCTCCGCTTCAACTGCACGGTGTCCGGTAACCGCAGCCGCGCGGTCACGCGCCGCGGCGCGGGGTACGCGGGCGAGCGCCGCTACTTCAACTTCTCCGAGCGGACGCTGCCCGCGCTCAACGCCATCCGGCCCGACGTCGTGGTCTCGCTCGAGCTGGGACCGCGCACCGCCCAGGCGGCGCTGTACGCGTTCGCGCGCCAGGTCCCGCTGATCGGCTTCTGGGAAGGCACGCCGCATACCGAGAGCCGCATCTGCGCCCTCAAGAAGCCGCTGCGCCGCTTCCTGGCCGCGCGCGCCGCTGCGTTCTGGGTCAACGGCCGCGAGGCCGCCGCCTATCTACAATCCATCGGCGTGCCGGCCGAGTGCACGCATCCCGGCATGACGGGCGTGGATACCAACTGGTTCCTGCGCGAGGCCGGTCACGTCCGCGCCACGCGTGACGTCGAGCGCGCCCGGCTCGGACTGCGCGGCACGGTGTTCGTGTTCAGCGGCAGCTTCTCCCCGCGCAAGGGCATCCGCGAATTCCTGGACGCCATGCGCGTGGTGGCGGCCGCGCAACCCGCCCCCGACTGCAGCCTGCTGTTCATCGGCGATGGCGAGCTGCGCGGCGAGATCGAACGGTTCGCGCGCGAGTATCCGCGCGTGCCCGTGGCGGTGACCGGATTCGTGCAACTCGAGGCGCTGCCGCGCCTGTACACCTGCGGCGACTGCTTCGTGCTGCCCACGCTCGAAGATTGCTGGCCGCTCGCGACGCTCGAGCCGCTGGTGTGCGGGCTGCCGCAGATTTTCTCTTGCTACAACGGCGCCGCCGCGGATCTGTGCGTGTGGCCGGGCACGGGCGTGGTGGCGGATCCGCTCGACACCGTGCGCTTCGCATCCCGCCTCGCCGACGTGGCCGCGCGCGGTGCGCCGCACCTGGCCGAAAGCACCTGCGCGGAAGTGGCGGAGTTCTACGGGCCGCGCGCGCAGGCGCGGCGCGCGTACGACAGTTGCCGGCGCGTGCTCACCGCGGCGCGATTCGCGCCAGCGGCTCTCCGATGAAGATGCCCTGGCTGGGCATCGCCACACTCTTCCAATACGCCTCGAGCAGCGTCTCGCCGTCCAGATAGCGGCGCATGACGATGGCGGGTTGCGGGAATTTCTGCGCAAACGAACAGGGCTCCACCACCGTGCCGTAGCTCGCGGTCGCGCCGGCGTCGAGCCACGCGAGGCTGCTCATCTGCGGGCTGTCGGTGAGCATGCCGCCATTGGAAGTGAGATGGTCGGCGATGGCGCCGGGCCGGAACCGCAACGTCTCCAGGCCTTCCACGCGCGCCCGCCCGGTGAAGTAGAACAGTACGTCGTGCGCGTCGAAGAGCGCGTTCATGTCACGAATCACGATCTCGAGGCCCGCGCGCTGCAGCCGCAGCGTCGCGGGGTAACCCACCGCACGCACGTTGCGCGCCGCCTCGTCGGTGCGCATGAGGTACGCAGTGCCGCGCAGCGGCGCGCGCCCGGCCGCGACCCCGGCATCGATGGTGGCCTTGGCGGCGCGCACCGAACTACCCGCCAGCTGCATCGCGGGCCGCATATTGAGCTCGCTGAAGGGCAGCTTCACGTCCCGGTCGAAGTACGCGCTGAGCGGAGTGGGTCTGCAGCCCGTGGCACAGTTGCGCGGCTCGTAGCCATGCGCGAATGCCGCCGTGGTGCTCATGCAGCCGACGCGATAGGGCCGCGTCCACGCCAGCGCCAGCCCCTGCACGCCGCCGGGCATGCGCCGCGTCACCTCAGCCGAGGCGCGCGCGAAATCCTCGGGCGACATCGCGGCGTCGACCGGAAACGACACGCGCACCACGTTGGGGGCCGGAATGCCACGGCGCGCGACGTAGTACTCGCCCACCGCCACCGAATCCGCGTCGGCGGTGTTGATGACCACGCCGAGGCTGGCCGCATCGAGCGCCGCCACCCGGTAGCTGGCCGCGAGTGCCAGCGCGCACAGCATGAAGCGCATCAATACGCGCGACGCTCCGACTGGTGCGAGCGATTGAGCACCATCCCGAGCTGCGGCACGCCGCTCAGCAGCTGCTGCGTGCGCAACAGGTCTTCACGGCGCGTGCGCCGCTCGGCCACCACCAGCAGCACGCCGTCGAGCAGCGGCGCGAGCGTCAGCACGTCGTCGGTGAGCAGTACTGGCGGAAGGTCCAGCAGCACCAGCCGGTCCACATAGCGGCTGCGCAATTCCTGGATGAAGGCACGCGCGCGCTCACCGGCGAGCAATTCCGAGGTCGGCCCTTCGAGCGGCGCGGCCGGCAGGATCGCGAGCCGCTCCCGCCCTTCGGGGCGCCACAACGCCTCGTCGATGCCGATCTCGCCGCGCAGCACGCTCTCGACGCCGCGCTGTTCCGGGACGCCTAACAACTGGGCGACACTCGGACGACGCAGGTCGAGGTCGGCGAGCAGGATGGTCTGGTTGGGCTCGGCAGCCAGCGCCAGCGCGAGGTTCACCGCCGTCAGGGTCTTGCCGTCGCCGTCTGCCGGGCTCGCGATGCCGATGACGCGCGCGCCGCGCTGGCGTGCGCGCTGCAGCAGCTGGGTGCGCAGCATGCGATAGGCATCGCTCACCAGGCTGCGGTCTTCCGGAAAGATCACGCGCCGCGCATCGAGCGCCGCACGGTCGAGCGCGAAGCGACGCGCGGGAGCGCCGGCGGCGGCGCGACGCTGCGGCACCACGCGTGCGTAATCGACGACGGATTGTTCCACCAAGAGCTCCTGTCAGATTCCCAGACGCCGCATGACGATGAACCACAGCGTGTCGAGCGGGCGAAAGAACAGATGCAACGCGACCAGCGCCAGCACGAAACTTGCCGTCGCGCCTCCGAAGGCGAAGCGCAGACGGCGCCGGCCGCGCGCCACGTCGGCCGCGGTCTCGATCTCCGGGATCAACGCCAGCGACGCGCCGCCTGCCAGCAATTCCAGATCGCGCCGGCCGCGCACCGCGGTGTCGGTGGCCTCGCGCAGCGCCGCCAGTGCGGCCGCCAGCGCCGCGGAGAGAATGAGCCCGATGATGAACACGGCGAGGCGGTTCGGGCTCACGGGTTCTTCGGGCGGCAGCGGCGGCTCGATGAGTGTGAAGCGCTCACCCTTGCGGTTGATCTCGAGGTTCTGAGCGAGCTGCGCCTCCATCTGCTTGGCGCGCACCTGGCCGTAGCGCAATTGCGCGTTCTCGTAGTCGCGCGCGAGCTCGCGGTACTCGCGCTCGACGCCGGGCGTCAGCGCAACTTTCCGGGTGTACCCGTCGGCCTGCTCGTGCAGGGAAGATATCTTCGTGGTCAGCGCGCGCTGATCGTTGAGCACGGAGGAGAGCTGCGCCTTGATCTGGATGTAGGCCGGATTGTCAGGAGTGTCCCCGGCGCGCGGCGGCGCCGCGACGGGCGGCTTGACCAGCTCCGCTTCGAGTGCGGCCACGGTGCGTTCGGAGTTTTTCACATCCGGATGCTCGGGCGCGTAACGCTCGCGCGTGGCGCCGAGATCGGCGCGCGCCTGCTCGAGCTGGCGCAGCACATCGTTGCGATCGGCAACGGCGGAAGTGCCCGCCTCCAATCCAGCGATCTCGCGCTCGAGGCGGGCGATGTCGGGATGTTCGGGCGCATACAGCGCACGCGCGCTCGCGAGTTGCGATCGCAGGGCGCGCAGGCGGTCCTCGGCCGTGAGGATGCGCTCGCCCGAGTCCGCGAACATCACTGAGTTCGGCTTGAGCTGCGCGAGCTGCGCCTCGAGATACACCCTTTGCTGCGTCAACGAACGCTGCTCGGTGGTGGCGTCGCGCAATTGCTGCTCGGTGCGGTCGAGCAGCTGCATGTTGAACTGCGCCAGCTCGGGCAGCTGATTGACATTCTTCTCCTTGAACTGCGCCAGGCGCCCCTCGAGCTCCGCGATGCGCTTGCTCAGCCGATCGCCCTCGTCGGTGAGGAAGGTCGCGGCGTCCCCGGCCAGCCGGTTGCGGCTGGAGAGATTCTCGTTGAGATAGAGGCTCGTGATCTCGTTTGCCACCTTGACGGCCAGATCCGGCGACGCGTTGTCGTACGACACCGCGAACGCAATCGTCGCCTGGCGCGGCACGCCGGTGCGCGGATCGACCACATCCGCGCTGATCGTGCGGAAGCGGATGTCGTCGCGCATGGTCTCGATCACCTTCTCGCGTGATTCGCGCTTCTGCAGTCGCTCGTACAAGCCGTAGCGCTTGACGATGCCGATCAGATTCTGAGTGGTCATGACGCGTTGGCTGATGATCTGCACCCGCTCGTCGGCGTAGGACGTCACCGTGGAGCGCACCAGGTCCGACGGAATCTCCTGCTGTTCGATGAGTATGGTGCCCGTCGAACGGAACGTCGGCGGCCACGCGAGCGTCAGCAGACACGTGGTGATGAACGCGACTACGAACGCGATGGCGATGAGTTTGCCGCGCCGGCGAACCACATCGATCAGATCCGCGAGCGAGGCTCCCTCTGCTTCGGACGCGGCATTGCCGTCATGGGCGCTCATGGCTGCGCCGGCCGCCACGACAACGCGAGACCGATGCGCGAGCCCTCGGCCGGATCGCGCGACGCATATTCCTGGCGGCTGAACACGCCCGCGAGCGCCAGCGTCCAGGCCTCTTCGAGCTTCCATGACAGCGTCGCGGCCGCGGTGCCGTAGCGATATTCGAGGCCGCCGCGGAGATCGATATCTTGCCGGCGGCTCGCACGCAGCGACGTATCCAGCGACAGGCGCTCGGTGAGCTCGCGCGAGAAGCGCAATCGCACGTCGTCGGCATTCACCAGCACGCCGCGGCCGCTGGCCTCGACTTCACGCGAGGCGCTGAGCTCGATGCGCGAGAGCTCGTCGTTCCATGTCAGCCCGGCGTACACGGTGCGATTGTGGTCGACGCGGCCCCGCGCGCTGGTCGCAGTGCTGCCGACGCGCGCTTCGAGCGCGCAACGCTCGGCGGCAAGAAAGCGCACACCGAGCTGCGCGCCGCGCGTATCGCTGCGTACGTGCGCGTCGGGAGCATCGAGGCGTGTCGCCGACGCGCCAAACGTGGTCGAGAAGCGCGCCGTGTTGCTGAACACATAGAGCAGCGATGCGGCTGGATAGCGGTAGCCCACGAGGCCGGTGTCGCGCGCGCGTTGATACTCAATGTCGGTCGCGGAGATCGCGTACTGCAGCATGTGGCGCGTTTCGAGATACTGCGTCAGTGTCGCGGCGACCGAGCCGGCTCGGCGGCGCGTGTTGCCTTCGATGAAGCCGGTTTCGCCCACTTCCGTGGTCAACGTGCTGTCATCGGCTAGGCCCGCGTCGAGATCGAAATGCAGGCGCTCGCCTTCATGGCGCCACAGTGCGTTCGCGGCCCAGTCGTCGGAGTCGAGCGCGTCTTCGCCCGAGTAGCGGCTCACGGTGACGCGCGGCACCAGCGCCAGCGTGTCGGTGGCCGTGGCACGCGCGAGGTATGCGCTCGCGGCCAGCACTCCGCTTTCGGATGTGGCCGGCTCGGTGCGCAGGCGCCGGTTGGTGTCCGTGTCGGCGCCGACGCTGATCTGCGGCACGGCGATCCATTGCGCTCCGAATGCGGCTGCTGCCAGGAACGGCGACGCGCACAACAACGCGGCCCAGGCACCTCGCACCCGCATCAGGGCACCACGACGGTGTCGCCGCTCTTCAACAGCACGTTCTGCGCCAGCTCCTTGCCGCGCTCCACTTCGGCGTAGCGAAACGGCAGCGAGCGCAACACGCCGCCCTCGCGGCGCAGGATGCGGATGTCGTTCACCTCGGCGAACGCCGTCGCGCCGCCCGCCAGCGCCAATGCCTGCATGACGTCGACGGGCCTGCTGAACGGAAACTCACCGGGACGATTCACTTTGCCGAGCACATAGACGCGATTGCCGCCGATCTGCTTGACCGCGACGGTGACCACCGGATCGGGAATGAAGCGCTTGAGCTTCGTAGCGAGCGCATCCGCCAGCTCCTGCGTGGTCTTGCCGTCGGCATCGAGATCGCCCGCGAGCGGAAACGAGAGTCCGCCGTCCGGCCGGACGAGAATCTCCCCCTGCAGGTCGCGTTCCTTCCACACGGAGATCGTCAGTATGTCGCCGGGCTGCACCCGATAGCCGTCGACCGCGTGAGCGAGCGCGGGCGCGCAGAACGCGCCCACGCACATGAGGAACCTGACAAAGCGCGGTGACACGGGAGCGTTCTCACGACGACGGGAATACGAACGTCATACTAGCCAGCGTTGATGACGGTTTGTTTATGCGGCGCGGCGCCGCGCCAGCAGCGCCAGTCCCGAGGCCAGCAGCAGCGCCGCCGCGGGCAGCGGCACGGGCGAATAGCTCAGGTTGAGCGAATACAAGCCGCTGCCGAACTGCGGATCCGCGACACCGTAAACGGTCGCGAAATATGTCCCCGCCCCGGAGACCTCGAAGCTCGTCGTGCCCGAGGCCGCGAGCTGCGCGAGCAGCGACGTCGACGTGCTTGCCGCGAAGCTCAGCGAACTCATGAGGCCCGGCCACCCGAGATCCGTGAGCGTCACGCTGACCGTGCCGCCCGGCATGTCCGGCGACACGAAGAATGGCAGCACGATCGATTGCGTGCCCGAGATCAACTCGGTGCGCGCGATGGCGGCGCCGGGAGACAGTCGCACCGCGTCGAGCGGCGCGTTCAGGCTCTCGCGCGGAAAGCCAGGGTCGAACACCGCCGCCGAGACCGGCGCCATTGTCGATGCAACGATGAAAGCCAGCGGCAGACACACCGCAGGTCGATGCCAGGTCCATCTACTCATGATTCACTCCAGCCTCGGCGCTCGTGCGGCGGGCATATTTCTCGTATAGATAGCGGCGCAGCGTGTGCACCGTGCCGCCTTCACCACTCGCGCTCGGCGCGATCTCCGACAGCTTCATCGCGGCGAACGGCTGCTGCATCGCGTGCATCGCGATGAGCGCCACATCGTCGCGGTCGACGCGGCGCGTCTGCTCCACGCCTTCATTGATGATGATGTCCAGGCGCAGCGCGTCCAGCTCGAAGAACCGCACCAGCTCGTCGCCGGATTCGACGAACACCGGCAGCACGCTGCGGCCGCGCGCATCCGTGTCGTGCAGCGGCTCCAGCCGCGCCAGCATGCTCTTGACGGCGAAACGCACGATGTCGGAATCGTGCACCCCGAGCCGCGCGGCAAGCTTCTTGATCTTGCGCACGTCCGAACCGCTCATGCGGATCGAAACCGCCTGTTTGCGTCGCTCACTCACAGTCTTCGTATGCCGACTGACATGCGTCGGTCCTCCTTGTGAATACGCAAAGTAGTCAGAGAGTGTTGCAGTTCCGCGGCAAACGTGTGACGACGCGGCGCCATTAAAAGAGGCCCTGAACGGACCAGGGCCAAGGGCTTCGAGAAGCAACTGGAGAGGGCGCCGCGCGGCGCCCCGGGGAAGCGCGGTACTCAACCAATACGCGGGCGTAGAGCGAACAGCGTGAGCGCGTGCTGTTTCATGGCGACGAACTTGCCGTTCGCGGGTGACGCACCCATGACGGCGGCGAGAAAAACGGGCCGGATCGATTCATCTAGAAACTCGGTTCGCGGCGAGGAAAGGCGTGCGAGGCGTGCCCGCGACAGCGCGCGGCACGTAGCCAGGATGTGCCGCCACCAAGGAAACAGGGACAACCCGGCAACGGGGCCTGTCCCCATCAACGCGCCGCGGTTGGCGGACGCTGCTCGTCGGCGCGCTGCTGATATCCGTCGATCAGGTTCTCGAGCTCGATGCGCTTGAGCTTCGTGAACGGCTCGAGCGCGGCACCGGCGGAAAAACGGCCGGGCGCTTCGAGGCGCGCGAGGATCTCGCCATTGAGCACATACAGCGAACGATTGCGGGCGGAGCACTCCGCGAACTCGATGTCGCGCTGCGCCAGCGTGGTCTTGGCCGTCGCGCGATCGGTTTCGACCTCGCGCAGCTGGCCCGCCAGCTCGCGGTATTTCGCCACCAGTTCCTGCAGGCGCGCTTTCTCCCGGTTGACCTCCTCCTGCAGCGCCGTGCTGCGCGCGCCAGCGCGCGCCGCCGCGGCGTCGCTGGACTTCACGCGGCTCTCGACGCCGCCGTGCTTCCTCGCGAGCTCGTCGCGTTCCTTGCGCATCGCGTCGAGCTCGGATTGCAGGCGTGCCTTGTCCGCGAGTAGTTTGGTGCGCTCGGCCGCGAGCTGCTGCACCTGTTGCAACTGCGCATTGCCGCTCGCGGGCCGCGCGGACTGCGTCCACGCCGGTTGCGTGCCCAGCAGCGCGATGGCGCCGCCCAGCAACAGGGTGTGTATGAGCTTCACGCGCCCTCCTTCGTTCAGAACGTCGAGTTGAGATCGAGTTGGAACACGTCGATGCCCAGCGGCGGACCGTCGATCTCGTTGCCGGACAGATAGCGTGCACGCAACAGCATGCGCGGCGTGAGCGCGTACTCGCCGCCCACGACGAATCCCTTGACGTCGGTGCCGCCGAGCCGGAAGTCCGAGTCGGTGAACGCGTCGAGCACGGCATCGCGCTCCAGGTAGCGATACGCGAGCGACACGCGCCAGGCATGCGCCAGTGACATGTTCGTGGAGCCGAACGAGGTCTCGGCCTGGTAGCCATCGACGCGCGGCTCCACCTCGAGGCCGAGGCGCGCGTTCACCGCGTCCTCCTGATAGCCGATGTTCTTCACGTAATCACCGGCGAACGCGATCCGGTAGTTGGGCGACAGCCGCCATTCAATGCCGGCCGTCACGTCGATCAGCCGGTACTCGGCCGCGAGCGCGAACAGGTTGGTAGCGCCGTCGGCGTCGTTGCGGATGTCGAACAGCGTGTTGCCGCGCTGCAGGAACTTGGGCGCCGTGTAGTCGAGCAGGTTGCTGTCGAGCACGTTGCGCTCGCCGAGCAGGTTGCGATAGTCGTAGTAGGCGCCCGCGAAGCGCAGGCGCGAGCCGGATTCGCGCCGCCATTCGAAGCCGAGCTGGCCGCCGAGCAGCCACTTGTCCTTCGAATTGACCTCGAACTCCTCGATCGGAAACGCGCCCAGCGTGACGAACGCGTACCGGTTGAAGATCTGGTCGCGCTGCAGAGCGATACGATAATTGGTGGACAGGCCCTCGAAGTTGAGGTCGCTGTCGAACACCAGGTCGGTCGCGACGAACGGCGACGGAATGCGGCCGCCCGCGAACGTGAGTTGGCGGCGCGAATCGCTGGACTGGCCCGAGTAGCGCAGGAACACCTGATCGATGCCCGGCGTATAGCGCCCGAAGGTGTTGCCAAGCGTCTGATTGGTCGATATCGGATCGCGCAGGTTTCCGGTCGCGAGCTTGAAGCCCGCCGACCAGCCATAGCCGAGCTCCGCGTCGAGGCCAAAGCGCAGCCGCGCGCGCAGCCGCTGCCGCTCCTCGGTGGTGTTGATGAGCGCCGCGGTGCCCGACCGGCCGATGCCGCCGCGATCGTTGACGGTCAGGAAATCCACGTACGAGTTGATCGCGTTGTCCTCGGCATAGCCGTCGAACTGGCCGCGCAGCCGGATGTCGCCGGAGAAGCGCATGTGCCGGATCCAGTCGGGCAACGCGCCGGGCATCGCCCAGTCCTCGGCTTTGGCCTGCTCGAGCACCGCCGTCGTGACTTCGCGCTCGAGGTCTTCCGCCACTTGCGCGCGGATTTCCTGCTTCACGATTTCAGGGATGTAGGGCACGCGCACCGCGCCCGCGTCCGCCGCCTCGCCCGCCGCGACATCCGCCTCGGCTTTTGTCCGGGCGTCGGCCACCATCTGCTCGGCCTGTTCGCGCGTGAGCACGCCGCGGTCGACGAGGCCCTGCAACAGGTTGACGACCGTGTTGCGCAGCTCCTCGAGCCGGCGCGTCTCGCCGACGGGCGCGCCCGAGGCGGCCGCGCACGCGCACAGCGCCGCGGCAAGGGCGGCCCGCATGCACATCTTCATACGCGCGCGACCAGGCGGACGGTCATCGGCTGCGGCATCTGCGCGGGCACCGCATAGGGGATGCGCACCACGCGTGCCAGCGCCTTCTCGATCGCCCTATCTACCTCGCCGTCGCCCGTGGATCTGCCGAGCTCGGTCCTCTCGACTGACCCGTCCTCGCGCACCCACACCTTGACCGGCACCGAATACGCGCGCGAGCGACTGAGCTTCTCGTTGTTGAGCTCGGCCAGGATCGCACTCTGCACCAGCCCCGCGTACCACTTGAGCTGGCTCGATCCGCTGCCGACCAGATCGCGTCCGCCGGGCCGCGCGGCGAGCGTCCCGCCCTCGACGCCCTCGGCATCGATGCCGATATTGCCGGGCGGCGGCTCGTCGGACTTCGTCGGCTCCGGCGGCGCCTCGGGCTCGGGCACGTCCACCTCCTCGGGCGGCGGCGGCGGCTGATCGGGCGGCGGTGGCGGCGGCACGCGCAGGATGCGTACTTCCTGCACCACCATCTTCGCCGGCGGCGGCTTGGACGACATGATCTTGGCGATGGTCGCGGAGACCAGGCCGACGCCGGTGACGCCGAGCACGATGCCCGCGATGATCTTGTGGTTGGGCCGCTTGTTCTCGTTCATCCCATTCTCACTTGGTGACAATCACTGGACGATGCGCTGCGTGACGAGCCCGAGCTGCGAGATCTGCAGCCGGCCGACGAGATCGAGCACCTCGACCACGCGCTGATACTGAATGGTGGAATCCGCCTTGATGATCACCGGCAGATCGGGCGTCGCCGCCTTGTACTGGCCGAGCAGCTTCTCGAGCTCCTCCAAGGTCACGGGAAACGTGTCGAGGTAGATAGTGCCGTCGGCCGTGATCGAGATCGCCTTGGTCTTGTTCTCGGCGAGGCTCGGCTGCGCGCTCGCCTTCGGCAGGTTCACCTTGATGCCCTGCACCGTCGCGGTGGTCAGGATGATGAAGATTATGAGCAGCACGTAGGCGAGATCGAGCATCGGCGTGACGTTGATCTCGTCGTAGACGTCCGTGTCGGGTGAACCGCCGCCCGACATCAGGAGTACTGCTCGGCGATACGCGCCACGAACTCGTCGGAGAACACGCGCATGTCCGCCACGATCTCCTTGATGCGCGAATTGAGCCAGTTGTAGCCGAACAGGCACGGGATCGCGACCGCGAGGCCGGCCACGGTGGCGACCAGCGCGGCCGCGGTGCCGGGCGCGATGGCGTTCACATTGACATCGCCGGTGGCGGCGATCGCGGCGAACGTGATCATGACGCCCACGACGGTGCCTAACAATCCGAGGAACGGGCCGCCCGCGATGGAGATGGTGAGCAGCACCATCTGGCTCTGCAGGCGCTGCGTCATGCGCGTCATCGACGCGTCCATCGTGACGCGGATCGATTCGATCGCCGGTGACGACAGCACCGCGGCGCGCGCGGCACCGGCGGATTTACCCTCGAGGCGCGTCAGCACCTCGCGCATCCCATGGTGATACAGGCGGTACAGCGTGGAGGCACCGAACTCGGGATGCTCCTCGTCACTGGCTTCGAACGCGCTCTTTTCCTGCGCACCCTTTTGCGGGGCGAAGCGGCGCTCGACCGCGGCCGGATCGTCGCGCAGCTGGTGGAATTCGTCGAGGAATCGCGCATTGCCTTTCGCGACGCGGCCCAGCAGTGCGCTCTTGCCGATCATGATCCACACCGACCAGAAGAACATCACGGTGAGCACGCCGATGACCAGCCAACCGTCGATCGTGACGTTGCGCAGCGTCGCAACGAAGTAGCCCTCGTGTCCCGCGTCCGCGTCGGCGCTCTGATCAGCGCCGTACGCGACCAGCGGCGCGACCACGCCCTGGCTGCGCGCGGCGGCCGCCAGCCATTCGGCCGGGCGCGCCACGCTGGAAACCTCCAGCTCGTCGAGCTCGCCCGTGAAGAAGTTCGTGCGCGCCGCCGAGCCGCCGACCGTCAAACTACCGCCGACCTCGCCCACCGAGGTGGCGGCGGTGCCGGCTTGGGCGCCGTCGACCCACAGCGTGAGCTTCCCGGCGCCGACGGTCAGCGCGAGATGGTGCCATTCGGACGGCGTCACGTCGGCGGACGCCGTCGCCAGCGCCGTCTGGCCGCCGGCACGGCTCTCCACGAAGGGCTTCGCGCCGTCGAGACCGAGCACGATGGCTGCGTTCGCGTCCTCGAGCGCCGCGACGTAGACACGCGACGCGCCGGGCTCCATGCGCACCCACGCCGATATCGTGAGGCCCTGCGCCGGCATGTGGCGCAGCGCTCCCTGCGCCGGCACGGTGATGACCTCGGCGCCCGCGAAGCGCGCGCCGGAACCGGCCAGCGACGCCGGGTTCACGACGGCTTCGAATGCGACGGGGTCGGACTTGTTCGCGGTGACGTCCTGGGGCGCGCCCGCGGCGGGTCCGAAGTGATAGACCAGTGCCTGGTGCTTGTCGTACGTGGAGGCGGCGTCAGCGACCGCGGCCGCCGCCTTGTTGCCGTAGTACAGAAAAATCTTGTCGGAGGCGGCACCGCCCGCGAGCCGTGGCACGCGCACCCAGACGAAGGCCATCTGCGACATCGAGTCGTACCGCTCGATGTGATACGCGAGCGGCGTGACGTCGTCGCTGGCCATGAAGCGCAGGTCGCCGCCGTCGGGTTTCGTGTCGGCGAAGTACGGGAAGTTCGCGATGGACAGCCGCACCAGCACCGGCACGTCGGCCGGCGATCCCGGAATGTTCGCTCCGGTCGGCGACAGGTCGAAGCCGAGCTCCTTGCGGAATTGCCAGTCGTCGTTCCACCAGTTCGCGGCGGCGGATAGGCCCGGGATGAATGCGGCGAGCGCCGCGAAAAGGAAAAGGCCGCGACGCATCGACGGCATGATTGGTCCTTGGACTTCTATTGGCGGATCGTGGCCCGCGAGGCAGCGTGATTATTCGTGCTGCGTGTGACGGGATTGTTTAAAGGCGACGTTTTGTCGGGGATTCCCGGGATTGGTGGTGCCTTTAATTGCGCTTCAGGCACTCGATGTCATCAGGCTTGCAGATCTCCGTGCCGAAACCCTCGAGGAATACGTCGAGGAAGCCGAACGCGGACTGTGCGAGGGGGGCGGCGCCCTGGCTGCTGCCCGCGTCGGCCACGGTATCGCCGGCGGCCGAGCTCGCACTGTTACCGATCGCCGACGCGCCCGCCAACGCCGCACCCAGGCTGCTGGTCTCGGCGGGCACTCCGGTCGAAGCACCGCCGACCTGAATGTTGTCGAGGCCCACTACCTGTTGTGCGGCGACGTTGAGGTTTCCCGCGGCGCCGATTCCCGCATCGCCCGCGTCCACGATGCCGGCCGGCGCGATCAGATCGACGTCGCCGGGCTCGATGCCCTCGCCCGTCAGAATGCCGCGAATGCCGCTGCCCGCCACCGCGCCCGCGAAATCCAGCGTCACGCGACCGCTTGCTTCCACAACTATGGTGGGTGGCGGCGCGGAGATCGCGGATTTCGCGCCGCGGCCGGCGTCGATGTCGCCCACCGTCGACCAGATCGCGATGTCGCCGCCGCGCAGCGTGAAGATGCGCGACTGATTCACGAGCACGTCGTCGTGTGTGAATATTCGAACCGAGCCTGCGCGCTGCGCCACGATCCCCAATTGCGAGGGGCTGCGCGACGCGAGGCCGGGTGGCGGGTTGGCCAAGCCCACATTGAGAAGGCCGCCCGGTGCCAGCAGAGAGATATCGGCGTCCGCAACGGTATAGATACGACTGAACGCCAGACGCAGGTCCCCCGCATAGCGTGGCGTCGTTGCCGGTTCGCGGCTGCCGGGAAACAAAGCGTCGATGGCTGCGTAGCCGCGTTCGAAGCCCGCGCCCGGTATGGTGTTGGCATCTCGTCCGGAGGCCACGAGCTCCGTGAAGAAAATGGGGAGCATGAACGCGCGCTGCAGATCGGCGGCGAGCGTGCTGAAGCGGCTGGCGCCTGCGTCATAATTCTCGTCGGAAACGCCGCTGTAGGTGGCGACGAAGCTGCGAAGCATGTCGCGATACCGGGCAACTGGCGCGACCACACGCGAGAGGAACTGGAGCGGATCGAGCACCAGATCGCGAAGGCCAGCGATCACCGTGATGTCGGAGCCGCGCTCCGTCGCGAGCGAGGGATTGACGATACGCCCAACCGCGGCGATGCCCTCCGAGAATCCGAGATCCACATCACGCGCGGCAATCACATCGAGACGCCCCGAGCCACCGATCTCGATCTGCCTGTTGCCCGCATCGGATCCGTAAATCACATCGCGGCCGGCGAAGACGATGGTTGCATCGTGCTCGCGCACATTTTGCGTCTTCAACGTCACGTTGCGGATGTCGCGCGCCGCGTTCATGCGCGTGAATTTCGGCAACAGCAGGTACAGGCCGAAGATGTCGCGACCCGCGTCGATGAGCGCCGGCGCATCGTCCGCGACGTGCCGGCCACTGAGATCATTGCGCTCGATGACATCGAGGAAATCCTGCCCCCTGGCTGGCGACAAGATGGAAGGCACAGCATTGCGGGAAGCGTCGGACATGGCGAACTGACTGTTGGACAACGTATAGATGTCGCGCTTGGCAAACATCTCGAGCTGCCCGAGATCGGACGGCGCCAACGTTGCATTGTCCACGAAGCGGATATCCCCGTCGGTGGCCTCCAACACAACGGTGGGCGGCAGCAGAGCGAGCAGCCTCGGATCGTTGTTGCTGACCGTTTCGGCTCCCAGGAATGCGCTGAGCCGCTGCCGCGTACTATCCATGTCGATATCGCCGGTGGCGCTACGAACGCGCAAGCGCGAATCGTTCGCGTAGCTGGCGAAATAGGTAACGAAGGGGCCGCTGCTCAGGCCCTCGGACAGAAGGGTCGGATTGATGACGGATTCGAGGGCGACACCGCGACGTGCCACCAGGTCGAGCTTCGCCTCCTGCATCGAGAACATCGACCCTAGCAAAGTCTCGAGGCCCGTGTCGCGCGAGCGGCCGAGTGCCCCTCCCGCCAGCAACAGATTGTCGCCACGTGTCATGTGCACATAGGCACTCGTAATATCGTTCTCGGCTTCGAACCTGACTACCCCGCCCCCATACCGGTTGACGTTGCCGTTGACTATCGTCGCGCTGTCGGCAGCCGCGGCTGAAAGGTTGCGGATGTCGTGCCCGGCGCGCACCACCAGGTCGCCGCCGCCCAACGTGCCCGCGTTCCAGCCAAAGCGCGCCCAATCCGTGCCCCATCCGGGGGGAGTCGAAGAATTGCCGGCCACCCGCGCCCGGCGCACTTGCCACTCAGCCACCGGCTCCGTGACTTCGGCGGCTCGCACATCGTGACCCGCGAGCAACTCGAGCCCGCCGCCGCGATTTGCCAGCGCCAGACGCAGGCCCCCGCCGAACTGCTGGGTGGGTGCGCCCGCGACGCCGGCGGTGTACACCGATGCACCGGGGTCGAGGATCAGATCATGGCCCGCGCGCAGAACCAGGTTGCCGGTGCCGGTGCGGACGCGCGCGCCCGCGTTGATGCGCAGATCGGTTCCGGCATCGAACGACAACGACGAGGAGTTTCCCGCCAACAAGTCCAGACGCCGGTTGGGTCCCGTGCCGACCAGGCCGATTCCGTCGCTGATCATTCCGGTGACATCGATCGAGCCCGTGGCATGAAACGCGATCGCCGCCGCCTCACCGCCGAAGCGCCAGCCCGCAAAATCGAGTTGCTCGCCGACGAAGGCAGCATCGGTGCTCGTCGTGTCGATATTCAGATTGCCGTCGGTGAAGAGCTCGATGCCGGGCCGGACCGCGATGGGTGTCGCAAGATTCGCGAAGCGAGTGTGCAGGGTCGGTGCGGCTGTCGACATGAAGGTCGTGACGTCGTTGCGAATCTCGTCGAAATCCGCAGCAACCGGAGTCGGGCCAAGATTGAAATTCAAAATGGGTTCCAGCGCGATGAGGTCGACACCGCTCACCGCCGAATCCAGTGCGTTCACGCGCATGCCATTGGCACCCGCCGCCGCGCGCACCGTGAACCGTCCCGGCTCGAGCGCACCACCCAATGAAATCTGGCTGCCTGCGTGCAGGTCAACATCACCCGCGGTGCTCTCCAACGACAAACTGCCGCCGCGGCCGAGAGCACCCGCGCCCAGAGCGCTGATGCGCGCGGTCCCGGTGAGAGTAAGGTTCGCACCTGCCGTGAGCTCGATGCGGCCGCGCTGATTGTCCGAAGTCGCATCGATCTGACCCGCAATAGTGATGGCTCCGGTATCCGTCGCGAGGCGCACATCGCGCGCCATGATGGTGTCGCCGGAAGCAAGCGTGAGATCACCCTGCGCTACGTGCACGGTGCGCCGCTCGCGGAAGCCGCCGCTGGTGAGCTCACCGTTGAGCGCGCCAAAATCACCGATCGATCCCAGGTCGGCGCTGAAGCTGCCGCCGCGCGCTGCTGGACCGGCCTGCGCGATGAAAGTGGCACCGAAATCCGCGCGGCCAATGCTGTTGATGCCCACGCTGCCAGCGTCGGACGCGCCTGCGGCCGAGGCGCGCAAGGTTGCGCCGGCGCGGGCATCGAAAGTTCCTCCGGAGTCGAGCCGCAATGCTCCACCGGAGGATCCGACCGATCGCCCGTTCGCACCGACCAGCACACCCGACACGTCCAACAGGCTGCCGGAATGGAGCACCAGGCTTTCGACGGCGTCGAGTTCCACGCGGCCCGAGCCGACGCGAATCGCGCCGCCATGCTCGATGCGCCGTGCGTCCAGAGCGATGCGACCACCGAGCTGCGAAAACAAACGCGCGCCATCGGCGAGTGCCTGATCTGCGTTCGACGTGCGCAACAACCCGCCGGCCGAGAGCGACACGTCCGCATCGCTCGCCGCGCCGAGATTCGCCGCGCGCAAATCCAGATTGCCCGCGGTGGCGAGGCGCACGGTGCCCTGCCCGACGATCTCGCGGTTCGCGGCGATCGACAGGAGCGCGAAGGAATCGACGCCAACCGCGCCCGGACCGAGCACCACGTCACCCGCCGTGAACGCGAGGCTGCCGCCGAGCAGCGGCCGCGATGGCGCCGCGCGCGCGGCGCCACTGTTCAGCAGCGTGATGCGGTCCGCACTGAAACGCGCATCGATGCCGCTCGCGGCGGCGCTGATCCCCGGTGTGTCGAGAACGATCTCGCGCAATGAGCCGAGGGTGAATGATTCCGCGATGCTCAATTCGTGCGTCGCCGTGAGACGCACGCGGCCGGCGTTTGCCAGGCTGCCCCGCAGGCCGGAATCGATGGTGAACCCAGCATCCGCACTGGCGCCGATGCGGACATCGCGCGAACCCAGTGCCCAGGCGGCCCCGGTCCCACTGATGGTACCCGCGGCGCGAACCGCCGCCGGACCGTCGATCAACAGTGACCCGCGCGACGTGATGCTCGAATCCGCCTGCGCGGTCACAGTGCCGCCGATCGATGCATCTCCCGCACGTTTCACGAACAACGCGCGCGCCGCGGACACGCCGAACACCGCGGCGCCAGCGTCCTCGTCCTCGAACAATATTGGCGCCTCGTCGGAAAATTCCAGCGACGCGAGCGCATCGCCCGAGCTCAGGCTGCTGCCGGCGTCGAGGCGCAGTTCCTCGCGCGCCACCGCGATGATTTCATTGCCCGAAAGGCTCGCGCCCGATGCGAACACCACGCTTTCGCTGCCCACGTCCACGGTGCGGCCATCGGCCGCGCGCCGGCCGCCTAACAACAAGCTCGCCGCGCCCCACCCCTGCAGAACGCCTGCATCCACGCTGACGGCACCTTCGACCGCGGCAGCGCTGGCGCCCTGGATCACGAGGTTGGGAGCGGTAATGTCGACCGACGCACCGCGGCCGCGCGCGTTGGCAGCGGTCAATACACGGCCAGCCAAATCGAAGGAATGTGTCGCCGCGAGAGACAGCCGTGCGGCGTCATCGGGTGCTACGGGTCGCGTCGCGGCCTCGAATGTGGAGGCGCGCGTGTCCTGATAGCTCGCGAGCCGGCGGCCGTACGAGCCTGGACGCAGCACGAATCCGCCCATGCGTGCGTCGCGAATGCCGGTGCCCGCGAATGTGCGATAGCCCGCGACCACCTGCGACCCGTCGGCGAGCCGCGTATCGGCGCCCGGCATTGCGTCCAGGGTTCCGGGCACCGCCGACACCAGCATCGCGCCCGGCAGCAGCGCGTAGCGCGCCGGCAGCAGCGGATAGACCCCGGCAGCGAGACCATTGCCGCCGGATAGATAGATGCTGTCGCCGGGCTTGAGATCGCTGCGGAAGAATTCCTGCGGATCGAACGGCGCGAATCCGCCGCGCAGCGACGGCAGGATGGCGTACAAGCCAGGTGTGATGCCGACCGCGAGTGCGTCGCGAGAGCCCCCGGAGCCCGGCATCCATTCGTAGGCATACAGGTCGCCGCCGCCCTTGATGTCGACGGTGGCGGCTGCATCGATTTGGAGATCGCGGGCCGCGAGGTTCACACTGCGCCCCTTGAGTTCCGGCGCATCGATTATGGTGCCGCCCATGTCGTAGACCCACCGCGTGCCCAGCTGCGTGCGGCCAAAGGGTAACGGACCTCCGGCTGCGCTGACAGACGTGACACTGCCTGCCGCAAGAATCAGCTCGTCGCTGGCATTGAGCGAGATCTGGCCAAAAGGCGATATCAGACGCGTGCGCTGCATGATGGAGCGTGCGTTGACATTGAGCGTACCGCCCACGGCCAGCGGCACCCTGTCGCCCCCCGACCCGAGCGCATCGAAGGTGACGCGATCGCCGACCCCGCCCGATGCGAGTATGGAGAACGTGGTCGCGGTGGTCGGATAGATCAGAGGCGAACGCAGATTGAGATCTCCCGCGATGCGCAGCTCACCGCGGCTGGTCCCGCCGTTCACGAAGCCGCGCATGCGCAGCTCGTCTCGAGCGTCGAACGTGGCGCTCGCCACACCGGTGATCGCAGTGCGTCCCGTGAACTCGATGAGGTCGCCGCTCACCTGGAGACGCGCCAGACCGGGCACCGGTGGGGTGGCCGGGAAAGCCGAGATATCGAGAGTGGTGCCAAACGACACGTAAGGCGCTGCGAGGCTCACAGAGTCGCCGGAGACGCCGACGACGGGCGCGGCGATCTGCAGGCTGCGCCCAAGATTCAGATGCGTGCCGGCATAGAACTCGATGCGATTGCCCGCCTCGAGGTTGAGCGCATCGATACCCGCGGCGCGCAGCAGCCCCACATCGATCACACCGACGCCATTCTGCGATCTGGTATTCGCCGCAGGAGTCGCGGTGACCAGTAAGGTACGCGGTGCATTCGAGTATGTGTCGTCGGTCCCTTGCTGGGCAATCGCGAAGCCGCGTTGGCGCGAGAGCTGAAAGGTGGCAGTACCACCAGCCGCCGGCGTGTCACCGAGGCCGGCCTGGGAATGCAGCACGCCCTCGAAGGTGATGGACTCAGGCGCACGGAGCGTGATCGAGCCGGCCGCGCTCCCGATCTGCCGCCGGTGGAAACCACCGCCGGCACCCGCGCCCGGAATGTCGAGAGCCCCCGACGTGCCGCGCAAGTCGATGTCCGCGCCACGCGCCACATCGACGAAACCGCGATTCGCCAGCAGATCGAGCGAACCGCCGGCAAGCACTTCGCCCTGCAGCAGGCCAGCGTCGTTCGGCCGCAGCAGCACGGCGCCCGCGAGATCGATGCGCGCGCTGGCGGTCAGAGAAATTCCGACGTCGTTGCGAAACCCATCGTCCACCGCGGCCGCCGGGGTCTGAATGGTCGCGGTGATGGCACCACCCGGCGCGTCGATGCTGCCTGCGATGGTCATCGTTCCCACGGAGCTCAGAGATACGCTCCCGCGCGGCTCGACCCGAATTACGGCATCGCGCTCGATGGACAAGCCGCCGACATTCGCGGCACCGAAAAACTCGCGCGCCTCGGCGCGCATGACGATGCTGGACGGCGAGCGCAGATGATCGGGCGCGAACGACACGTGCGCGAAGCTATCTACTGTGCCGCCGCTGCGGCGCGCCGCCAGGCCGTCGTCGAGCATCCGTGTGCGGGCGCGCGCGTCCACCCGCGCGCCATCGCGTACCACTAAAGTCCCGGCAAAGTCTTCGTGCCGCGGACCGGTCGCGGCCAGGTCGAAGCTCGAAAATCCGAACTCCGTGAACAATGAATCTCCCAGAGAGAACAGCCCGAGGTCGTTGGTCGCCAGGTCGAGTCGCTGCGGGCCGCTCCAACTCCCACCCGAGGCGATCTCGAGCCGCGGCGCTTCGAGCGCGAACGCGCCGCCGCGAGCACTGCTCACCCCGAAAGCGGACAATTCCACATTTTCGCCGACGTCGATGGCACCGCCTCCGGCGCCCGCACGCAACCCGATGCTCCCGCCCCGCCCGCCCGTGGCAATGCCCGCGGTGGACAGCGATGCGCCGCCGCTGGCCAGCAGCCGCACATCGTCACCCAGCACGAGCTCGCTGCCGAGCGCGCGCGCCGCGAGATCGATCTCCCCACCGTCGCGGTAGATGGGTGACAGCAGCGACAACTCGTTGCTCCACAGACCACGCACGTCGAGGGTTGCCGCTGTACCGATGCTGACGCCGGCGCGCGGCAACACCGAATTGTCCACTCCGATGGTTTCCACCGCCGCGAAATGCAGGCTTCCGCCCGGCGCGCTCACGCTGCCGTTTGCCTCGACGCGACGCGCGGTGATGCGCAATGACGAGCCCGGCGCCATCGCCAGCATCATGGTTTCGGACAGGTTCACCAGGCCGTTGCTGTAGAGTTCGGCGCGCGTAAATCCGCCGAGGGTCGCGAAATCGATCGACATCTCGAGCGGGCGCTGCGGCAGGGTCGCATCGTCGTCCACCACCGTCGGCGACGGGCGTGACACGAGGCTGATCGATGGAGCGAAGTAGTCCGCGGCTTCCGCCAAGGGCACCAGAGGCACGCCCACGATGAACCGGCCACCGGTCGGTGCGCGTGCCGCGTCGCGCTGGTTGGGTCCCACGGTCACACCACCCAGAAACGTTCCGTCGAGCGCGAGTGCGCGCGCCGCGAATTGCAACGTGCCGGCGGAACGCCCCTCGGTGTACCCCGTCTCGTAGCGTCCGATGAGGGGGCCCTGCACCTGTTCGATGACACCCCAGCGGTTGTAGCGACGCTGACTCGAGGGATTGATCAGCCCGACGTAATTGCCGGAGGCACTGGCCTGGCCGATGTCGACGGCGCGGCCATCCGCGGTCAGAAGCTGGGTGGTTTGAACGGCGCCGCCGGTGTAGGTGAGCGTGCCGCCCGACACGTCGAATATCGCACCCTGCGCGACCGAGACATCCCCCGCGGACTTCACGGAGATCGTGCCGCCGGCCGAAGTGCGCTCGTCGACGGCGCGACCGATGCCGGCGATGGCGCCGGAAACATCGGCGAGCGCTGTGCCCACTCGAGCGTCGACGAACACTTCCTTGCCTCGCAATGGACCGTCGCGCTGCAACGGCGCGTCGCGCAGCTCGTTGCCGCGCAGCTCCACGCGCACCACGTTGCGTGTCACCGACACCGTTGCATCGCTGCCCGAAGCATCCAGCACCGCACCCGACTCTATGCGGACGCGTGCTTCCGGATCGACCGGGAATGGCGATTCGTGCGTTTCGATGGTCCGTTGGTTTTGCGCGCGCACTATGATTTCGCCGCCGGGCGTGCGTACCTGCGCGCCGCCACGCACGAAAATCTGCCGTCCTGTGAGCTCGACCGTCGACGGCATTTGCTTTTGCTCGTCTATCGCAGTCGCCTTGTCCGTGAGCTCGGGCATGACGGTCGTCTGGCTGCTGGCACCCAGCACGAGCCGCCCGCCGTTCGTTGCGACAAACTCGAGTTTTTCGGCGGGTCCCCCGTGCATCACGCTATCGCGGGCCAACAAACGGATGGATCCGTTTGCCGACACGGCAGTGGTGGCCGATACCCGTCCCTCCTGGTTGACGGCAAGACCGACCATCGTGACGTTGCCACGCGCGGCGCTGATGCTGCCGGTCATACGGTTGAAGGCCTCACCGCCCGCGTCGACCTCCACCAGCAGGCCACGCAGCGACGGATCGGTGCTCGCCTGTAGATAGACCTTTTCACCTGCGGCGAGGATGACCTGACCGTCCGGGGTGTCGATCTCGCCTGCGTTCTCCACGGTCGGCGCGGCGATCAAGACCCGGCCACCCCGGCCGAGAGTCGAGATGCGGGCACCGGCCGCGATGGTGATGCTCACCTGCAGGGGGAGACCGTCATCGCCCAGCACCGGATTTCCTTGCGCATCGCGTACGCCCGCCTGGATGAGCGCGGCTTCCTTGTCGCGTAAGAGCTCCGGTGACAGCAGACCATTCTCGAACGTGCGGTCCAGCATGTCGAGCGAGGACACCATGAGTCCGGACGTGCGTACGCGCGCCGTCGGGCCGAACATGAAGCCGTTCTGATTGATGAGAAAAATTTGTCCGTTCGCTTCGATGGCTCCCATGATGCGGCTCGGGTTGCCGTCGAAAATGCGATTGAGCGCGATCGACGAAGAACTCGGTTGATCGAAGATCACCTTGCCATCGACACCGACATTGAAACTGGCCCAGTTGAGAATGGCCCGATCGGTCTGCTGCTGTACGCGCAGCAGATTGTTGGTGACCGTCGCGCTGGCGCGCCCCGAGGTCACGAAGCCTGCGACGTTCGCGCCGCACACGCCCGCCACACAGGGCACGGGCAGCTCGGCGGTTTGCGCCGACGCCGCACCGGAGAGCGCAGCCAATGCCGCTGCCGCGGCGAGTGTCAGGACTTTTCTCAAGACGTTCACCAGCTCGAGCGCATCATGAAGAGCAATCGCGAATCGTCGGCGTCGGTGCGGCCGCTCGTTACCAGGCTTGAGGCCCAGGAGATCGCCGCCTCGTAGGTATCGTCAAAGCCGAGATTGATCGCGAGGCCCGCGCTCGCCAGATCGGCGCGGCGGTCTTCGCCCGGCAGCGGCTCGAGTGTCGCGACGATGCCCGCGTCGTAGAACAGATACGGCTCGACGAGAAACCGCTCGCCGAGGAGTCGGCGCGGTTGCAATCCGAACTCGAACGACCCGCCGACACCCACGTCGCCGAGCTCGCTGGCTTCCAGATAACCGCGCACGGTTTGAGCACCACCCAACGAAAATTGTTCGTTGCTGATGACGGGTTCCACCGCGTACTGCCCGCTGACACGCAGCCGGGCCTGGAGCCAAGAGCCGAACTCGCGGCGATGCGAACCGGCGGCGCGCAGGTAGAAGTAGTTTGGACGTCCCTTGTAACGCTTGTCGGCAAATTCATCGGCATCATTGAAAGGCCGCAGGCCGAACGTAGCGCTGGAGGACAGCGTCCAGTCGCCTCGAGGCACGCGCCAGATGCTGTCGTGACCCAGCGTCAGGCCGACATACCTTATCGGAGTCTTCAAGTTGAGCTCGGGATCGCCCAGGTCGATGAACTCATCGGAGTCTTTGAACGCCGCGCCGAAATTGAGCGAGTGCGTTGCGTCGGCTTCATTCACGAGCGGGAAAATGAGCTGCGCATTGAAGACGCGACCGGCGCCCAGCACACCGATAGTGCCGATGCTCGCTACGTCACTGTCAGAATCGATGAAAGTGAGCGCGAAGCGATTGCGCTCGCCGTGCCCCCAGCGTGTGACGTAGCTGGCCGCCATGACACGGGTTTCCTTGGCTTCCTGCGGCGCCGTCTGGTACGTCAAGCTCACACTATCGAAGCGGTTGAAGAGATTGTCGTAGCCGAGGGTTGTCGACAGGCGCCAGCGCGTGGTGTCCGCGGTGTATTGATCGTTGACCTCGACTTCCGCGCGCAGCGGGAGCTCGTCCTCCACCTTGAGCGTGAGATCGACAGTTCCCAGACTGCCGCCGGCGGAGAGCACGGGGACGATGCTGCGATTCGCGGTTTCGGTGTTGAGCTTGGCCAGGTCGCGCTGCAGCTCAGGAATGTTGGGAACGTCACCCGCCTTCGCGCCCGGAAGCGCCGCGCGAATGCGCCGCGCAGAAAAATACCGTGCACCCTCGATACGGACGTGCGCCAGGCGGCCCTCGGTCACGTTGAGGCGGACGATACCGTCATCGACAGTCTGCTCCGGAATATCGACATAGACCGTGGGGTAACCCGCGAGGCGATACGCGGACTCGAGCGACTGGCGCGCAGATTCAACTTCTTCGATGGTCTTGCCTGGCCCGGTATGTGGATACACCGCGGATTCGACGGCCGTCGCCGGAAGCCTGGTGTTGCCGAGCACACGGATTTCCATGATGTCGAGCTGCTCGTTCGCGGCCTGAGCATCCCAAATTGACATTGCGAAGATGAGCGACAGCGACCAGCGCTTCAATTTCCTGTTCTCCCGCTAAAAGCAATCTGTGGTCGGCATACGACCGACCCCGTTTTTTTACTTCGGAGTTGTTACAGCTTCATTGTCAGAAGACAGTGAGCGCGGTCCTGCACCGGTTGCCGCCCTTGGTGCCCACCGCGATCGGACGTGAGGAACTCAAGATCGGAAGGCGCGGCGGATTGAAGGAGCTGGGGATCGCGAACGTCGCGATCGATAGCGGAATCCCTTGCACGTGACGAACACGCGAGACGAGCAGATTCGCGAGCGCATTCGTGTCGCCGCTCAACCCTGGACGCTTCGCGGAGCTCGCCTCGTACCAGAAGTCGTACAGGCCACGAGCCGCCATGATGTTGCCTGGTGCGACGCCACTGACAGAGACAAACCTCGTGCCGCTCGGAGCCAAAGACCGAAGGACCGTTGCGGCAATCGATCCCGTATGCGTGGCAACGCAGGCCTCGAGAGCGATGAGAGTGCTCGCTTCGATGACAGGGTTGCCGTTCTGCCCGGCCGGGGCTGCGACCGACGGTTCGGAGCCTGCGCCACAGGTCTGGTTCAAAAAATAGGTTGCGGCAGCAGTCTGCACGCCCATTCCCGGGTAGCCGCGACAGACCGTAATTTGTCCGGCGGGATATGGATCGCCTGTTTGCGGGTTCTGCACCCGGCCCCAGTCGTAGATCGCCCCCGCAAAGATGGAAGCAAGGTCTTGCTTCGAGATGTTGGTCGCCGGGACCGAATTGTTCACGAGAACGGCAAACACCTGTCCAAACAAAGTGGTCCGCGACAAGTTCTCGAGCTTGCCTGGTTCGGGCTCAGCACCCAGTCCTGAATATAAAAGCCCCCAGTTCTCGCCGCGATATGCCCCGGCATCCTGGTCGGACACCGCAATGTCCACGAGTGCATTGGTCAGGTTGCCGGTGCCCTGGTCGGTCGACTCGTTGTAATTGTTGACTTGGCAAACACCGAACTCCGGTGGAATGCCGAGTGTGCAATTTCCATCCACCACGAGCCGTTTGATGGGCAGCTGCTTCGCTGCCGAGCCCACTGCCCACACTGCGCCGCCTGCCGATCGATAGTAGACCGCAACGTTGGTGTTACGAAGCGTCACAGGCACCGGTGCAGTATTGATCAGCGTGCAGCTGTAAGCGCGCATGTCGGCACCGGAAGATATGAGTCCTTCCCAGTACAGGTTCAGGGTGCCAGGCACACAGTAAGCCGCGAACGCGTCCTGGAATGCGTCACGCGCCCCTTCCGAACCGGCAATCACCAGCCGAGTCGTGACCTGTTGTGTAACCCACTGGTCCAATGCAACAGCATTCATTGACGCAAGAAGCAGGACGATGAGCGCGCTGAGTCTGGTTCTGGTCATGTGAAATTCTTCCGTCGCGGTGCCGGTGGAGTGCGACGAAAAAGGGGGCGCCTTCCAGACGCCCCCTCCTCCGCAGTTGGATCCCGACATCCTGTCGGGCCGTCGACTGTCTTCTACAGCTGGCCCAGCGGCGTCTTGCAGCTGTTGCCACCCTTCGTGCCGATGCCCACCGGCGTGCCGGCCGCCGCGACCGGCAGAACCGGCGAGTTGCCCGACAGGCCCGGGATGGCGAACGCCGAGGCGCTCGTGCCCGGGATTCCGGCCACCGCGCGCGCGCGCGCGATCAGCAGGTCCGCCAGCGCATTCGGATTGCCGGCGAGGCCCGGACGCTTCGCGAAGCTCGTCTCGAACCAATACCGGTAAGTTCCGCGTGCGGCATTCACCTTGCTAGGGGCCACGCCATCGATCGCGAGGTACTTCGTGCCCGCCGGAGCCGGCGACTTGAAGATGTTCGGACCGATGCTGCCCGCGTTCGCGGCCGTGCAGGTTTCGACCGAGGTCGTCGTGCCGTTCTCGACGACCGGGTTGCCGTTCGGACCGGCCGGAGCCGTGACGAAGGGCTCGGAGCTCACGCCGCAGTTCTGTTGCAGGAAGAAAATGCCTGCGCCAGCCTGCGTGCCCGAGCCGTTCTCGCGGCGGCATACCGTGATCGGCAGCGCCGGCAGCGGATTGCCGGTCGCCTGATCCTGCACCTGGCTCCAGTCGGAGTAGTTGCCGGCGTAGATCGACGCGACGTCCTGAGCGGAAATGCTGGTGATCGGCAGGGCCGAGTTCACGAGCACGCCGAAGGTCTGCGCGAAGCCGGTGGACTTGGCGAGCGCTTCGAGTACGCCGGCGGCCGGCTCGGTACCCAACGCGCCACCGACCCAGTTCTCACCGCGATACATCGCCGGTTCCTGGTCCGCGACGCCGAGGTCGGTCGTCGCCTTCACGATGTGTCCCGTGCCGGTATCGGTGCCGAGCGTGTAGCCCGCCACCGCGCAGTCGCCGAGCGCCGGCGGGGCGGCAAGCGTGCACGCGCCGTCGACGACGAGCCGCATGATCTGCGTGCTCTTCGCAATCGAGCCCGGGCCCCAGCCCGCGCCACCTTCCGAACGGTAGTACACCGTCGCGTTGGTGTTGCGCAGCGCCACCGGCACCGGGGCGGCATTGAGCAGCGTGCAGCTGTACGCGCGGAAGTCCTGGTTGGCCGTCGGCAGCGCGCGATAGAGGTTGAGCGTGCCGGCCTGGCACAGCAGGGCGAACTCGGCCTGGAAGTTGTCGCGCGCAGCGGAAGCGCCGGCGACGACGAGTTGTGTCGGAGCCGCGACCGTGTCCGCCTGGTTCAAGGCAAACGCGCCCGAGGACGACAAGAGAGCGGCACTGACGGCCGCACAGATCTTCAGATTTTTCATCTCAATACTCCAGAATTTGAATCGGGCTCAGGCTGCGACGGTCGCTTCGGGCGTGACAGCCTTGCGACGTGCTACGCCAGCCAGCGTCAAGAGGCCGCTCAGCAACATCCAGGCGGCGGCCGGCAGCGGCACGGCGGACACGAGCGTGCCATCGGCGCGCAGCGTGACTTCCAGGCCCTGATAGGTACGCGCGACGCCGGCATTACCGCCACCCGCGGTGGTCAGCACATACAGCTGAGCCTCGGAGCCGAGAGCGTTGACGGTGTCCGGACCCGCGCCAGCCCAGTTGCCCATGATGGCGCCCGGCACACTGCCGGTCTGGCGCCACTGTCCGTTTGCGCCGGTGGAGTCGCCGCTGCCTTCGGCACCGACGAGCACGCCGTTGAGCGTGATCATCATCGCCTGCAGGTTGTTCCAGGTGGTGCCGAGGTTGCTGTTCGTGACGCCGTTCGGGTTCGACTCATCCCACACCGTCTGCGTCGTGGTGAGGTAGCGGCGCGCATCCGGGCTGGCGTTGTTCGAGCCCGAGCTGTCGCCCGCCATGATGGTCCAGCTGAACGTGCCCGCGGTCGCGAGGAACGCGGTGAGGTTCGCATCCGGTCCGATCGTCGGCAGCGCGTAGCCGATGTTCTGCACCAGGCCGATCGAAGTGTCGCCCTCGTAGGGCGCGTTGATGGCCGTCTGAGTCAGCACATCGTCCAGACGGAGCTGCAAACCGCGCGCGTAGACCGCGCCGGTGACGTCATTGCGTACGAACAGGGTCAGCTCGCCATTGCCCGTATTCGGCAGGAACACGTCGGCATGCGCCGTCGCGCCGGCAAGCGTGAGGCCCATGAGGCCCAGCTTTACAAAAGTCTTCATTGAATTTCCTCTCTCTGTAATCCGATTTTTAAGAACTGGTGCCGGCGGCGCCGGCTTGCTTGCCTCTCTCATCACTCGCGGTGCTTGCATCGAGCGCCACGCATTGTTCTCGTCCGTTCCGTCCTTCGCGGAACGTGCGTCAAGGTAGGAGCGGCAGGTGACAGTTCATTGAAGAAATGGCGAAGTCGTCGGCGGCCGGGGGCTGACAAACGTATGACACGGGAGGTCGCGCACCGCCTCGCGTCCAGGGAGGACAGCGAATGGCGCTAGGCCACTTTTCGCGGCAATGCGAAGCGCGGAGTCAGCGCGGCAATGCGCGCGACGGCGGCATCGGGAAGATATTTGCGCAGCACCCGCGGATCGGTCTGGCGCACATCGACCATGAGCAGGCAATCGATCGCATCGTTGAATTTGGGATCGACATTGAACGCGAGCATGCGTCCGCCGAGCTTGAGGTACTGACGCAGCAGCACCGGCACGCCCTTGCGATCGGGCTCGATGTCCTCGACCAACGCGGCCAGCGCGTCGAGATGTCCCAGCATCGCGACCTCCGCGGCCAGCGTCTGCACCATCCGTCCGCGCGACACCGGGTGCGCAGGGCGCACGAAATGCGCGAGCACCGGGTCGAGGCAATGACTGCGCAGGAACTCGACCAGCAGCTGGCGCGACAGCTCGCGATAGTCGTTGCTGATGCTCACGGGCCCGAGCAGCCGCAGATAGCGCGGATGCCGCGCCAGATACTCGCCGATGCCCTTCCACAGCAGCAGCAGTGGCGCGAAGCTCTTCTGCTGTTCGGCGCGCACGAACGAGCGGCCAAGCTCGAGCGCGGGGCCCAGCAACTGGAAGAACGGCTTTCGATACTGGAACAGCGACGCGCTGTACAGGCCACGGCGTCCCGATGCCTTGCGGATTTCGTCGATGCGGCCGATGCGATACGCGCCGACGATCTCCTCGCGCTTGCGGTTCCAGATGAACAGATGCTCGTAGTACGCATCGAAGGAATCCAGGTCGCTCGCGCGGCCCGTGCCCTCGCCCACCGCGCGGAACGTGAGCTCGCGCAACCGGCCGATCTCATCCAGCACGTGCGGGATCGCGTCGGCGCCGGCGCAGTAGACGGCGTTGTCGCCGGCCTCGAGCAGAGCGTCGGCCGCGGGCAGTCGTGCGATCTCCGCAGCGCAGTCGGCCGGCGCCTGCGCGAACGCGATCGGGTGCGGGCTGCGCGGCGCGGACGGCTGTGCCGGCGCGGGCGCAGGCGCGCGCTCCAGGCGCGTGCCGCGTGCGTCGCGCACCTCGTGCGCGCGACGGGCGAGTAGATAGGTCGTGACGCGCAGGTGCGCGGTCAGCGCCTCGTCGTCGAAATGCCGCAGGCGCTCGGACTCCAGCGGCGTGCCGATCCGCACCGGCACGCGCGCGCCCGCGCGCTTGCGCAACTCGCGCGGCAGCATGACAGTCCGCAGGAAGGGGTGGATGAAGCCCGCCACCTGGAATGGCAGGCCGTTGTTGCCGGAGAAATGCATGGGCACGATCGGCGAGCGCGACTTGCGCGCGAGCAGCGCCACCGCACGGCTCCACGGCGGGTCGGTGACGCAGCGCGCGCGCACGTCGAAGTGCGACACCTCGCCGGCCGGAAAGATCAGCAACGCGCCTTCGCCCTCGAGCCAGCGCAGCGCGGCACGCATGGTCTGGGCATTGCGCGTCGCGCGATTCCTGCCGGCGACCTCGATGGGCAGCAGCATCGGGCGCAGCTCGCGCAGCGCGCACAGATCCTCGTTGGCAAACAACTTCAGATCGGGACGTACCGCCCCGAGCAGCGAGATCGCGAGCAGCCCGTCGAGCGCGCCGAACGGATGATTCGCGATGACGATCGTGCGTCCGCGACTCGGCACGTGCATCAGCTCCTGCGCGGAGAAGTCACAAGTGACGGAAAGGTTCGCGAGCGCGGCGGATGCGAACTCGGCCGGAGTGCCGCTCGCTGGCAACGCCCGCCGGAACCGTTCGAGCGCGTCGATCCCGGCGAGACGCATGAGGATACGGGTGGCCCAGCGAGGCCAAGCCGTCCCGAATGTCAGATCGGCCGCGGGGACCGACCCTTCTATATAGGTGTGATCACGCGGAGCGACGCGATCGAGCATGGCGGTACTCAGAGCCTGTGACAGGTTCTGAGACTAAATACCGACTATTACGAGAGAATTTCCGAATTGTGCAACGCGCCGGGAGGCCGCTGAAAGTACGCGCCTCGCGGACCATGTTCGCAAAACCAGCGATACGTCTCGGCCAGACCCTCGGCGAGCGGCACTTTCGGATACCAGCCCAGCGCTTTGAGCTTCGACACCTCCAGCAGTTTGCGCGGCGTGCCGTCCGGCTTGCTGGTGTCGAAGCGCAGCTGCGCCGCGAGCCCGACGATTTCACGCACGGCTTGCGCGAGCTCGCGGATGCTGATGTCTTCACCGGAGCCGATATTGACGGGGTCCGGCGACGAGTAGCGCTCGACGACGGTCACGATGGCCGCCGCGAAATCGTCCGCATGCAGGAACTCGCGCCGCGGATCGCCACTGCCCCACACGTCGAACTCGCGCGCGCCGGATTGCTTGGCGTCGTGCATGCGGCGGATGAGCCCGGGGATGACATGCGAGCCGCGCTCGTCGAAATTGTCGTTCGGTCCGTACAAATTGGTGGGCAACACGCTGACCGCATCGAAGCCGAACTGCGTGCGATACGCCTGGCACATCTTGATCCCGGCGAGCTTGGCAATGGCATACGCATCGTTCGTCGGCTCGAGCGCACCGGTCAGCAGATACTTCTCGCGCATCGGCTGCGGCGCGAGCCGCGGATAAATGCAGCTCGAGCCGAGAAAGACCAGTTTTGAGGCGCCGTAGCGATGCGCGGCGTCGATGACGTTGGTCTGGATGAGCAGGTTGTCGCGGATGAAATCGGCCGGCCGCTCGGAGTTCGCGACGATGCCGCCGACGCGCGCCGCGGCCAGGATCACGACGTCGGGGTGGCTGTCGTCGAAGAAGCGGTCGACGGCACGCGCCTGCGTGAGGTCCAGGCGACGGTGCGTCTCACCGATGACGTTCGGATATCCGGCGCTGCGCAGGGCGCGGCTGATGGCCGAGCCGGCGAGGCCCGTGTGTCCGGCGACATAGACGAGCGCGCGCCGGTTGGACGCGATATCCCCGCTCATTCGCGATTCTGCGCGATGCGGTAACCGCGTTCGTGCATCAGCGCATCACGCTCGGCGAGCGCGAGGTCGTGCCGCGTCATCTCCTGCACGAGCTCGGCAAAACTCACGGTGGTCCGCCAGCCCAGCTTCTGTTGCGCCTTCGACGGATCGCCCAAAAGGGTTTCGACCTCCGCGGGCCTGAAGTAGCGCGGATCGATGCGCACGACCGTGCGGCCGGTCTTGCCATCCGTGCCGCGCTCGTCGACGCCGCCGCCGCTCCAGTGGATGCGCATGCCGAGCTCGTGGCCCGCGGCTTCGACGAACTCGCGCACGCTGTGCTGCTCGCCCGTGGCCACCACGAAATCCTCGGGTTGCTGTTGCTGCAGCATGAGCCATTGCGCCAACACGTAGTCCTTGGCGTGGCCCCAATCGCGGCGCGCGTCGAGATTGCCGAGGAACAGACAACCGTCGAGGCCGACCCGGATGCGCGCGAGCCCACGCGTGATCTTGCGCGTCACGAAGGTCTCGCCGCGCAGCGGCGACTCGTGGTTGAACAGGATGCCGTTGCAGGCGTACATGCCGTACGACTCGCGGTAGTTCACGGTAATCCAATATGCATACAGCTTCGCCACGCCATACGGCGAGCGCGGATAGAACGGCGTGGTCTCGCGCTGCGGCGTCTCCTGCACCTTGCCGAACATCTCCGAGGTCGCGGCCTGGTAGAACCGCGTGCGCTGCGTGAGTCCCAGTATGCGCACCGCCTCGAGCAGGCGCAGCGTGCCCACCGCGTCGGCATTGGCCGTGTATTCCGGCGTTTCGAACGACACCGCGACGTGGCTCTGCGCGCCCAGATTGTAGATTTCGTCGGGCAGCACCTGCTGCACGATGCGGATCAGGTTGGTCGCGTCGGTGAGATCCCCGTAGTGCAGCGTCAGGCGCCCCTCCGACTCGTGCGGATCCTCGTAGAGATGATCGATGCGATCGGTGTTGAACGACGACGAGCGACGCTTGATGCCATGTACCTCATAGCCCTTGGCAATGAGCAGCTCGGCTAGATAGGCTCCGTCCTGTCCCGTGATACCGGTGACGAGCGCGCGTTTGCGGCCGCTCACGAGCGCACTGCTGGCACGCGGTCCGCGGCGCGTACGCGCGCGACTCCGGGCGGTGAGGCGTGCTGCGCAAGTCGCAGCCAGAAGCGCGCTACTCCGGTAACGACGGCGCCACGCGCGCTGTCGGCTGCCGTGGCCTCCTGGAGGCGCAGGCGCGCGCGGCAATGCGCGGCGAATCGCAGCGCGTGGACGGGGATCGAGTACACGGTTCACTCCGAGAGGGCTGTTTCGATATGCCACGCGGAGTGTGCGCAGCCTTCAAGACAGGCAAATGACCGATGGCGCGAATTTACGCCGCGACTTCGACCAGATTCGTCTCGACCCAAGACGCGCGCATCTTCGGCCAGGACCAGATGGCGAGCCGGCCGTTCATGTCCTCGACGATCGCCGAACAACTCTCGACCCAATCGCCGTCGTTGCAATACATGACGCCGTCCATCTCGCTGATCTCCGGGCGATGGATGTGCCCGCACACCACGCCGTCGACACCGCGCTTGCGCGCCGCGTGCGCCACGGCCTGTTCGAAGCTCGCGATGTACTGCACGGCGGTCTTCGCTTTGTGTTTGAGATAACTCGCCAGCGACCAATAGGGCATGCCAAACAGGCGCCGGATCGCATTCACATGACGATTCAAGCCCAGCAGAAAGTCATAGACGCTGCTGCCGAGCTTCGCCAGCCACGGGCTGCACTTCACCACCGTGTCGAACTCGTCGCCGTGCATCACCAGCAGTTGCCTGCCGTCATGCGTCTTGTGCACGAACTCGCGGTGGATCTCGAGATTGCCGAACACCGAGCCGCAGAAGTCGCGCAGGTCTTCGTCGTGATTGCCGGGGATGTAGATGACGCGCGTGCCGCCCTTCGCCTTGCCGAGGATGGTGCGCACGACGTTGTTGTGCTCCTGCGGCCAGTAAAAGCTCTTGCGCATGGCCCACAGGTCGAAGATGTCCCCGACCAGGAAGAGCGTGTCGACCTCGACCGACTTCAGGAATTCGAGCAGCAGATCGGCGCGGCAGCCACGCGACCCCAGATGCACGTCGGAAACAAAAACCGTACGCAGTCGAACCGTCTTTCGGTCGGAGCCGTCGCGCATGTCGAATCCCCGGGTTGAGACACCTGAGGCGAAGAGTGCACCAAGCCCATTTCACCTTTATGACTCGACACTTACGTTGGGATCTTACGTAAAACTCTGAGGCTCATCCGAGTTGGCCCGAGAAGCGGTATCCGGCGCTGCGCACGGTCTGGATGTAATCGGCGCAACCGAGCTGGGCGAGCACGGAACGCAGCCGTCGGATGTGCACGTCCACCGTGCGCTCGGCCACGCGCACGTTCGCCGGCCACAGCCGCCGCAGCAACTGATCGCGCGAGAAAACCCGCTCCGGCGTCATCATGAAGAACGCGAGCAGCCGGACTTCCGTGCGGCCCAGTACCAGCTCCCGCCCCGCGAGCGCGACGCGCGCTCCGGCGACGTCGAGCGTGATCGCGCCGAACGTCAGCCGCTCGAGGGCGCGGTCGCGGCGGCGGTCGAGCAGCGATTCGATGCGCTGGACTACGTGGCCGACGGGCACCGGCCGGCGCAGCGTCTCGTCGACACGGTAGTTAGGCGCGGGCTGCGCGGCGGCGCCCTCGCGCGTCAGCACCAGCACCGAAGCACCGCGCGTCCCGTCACCCGGCGCGCGGTGCTCGACGAGCGCCGCGAAGGTGTCTTCGGACTGGCCGGTGGGCTCGTCGGCCAGCACGAGCACGTCGGCGCTGCCGGTGGCCAGCCAGAACCGCGCGCTGACCGCGCACTCGGCACCGTGTGCCTCGACACCGACGAATCGCAGGCACGTGACCAGCGCATCGCGCGTCGCGCGATCGCCGTCCACGACGAGCACTCTGGAAATCTGCATCCTTTGTCGTCTCTCCCTCTGACAGGAGCATTAGACGAAAGCGAGGTTGCAGATTGATGGAGAATTCGGCGACCTGCGTATGACGTTCGTCGTACGCGGGTGTCCCGCGACTACAGATCGACCACCATCTTGAATCCGCCGAACACCATGCGCTTGCTGTCGAACGGCATGGCCTTGGGATCCATCATGTGCGCGAGCCGCGGGTCTTTCATCGCCTTCGCGTTCACGCGGTCGCGATGCGCGCGCGACTTGTAGACGATCCACGAGAACCACACTTCCTCACCCTTCTTGAGCTTCACGCCCTGCGGAAACGAAGTGTCCTTGCCCGGCTTCACGTCCTCGGCCACGCATTCGTGATAGCCGAGCGCGCCGTGATCCATCCACACGCGGCCCGCCTGCGTCGACATCTTGCGGTACGCAGCGCGGTTTTTCTTCGGCACGGGGATCAGAAATCCGTCGACGTAGGCCATGTGCTGCTCCTTGTCACGCGGCGTCGGGGGTTCGGCTGAATTGTAATGCCGCGAGTCGCGCGTACAACGCGTTGCCCGCGAGCAGTTCGTGGTGTTTACCCATGCCGACGATGCGGCCGCCTTCGATGACGACGATGCGGTCGGAACCGATGGCGGTCGCCAGCCGGTGCGCGATGACGAGCGTGGTGCGGTTGCGCATGAGCTTCTCCAGTGCGTCCTGCACCAGCTTCTCGCTCTCGGAATCGAGCGAACTCGTGGCCTCGTCGAGCAGCAGGATGGGCGGGTTCTTGAGGATGGCGCGCGCGATGGCGATGCGCTGCTTCTGTCCGCCCGACAGTCGCGCGCCCTTCTCGCCGAGGAAGGTCTCGTAGCCCTCGGGCAGGCGCGTGATGAACTCGTCGGCGGCCGCCGCGCGCGCCGCCGCCTCGATCTGCGCGTCGCTCGCATCGGGGCGGCCATAGCGGATGTTCTCGCGCGCCGAAGCGCCGAAGATCATGGTTTCCTGCGGCACCAATCCGATGCGCGCGCGCACGGCCTCGGGCGCGGCCCGCGCGATGTCGACACCGTCGACGAGGATGCGTCCCGCGCTCGGGTCATAGAAGCGCAGCAAGAGCTGGAATACCGTGCTCTTGCCGGCGCCGGACGGCCCGACGAATGCCACGTTCTCGCCCGGTGCGATGTCGAGATGGAAGTCGTCGAGCGCGCGCGTCTCGGGCCTCGACGGATAGTGAAAGGTCAGATGCTCGAAGGCGATGCGCCCGACCGGCGTGGGGTTCATCGGTATCGGGTCTTCCGGCAGCACGATGGACGGTCGCGACTCCAGCAGCTCGACGGTGCGCTCCATCGCGCCCGCGGCGCGCTGGATCTCGCCCCACACTTCCGACAGCGACGCCACGGCGGTGGCCATGAAGATCGCGTAGGTGAGGAATTTCGCCAGCTCGCCGCCCGTCATGGTGCCGGTGAGCACCGCGCGCGCGCCCAGCCACAGCACCAGGGTGACCGCGCCGAACACCATGATGATGACGCTGGCCATGAGCCAGGCACGCACGCGCGTACGGCGGATCGCGGTGACGAAGCTCTCGTCGACGGCGTCGTCATAGCGCTCACCGTGCAGCTCTTCGAGCGTGAAGGCCTGCACGGTCTGGATGGCGTTCAGCGCCTCGCCGGCGAGACCGGAGGTGTCGGCCACACGATCCTGCGAGGCGCGCGACAGACGGCGCACGCGCCGGCCGAACAGCAGCATCGGCAGCATGATCGCGGGCAGCAACGCGAAGATGATGAGCCCCAGCTTCAGGCTGGTGAACAGCAACAGCACCAGCGAGCCGATGAAGCTCAGCACGGAACGCAGCATCATGGACAGGCCCGAACCCGAGATGCCCTGGATGACGGTCGTGTCGGTAGTGAGGCGCGACAGCACCTCGCCGGTTTTCGTCACCTCGAAAAACGCCGGGTCCATGCGGATCACGCGCCGATAGACGGCGCTGCGGATGTCCGCGACCACGCGCTCGCCGATCCACGTGACGAGATAGAACCGCAGGCTCGCGAACGCGGCGAAGATTCCGGCCGCTGCGAGCAGCAGCAGGAAGTAACGATCGATGGCCTCGATGTTCTCGGCGCTGAAGCCATGGTCGATGACGTTCTTGAGCGCCTGCGGCACCGACAGCATGGCGCCGGCCGCGACCAGCAGCGCGATCAGCGCCACGCCCATCCGCGCCCGATACGGCGCGATGAAGGGCAGCAGCGCCTTCAGTGGTCGAAGCGATTTGGCCTTAGGACGTTCGGACGTTTTGGTGGGTTTCACGAAACTTGAGTTTGCCCAAGTTCAGCTCCCACCACATGCGGAAATCGGCCGCCAGGCTGTAAAACGGATACCGGAACGTCGCCGGCTTGTTGCGCTCGAAGCCGAAGTGCCCCAACCACGCGAAGCTGTAGCCCGACAGCACCACGCCTGCGAGCCACCAGGGCTCCCCGATGATCGTCGCGAGCATCAGGCAGCTCATGGCGCACCATGTGCCGATGTAGTGGAGCACGCGCGAGACCGGATGGCGGTGTTCACCCAGATAGAAAGGATAGAACTCCGCGAAAGAACGAAATCGTGCGGTATTTGGATCGGCGAGAAAGGGCATGAGCGAATCATCCGGTACTCTGCAGTCCCTCGGCAATGCCCGCGATGCACGCAAGTAGCGCTTCGAACAAATCGCGGTCCTGACGATCTGTCAGCCTCCAACGCCTTAGTAGATCGACCTGCAACAGGTTGATGGGATCGACGTAAGGGTTACGCAACTCGATGGCCCGCTGCAGCGTCGGATCGCGCTCGAGCAATTGCGGGATCTCCTTTACGAGCAGGATCTGCTCGCGCACCCGCGCGAATTCCTCGCGCACCTGCGCGCCGAAGCGCTGGTGACGCTTCTCGCACAGCTCCTCGTACGCGGCGGCGATCTCGAGATCGGCGCGCGCGATCGAGGCTTCCAGATCGTCGACCAGCAACGCGAAGAAGCTCCAATCGCGATAGGCGGAACGCGCGGCGGCGATGCCGAGCTCGTCGATTGCGGTAGCGAGACCGAAGCCCGCGCCGTACCAGGCGGGCAGCAGGTGACGCGACTGCGTCCACGCGAACACCCACGGCACCGCGCGCAACGCATCGAAGCTCTCCTGCCCCGGACGCATCGCCGGGCGCGAACCGATCTGCATGCGCGTGATGACGTCGATGGGCGTCACGGCGCTGAACCACGCGTACAACTCGGGGTCGGTGCGCGTGAAGCGCCGGTAGTGCTGGCGGCTCACCGAGGCGACGCGCGCGGCGAACTGCACCTGCTCGGAGGAAGGCGTCATGCCCTGCGTCGCGCCACCGAGCGTGCTCGCGAGCGCGTGAAATGCGCGCTCCAGGGTGCGCATCGCGATCGGCCGCAGACCATAGCTCTGGTTGATGACCTCGCCCTGCTCGGTGAGGCGCAGCACGCCGTTGATCGTGCCCGCGGGCGCGGTGCGCACCAGCGTGTCGATGCGGCTGCCGCCGCGTGCGATGCTGCCGCCGCGCGCGTGAAAGATGACATGGTGCTCGTGGGCCGCGGCCAGCACGGCCGAGAGCTCGGCTTGCGCGCGATACGCCGCGAAGCGCGCCGCGCAGATGCCGCTCTCCTTGTTGGTGTCCGAATACCCGATGACCGCGCATTGCGTGCGGCCGCGCGCGTCCAGGTGACGGCGGTACAGCGGATCGCCTAACAAGGTGCGCATGACGTCGCCGCAACGCTCGAGCGCCTCCACCGACTCGAACAGCGGCGCGATGTCGACGGCCACCTCGCCCGACTTGCGGTCGTAGGCCTCGGCCCAGCGCGCCAGCAGCAGCGGCGCGAGCACGTCGTCCGCGTTGTGCGTGTCGCTGACGACGTAGTAGCCGATGGCATCCGGCCCGTAGCGGTGCCGCGCCTGCAGGATGCCTTCGAACACGCCGAGCGTGCGCCGGCCCAGCGCATCGAGCTCCATCTTGAATCCCGTGTCGCGCTCGATGGCCCGCACCAGCAGGTCGTGACGCTCCTGCGGGGTGCGCACCATCCAATTCGGATCGTCGAGACCCTGCGCGATCACGCGATGATGCACCTCCGCGTGCTGGCGCAGGTCGAGCGTCGCCAGGTGAAAGCCGAAGGTCTGGACGCGGCGGATGAGCCGCTGCACGTTGCCCCAGCCGGCGTGAAAACCCTTGTTGGCCTTGAGGCTGGCCGCGATGAGCTCGAGGTCGCGCAGGAACTGCTGCGGGCCTTCGTAGCCATTCGGCCGGAAGTCGTAGGTGAGACGCAGCCGCTCCGCGATCTGTCCGAGGAATACGCGATAAGGCATGCGATCGTGGCGCACCGGCGTGATGCCCTGCGCGCCCGGTGTCAACGCGGCGTACAGCTCGATGCGCTGCGAAAGCTCCGGCAGCACCGCGCTGCGGCTCGCGCTCTGCGAGAGCAGCTGCGCGAGCGTGCTGCACTCCTTGAAATAGGCATTGATGATGACCTGCTGCTGGCGCGCAAGCGTTTCGCGGATGGTCTTCGCGTGCACGTCGGGATTGCCGTCCATGTCGCCGCCCACCCAGGTCCCGAAGCGGACGATGTTGGGCAGCTCGAGCGAATCGGCGGGCACGGAATACAGCTTCGACAGCGCCTCGGCCAGCTCGTTGTAGAACGCGGGCAGGATCCTGTACAGGATTTCGGCCAGATAGAAGATCACGTGCTCGCGCTCGTCGGCGACGGTGAGGCGCTCGCGCGGATGGTCCTCCGTCTGCCAGGCGGTGGTGATCTCGGTGCGCACCCGGCTCCAGTTCTGGCGCAGCTCCTGCGGCGTGAGCGTCGGATCCAGGCGATCGAGCAGCAGCTCCGCGATGCGCTGGTTCTTGCGCAACATCGTGCGGCGCGCGCTCTCGGTCGGATGCGCGGTGAACACCGGCTCGATGCGCACCTTGCCCAGCAACTCGAGCACCTGCGGCAGCGTGAGGCCGCGGTTCTGGAGCTCGGTCAGCGCCGCTTCGACGCCGCCCGGTTGCGCGCGCTCGCTGGCCTCGAGGAAATAGCCACGGCGACGGCGGATGCGATGCACTTTCTCGGCGAGGTTGACCGCGCGGAACCACATCGAGAACGCGCGCGCCAGGTCGCGTGCCACCTGCGGCGCGCGCCCGCGCAATTGCACCGACAGCTCCGCTGCGGCCTCCTTGTCGCCGGCGCGGCGCTTGATAGATAGGCGGCGGTCTTTCTCGACGAGATCGAACAGTCCGTCGCCGCCCTGCTCCTTGAGCACGTCGCCGATGAGCACTCCGAGCACGTGCACGTCGTCGCGCAGGGCCGAATGTTTGGCGGGAAACTGGATGTCGTCGCGTTTCACGGAGCGCGCGATTCTACCGGAGTACACCGGGCCGCGCCTCGGCGCGCGGAACGGCAGGGCAAGACCGTTCGGACGCATTCCCAGCCGCTGAACACTTCCCCGACGGCACGGCCGTGTACGCTACGCGCCTTGCACCCGCCGCCCCCCTCCACCCCCGCCGAACTTCACGCACGCCGGCTCGGCATGCTGCTCGTGGCCGGCGCGGCCATGCTGTTCGCCAGCAAGGGACTCTTCGGCAAGGCGCTGTACCAGCGCGGCGTGGGCTTCGAACTGCTGGTGTGCGTGCGCTCGGTGCTGGCGATGCCGCTGTTCGTGTGGGTGGCGCTGCGCGCCGGACCCCGCGCGCCCGCCATGGCAATGGCCGCCGACGAGGAGGCCAAGCCGCTGGCCGTCACCGCCCCGCCCGCCGCGCGGCCGCGCGCGGGCGCGATGCTGGCGGCCGCCACCGCCGGCATCCTGTGCTACTACATCGGCGCGCTGGTCGACTTCTGGGCGCTCACGATGATCGACGCGTCGGTCGAGCGCGTGCTGCTCTTCAGCTACCCGGCGATGGTGGTATTGATCGACTCCGTGCGGCGGCGGCGCGCACCCGGGCGGCGCATCGTGGCCGCGATGCTCGTCACCTATCTCGGCATCTTCTTCGCCATGGGCGGCATCGACCTATTCGAGCTGCGCGCCAACCTGCTGGGCGCCGCCCTCACGCTCGTGGCCGCGCTCACCACGGCTATCTACTTCCTGATCGGCGAGCGCTACACGCGCGAGCTCGGCAGCACGCGCTTCGCCGCCATCGGCATGAGCTCCGCGGCCCTGGTGCTCGCCGCGCACTTCGCCGTGTTCCGGTCGTGGAGCGAGATCGCGGCGCTCGGCACGCACGAATGGATGCTGCTGGTGATCCTGGCGATCGCCTGCATGTTCGTGCCCGGCCTCATGCAGGCCGAGGGCGTGCGCCGGGTGGGCGCGCAGAGCGGTGCCATCGGCAGCACCGTCGGACCCGTCACCACCATCGTGCTCGCCGCGCTGTTCCTCGGCGAGCGGCTCAACGGCTGGCAGATGCTGGGCAGCGCGATGATCGTCGGCAGCGTGCTGCTCATTTCCATGCTGCCGGCCGGTAAGGGCGTGGACTCGAAAAAATAGCTCTGTGCCCTTTTCTCCGCCGGCCGCTTCCCGGATGTCCGCCGACCACTTGCGCATATACTGCCTGCCAATCCGGAGTGGAGAGGCGCATGGGAGCGCGACCAGGAAAAAACGCGCTGCAAATCGGCGAGTGGATAGCCGACCCCGACGATGGCTCACTGACTCGCGGCGCGGAGTCATCGCGGGTCGACCCGCGCGCCATGCAACTGCTGTTGCGCCTGGCCCGGTCGCCCGGCGAGGTCGTGAGTCAGGGCATGCTGCTCGAGGACGTCTGGCGCGGCGTGGTCGTGAGCCCCGCTTCGGTCTATCAGACCATCTCGCAGCTGCGCAAGGCGCTCGGCGACACGGATTCGCCTCCTAGCTACATCGAGACCATCGCGCGCAAGGGCTATCGCCTGGTCGCGCGCGTGCATCCGCTCGCGCCCTCCATCCCGTCGACCGACGTGCCGTCCCAGGATCCGCCGCGTGCCGACGTCGCTACGCCCGCCGCATCGGAGGTCAACCCACCGCCTCCGCGACGCAGCCGCTGGTGGATAGCCGCGGCGCTCGCCTTGCTCGCCGCCGGCGGCGGGTGGTTCTGGCTGCACGCGCAGGCAGCGCAAGCGGACTCGATCGTGGTGCTGCCATTCGATGACATGACCACCGACGAGAGCGAGGCCGCGTTCTGCGAAGGCATGACCGAGGAGCTTTCGAACTGGCTCGCGCAGGTGCCCGGCCTGCGCGTCGTCGCGCGCACCTCCGCAATCGCCATTCACGAGAAGGGACTCGACGTGCGCGAGATCGGCGCGCAGCTCGGCGCCACGCACGTGCTCGAAGGCTCGCTGCGCCGCGAGGGAAACATGCTGCGCGTGACGGTCCAGCTCATCGATGCCCGCACCGGCTTTCACGCTTGGTCCCGGAACTACGACATCGTGCGCGACAACGCGCTGCTGACTCAGGAACAGATCGGGCGCCAGGTTGCCGAAGTGCTCCAGCTGCAGCTCACGCTCGAAACCAGCGAGCTCTTCGCGCAGCGCCGCAGCGAGAATCCGCAGGCCTATCTCGCGTACGTACTGGCCAGCGCACACCAGCGTCGTGCCACCCCCGACGACAACACACAGGCGATCGCGCTGTACGAGCAGGCGCTCGCGATCGATCCCAAATTTCCGCTCGCGCAGGTCGGCCTCGTCACTGCGTACCTGAACCAGAACCAGTTCGAGGATTGGCCGCTCGCGGAAATCGACCTCCATGTCGCGCCCCTGATCGCAGACCTGGAAAAGGACGCGCCGGATTTCGCGGAGTTTCGCATCGCGCGCGCCATGTGGCGCAACGATCACCGAGACCACGCAGGTGCCATCGCAGACCTCAAGCGTGCGCTCGAGATCGAACCAGACTCGTCCAAAGCCGCGGCGAAGCTGGGCTATGTGTACCTCACGATGGGCGAGCCGCGCGCGGCGGAGTCGCAATTCCAGGCTGCGGCGCTGTTCGATCCGTTCAACGCCACCGTCCAGTCGCTGTGGTGCATGTCACTCACCGATCTCGGCGAGTTCACAGCCGCGCGCGAACGCTGCGACCGCGCCCACGCCATCGAGCCTAATTCGCAGTCGGCGCTGTCGGCGATCAGCGAGCTCGAAGTGGCCAGGGGAAACATCGCCACCGCGCTCGAGTGGAACGCCGTCGCGCTCCATGGGAGCGACGCGGTCGGCGAGCTGCACTCGGATCGAGGTCGGTGGCTGATGCGGATGGGCCTGGTGCAGGAAGCCCGCCGCGCATACCGGGAGGCCATCGTCGCCACCGGGGACGCGGGCCTCCAGAATGTCGGCATCGCGACGCTCGGGTTGTGCTCCACACTCGCAGTAGAGGGGCCGGCAGCGGCCAGGAGCCTGATCACACGCAGCCACATGAACGAGACGAACGATCCGCAGCTGCTGTTTCAGCTCGCCGAGATCGAGCTCATGATGAACGACGCGAGCGCCGCGCGCGGCTACGTCGACAAGGCGCTCGCCTCGCCCGAATTCGAGCCGCAAATGCTGGCGGATCCATGGGACGCGCGCACCGGGCGCTCGTTGCTGTTGATCGCCGCCGCGGCGGCACGCGGTACGGAAGATGAAGCGCTGGCGAAGCGTTACCTCGACGACGCGGACCAGCTGATCGAGCAGCTGGTTGCCGCCGGCATGCGCCGCAATGACGTCTTTCTCATTCGCGCCGGAATCGCCGCGATGCGGGGCGACGCCGATGCCGCGATGCGCGCGCTCGAAACGGCGGAGGAGCTCGGCTGGCGTTACGTGTGGCTGGTCGAGCACGTGCCCTACTTCGATGCGCTGCGCGACCGCGCCGAGTATCGGGCGCTGATCGCGAGGATCAGCGCCCGAAATGCCACAGACGGGGCACGCGTGCTCGCGGTGCTCGCCGCCCCGCGCCACGGCGCCAGCTAGCTAGGCCGGTTTGATCGGATACTTGACCGGCCCGTTGCCGCCGCCATCGCGGGTGCTCGCCGATGCGCGAACGACGCGCATCAGCAGCAACGTCGCTTCGGCCATGCGCACCGCGGAGCCGTCGTTCGCCGCGCCGACCAGAGGTTGGTGCGCCGCAGTATCCGGCCACCCGATGGTTTGGTATTCCGACAGGAATTTCGACACGTCCGTGAGCAGCTTCGCGTCTAGATCGCCCGGGTGAGCACCGGCATCGACCTCTCCTTTCTGCGCGCCGCTCAGGAGCAATTGCGCGAAGGTCATGAGGCCCTTCAGCCGCTCCGGGCCGCGTGCGGCTGTTCCGGGCCATTTCCAGTCCGGTTCTGCGCCGATGAACTCCTGAGTGAATGCGAGGGTAAATGGAGTGTCGCCGACTATCATCCCGTCGATACCGGCCAGCAGGCCGGTGTCCTCCGCGCCTGGGTCGTAGTCGCTCGAAAGTGGCATCGCCGTCGGGGCCTTGTTTTCGATATTCGTCTTCAGCATGTCGTCCTCCAGTGATGGGGAAGTGGTAGCCAGGTTAGGCCCCTCGACGTTACACATCGGTAACGTCGAGCCCGGCATCGTAGAGTAGCTAGGGGCCGCGTGGCGGTCCGGGAGATACACATGAATCAGAAAGCACGATTACGCCCGCTGCCGTGGACACTGCTGTTGGCGGCGGCCGCCGCAAGCCCAGCCCAGGCGCAGACATCGCTGCTGACGCTCGTGAGCCCCGAGCCGCAGGCAGGCAACCGGCTTTGCTGGGCCGCCGTGTCGGTTGCGGCCTGGCGAACAGTAACCAAAAAGGATGGACAGGACCCCCCCTCGCTCACGCCCACCCAGCAAAGCCTGGCCGTGTTCAACCGTGCCGACGTGGACGCAGGCCCTCTGGTGCCGGGGCTCGATCTCACGCGACTTACTTCCACGGCGGCCAATACCATTAAAGGCAAGAGTGCGGCCTTCAAATTTCGCAAGAAGAAATGCGCGACCGACCCCCTGCAGTGCGATGAGCTCGGCCAACCCATTCTGCTCGACCTGGACTTCACCCGAACTAAAAAGCACACGGCCCTGAGCTTCTGCGACCTCACGCGTCAGATAAAAGACGGCCGCCCGGTGGTTTTCGGCTGGGAGCATCGCGCATTCTTTGTCGATTTCGACGGCCGGCAAAAGGCGCCCGCAGGCAATCACTACGCGGTTGTCATGGGCACGCGGATTCTGCAGGGTAAACCACAGGTGAAGATCTACGATCCCTGGCCGAAGCAGGGGTCCGTCATCAAGTATCAGCACGTGCAGTGGATCGACTACACGGTGTTCGTCAATCCCAGCCCGGCGCACGGCGCAGACGCAATACACGACTTCGATCGCTACGACATTCGCCGCCCGGGTAAGGCAGCCGTGCAGAACATGGGCAGGTCCTGCGCCGTGCCCAGTCCGGTGATTCAGCCCCTCGTGCCAGTCGTGCAGCCTATCGATCTCGTCGGGCGTCAATTTGCGCATGAGAACATCGCCGCAACTCTGCCGGCGTACGACCGCCCGACGCTTGCCGCCGGTGAAAAACTCGGCCTCGCATTTCCGATGGTCGCGCTGACGCTGCAACAGATCGCCATGGCACCTGGCGGTACCGCCAGGCTGCTCGACGACGATGCCCACACGGTGATGATTCCGATCGAAGATCGCGCCGGCCGGGTCGTCGGCGTGTTTTCCGCGGTGCACGAAGCCAACGGCTGGCGGCGCGCGGGTTACGTGAACCAGGGGGTCGCCGAGCTGATGGGCGATACACGCGTCGCACATTTCTACAAGTCCTCGGAATCGAAGCCGGAGGCGATCACCGGTTACTTCATGGTCTCCATTCCCGAGTGGCGCATGTTCTTCTTGGCATTCGTCGACCCGGGAACCCGGACGAAGATGCTGGTCCCGATTGCCGACGACGACCTCATCGAGGCACGACACGGCCACGCCGAAGCTGCTGCTGGCCTGCTGAGTCGGATTGCCGAGCGCCTCCTGGCCGGCAGAGAGCGCGGATGATCGTTCCGTCAGACTCTTTTAGAAAGAACTCAGGGTTTCCTGAGGTCTGCGACCGCGTTCGCCACAGACACTCCATGTCGAAACGACCGACTGGAGACCTTCAATGTTTCAAGAAAAACCCTTCGAGTCCGGACCGCGAACCCCGGCCATCGAAGTACGTACCCTCGGCCGCTACCAGATTCTCATCGGCGGCACGCCGTTGCGATTCGAGCGCCGAGCGCCGCAGCGCGCACTGCAGTTGCTGGCCCTGCTCATCACGCGGGATCGGCAAACCACCGGCTTGGGAACGATCGCGGACCTGCTGTGGCCCGAGGCCGACGGTTTTGACGCGCAGCGCGCGCTCACCACCACCTTGCACCGCCTGCGGCGGCTGTTGGGAAGCTGCGAGGCCATCCGCCTGGTCGGCGGACAAATGTGGATCGACCCCGACATCTGCCAGATCGACGCCTGGCTGCTGGAGCGATCCGTGCGCTCGGCCGTCGGGCCCGAAGCTCTGGCGGATGCGCTCGAGCTCTACCGCGGACCATTTCTCGGTGACGACCCGAGCCCCTGGGCCATCTCCATGCGCACCCGGCTCGAGCGCATGGTGGCCAATGGGCGCGACCTGCTGGCGAGCCACCGCGGCGCTGCGGATGGCTGGCGCACCACGCTGTATCGCGCGTGGGCAGCGGCGGGATGAATCGACGGTAGTTAGTAGGGGTGGGAATGGGGTTGCCCCAGATCCGCATCCCCCTACCCCGCCAGCATCACGGCCTCGGCGTGCTCGAGCGCCGCGGGCGTGCCGTAGATCACCACGATGTCGCCGTCCGCGAATTGCATGTCCCCCGCAGGCTCGCGTCCGAGGACGCCCTCGCGCCGGATCCCCGTGAACGCCACTTCCGCGCCCGCGCGGCGCACTTCATCGACGCACTTGCCGATGCACCAGGAGCCCGGCGGCAGCACCACCGAGCGCACCTGCTCGGCGAATTCCGCGTCGTTGCCCGAACCGTCGCCGCGCGCGATGACCTCGCGCAGCATCTCGTAGCGATTGCCGCGCAACTCGGCCACCGTGCGCATCACCGTGGCCGCCGGCACCTGCAGCGACATCAGCACGTGCGACGCCAGCATGAGACTGGCCTCGAACGCCTCGGGCACCACTTCCGTCGCGCCCGCGGACTTGAGCTCGAGCAGTCGCGAGTCGTCGGGCGTGCGCACCAGCACCGGCACGTCGGCGCGCAGACGGCGCACCGAGCGCACGATGGTCAGCGAGGTGCGCGTATCCGAAAAGGAGACCACCACGGCACTGGCATTCTTGAGGCCTACTTCCTCGAGTACCGGCTCGTCGGCGGAATCGCCGTACACCACGGGGAAACCCATCTGCCGCGCGGCGCGTACGCGCTGCGCGTCGAGATCGATGGCGATGTACTCGAACCCCTGCGCCTCGAGCACGCGGCCGACGTTCTGGCCGACGCGGCCGAAGCCGCACAGGATGACGTGCTCGCGCCGCGCGACGGCCTGCGTGACCGCGTCCTCGCGCTCGATGGCGGTCTTGGGCGGGCCGCGCTCGCCCAGCAACAGCCGCGCCACGCGCTTGTTGTTCGCCAGGATGACGGGCGCCAGCACCATGCCGAGCACCACGGCGACGATGAGCGGCTGCGCGATCGCCGGATCGATGGCGTCGTTCTGCATGAGCAACGTCAGCAGCGCGATGCCGAACTCTCCGCCGACGGCCAGCGTGACGCCGGTGCGGATGGCCTTGAAGTTCGAGTCCACGAACACGCGCGTGGCCGCGGTCGCGATGACGGCCTTGATGAGCACCATGGCAACCAGCAATGCGAGCACCAGCCAGAACTCGCGCCACAGCGCGTCGAAGTCGAGCATCATGCCCACCGAGATGAAGAACAGGCCTAACAAGATGTCGCGGAACGGCCGGATGACGCTCTCGACCTGGTGGCTGTATTCGGTCTCGGCCAGCATCATGCCCGCCAGGAATGCGCCGAGCGCCATCGAGAGGCCGGCGAGTTGCGAGGCCCATGCCGAGGCCAGCGCCACCAGCAACACCGCCAGTGTGAACAGCTCGCGCAAACGGCTGTTCGCAATGACGTAGAGCAGCGGCCGCAGCAGCCAGCGACCCGCGGCCAGCACCACGAGCACGGCCAACGTGCCCGCGCCGACGATTTTCAGCCCGCCTGCGACGCTGAATGCCTCGCCCGCGGGATTCAGCGCGGCCGCCAACGCGAGGAACGGCACCACTGCGATGTCCTGGAACAGCACCACGCTGAATGCGAGGCGGCCGTGCGTGCGGTTGAGCTCGGCGCGCTCGGTGAGCTGCTGCACGATGAGCACGGTAGAGCTCATCGCGACGACGCCGCCGATGACGATGCTCTGCGCCCAGGGCAGACCGAACATGCGCGCAATGACGGCGACCACCGCGGCCGTGCCGAACACCTGCATCGAACCGAGCCCGAACACCTCGCGGCGCAACGCCACCATGCGCGGCCAGGAGAACTCCAGGCCCAGCGTGAACAGCAGGAAGACGACGCCGAGCTCGGCCAGCAGATGCGTGGTGCCGGATTCCGGAACGAACCCGAGCGCGTGCGGCCCGAGCGCGAGGCCGACGGTGACGTAGCCGAGGATGGACGGCAACCCGAGCCGCCGCGCCAGCGTCACGACGAAAACCGATGCGGCTAACAGTACGAGGATGAAGGGCAGCGGTGAGTCGAACATTCTCCATGGAAGTTAGCATGGAGAAAAATGGGGACAGATCTATTTTTTGTTGCGGCGTGGGAATCGCGCCGGAACGCGAAAAATAGCGATGACGCCGCATCCGGGATCGAACAGGTCGCGCAGCAGGAAGAACGACACTGTATCGTCCGGTTCCCATGGATATCACGGCCACCTTCACCCGCTTCGCGAAGTCCGAGCAATTCGCGGGCATCCTGCTCATCGCCTGCACCGCGATGTCGCTCGTGCTCGCCAATTCGCCGCTGTCTTCGCAGTACTTCGCGCTGTGGCATGCACCCATCGGCACGCTGAGCCTCGAGCACTGGATCAACGACGGGCTCATGGCGGTGTTCTTTCTGCTGATCGGCCTCGAGCTCGAGCGTGAGCTGTACGTGGGCGAGCTGTCGCGCCCCCGCAATGCGCTGCTGCCGGTGTTCGCAGCGCTGGGCGGCATGGCGGTGCCCGCGGCTATCCACCTGGCGTTCAACGCGGGCACGCCGACGCAGCCGGGCTTCGGGATCCCGATGGCCACCGACATCGCCTTCGCGCTGGGCGTGCTCGCGTTGCTCGGGAGCCGCGTGCCGCCGGCGCTCAAGGTGTTCGTCGTGGCATTCGCGGTCATCGACGACCTGGGTGCCATCGTGTTGATCGCAACCGTCTACACCGACGCCATCGCATGGAGCTATCTCGGGCTTGCGCTCGGCACGTGGGCGGCGTTGATCGTGCTCAATCGCCTGCGCGTGATGAGGCTGACGGTCTATCTATCCGGCGGAGTGCTGATGTGGATCTTCCTGCGCGAGGCCGGCATTCATGCATCGATCGCAGGCGTGCTGCTCGCCTTCTCGATTCCGTTCACGCCGAAACGCGCCGCTGAGGTGTCACCGTCCGAAAAACTCGAGGGCGCGCTCCACAAGCCCGTGGCGTGGGTGGTGCTGCCGCTGTTCGCGCTCGCGAACACCGCCGTACCCATCGATTCAGCGGCATTCGCGCGTCTCACGGAAGCCAATGGCATCGGCATCGCACTGGGCCTCGTCGTCGGCAAACCACTGGGCGTCGCCTTGTGCGCCGCGCTCGCCGTCGCGTGCCGCATATGCGCGCTGCCCGAGGGCGTGCGCTGGACGCACATCGTCGGCGCGGGGCTGCTCGGCGGCATCGGCTTCACCATGTCCATCTTCATCACCAACCTCGCCTTCGCCGACAGCCTCGACCTCGTGAATGCCTCGAAGCTGGCGATCTTGCTGGCGTCATGCGTCGCTGCGGTGAGCGGCTTGCTTTGGCTGCGAGCGGTGGCGCCACCGCCGGCAGCCGGGTAAGCAGCCCGTTTCCTCACTCGCACCGGCGCAGGTCAATGCCCAGCGGTCGGCGCCCGCGCATTCCCTTCCCGCAGTGCCGCAGTCAGGCCGGCAACCTGCAACTCGACACGCTTGATCTCGCGCACGATGGCGCTCTTCTGGAGCTCCATCCAGAACCACAGCTTGATGAGCGCGAGGCCGAGGATGGAAAGGGTGGCCCCCGCGCCCCACAGTTGCATGCCTCGCGCGTCAGCCTGACTAACAAACTGCCAACCGCAATACACCGCGACGGCGAATAGCGCGAAGCCGGCGGCCCAGCCCAGAATATTTACCCAGCGCATGTGCCCGCGGAAACTCGCCGCGATATCGCCATAGAGTGAGCTGCTGGAATCCAACTGCTCGAGGAATGCCCGATCTTCGGAAGACAAAGTTTTCCGAATGCGTTCGTCAATGCTGTCCATGTCCTTCTCCTATGAGTTTCTTTATGGATTCGCGGGCGTGGTGCAAGCGGGATTTCACGGTACCAATGGGCACTTCGAGCACCGCTGCGATTTCCTCCACCCGCAGATCTTCGCCGTAAAAAAGGTTCACCACATCGCGTTGCTCCGGGCTGAGTCGCGCTATCGCCGCCGCCAGATCGACCGCGTCGCCCGGTGCGCACCCGCCCTGATCGATCGCGGCGTCGAGGTGCGCCGCGGCCTGTGCGCTCGCAACCAGCCGGCGCTGCCGCTGATTGAAACGGATCATATCGACGCATTTTTTACGAGCGATGCTGTAGATCCACGACGGGAACTGCGCCGGATCGGTCAGTCGCTTCAGCCCGCGAATGGCGCCTATCCACGTCTCCTGAACGATGTCGCGAGCAAGCTCCGGGCGTCCTACGGTGCGCGTGATGAAGCGCACCAGCCTCGGCGTCCAGCGATGGGCCAGCCGATCGAAGGCCTCGCGCGATCCGCCCTGGATCAACACCACCAGATATCCGTCCAGCACTCGATCCGGCTCGTCGTTCATCTCTTGAACTGCCTCGTTTGCTATGAGGTCGTTCGGACCGCATCGGCGGTTCAATTAGCCGACGGAAATTCTGTCGCCAAGCACGCGGACCCGCCCGTTTTTCGCCCTGCGACGCCCCCGGCGTTCGAGACCTTCCTGATGGCCCGGCAATCGGGGGACCGGGCTCGTTCGTTCGACAGGCGTGATCCCGGCGCAGCGCAGCGCGGCGCGCAGGCAATGAGCGGAGGGGAGGCGGTCGTGTGCGGCGCCGGGGATTACCGGCTCGTCAAACGAACGAGGTCCGACCCCTTTTGCTAGGAAATGGGGAGTGTCCCCATTATGAGTTCATGAAGACGGTGGTGTCGTAGCGCTCGAAGTTTTGCAGGGCGCGTCGGTAGGAGGCGTACACCATCCGCTCGGCAGTTTTATCCGCACGCGGCGCCAGCACCATGCGCAGCACTACGTCGTCCTTGGGTCGCGAGTTGTCATCGCCCAGGTACTGCTCGATGAGCCGCGTGATGCGATGACACATCTCGTTGGTGAAGCGCAGGTGCGCCGCATCGTGCACGGCTTCCTGCGAAGGTCCGTACGTACCGCGCGCCTCGCTGGTCAGCTCGGCGAGAAAGCTGGCCATGAGCCGCGCCTTGTCCTGCAGGCCAAGCTCGCTGAAGTAGGCGATTTCGGATTGCAGGTTCATCGCATCGACTCGTGGCCTAAGCCGCCGGGAAGAAGTCGATGGGCTTGCTGACGGTCAGCGCCTCGACGTCCGCCGGCTTGAAGCGGATCAGGCGCACGCGCGCCACGATCTTCTTCTCGAGCTCGGGGTCGTTGAGCTCGCTCGACACCACGCGGCACATCGTGATCTCGCCCGTGGGCGCGATCGTGAATTCGAGCACCAGCTTGCCCTGCAACTCCGGCTGATCGCGCAGCGCACGACCGTACAGCGCGTACAGCGCGCCCTTGTTGCGATCGAAGACGATTTCCACTTCCTCGCGCGCGCGCGACGACTTGCCGCTCGAGCCCGTGCGTTGCACGCGGCCGCCGGCGTTCGGATCGAGACCCGAACCATGCTGGACCTGCGTCGAGGTGTGCGTGCCGATCTGGCCCGCGCCACCACCGAAGCCACGCGCCATGTTCGCGGTGTTGATGCCGCCCGACGTGCGGCCGGCCTGCGACGTGATGAGATTGCGCTCCGAGCGCGCGTTCTCCACGTTCTTCAGCTGTGGGTCTTTCAGATCGAGATTCTGGTCGCGCAACTCCGCCAGCTCGTCCGCGAGCGCGAGCATGCCCTGGTTGCGCACGTTCGGCTTCGGCTTCTCGACCGGCTTGGGCTTGTCCTGCGGCTTCGGCTTCTCGGGCTCGGGCTTTTTATCGGGCTCCGGCGGCGGCGGTGGCGGCGGCGGCTTCGGCCGCTCGACGATGAGCTGCACCACGCGCTCGGGCAGATCCTCGACCTTGGGCTTCACGCGTTTCGGCTGCGGCAGCAGCCAGATGAAGATGGCCAGCACCGTCGCGACGCCGAGCATGATGCGCAGCAGCTTCTTGAAGCGCCGCTCGATCTCGTCCGACTCGGCCCAGGGCAGCTCAAAGCGGCGGAAATACGGAGCGATGCCCAGACTCATGCGCCGCCTCCGGCTTCCAGCTCGCGCTGGATGACGGCCAGCGACACCTTGCCGTAGTCAGCGGCGGTGGCCGTCGCCATCACGCGCTTGAGCACGGTGAACGGCGTGCCCTTGTCACCCATGATCGTGATTTCGCGCTCGGCGAGATCTTCCTGCGACGCATTGCGCAGGCTCGAATCGCTCTGTTCCTTGAGCGCGAGGCGCAGCGGCTCGATGACGAGCGCGGCGTCGACGCGGTTGATGTCCGCAACCTTCGCGACGCTGCGGCCGTTCACGAGCAGGTCTTCGGTGGTCACCATGACCACCACCGTCTCGCGCGGCTTGAGCTCGGCGATGGATTGCGGAATGGTGATGTTCTTCGTGTTCGGCAGGATCTCGACGTCCGAGCTGTGCAACAGCAGGAAAACGACCAGCATCGTCAGCATGTCGATGAACGGCACCAGCGCCATGTGGCTGCCGTGGTGGCCGCGCTGGCGGTGTTTCTTGATGCGATACGGTGTCACTTCGCGCCTCCGGCCGCGGCGCCGGTCAGCGGCGCGTCACCGACGGAGATGTCGGGGAACAACTCGACGTTCTGCAGACCCACGCCCACGCGGTTCTGCCACATACGCGTGTTGTCCATGGTCTGCACCAGGACGTCGTACGGAATGTTCGGCTCGAGCAGCACGCTCGCGGCCAGGGTTTCCGGGTACTTGCTCTTTACGAACTGCAGGAATTCCGACTGGCCCTTGTAGTCGTATTCGCCGCCCTTTTTCGGCAGCGTGCGCAGCACGCCAGAGTTGCGGTCCGCGATCTCGACCACGTTCTGCCGCACGATCACTTCGAGATTCAACCCTTTCGGAAGCTCCGGCATCGAGGAGTTGGGTGCCGGAAGATTCAGCTCGAGGATGTTCGTGTTGGAGAACACCGCCGTGAACAGCAGGAAGAACACGAGGATGACCATCATGTCGATCATCGGCACGATGTTGAGGTCGTTGCGGCCCTTGTACTTCGCGTGGTTGCGAATGGCGCGGACTGCAAGCTTCGATGCGGCCATCTTCGGTTCCTCGGTAGCTAGAAAACGCGCGGACTAGCTATCAGGCCGGCCGGGGAGCCGGAGCGCGCGGCGTCATGCCACCCTGCGGTGCCGCGGGCGCGGGCTCGGAGAAGCGCTCGGTGATCGAATTGAGGAACTTCACGACCGCGATCTCGAGGCTGTCGATGAGCGATGTGGTCTTCGCCTCGAGGAACATGTGCGACAGCAGCAGCGTGATCGCGACACCCAGACCCATGGCCGTGTTGTTCATGGCCTCAGAGATGGCGGCCGCGAGCAGCGCGGCCTTCTCGGCCGGGTTCGCCTGCGACACCGCGCCGAACGCGTCGATGAGCGCGACGATGGTGCCGAGCAATCCGATGAGCATGCCGATGTTCGCGAGCGCGTTCAGGTAGTGCGTGCGTTTTTCGAGCCGGGGCACGATTTCGAGCAGGCTCTCTTCCATAGCCTGCTGGATGTCGTCGCGACGGCGCGCCGTCGACAGACGCGCGAGGCCGTACTTCAACACCGTGCCGATCTGCGCGGTCGAGTTGTTCGCGAGCGTGATGGCCTGCTTGAAGTTGCCGGCGCCCAGGTGCGGGGCGACGTCGTCCCACAGGCTGCGGTTCTTGATGGTCTCTTTCGTCAGGTAGAACCAGCGCTCGGCGGCAATGGCAACACCGACGACGAAGATGATGGCGAGCGGCCACAGGAAGAAGCCGCCGTCCTTGAAGAAACTGATGATTCCGTTGATCCCATTCACGTCGGACACTCCTCAGAAAAGCGGTCTGGTCGAAAAAGACAGCGTGCTCAAAGGGCTGAGCGCGCCAAGATTGCGTTACACAAGTGACAAAAACTGCGATTCACTTCTCAGGCTTTGCCGCGGGCGCAGCCTCATTCGGTTGCAGCGCTTCGAAGTAACGGTTCTGTCTCCGAAAGACGTCACGGTCCACCGGCTCCAGCACCTCGTCCAGCAAGCTGTTCACGGGACGCCCCACGAGATCGCCGAGCTCCGCACTGCGCCAGGGCACGATGTAGAGCACCTTGGGCAGTTCGCGGTTGCCCGTGATCTGCGTGGCGTCGAGGTCGAGGAAATCCTTGGCGTTACCTTTACGCGCGGGCTTGTTAGCTGAGTTGGACGGCGTGGCCGGCTTCGCGGCGGCCGGCGTATCGGCCGGCGCCGGTCGCGGCGCGGGCGCGGGCGCGGGCGCCGAAGTATCGACGCCCGGCTCCATCGAATCCTGCGGTGCGGCAGGAGCGACGGCCGGTTCCTGCGCGACGGCCGCGGCGGCTAACAACAACAGCGCGAGATACAACAATTTGTTCACATCAGCCTCCTTCGGGCTTCGGCCCCTCGTCCTTCAACTCAGGGCTTTTCGGCGCGGCCGTCCTGGTGCGTGAGCGCAGCTCCGCCAACCAGCCGTTCACGGGCTTTTCCTCGCCCGTGAGCGTCTTGTAGCTCTCGAGCTCGGACAGTGCGGTGACCGGATCATCGATATACAGATCGAGCAGCACACTGAGATTGCGGTGCGCAGGCGCGTAGGACGGATTCACCGCCAGCGCTTTCTCGTAAGCGGTGCGCGCTTCGGCGAATTTGCCCGCCTGGCGCAGCGTGAGGCCGTATTCGGTCCAGGTGGCCGCGTCCCAGGAGGCGCGCTCCGTCGCCTTGGCAAACGCGGCTTCGGCTTCGCCGAGCTGATTCGCATTGCGATACAGCAGGCCGAGATTGGCATGAGGGCCCGACAGGTCCGGATAGGACTGCGTCATGACCTGGAACTCGAGGCTGGCCTGCGTGGGATCGCTGCGCATCATCTGCAGCGCGCGCGCGAACTCGCTGACGGCGCGGCCCGGCGGCTTCGGAATGTTGTAGGCCGGCCCGGCGGGCTGCGGCGGCGCGACGGTCTGCGAGTTGGGCACGGGCTTGGCCGTTGGATCTGCGGGGGTCGCGATCATCGGCTGCGGCGCCGGAGGCGGTGGCGGTGGCGGTGGCACGATTGCGTCGAACGACGTGCCGATGAGCTCGCTCTTGCCGTAACGGCCGGGCTTGAGCTCGGCGAGCGCCGCGAAGCTCTTCTTCACGCCCTCGTCGTACACGCTGTCGCGCGTGCGTTTGGTGTTGATCTCGTGGGTCGAGATGGCCTGCTCCTCGAACGGAAAGGCCTGCTCTTCGAGCAGCGAGTTGTATTCGTCGAGACTGTCGCCGGTGAGTTTCTTCGGCCGCTCGGACTTCATGATGTCCTGGCCTAACTTCCGGTAGATCTCGGCGATCTCGTACGTCGCGAGCGTGGTCACTTCGGCGACGCGATAGTCGGTGGCGCTCTTGTACGCGCCGAGCGCAGCTTCCATCGCCTTCTTCTTCTTCGCGAGACTGGTCTTCAGCGGCAGCGCCAGCGCGATGCTGCGGAACTCGTCGCGCGTCGGCGACGCCAGCGCGAGCTGCGACTTGGCCGCGAGGAATTGCGTGCGATCGGTGCGGCCGGCGCCGGCGTTGCGGTCGGCGGAGATGATTTCGCGCTGCCAGTAGCGTTGTTTGTCGAGCTGGCCCGAAGTACCCGCGATGTCGGCGAGCTTCTGGCGGGCCTCGATGGAATCGCCGGCCGGCGTCGGATACGTGACGACGAAGCGCTCGAGCATGCCGACGGCTTTCGTCTGGTTGCCGGCCTTGGCATACAGATCCGCGGCCTGCAGGTTGGCCTCGCGCTGGATGTCCTTCGACTCCGCGGGATTCGCTGCGATGCGTTCGAACTCCACCGCGGCCGAGCCCGCCTGCCCCGTCTCGCTGTATGCCACCGCGAGCTTGCGCGTCACGTCGGCGGTGAACTCGCTCTTCGGGTTGTTGGTGCGGAAGCGTTCGAGCACTTGGATGGCGCGCGGCCATTCCTTGAGATTGATGAGCGACGCACCCGCGTCGTACTCGGCCTGCGCCGCAATCTTCGACGTACCCGCAACCTGGGAGATGCGCAGGAAATCGTCGACGGCGCCGAGATTGTCGCCGGCCTTCTGTTTGGCTTCGCCCTGGCGGTACACGGACGAGGCGATGCGCTCGGTGAGGTCGACGCGCATCTTGTCGTTGGGCGGCAGCAGATCGCGCGCGGCGATGAAGCCTTTCTCGGCTTCCGCGAACTGCAGCAGGTCGAAGTTCGACTGGCCGATGATGGTGTAGGCGATGCGCCGCTTCGGCTGATCGGCCGGCGGCTGGTGCGCGAGGATGAGGTTCGACACCTCGATGGCGCGCTGCAGATCCTGCGTCGCGAAAATGTCTTCGGCCGCGCGCGTCAAAACGCCGGAGCTGTCGGGATGCTCGGGGAAGCTGGTGCCGAACTTCACGCCGAGATCGACCTCCTGCTTGTGCCAGTCCACCTTGTCGGCGGCCGACAGCTTGGCCTCGTGTTTGCTCAGCGCACCCAGCGCCGCGTATCCGGCGGCGGCGGAGCGTGGGTTGCGCGGGTAGTTGTACGCGGTGCGGGTGAATTCCGCGGCGGCGTGGCTGTACTCGCCGGCCTCGTACAACGTCTCCGCCAGCAGGTAGTTGGTGCCGAAGGATTCCGGATCGTCGGGGAAGGATTCGAGGTAGGTGCGATACCAGCGTGCCGCCTCGAGGTACTGGTCCGGCTTCTTGGTCTTCTGCGCTTCCGCGTGGAAGAACGTGGCGACGTCCTTGAGGTTGAGCTTGAGCTCCTTCGAGATGTTCGGGTAGTCGGCCCGGTTGCGGCCCTGCCAGAACGTCGTGCCGTAGTTGTAGAGCGCGACGTATTCGCGCTTGCCCTCGAGCACGAGCTCGGTGAAGCCGCCCTTGCGATAAGCCTCGATGGCCTGCTGCGAGAGGCCGGGCGAGAACTCACTGTTCGGCTCGCGCGTCGCGTAGGCGCGGTACACGGAGGCCGCGTCCTGGAAGCGCTCTTTCTCGACGTACAGATCGCCGAGACGCGAGTAGATGATGGGCGCGTACGCCGGATTGCCGTGCGCCGACAGGTAGCGATCCACCGCCTGCACCGAGTCGTCGTCATAGCTGAACGTGACCGCCATGACGCGCAGCGTGTCGTCCGCCAGCTCGCGCGACGCACGCGGTAGTTTGTCGACCGGCACCAGCTTGCGATCGCTCTTGGCAAGCATGGTGCGGTCGAGCACGCCGCCGAACGACGGCAGGCTCTCGTCGTTCAGGCCCTGCTTGAACAGCGACCAGCCGTGTTTGTAGAGGCTCTGCGTGAGAAAGCTCGACTTGTCGCCCCTGGTCACGACCAAGCCGTAGGCGTCCTGCGCCGGGCGGTACTGCTTGGCCGAGAACAGCAGCTCGCCGCGGCGGAACTGTACCTCGTCCATCTGCGGCGACTTGGGATAGCGGCGCACGACATCGTCGAGCACCGACAGCGCCTTCTCGGGCTGGCCCGTGGTCTCGTACGCGCGCGCCAGCTGATACAACACCTGATCGTTGCGCGGATAGTCGGGATAGCTCTTGAGCAGGCTGGTGTAGAGCTTGATGGCCTCGGCACCCTGGGCGTCGATGGTGTTGGCCTCGCCCTGCATGCGCTCGCCTTCACCCGCTTCCATGTTGAGATCGCCGAGACGACGCAGCGCTTCCGCGCGCAGCTGCGGATCGGTCTTCTGCAGCTCGAGGAAGCGCTTGTAGTTGTCCATGGCGCGCGTGGCGCTGGCTTCCACTTTCTGGTCGGTGCGGATCTCGACCGGGCGCGTCGTGAGCTCGCCGATGGTGCGCTCCTTTTTCCTGGCGGCGCCGGCGTCGAACGCGAGGCCGGCGCACAGCGCGGCCACGGTGGTGATGAGTAGTTTGCTGGAGGCACTCATCGGGGCGTCTCCGCAGGAGGCTGGTTCGTCTGCGGCGTTGCCGGAGAGGTGCTCACCCCCGGCTCCATTTGGTCCGGGTCGCCGGGATTCGACGGCGCGCCTTCCGGCGTCTGGTTCGTTGGCGCGCCTTCCGGCGCGACTACCTCCAGCTCGCCCTGCGATTCCGCCGGCGCGCCGCCCGCGGGCGCGGCGACGTTGCCGCCGCCGAGGGCGGCGCGGTCGTAGATGGAAGCGAGCGCGAAACGCGCCTGGATCTGATACGTGCCGATGCGCTCGCGCTGCGCGGAGAGTTCGTCGCGCGCCAGCGATTCGAGCAGGCCGTTCTGTTTCTGCGCCACGCCGGCGAGACGCTGCTGGGCCGCCTCGAGCCGCTGGCGCAGCGCCTCGACGCGCGCGGCGAACTCGCCGGTGTTGTTGGGCATGGAGCTGCGCGCCTTCTGCACCCGAACCCACCGGTTTTGAGCTTCCCGCAAGGCTTGATCCAAGTCCTTCAACGTGCGGCGTTCGTTCCACACGCGCGCCTTGAAACTCTCGGCGAGCCGCCAGTACAGCACGCCCTTCGCAAGACGAGTCTTCTCCCGGATCAGGTTGGTCTCCTCGTCGTTCGGTGCGGCCAGCAACGCCGCTTCGAGACGCACGATGCGCGCCCATTGATCGCGTTCCTGCGCGGTGCCGAGCGCGGGCACATCCTGCGAGGCCTCCACCTGGTCGAGCTTGCCGCCGGAGTTGGCGCGGTCAGCGCCGTATTGATCGAGACGGCCGGAATCGAGTACGGCATCCGCCTGCGGCACACGCTCCGAATACGCGCGCTCGCGCGTCGCGAGCATGTCGTCGAACGCGACGATGCTGTCCTGCCAGCGCACCAGCGTGCCGCCGAGGAACGACAAGTCGCGGTAGTTCTTGAGGCCTTCCTGGAAATCGTGGCCGGCGAGCAGGTGATACAGATAGCGCGACTGCGGCGCGTTCGGCAGCTCGCGCAGCTGCCAGAACCAGCCGTAGCGATCTTTCTCGTCGCGCTGGAGGAGCTTGTCGAGCATCGTGCCGTTGTTGATCTCTTCGATCGACGAGTCGATGTTCACGGTCTCACTGTCGAATGACCGGATCGCGACCTCGTAGTTCTCCGCGGCTTGCGCATTCGCGTTCAGCTTCGCGAACGCGTACGGAATGGCGAGGTACGCCTCCTGCACCGCGGAATCCAATAAATTGCGATCCCTGAGCTCCATCCACGGAGTCAAAGCCTCTTGGAACTGTCCGGAGGCCGCGTCCGCCCAGCCCACGCCGAGCAGCGCCTTGTTCGAGAACGGACCATCGATGCGCACACGCTGCAGCACGGGCTTTGCGAGCTCGGGCTGGTTGTTCTGCAGATAGGCGTAGCCCAGCGCGAGATTCGCGCGATCGCGCAGGCTGCGCAGTTCGCGGCGGCCCGACTCGAGCGCGCCGACCGCGGTGAGGAACGGATCGGCCTCGGTCACGAGACCCTTGCGTACCAGCGCGACGCCGAGATTGTACTGCGCGTACGCCAGCCAGTCGGATTGATCGCGACGGCCGCGCCAGGAATTCAGCAGCGCGACGGCTTCGTCGAAACGCTGCTGGCGCATGAGGATGTTCGACAGCAGGTGCATGCGCTCGGCTTCGAGGTCCGGCGTGAGACGCCCCTGCACTTCCTTGATGGCGCGCTCGGCTCGATCCAGATAGCCGCGCGCGTACCAGATCTTGCCGAGATAGAACCATGCGCGGTTGCGCACGCCTTCGGGCACCGATTGCGTCAGCAGCGTTTCGAAACGCTCACCTGCTTCGTTGTGCAAACCGAGCGAGAGATACAGGCCGCCGAGCAGGAGCTGCGTCTCGGCATCGTGGTGCGGCATGCGCCCCCATTGCTCGTACGCCTGCAGCCGCGTGATCGTCTCGAAGTCCTGGCCCTGGTAGTAATAGAAGAGCGCGTCGCCGAAGTGCAGGTCGCGCACGACCGTCGGCGACAGCTTGTCGACCTCGGGTTTGGCGGCCATTGCCGGCGCGACCAGGGCCGTCGCGAACGCCGCCGCCGCTCCCACTACCGCTACGAACTGTTGCTGCCGCTTCAAGCTCGGACCCCGACGTCTATTCCCAATCCTTGATCGCGAACTCGGGCTGCGCGCGGCGCTGGCGGTCCGTGATCTTGAGCTCGAGATACTTGGCGCCAACGCCCTTCTCGAACTTCAGGTTCGCGCCGCGCTTGTAGTCGCGCTCGTTCGGCCCCTTGCCGGCGAAGAATGCCACGAGCTGGTGCTCGCCGACCTTGAGGTTGCCGAGGTACACGCGGTGCACGCCGCCCTTGAGCAGCGCCTCCGCCTCGCGCGGCGTGTACAGGTAGTTAGCGACTTCCTTGTTGTCGATCTTGAGCGACAGGGAATCGAGCGCGAAGAACTCGCCGATGTCCATCGACACGAACACTGCCACCTGCGTGTTGGCCGGGAACAGCAGCTCTTCTTCGAGGACGAACAGCTCTTTGTTGAGGTCGACGACGTCTTTCTTGAGGTCCTGCACTTCCTCGTCCAAGGCGCGCGTGTCGGCGGGCGGTTCGCCCGCGGTCGCATCGACGGAGGCATCGGCACCCGCAGCAGGGGCGACCGACGCGTCCGCGGGGGGATCGGTGGCGGCCGGATCGGACACAGCGGGATCGACCGTAGCAGGTTGAGTGGCGGCAGCCGGATCCGCGGGCGGAGGCGGCGGCGCATCCTGCGCGAACGACGCCGCCGCGAGCAGGCACGTGGCCAGCAGTACGACGCGCAAACACTTGGTGGGTGTCTTCATAAGGTTTGATTACTCATCCAGCAGAGTGCGCAGCTCGCGCACGTACACGGCCTCGTCGCGGGCCTTGAATTCGCGGTGCGCGGCCCGCAGCACGCCGGCGCGATCGACGAACACCATCATCGGCAGGCGGTCGACGCGAAAATCGCGCCCGGTGTTCTCGGGCGACGCGACCAGCAACTGGAACTGCACGTCCTGCGCGCGGGCGAACTTCGCGGCGCGCGCCACATTGGCGTCGAGATTCACACCGATCACGACCAGCCCGGCGCTCGCGTAGGTCCTGGCGATGCGGTCGAGGGCCGAGAGCTGCGCACGGCAGGTATTGCACGAACCGCTCCAGAAGCTAACTACCACGACCTGGCCGCGATGCTCGGAGATGCGCACGTTCGCGCCCGACAGGCCGCGTGCGACCAGGTCCGGAGCCGGCTGCCCGACGAGCTCGTATTTCCGGTCGGCGGCAGCCGCCTGCTGCGTGAGACCCGCCAACGCAAGCGCAGCAATCATCGCCTGCGACACGCCGGCGGCTCTGACTAACAAACGGGAGATCACAGTTGGTTCAACTCGGGCGGACACCGGACAAGCGACACCGGATTCGACGCAAATCGATGCGGGAGACCCTCGCACAGCCTACTTAACAATGTCAACGAAGCAGGCCGCGCTTTGAGACGCGGCGCATCCCGGTCGCGCGCCGCGAAAAAAAGAAAAAGGAGCGTCGGCGACACGCGACATGGCGGCGCCCAACGCTCCCTTGCTCGACAAGCGTTACACCGGCTGGGTAATGATGTTGGTACAGATCGGCTCGAAGACCCGCAGGCTGTCGAGCGCAGCACCGAGGCCGTGGCGCGGGAAGAATTGCGGATCGGCGAACTGGCCCTGCTGACCGTGCAGCGCCATGTAGTTGTAGATCACGGTTTCGACCAGCAGGTTGACCGCGTTCGCGCCCGGGAAGGACGAGGTCACCACCGAGCCGTTGGCGCTGTAGGAACCAATCTGCATGCGCGCCGCGCTCACCAGCACCGGGCGACGGCCCGGGTTGTAGACCAGCACGAATGAGCCGGCGGTGGACTGATTGTCGCTGGCCCAATCGAGCTTGCCGCGACCCGCCGCAGTGTCGTTGGGCGCCCCGTTGGCCGAGAGCGCGCCATCGCTGAACACGTAGATCATCAGCGGCTTGTTGACACGCGCCGCGTACTCGAGGCAGGCGCCGATGCAGCGGCCCGCATTGAAGTTGCGCGTCTCGCCGGTGTTGCGACCCTGGCCGTGATAGTCGTAGCCGCCCATGGTGATGGTGCCCGCACCCGCCAGACCCTGGATGACCATCTTCATGACCGCGGCGGTCTTGCGGAACTCACCGTTCGCGTTGTACTCGGCCTGCGTGAAGATGCTGGTCGGGGCGCCGACGATGTTCAGGTCCTGATTCGGATCGAGCGCCGCGGGCGAGTTGAAGCGCTCCGCCAGGTAGGTGGACTTGAGATAGCCGCAACGCACGAGCTTCTCTTCCGCGGCGCGATCGGCGAACTCGGGCGCCACGAGGCCAGCCCTTGTCTGGCCCAGACGCGTCATGGACTCGAGCACTGCGACGGCGTCGGCGGGATTCGGGAACAGCGTGCTGAGCTCGCCGGTGTCGACGAGGCCCGTGACGTCGCTGGCGCGATCGACTTTCGTCGGACGTACCGCCGCATTCACCATCGCGGCCGGCGCCATCGAGTTGCCGCCGGAGTCCGAGTTCTGCGAGCCGATGAGCGTCAACAACTGGCCGTCGGCACCCACGCGGTTGATGCCGTACATCGGATTGTGCGGGTTGTTGCCCGTGTCGTTCTCCGAGCGCGCCGCGATGCCGTAGCCATGCACGTTCAGACGCGTGGTGGTCTGCGTCGAGGCCTGCATGCCGCGCAGGATGGCACCGTCCGAATGCCACGCAACTCCGAAGTCGGTGTTCACGAAATCGCCGCTGGGGGCAGCCGGGTTCGGCGAGTTCGGCGTCATGTTGCCCGGCAGGCCGAGCGTCGCGTAGCCCTGCGTCGACAGGAAGTTAGTCGGGACGCCGGACTGGCCGATCAGGACTTCGGAACCGATCAGGTTCGCGCCGCCCGCGAGGTCGAAGCAGATGAACGGGACCTTGCCCGCGCCGTCGGTGATATCGCAGCCGGTTACCGGGGCGTTTTTCTGCGCCTCCAGATCGGGCGACATGGCGCGCACGGGGCGCCCCATGAGCGCCGACAGCAACGCGCCGCCGGCCACCACCGCGGGTCCGGTGCGGAATCCCTGCGCGATGAAATCGCGGCGCGAGACGGGTCGCTTGTGCGCACTCTCGTGCTTGATGGGCTCGTTCAGACCCAGCGTGCGAGGGCTTTTCTTGAGGATGTACATGACCTGCGTCTCCCGAATTACTGAATGAGCGTCGTGCCGCTGCCGAGCACGGCGCCGCAAGCGGCTTTCAATACGGTGCGGCCGCCGGTGGCGTTGGAACCGGTGGGTCCCGCGACCAGCTTGTTGATCAGGCCCGGAAGGAGCGGGTCGTTCGTCGGCGAGAAGCCGGCGATTTCATCCAGGATCCGCTGCTGCGTGACCTGGAAGTCCATGCCCGAGCCCACGGCCTTCTGCACCAGCGTGTTGACCAGCGCGACGCGATTCGCGTTGCGATTGTCGCCGACCGCGCCGAAGACCGCCGTGCCCGTGCCGCTGCCATCGAGCGCACCGAAGAAGTTGGCGCGCAGGGTGTTGTTGTCCACCATCGAGTTGCAGTACTGGATGGCGAGCTGCGCCAGCGCCGTCTGCTGCGAAGGGCCGAACGTGCCTAACTTCTCGACCGCAGGCAGCGCCTGCTTGACGAGGTCGTAGGTGGCCGCGACGCGGGTCTCGGTCTGCGGCACGCCGGTGATGGTCGAGAACGTCGCGTTCAGCTCATCGAAGGTACGCAGTCCGACATCCGACTCGACCGCAGGCACCGGGAAATCCGTCGGCTGCTGCGGGTCCGCCTCGATGTATGCCGCGCTGTTGTCGTTCACGCCGATGCGTTCGAATGAGATGAAGAACAGATCGTCGGCCACACCGTTCTGCAGAGCCATCACGGTGCCGATGTCCGACAGCTTCTGTCCGCCGCCCGGCGTGTACGTCGGGCCGACGACCGTGTCGAGCAGCTGGTACGCCTGGCCAGAGCGCTCTTCGACGCCGTTTACGCCGATGCGCAAGCCGTCGATCGTCAGGTTCGAGACCGTGGCACTACCGTCGAGGCTGATGAAGGTCGGCTTGCTGAACTGAAGACCATAGGTGTCGAGCTGGATCGCCTCGAGCATCACGTACGCCTGCGGCACGTTCACGAGATGGCTGATGTTGAACAGCATGAAGTACTTCTCGCCGACTCCGGCGTCGAAGTTCTGCTGGATCTGCGAGGCCGACAGCGCGCGGTTGTGGATCGCGACCAGGCGCAACACGCCCTGCCACTGGCGATTGGTCGAAGTCTCGTTGCCGAGCACGAGCGCATACGTGTCGTCCCAGGTGGCGAGACTGCCGCCGCCCTGCGCGTCGACGTCGCCCGTTGCCATGCCGTTCACAAAGAGACGCCGGCCTTCGACCGGGCTGTACGTGAGCACGACGTGCTGCAGCGCCGCCTGCGCATCCTGATCGGCCGCGCGCGTGAGCAGCACCGGATTGCCGTTCGCGGACGTCTTGTCGCTGCGCGTGTAGGCCTCGTACTGATACATGCGCTGCGCCAGCGTGACGTTGCGCTGCATGGCACCCGCCGAGTAGCTGACGAGGAACGCGTCTTCCTGCGCGACGTTGGCGTTGGTGGCCCACACCTCGATCGAAAATTCGCCGGTCGACTTGATCAGATCGTTGAGCTTCTTCGAAGCCGCCGACGTGCCCTGCGCCTTTCCGCCCGGTTTCACGTTGAGGCCCCAGCCGCCGACCCAGTCGACGCCGCCCGAGATCGTCAGGTTCAGCGCCGGCTCGTGACCGCTCGTGTCATAGGCGATGTTGCCCATGCCGGTCTTGAACTCGTACTTGGCGATGGTCGCCGTTTCGTAGCGGTTGCCGCCGGAGGCGACGGTGCCGTCGTACAGCGTCAGGCCCTTCGAGACCAGCATGCCCGCGGGAATCACGTTGACGGGTAATGCGTCCGCGAACTGGTTGATCGCGGCGAGCATCGTGTCCGAATTGGCGGCGCAATTGCCCCAGCAGTTGTGGAACTCATCGCGCAGACGCACGACCAGACGCGACTGCGCGGTGTTGCCGAGATTGATCTTGGACTTGATGGCCGCGTACGCGATCTCGACGTCGCCATCCGCGAAGAACGGCTGCTGCTGCGTGGCCGCGTTCGAAGCATGGCAACGCACGCAGTTCGCAGTGGCCGGGTTGGTGACCAGCGCATAGACCTGCGAGACATCCGTCGTTGCCGAGTCGGCGAACGACAGATTGGCGTTCAGACCCGTCGGGGTCACCGCCGTCGCCGGCCACGACTTGCTGCCGCCCACTTCCTTGATGGTGGGGGCTTGAAGCTGAATCGTGGTACCGCCCGAAGCGCTCGCGCCGGCCCAGTTGCGAATCCAGACCGTCATCGTGTCGGCACAGGCCGAGGGCGACTGCAGCCAGCAGTTGTGTCCGCCGCCCACCTTCGTGACGAGGCGCGACTGATCCGGCTGCGCCAGGTTCGCGACCGTGTTGGCCTGCGCGTACGCGGCGTTGACATCGTCATTGCGCGCGAACGTCGGAGTCTGGCCACCGGCGCCATGGCACGCGCCGCAGCGGTTGTTAGCCTTGATGTTCTCCCACAGGTTGATGCGAAAGGCCTGCACGTCGGCGTTGGCCGAAGCGGGACCGGTGTAGTCGACCACCGGCGGCACCTGCGTGACGGGGTTTTCCGTCGTCGGCGCGCCGCCGCCCGAACATCCGGCCAGCATCGTCGTAGCCATGGCGGCCGCCGCGCCAGCCGCGAGCCAGCGAACAAATTTGATTTTCTGCATAGAGTTCATGTGGTGCTCCCTCATTCCATGCAGGCGACGGCGGATTCGGCGAAGACGCGCTTCAGCTTGTAGCCGCTCGTCTTGAAGCCGCCGGTGATGGCGAGGACCTGCGCGCGAGTCGGCGCGCGGAAGCAGACCGTCTTGAAGACTTTCTGCACCTGGCATTCGGCGAACGCTTCGCTGTGCGCGAGCTCTTCACCCATGGACTTGGCGCCGGTGCCGGCTCCCGGCAGCGACGTGTCCCAACCCAACAGGAAGTTCTGGCCCTTGCGCCAGCGGTTCTCCCACGCGTTGGTCAGCGTGACGAAGCCCGGCGCAAAGTTGGTGTCGTTGTTGAAGTACTTTTCGTGGACCTGGGTGTCGTCGAAGACCAGGCGCATCGTGCCCGGCACGTCGGCCGTGCCGTTGTCGAAGTCGTAGTACGCGAACGCCTGCGCGAACGGATCCATGCCGCTGTGACAGCCGATGCAGTTGTTCAGGAAGATGCGGCTGTCGCCGCCGGGGCTGCGGCTCACGTCCTGGCGGATGCGATCCGGCGGACGCGAGGTGTCGAGCACCTGCTCCATGTCGCGGCACAGGTGATTCATGAGCGTGAAGCGGAACATCGCGCGGTTCGTCCCGTCGATGAAGAACGCTTCAGAGGAGGCACGCGAGGTGATCAACCCCGCGGTCGCGCTCGGCGGGATGCCGAGCACCGTCGACTGCAGCGCGGGGCGCAGATCGAGCAGCAGGTTGGCGTTCTGCGCCTCGGCATTGGCGTAGTGCGTGTTGTTGGTCGCCGCGGCGGCCGGCGTGATGCCGTTCACCGTATAGCTGATGTCGCCCGAGAGCGCGAGGCGGAAATCGGTGTCGTCACGGACGATGCCGATGTACGTCGCGACGTAATCGTTGAGCGGCGCGAACACCGTCTGGTCACGGTTGGTCCACGGCACCGCCATGTTCTTCAGCGTCACGTCGTAGAACGAGCGCGCCTGAAAAGCGTAGTCGGCCGCCGCCAGCGGATTGCTGGCGATCAGCGGCGTCATGAGATCGAGTGTGGCCTCGGAGGGCGGCACGCCCGCGATGCGGTCGTAGATGCGCTTCGCCTTGTCGCGATCAGACGCGGAAGCGGACGCGGCGATGCATGCCAGCAGGCACGCGAGACCGACCTTCTTGAAAACCGATACCTGTGGGGTATTCATTTGCCTCTTCCACATCCCTTTTGACGGGGGCAGTATCCCCCCGCCTTTCGACGCACTTGTTTGTCTCCGCTCCTGTACGTCTCCAGGCGGCGACAGACACATTTATTACGTACTGCAAGTAGTCTTGATCCCGAGGACTGCGAACCGCGTCACGGCGCATGCCGGCCCCGGCCTCTAACTACAGAGCTGACAAGAAAACCGCGTTGGCGGACGGCCTGCTGTGACGTCGTCGGCAGATCGATTGCTGCGCACGCGGGATGATTGCATTACGTCATATGCCTGTGCGCCAGCGCACGCGCTGCCAGGCATGAACGACAGTGGAGGATGCTTGTGAATCGAACTCATGAAAACGCGAAGCGCATCACGCCCGGGGGCATCGCCCGGTTGGCCATCGCCTGGTCGGCAATATGCGCGTTCACGCTGTTCCTTGCCGCCTGTACCCAGGGCCCGGGCGGCGGCGGCATCGGCCTCGCAAGCGGTCAGGAACCGGATCCGGCCACTGTCGATTTCCCGATCTTCTACATCCGCCACCAGATTCCCGAGGATCAGGACAACGTCACGCGCGTGCGTCCGTTCGTCGAGGACGACGACTACAGCGTCACGCTGTGGAAACGCGATCGCGCCTCTCCGGGCGCCGCGGAAACCGAGATCAGCGCGCGGTTGCGCACCGACGCGTTCGGCGGCGAGGCTGAAGACCGCTTCGACATCAAGGACCTCAACGTCTCGCCCGACGGTCTGAAGGTGGTGTTCGCGATGCGCGGCCCGCTCGACGATTTCGACGAGGAGGAGGCGCCGACCTGGAACATCTGGGAATACAACATCGCTACCGACACGCTGCATCGCCTGATCACCGCCGACATCATCGCCGAGGACGGACAGGACGTCGCACCCTCCTATCTACCCGACGGCCGCATCGTGTTCTCCTCGACCCGCCAGCGCCAGGCCAAGGCCATCCTGCTCGACGAGGGCAAGTCGCAGTTCGAGGCGGCGAACGAGTCGCGCGGCGAATCCGCGTTCGTGCTGCACGTCATGAACGCTGACGGCACGGGCATCCGCCAGATCACGTTCAATCCGTCGAGCGACCTCTATGGTCAGGTGCAGCAGAACGGCCGCCTGCTGTTCACGCGCTGGGACAACGCGCCCCGCCGCAACGGCCTGCACCTGTACACGACCAACCCGGACGGCACCGACACGCAGCTGCAGTACGGCGCGGTGTCGCACCTGACGGGCAGCAACGGCACCAACGTCGAGTTCACGCGCGCGCGCGAGATGTCCGACGGACGTCTCATGGTCCTCACCCGCGCTCGCACCAACGTCGACTTCGGCGGCAACCTCACCATCATCGACGCGAACCGCTTCGTCGAGAACACGCAGGCGGTGCTCGGCGTCACGCCGGCCGCCGGCGAGACCGCGCAGCGGTCCGCGACGCTCAACGACGTGCGCACGGTGCCCGGACCCTCGCCCGGCGGTCGCTTCAACTCCGGCTTCCCGCTGTGGGACGGCTCGGGCCGCATCCTCGTGAGCTGGACCCAGTGCCGCCTGCTCGACGCCACCGATCCGACGCGCATCGTGCCGTGCACGGCCGACCGTCTCGCGGTCGCCGGAGTCCAGGTCGCGCCGCCGCTGTACAGCATCTGGATGTTCGATCCGGCGCAGAACACGATCCTGCCCATCATGCCGCCGACCGAAAGCGTCATGGTGATCGAGGCGGTCGCCGCGCAGCCGCGCGTGCCGCTGCCGGCCGTGATCCTCGACAAGCAGGCGCCCGTCGATCTCGACGCCGACCTGGTCTCCGAAGGCGCAGGCATGCTCTCGATCCGCAGCGTCTACGACATCATGGGCCAGGACCGCGCGCGCACCACTATCGGGGCGAGCACGATCCCGGCGGTCTCCAACCCCGGCAACGCTGCCTACGTGAACCGCCTGGTGCGCTTCGTGCGCCTCGAGAAGCCGGTCTCGCAGCCCGACGACGACGACATCGCCGATCCCGACAACGCCGCGTTCGGCGCATCCAACGTCATGCGCGAGATCCTCGCGTACGCGCCGGTCGAGCCCGACGGCTCCGTGCGCATGAAAGTGCCGGCGAACGTGGCGTTCCAGATCGCGCTGCTCGACATCAACGGCCGGCGCGTCGATATCAGTGCGACCGGCAACGTGCATCGCGCCTGGCTGTCGGTGCGGCCCGGCGAAGAACTCCAGTGCAACGGCTGCCACAGCGAGCGGCCGATCTTCACCGCCACCGATCCGCCGCCGCCCGTGCACGGGCGCAAGAATCTCTTCAACTCCATCTGGGCGGGCGCGACCGGTGCGGGCGTGGCATTCCCCGGTGCCGTGAACACGATTTCGCCAGAGCCCGGCGACACGATGGCGCGCGCGCGTTCGCGTCCCGGCTCCTCGTGCATCGATCCGGTGAGCTCCGCAGAGCGCTGCGGGCGCACGGCCACCAATCCGAGCGCGAACGTCATATACGAGGAGATCTGGAAGAACGGCGCAGTGCCGACGGACTCGTTCGCATACAACTATTCCGTGCTGACCACGCCGCCGCCGACGAATGCCAACTGCGTGCCGTGGACCGCGACCTGCCGCATCACCATCCACTACATCACGGCTCCCGCCTCGACGCGCCTCGGACACATCCATCCGCTGTGGTCCGCCGTGCGCACACCGGCCGCGCCCGTCGATACGAATGGCGATGCGGTGCTGGAGCCGACCTACACTTGCACGAGCTGCCATAACCGGCTGGACGTGGTGAACGTGGCGCAGCTGCCCAAAGCGTCGCTCGAGCTCACCGACGAAGACTCGAACGATGAAGCGTTGCAGAAGCATGCCTTCCGTCAGCTGGTCTTCACGCGCAATGAACTCGAACTGGTGAACGGCGCGGTGCAGGTGCGGCTGGTACCACGAGTGATCAACGGCGTCGTGCAGAGGGATGATCTGGGCAATGTGATTCTCGACCCGGTGCCGATCTCTGCCCCCATGAACGCGGGCAATGCGCGCGGATCGCGGTTTTTCAACGTTATGAATAATGTCACGCATGCGGGTATGCTCACGACCGCTGAACTGCGCTTGCTTTCGGAGTGGCTGGATATTGGAGCCCAGTATTACAACGACCCGTTCCCGCCAACTCCGCAGAACTAGTGCGCTCGTTAGTGTCCTCGCATGTCTTCTCCCGGTCGCAGTCCTAGCAAAACAGACGCCCGAGGAGAGGGCCCAGGCCAAGGAAGAGAAGGCGGCCACCAAGGAAGCTGCGGCGAAGGAAAAGCTGCAGCAGGTCTTCGTCAGCGAGCCGTACCTCGAGCTGTCGAGCGGGCCGGCGCGGGGCTATCCCGTGTTTCAGGTCGTGGAACGCGAAGAGTCGGTGGACGTGCTCTACCGGCGCACGGACTGGTTCAAGGTGCGCACCGAGCGCGGAGTCGAAGGCTGGGCGCGCGCGCGCGACATGCGCCGCACGAAGCTCGCCGACGGCACGCCGTTCGTGTTCAACCTCGGCGACCGCGAGGGCTTCACCAGCCACACCTGGGAGCTCGGCATCGGCGGTGGCGACTACGGCGGCGCGAATCTCATCGGCGGCTATTTCGGCTATTCGCTCACCGACAACATGAAAGTCGAGCTCTCGGGCTCGCAGTATCTCGGCAATGCATCGACCGGCTGGAAGGCCGAGCTCGGGCTCACCCACGTCATCGTGCCGGAGTGGCGCCTCTCGCCGTTCATCACGCTGGGTACGGGCATCGTGGCTACCAGCCCGCGTGCGACCATCGTGCTGCCGGAAGATCGCGAGGATCAGACTGCCTACGTGGGCGCGGGCATGCGTTTTTATCTCACCCGGCGCTTTTTCCTGCGCGCCGATTATCGCTGGCACACGGTTTTCACGAGCCGCGATGAAAATCAGGAGTTGGAAGAATGGAAAATTCAAATCGCCTGCTTCTTCTGACCGCAACCCTGGTCGCGTGTTTCGCGATGAGCGGTTGCGCTGCGTTGCGCTGGCCCTGGTTCGGTAAGAACAAACAGGTCGAGCAGCCGCAGACCGAAGAGGAAGCCGCGGCCGAGGAAGAAGCCGAAGACTCCGACGCGACGCCGCCGCGCGTCATCGAGCCGAACGTGGCGCGCCGCAAGATCAAGCGGCCGAAGATCGACAACGAGAACTGGGAAGTCGGCGTGGGCGCAGGGTTCATGTCCATCGAAGACTTCGGCACCCAGCCGACCGCCGCCGCACAGTTCAACTACCATGTGACAGAAGATTTCTTTTTCCGCGCCGACATAGGGCAATCCACTGCGGGAAAAACCAGTTTCGAGACGCTGGGCGGCGACATCGAGCTGTTGACCGGAGATGAGAGACGTTTCACGTACTACAGCCTCTCGCTGGGCTACAACTTCCTCCCTGGCGAGGCTTTCATCGGTCGCAAGCTCGCCATGAACAGTGGTTTTTACCTGTTGGGTGGCATCGGTAGCGTGAAATTCGCCGGCGACCGTCGGCTGACGATCAATCTCGGCGCGGGATACCGCGTCCTGCCGACTGACTGGCTGGCGATTCACATCGGAGTTCAGGACCGCGTGTTCGACTCCGACTTGTTAGGCGAGACCAAGGTCACCAACAACATAGAGACCCTGCTCAGCGCGACCGTCTTCTTTTGACGGAGTGAGCATCATGTCGGCACGCACAGAGACAGCCACGGGATTCGGGAAGATGGTGAAGGGCATCGCGCTCGCCGCCCTCTTCGTGCTGCCCGCCTTCGCCGCCTCATCCTCAGGCCCGGCGCCGTCGTTCCAGCTCTCGGGACGCGGCGGCAAGGCCATCAACCTGGCGCAGTTCAAGGGCCAGGTGGTCATGATCAACTTCTGGGCCACGTGGTGTGGTCCGTGCCGGCAGGAAATGCCGCTGCTCGAGGACATCTACAAGAAGTACAAGGCGATGGGCTTCACCATGCTCGGCGTCAACGTCGAGCCGGATTCGGCCGGCGCGGAAGCCTGGCTCTCGAAGCAGAAGTCGGTGAGCTTCCCGATCGCCTTCGATACCGACAGCAAGGTCAGCAAGCTCTACAAGGTCGCTGGAATGCCGAGCACGGTGTTCGTCGACCGCAAGGGCAATGTCCGGGTCATGCACAAGGGCTACAAGCCGGGCGATGAGAATTTCTATCTCTCGCAGATCCGGTCGATGCTCAAGGAATAGGAGTCGAGGTATGCGCATCCGCGGTTTGTTGACGATCTCTGCCGTGCTGGCCCTGGCCGGCTGCAGCTCCATCGAACCGTGGGTCGCGCCGTACGATCGCGAGAACCTCGCCGATCCCATCATGGCGGGCCGTGCCTCCGTTTCGCAGGACTTCCTCGACCACGTGTTCGAATCGCGCGAAGGCTCGCGCGGCGCCACCGGCGGCGCCGGCGGCGGCTGCGGCTGCAACTAAGGCCTAACTAGAACCCGCGCGATGTACAAGGTACCCACACGTCTGTTCCGATTCGTCATAACCTGCCTGCTGCTGGCCGGCGCTGCGCAAGTGCACGCGGGCGTGCTGCCCGAGGACCGCGCCGACCTGCTCTATTTCCGTTACGAAGGCGGTGGCGTCACCATCTCCGGCCCCTCGATGCTGGTGCGCAAGAGCATCGGCGAGCACGTCTCGGTCCAGGCCAACTACTACATCGACATGGTGTCGTCCGCGTCGGTGGACGTCGAGACCTCGGCCAGCCCCTACGAGGACGAGCGCAAGCAGCTCAGCATCTCCACCGATTTCCTGCACGGCAAGTCCACCTACTCGCTCGGCTACGTGAAGAGCGACGAGAGCGACTACCTGGCGTCGACCATGTTCGCCGGCGTCAGCCACGACATGTTCGGCGACCTCACCACCATTTCGTTCGGCTACAAGACGGGCAAGAACGACGTGTTCCGGAACGTGAAGATCGCGGACGTCAAACAGAACGACCCGAACTTCGCCGCCGAGATGGAGTCGCAGAGCTTCAACGTCGGCGTGTCGCAGATCGTCACGAAGAACATGATCCTCTCGGGCCAGTACGAGGTGATCACCGATGAGGGTTTCCTGCGCAGTCCTTATCGCTCGATCCGCCATTTCGTCGACCCGTTCAGCCAGCTGCTCGCACCCGAGATCTACCCGAACACGCGTTCGAGCAATGCCGCCTCGTTTCGCGCCAAGTATTTCCTGCCGTATCGCGCTGCCATCGACACCATGTACCGGTTCTACACCGACACCTGGGGCATCATCGGACACACCGGCGAGCTCGGCTACGTGCATCCGCTCGACAATGCCAGGTGGGGCGGCAACTGGATCTTCGAGGCGCGCGTGCGCTACTACACGCAGACCGCGGCCGATTTCTACCGCGACATCTTTCCGCGCGCCGACTTCGCCAACTTCATGGCGCGCGACAAAGAGCTGGCAACGTACAACGCCATCACCGCGGGTCTCGGCGCCACGTACGAGTTCAAGATCGATCGTTTCCCGTGGCTGTCCAAAGGGCAGATCAACCTGCGCTACGACTACATGACGGTGAATTACGACGACTTCCGGGACGCGCGCTTCAGCATCGGGCGCTTTGGCGTGCCGCCGGAAACGGTGTTCGCGCCCGGCACCGAGCCGCTCTACACGCTCAACGCGAACATCTTCCAGTTCTACATCAGCGCGTTCTTCTAAATGGGGACACTCCCCATTTCCTAGCAAATGGGGACAGACCTCGTGGCGACCCCCTCGAAGGCGCGCACCGCCGGCCCCGTCCCGCATCCCATTGCGCCCGAACCGCGCGCTCGTTGACCGCGCCGCGCGACAGGCGTATTTCTCGCCGTCGCGCAATTGCCGTGCGTAATGGATCTGGGGGATTACATGGACTCGTTCACCAATGTCGACATCCGGACGCACATCGGCGCCAGCAATGACCAGCAGTGGATTTAGGACGCGATGCGCGCGAAGCTCCCGCTGATCATCGTGGCGGCCGGCGCATCCGCGGCCGCTGCGATCTACCTGCTCCGCGATGAGGGCGAGACCGCGCGTGCGCCGACCCACGCCGAGGTATCGCCTCCTTCGATCTCCACGGCTACCGCGCCGGTAGCACCGCCGCCCGCGGGCGAAACCGCGCGCGCACGCACCGCGGCGCCCACGTCAGCACCGAGCACCACCGCCGCCGCGCTCACCGATCTCGAGCGCGCGCTCGCCGCCAGCGATCCCAATCGCTACGACCTCGTGCTCGCCGAGAAGCTGCCCGCATTGATCGCGCGCGATCCGGCCGCTGCGGCGCGCTACGCCGAGCTGCAGACCGATCCGCGACTGCGCGAGTTGTTAGTTCGCCAGGTGGCGCAGCTCTGGGCCGCGCGCGATGCCGACGCCGCCATCGCCTGGGCCGAGTCGCTGCCGGAATCTCCCGAGCGACAGGCGGCTTTGATAGACGTCTCGCTGGTGGTCGCGCGCGGCGATCCTGCACGCGCCGTTCAATGGCGCGAGCAGTCGATCGGCAACAGCCAGGCCGACGGCGTGCTCGAAGGATTGGTGCAGCAATGGGCAGACCGCGATTTCGCCGCGGCCGCTGCCTGGACCAGCGGGCGGCCGCGCAACGCGCAGCGCGATCAGATCCTGCAGCGGCTCGTGTACGTGCGCGCCGCGAGCGGCGAGCCCGAGGCCGCCGCACGCCTGGTCGACGAGGCCTTCGCCGACGGCGCGATCAAGACCGAGGCCGTCGCGACCATCGCCTATCAGTGGGCGCTGCGCGATCGCGGCGCCGCGACGCGCTGGGCGGAAAGCCTCGAGCCGCTGCTCGCCGAGCGCGCGGCGCGCGAGATCACGGCGGTAAATGCCGCCGCCAATCCACCGGACTGAGGCGCCCGCGCGCGGCCCCGCGCGAAATGGGCCACGACGCCGTTGACATGGCTATTTGTATAGTTGTACTAATACACATAGGCACCTCATGTTCATCCTCAATCCCCAATCCGGCACCCCCATCTACCGCCAGATCGTCGAGCAGGTGCGACGCATGGTCGCGAGCGGCCAGCTCGCGGCCGGTGCGCAGCTGCCCTCCGTGCGCGAGCTCGCGCTCGAGCACGCCGTGAACCCGATGACCATCTCCAAGGCTTACAGCCTGCTCGAAGCCGAAGGCGTGCTGGAGCGCCAGCGCGGCAAGCCCATGACGGTGGCCGCGCAGGCGCGGGCGCAGGCGCCGCGCACGCATCGACTCGAGCAGCTCGAGGGGCAGCTCGATCATCTCGTGCTGTCCGCGCGCCAGCTCGAGCTCTCGCAGGAAGACCTCATCAAAGCCATCCGCAAGAAGTGGAACGAATGAACACCAACAACTACGTTTCAGCCGACGGACTGACCAAGAAATTCGGCAAACACGCGGTGCTCAACGGCATCGACGTGCACGTCGGCCCCGGCGACGTCGTGGGTCTGCTGGGCGCAAACGGCGCCGGCAAGACCACCCTCCTCGAGGTGCTGCTCGGCCTGAGCGCGCCCACCGCGGGCAGCGCGCAACTATTCGGCACGGACGCACCAGTTGCGTCCAGGAAGCGCATCGGCTACGTGCCCCAAACCGCGACGAACTCATCGGCGAGTTCACGGGCCTCGCCTATCTGGATCTCATCGCGGCGTTCTATCCGCGCTGGGACGGCGCGCTCGTCGAGCGTCTCGTGGCGAGCTGGGGCATCGAGATTTCGCAGCGCCTCTCGCGCTTTTCCGTCGGCCAGCGGCGCGCTGCGGCGCGTGGTCGCCGAGCGCGCAACCGCGGGCGGCAGGACGCTGGTCGCGTTGCGTGCCGCCGATGAGGACTGGTCGGAGCTCGAAGAGAAGTTAGGCGCCGGCGCGCGAATCGAGCGCCTCGGCCTCGAGGACATCTTCCTGGAGCTGCACTCGTGAAGGCGGAGCTGCACACGTTGCGCGCGCTGTGTGGTCTGCCGGCGTTGCTGTGGTTCGCGGCCGCCGCGTGCGCCATCGCGGTGATGCCCAGTGAACCGAGGGGCTTCCAGGTGCTGCAGAACGCCTTGGTCAACGCCGGCGTCGGGACGCTGGCGCTGCGCATGACGCGGATCGTGGAAGCCAGCGTTTGGCGCTTGCGTAACCCTTCGCCTACGGCAGCTCCGTGCAGCTCCCGACCTGACTGAAGTCCCGGCGCGATACCCCATCGAACCACTGAACGCGCGGAGCGCCTCACAGCCCTCCCCTAGATCGGCCTCGAGACCCGGTTCCGCGCGTTCAGTCCTCGCTCACTCCAGCGACTTGCCGAAGTGCATCCCGCCGTCGTGGATGCCGATGTCCGGCCGCTTGCGCAACTCGATCATCTCCGCGCCCGCGAGCAGCACCGGTCCGTAGCCGTGCGCCGCCAGCAGGTGCGTGGGGCGGTACATGTAGAACATGGGCTCCCAGCCCACGCCCGTGCCGACGCACACGTTCTCGACCTGCCCTTTCGCGTTCACCTTGCCCGCCACCGCATTCCAGCCAATGGCGACGGCGGGGCCGAAGGCCGCTGCATTCAACCAGCCGCGGTTGATGCCGCGCGCCAGCCCGAACACGAACATGGCGGAGGCCGACGTCTCCTCGTACGACTCGCGGCGATCGAGGAGTTGGTGCCACAAGCCCGCGTGTCCCTGCTTGGCGGCCAGGCCCGTCGCATGTTCCTTGAACAGCGCGAGAATCTTCGGCCGCGCGGAATGTTTCTCCGGCAGTACATCGAGCAGTTCGACCATGGCCATGATGGCCCAGCCATTCGCGCGCGCCCAATGGAAAGTGGGATGCGGATCCATGTCCTGGTTCCACGCGTGCATGAAGAGCTTCGTGTCCTTCACGAACATGCGGTCCGCGAACCGCAGGATCTGCTTCGCGGCATCGTCGTAGTATTTCGTGTCTCCCGTGAGTTTTCCCATCTGTGCGAGGCACGGCACGCTCATGTAGAGATCATCGAGCCACAGGGTGTTCGGCAACGGGCGGTTGCGCGCCAGCGTGCCGTCGCCGAGGCGGAATTGTTTGTTTGCTACCCAATCCACCCAGTTGTCGATCCATGGGCGCAACTTCTTCGCGCCGAGGCCCGCACGCTCGGCCTTGATCAGCGCGGCGCACATGGCACCCGCGTCGTCCAGACGGGCGGGCAGCAGCATGCCGCGGACCGGGATGCCGTGCGCCGGGCGCGGATAGTTGGATGCCGTGGTGCCCGGCTGCATGCGCGCGCGCGCATGCGCGGCGACCGTGGCGAGGGCGGTGACGCGCTCGTCGGTGTACTGATTGAAGCGCGGGTCGCCGGTCTTTTGCGAGAGCAGCATCATGCCGGCGTAGGTCACGCCCCATTCGTAGCTGCCGATCTGCAGGTCGGTACGCGCCAGCGCCACGACAGGCGGAAGCTTGCTCAGGTCGCTCACCGGCGCGCCCGTGTCGCCATCGACGACGCGGACCGGCGCCGCTTCGACCGTATAGGCGTGTACGCGATCGACCACGGCACGGATCTGCTCCACCGTCGCGAGCTCGTAGGGCGTCGGGTAATTCACCTTGAGCCGACCCGAGTACACGCCGGGATCCTGCTGCGGAGTCGCGGTGTGCTGGTCGGGCGCGGATTGCGCGCCCGCGTGGGTGGAAAGAAAAGCGGCGCTCAGCGCGAACGCCATCTCAACGGCAGCGCGTGGCAGCCATCCGTGTTTGCTCATGGTTTTGTTCCAAGGATCTCGAGGGTTGCCGCGCCCTGCTGCCGGAACAATAGCCGGACGCCGCCGCGTTGCAAAGCGCGGCGGCATGGGGCGGCCGACAGGACCGATATGGCTGTTCCGCCCGGTCGGACTGACACACCGCCTGAAGCAACTCCTGGCGGCGATGTCGAGCGCGCCCGGTCCGACCGCGTAGCGGCGACCGTGGAGTCGAACGCGTGATGCCGATGCATCTGATTCGCATGGCGCCGGCACGGAATGCCGGCATCCGGTGCCGGCGTCGCGACGGTAGTTAGCGAGGCGCGGACACGACGGCCGCGGCCGTCACGACGTCGGCGGCGCCAGGCCCTTCGAGTACAACACCCTGCCGTCGGGCGCGACCGCCACGGCATCGACGTCCGACAGCGTGTTGATGAACGCGATGCCCTCTTCAGCGCCCATGATGAACACGCTCTTGGTCAACGCATCCGTGCGCGTCGCGGTGCCGCTGATGATGGTCACGCTGCGCACCTTGCGCGCGGAGTCGCCGGTTTTCGGATCGATGATGTGGTGGAAACGCTTGCCGTCCTCGTCGAAGTAGCGCTCGTAGTCGCCCGACGTCGAGAACGCGGTGTCCGTCAGCGGCAGCTTGAGGAAAGTCTTGCCCTCGTGGTCCGGATCGCGCACGCCCACCACCCACGGCCGCCCGAACCGGTCCCCGATGATGCGCGTATCGCCGCCGGCATTGACCATGGCGCGCGTGACGCCCTGCTTCTGCAGGATCTCGATGCCCTTGTCGACCGAGTAGCCCTTGGCGATGCCGCCGAGGTCGATGCGCATGCCGGCCCGTTCGAAGTACACCGTGAGCTTCTTCGGATCGAGGTTCATGTGGCGCCAGTTGATGCCCGGCAGCGCCGCGTCGATGGCCTTTTGATCCGGGTGCACGCCTTTCTTGAAGTCGTATAGATAGCCCACGCTCGCGTACGTGATGTCGAACGCGCCGTGCGTGAGCTCGGAGTACTGCACCGATTCCTGCAGCAGGCGGAACAGTTCCGCGCTGATCTTCACCGGATGCTTCGACCCCTCGCGGTTCACGAGCGAAATCTCGGTGTCTTCTTTCCACGTGCTCATGAGGCGGTCGATGCGGTGCATGTCGGCGAATACCGACGCTATCGCCGCCTCGCCCCTGGCCTTGTCCTCGCTCCACAGCTCCACCGCGCATCGCGTACCCATGATGGCCTGCGACTGCGTGATCCACTCCGCATGCGCCGCGGGACTCGCGAAAATGGCGCCAAACAAGAGGCGGAACCCGATTGCGCGCAGGCAGTCGAAGTGAAAGGCTTGGTTACGCATGATCGCCATTATGAGCCACGAGAATACGCCATGCGCTAAGCTCGCCCATCTTCCGAATCCCCTCTCGGACAAAGACTTTTTGGACTAAGGAATTGCGATGAAAAAACTTCTGCTGTTGTTGACGCTCGTCAGCGCCGCCGGCACCACGCCCGCGCTCGCGAGTGCGCGTGAAGAAGCCCGTCTCATCGAAGCCTCTGGCGTACTCGAAGAGTTACGCACGATCCGCGACCAGAACATTCCCGACCGTCTGCTTTCGCGCGCCTACGGCATCGCCGTCATCCCGAACGTGGTCAAGGTCGCGGCGGTGGTTGGCGGGCGGCGCGGCAGCGGCGCGATGGTGGTACGCGATCAGAATGGCCGCTTCTCCTCGCCCATCCTCATCAACCTCACGGGCGGCAACGTCGGCTGGCAGATCGGCGTGCAGTCCACCGATATCGTCCTCGTGTTCACCACGCGCCAGGGCATCGAAGGCATCGCTGACGGCAAGCTCACGCTGGGCGCGGATGCATCGGTGGCCGCAGGTCCGGTAGGCCGCGCCGCTTCCGCGGGCACGGATCAAGACTTCAAGGCCGAGGTGTACTCGTACTCGCGCAATCGCGGTTTGTTCGCCGGTGTGTCCATCGACGGCAGCGTGCTCTCGATCGACAGCCGCTCGAACACCAAGCTCTACGGCAAGAGCGCTCCAGCCTCCGACATCATCGCGGGTCGAGTGTCGACCAACGTCGATGCCGCGAAGCGCTTCGAGCGCGCCATCCTCGCCAGCACGGCACAGGTCGCGCCGGTGGCCAGCCAGAGTTCGGCCACCAGCACGCCCGACGCGTCCGCGAGCGGGCCCGCGTCCCCGCCGCCGCCCGCGGGTGCCACCGCGTTTCCGATGGAAGACGCGCAGCCCGGCAGCGAACCACCGCGTTGACGGCGCACCCGCCCATGGATGGGTGCGGGACGCCGACAGTTGTTAGGCATGCGGTGCGGCGGCCTTCGAGGCTGCCGCATTGCTTTTGCGGACTGCTCAGAGTTCGCCGGCGCGTGCCGTATTACATAATCGATTCCTTAATACATGCGTAGACCCCACGAGGCCGCCTGAATGCGTGAGCAAACCATCGAGTACCGCGACGGCGAAGCGCTGCTGGAAGGCTTTCTCTGCTACGACGAATCGCAGCCCGGACCGCGACCCACCGTGCTCATCAATCACGCCTGGGGCGGTCGCGACGACTTCGTCGAGCGCAAGGCGCGCCGTCTCGCATGGCAGGGTTACGCGTGCTTCGCGCTCGACAACTTCGGCAAGGGCAAACGCGGCACCACCAACCAAGAATGCTCGGCGCTGATGAGCCCGTTCATGAAGGACCGTGCGATGTTGCTCGAGCGGCTCGAGGCGGGACTCGCTACCGCCCGCACGATGCCCATCGTCGATGCGCGCCGCATCGCAGTGATGGGTTTTTGCTTCGGCGGACTGTGCTCGCTCGACCTCGCGCGCGCCGATGTCGATCTGCGCGGCGTGGTCAGCATCCACGGTTTGCTCGAGCCATCAGGGCTCACGAAGCCGAAAATCCGGGCCAAGGTACTCATCGTCACAGGAGCGGACGATCCGATGGCACCACCCGAAGACGTGCTCGCCATTGCGAAAGAGCTCAGCACCGCCGGTGCAGATTGGCAGATTCATGCCTACGGCCAGACTGTGCACGCATTCACGAACCCGGCGGCACAGGATCGCGCCTCAGGGATGCAGTACGACGAGGCCGCCGACCGCCGTTCCTGGCACGCTCTCGAAGGGTTCCTCGCCGAAGTTCTCAAATGATGGGCGCAGCGCCCACGCTGCGTGTTAGCGTCGTCACGGAACCCTTTCGGGAGCTCATCGCATGAAAAAAGCCGCGGTCGTCCTGCTCATGGCTGCCAGCCTCCTGATGGCCGGAATGGCCGAAGCCGCCAAGCCGAAGAAGCGTACGCGCAACGCGAACCGCATCGGCGCGTACGGTTCCGTAATGGCTGGTCATTCGACCTACGGCGGCGATCATACGCAGGACGAAAATGTGCTGATCGCCTCGCTGGAGAATGCGGGAGTCCCCTTTCAAAATGTAACCGCCAGCACCAAAGATTCCGATATCGGCTATCAGGCCGCGTTCGGCTACCGCTTCGCCCGCCATTTCGCCTTCGAGGTGGCGCTGGCGCAATTCGGCGATCTGCGGTCCACCGGTCGCGGCGAGCTCGACTTCGACGAAGGATTCGTGCCGACGTCGCTCACTCGCAAATTCAGTGTCGGAGGCCCCATTTTTTCCATGGTGGGCATTCTGCCGATCAACCAAAGCTTCGAGCTGTTCGTCCGCGCGGGCTTCCTGTTCGCTGCCACGCAATTGCAGATCAGCTCTCGCATCGACGGTCAGAGCGGCGGATTTGGCAGCGCGAAAGGGGACTCCAACAACGCGGTGTTGGGCCTCGGCGCCGCGTGGCATTTCAATCAGGCGTATTCGGTGCGCGCCGAATATTTGAATCTCGGCAAGGTGGGCGAGAACAACGGCTCCGGCAGAGAAGATCTGAGTGCGATCAACCTCGGCGTGGTGATTCGCTTCTAGGCTAGCGCGCGCTACAGCTTCCTGCGGAAGTACACCACGCGCTCGGTCTCCTCGAAGCCGAGCGCACGATGCGCGCATTGACTGGCCTCGTTCTCGAGCAGCGCATCGGAGGCGAGCTCGCGGCATCCGCGTGCCCGGGCCCAATCGCCGATCGCGGCAAACAACAATCGCGCAACGCCCTTGCGGCGCAAGGCCGGCACCACATACACGCCCTCGACGAACCCCACCGGCGACGTCTCTGTGCCGTTCACGTAGTCGACCCGGATCGAACCTTCGATGAAGCCGATGGGCTGACGCTGTGCGTCGTACATCATGAGCTGCAGGAAGCGCTCCGGCTGCGCCAGCGAGATCGCCATGTATCCGCGGTGCTCGTCGGCGCTCGCATCGGGCCAGAGCGCCAGCCGGAAATCCAGCCAGCCCGGCTGGTCTAGGGAGCTACAGCGCTCGAGAGTGGTCTTGGCGGCCATGTGAAGAAGCGTATCAGGGGCAGATATACAGTGTCGGCGCCCCTCGGGAACTGCATGGACGCCTGCGTCCCGCCTGGAAAAAAATGCGCACCATGCCCCTGCCCGCCAGCGCCATCGACAAGCTCTCCGACCATGCAGGTTCATACGTGATCTGCGTGACCTGCCGCCAGTGCAAACACCAGCGCGAAATGGCACCGAAGTCCCTGGCCAACGTCGTGGGATGGAACGTCACGCTGAAGCAGGCCTGCACTCGATTACGGTGCTCGAAATGTCAGGCGCGCAGCTTCGAGGTGGAGATCGCGTTCGACCGCAGACCGCGCGGCTGGAAGGCCAACCCCAGTTGAGCGCTACTGCGCCGAGAACTTCAGCTTCGACAGTACCGAACGCGGCACCGATGCGCAGTCCACGGCGCCGCTGGCGCCCGACCGCTCAATATCGGACTCGTTGTCGCAGGCGCTCACGTCGATGGGCGGAACGATGCGCCCGCCGAGCACTAGATAGGGCAGCACGCTCGACGCCGCTTCGCCCACCGGCACGCGCAGCAACAGGTATTGCTCGTCGGTGCCGCCGTACTCGAGCAGCGCGGTGCGCACCCCGTTCTCGTAGGAATACAACCCGGGCGCGATGGAATGGCGTCCCGCGGCGTCCAGCGCCAGCGTGTATTCGCGTCCCGAATAGGTGAACGTCGCCGAGCCGCTCTTGTACACGGCCTCCTGGCGCCGCGCGCCCTCGCCCACCCGCGCGTTGCGCATACGTCGCGTGCCGGCCACCGTGACCGACGTGGCGCCTCCCGGCAGCTTCGCCAGGGTCATCAGCGCCACCGGCGTACCGGATGCGAAGCCGATCCGTTGCAGGTAGATAGATAGCTTCTGGCCCGCGGGATAGACGTCGAAACCGAGCCCTCCCGGCAGCCCCGCGAGCAGCCAGTATTTCTTCCCGGCCTGCTCGAACTCGAGCTCCTTGAGCTCGCCCGAGAAGTACATCTCCACCGAGTCGGAGCCTTCGCCGCGGCTGCTCACCCAGGAGCCGATGATCGGCCGAAATCGGCCGGAGATCGGGCGCCTGCGACCGGTGAACGTGGCCGTGGTGGTGAACCAATGGCCAGGTCCCGTGAGCTCGGCCTCGTCGTTCTGCGATTGCGCCGCGCCGCCCATGATCTTGGCCAGCGTCGCCGGCGCGTAGGCGGACTCATCGGTATCGCCGGCTGATCGGGCGGCCGCGACGCCCGTGAAGAGCATCGCGACGACGGCCCATTTCAGAAGATTGCCCGCAGTGCGAAACATGCGGGAACCATAGCAAAACCGCTCAATGCGCCGCGGAAAAGATCGCCTCGATCTCCGCGGCATTGTTCGGCCGTACCGCGCGGCCCTTTTCCACGCCCTTTTCCAGATAGACGAGCGTTGGCCAGAGCTTGACGCCGAACGCCCGGCCGAGCGGCCTGCCCTTGCCATCCTCGATCTTGATGTGACGCACGGTCGGGTGGTTCTTCATGACGGAGGCGATGTGCGCCTGGGCGGCCTGACAATAGCCGCACCAGGTCGCGCCGAACTCCAGCACAGCGGGCTCGGTGAATGCGTCTATCTCTTCGCGCGTCGGCTCCATGAGTCACGAGGTTAAGCCGATTCGCGCACCGGCGCGAAGTCCCGGCTGTAGGAAAACCAGATAGGATCGGGCGATACTTCGCCGAGGTCTGCGTCAACCTATTCCACTTCGTCGTGGGAATCGCGTCTCGTGCGGACCGTACGCAAGCTCGTCGATTCCGAGACGCTGAGTTTCGATGAATCGGTCGACGTGCTGCTGACGGCGCCGGGTGAGCTGCTGCTGGCGTTCGACGCGCAGGTCCGGCGCGGCCGGAATGGCCTGGTGGACGCGCAATCTCGCGAGCGCGCCACCTTGGTCCTGGTGAGCAGCAGGCGGCTCGCGGACGTGTACCAGTTCTTGCACGCTTGCGACGGCAATGGCCATCTGCGCGAGCGCGCGCTGCGTGCATTGCGCGCTCGACCCGGCAGACTCGCATGCGCTGCGGCGCTGATCCGCGCCGAGGACTGGGTGACGCAGGTCTCGGATCTCGCACCGGCAGCGAAAGCCTGAGCCGCCCGGCATTGTCGGGCGCGCTATCCATGGCCAGCGCGCCGCGCCTGAGGGCGAGCCTCATCGGCGCCGGCCGCCTGCTCCCGAAGTGGGACCAGCTCGGGCTGTTGCTGGAACGAGTCCTGCAGGCCCGCGAAGACGAACGGAAGACGCTGGACCTGGCACTACGCCGCTGGATCCACATAGTCGCCAATCGCAGCTTCGTCCGCGCGACCGACGGGCAGCGACTGGAGATCGCGCGTTCCCTCGATCTATTGCGGGGCCGGTCGCCGATGGGCATCTGGAGAGACGTCGCCGCCCTGTGTCAGGCCACTGGATTCGCGGGAATACCCCGACGTGGGTGCAACGTCAAAATATCGGCGCGCCGTTCCGCCATGCCCCGCACCTAACAACTTAAGAACTTCCCCGGTCTTAGGTATAACTACCAACGTGCTGTCGCTGGACAACGACAGCGCTTCGTCTATCTTTCCCACTCGTTTGTGGAGAAGCCATGGGCACTAACAACATTGTCCTGATTCACGGCATGTGGATGACGCCGCTCAGTTTCGAATACTGGGCGCACCACTACAGCGAGCTCGGATACGGCGTGTATGCGCCGAGCTGGCCGGGTATGGAACGCGACATTCGCGCGCTTCGACGCCAGCCCGAAGGGTACGCGGATGTCGGGGTCAGGCAGATCGTAGATCACTACGAGAAGCTGATACTCGACTTCGACAGCCCGCCGATCCTCGTCGGCCACTGCTTCGGAGGGCTCGTGGTTCAGGCTTTGTTGGACCGTGGTCTTGGCGCCTGCGGCGTGGCCATCGCATCAGCCCCTATCAAGGGCATCTGGAAACTTCCCTTCACCACGATGCGAGTGGTCACGCCGCAGCTTATCAATTTCCGCAACAACCATCGCTGCGTGCCGCTGACGCCCTCGCAGTTCCACTACGCGTTCATGAACACGGCGTCGCGCGAGGAATCGTTCCACATGTACCAGCGGTACGCGGTACCCGGACCGGACCACGTGCTGTTCCAGGCGGAGCTCGCGAATTTCAATCCGTTCGCCGAAACCCGCATCAACGTCGAGCGCAACAACCGCGGACCGCTGCTCATGATCGCCGGCTCACAGGACCATCTGATTCCGCCGTCCATCGTGAAGGCGAATGTAAAGGCCTATCGGCACTCTTCGGCAATCACCGAGTACAAGGAATTCCCGGACCGCACGCACTTCATCGTCGCGCAGAGTGGCTGGCAGGAAGTGGCGTCGTTTGCGCTCGACTGGGCACGCGATCAGGAGCTGATCATCGAGCGCGAGCAGAAGCGGAATTCGCGATTTCGGGAATTGCAGGATCCGGCGCGCCGCGTGGCGTGAGGAAGAATTGGGGACACTCCCCATTTCCTAGCAAAAGGGGACAGACCTCGCGTGCCTCGTCAATCTGGTCGCAATCCGGCGAGGTCTGTCCCCTTTTGCTAGGAAATGGGGAGTGTCCCCAATTCAGGAATTGAATGCGAGCGCCGCGCTCAGCAGCACATCCGCCAGAATCAGCGGCCACAGCGCGCGCGTGCGTACATACACATACGCGAACAGCAATCCGAGCGGCACCTGCACGGCGATGCCGAGCGGGCCCTCGTACAAGTGATACAGCAGCCGCACGACCGTGCTCACGTTGATCGCCGTCCACAGCCCGCGCACGGGTGCCAGCGCGGTGACGATGTACCCCACGACGAACAGCTCCTCGAAAATCCCCTGCGCCGTGGCCGTGACATACAGCAGCTGCATGCTGAACCCGGCATCCACCTGCGGCGCGCGCGCGATCAGCGCCGCCGCCTGCGCGGGCAGGAACGTCGCGACCAGCTTCTCGCTGCCTGCCGCCATTAGATAGGCCACCGCGAACAAGGCGACGCCGGCCAGCGTCTCGCGCCAGGAAAAGCGCAGGCCGAACTTCTCCAGACTCCAGCCGCGGACGCGCAGGAACCACATGATGACCACGAACTGGACCGACTTCATTGCCAGGAATGACACGAGCAGGTCGTTCGTCAACTGGGCGTCGGCGCCTTCCGGCACGGCGCCGCCGAGCGCGAGGATGGCCGTGAAGATCTCGAGACCGAACGCCCAGGTGATGACGAAGAGGAATTCGACGCCGGTCGGCAGCCGCCGGATCATTTCGTGCAGGGGATTCACTGGGACTAGTGGACGCTGAAATCGTGGGGCGATTGCATCCGCGCACTTTAATGCAAACGCGCGCTCGGCCGCATGACGGGCACGTCTGGCGGCAGCTCGCCGACCTGCGCGGGCTTTTGCGACGTGCCGACCGGCAGGCCAGTCGCGGGTGGACGACCGGGGATGCGGTCGAGAATCGACATGCTGCGGCTCTTAAACGCCCCCGTTAAACTGCGCCCCTATGAAAACCGCGCGCGCCCTCGTCTGTCTCGCCCTCCCACTGCTCTCGCTGGTCGTTCACGCCGATGACGTGATGATCAAGACCAAGGACGGCGCCACGCTGTCCGCCACGGTCGAGCTGCCGGTCGGCGCCAAGGGCAAGCTACCCACGATCCTCGTGTTCGACATATACGCGAATCCGGACGTCATCCGGCAACAGGCCGGTGAGTTCGCGGCGCGCGGCTTCGCCGGCGTCGTGGCCGACGTGCGCGGCAAGCGCTTGAGCCCCGAAGCGCCCGTACCGTACGAGCACGATGCGCGCGACGTGCGCGAAGTCATCGCCTGGATCTCGCGCCAGCCCTGGAGCAACGGCAAAGTGGGCATGGTGGGCGGCAGCTACAGCGGCTTCACCGCATGGGCGGCCACGAAGTATCCGCATCCCGCGCTCAAGGGCATCGCGGTTTCGGCCGCGGCGATCCCTGGCCAGGGCCTGCCGATGTACAACAACGTATTCGTGAACGCGAATTACGCCTGGGCGTTCTACGTCACCAACAACAAACTATTGGACGACAAGATCTACGCCGACAGCCAGCGCTGGTGGGAGCTCACGCGCAATTGGTTCACCAGCGATCGGCCATTTCGCCAGATCGATGCCATGGACGGCACGCCGAACCCCTGGCTGCAGCGCTGGCTGCAGCATCCGTCGTACGACGCGTACTGGCAGAGCATGGTGCCGTACGGAAAAGAGTACGCGCGCATCGGCATCCCGGCGCTGACCATCACCGGCTACTACGATGACGGGCAGATCTCCGCGCTGCACTATCTCAAGGAGCACGTGAAGCGCCGGCGCCACGCGGAGCACTATCTGGTCATCGGGCCGTACGACCATTCCGGCACGCACGCGCGCAACAAGCCCGACAAGCTGCGCGACTACACCATCGACGCCGCGGCCAAGATCGACTCGCAGGAGCTCAAGATGGCGTTCATGGACTACGTGCTGCGCGGCGGCCCGAAGCCCGCGCTGCTCGAAGATCGCATCAACTACGAGGTCATGGGCGCGAACGAATGGCGCCACGTGCCCACGCTCGCGGCGATGCACACGACCTCGAAGCGGCTGTATTTCTCTAAAGAGCCACGCGGGGACTTGATGGCGCTGAATGCCGCCGCACCGGCGGCCAACAGCTTCGTCACGCACACCGTGGATTTCACCGACCGCGTGCAATTCCACAACTTCCATTCGTACCCCGCGCCCATCGTGCAGAGAAAGCTGCAGCTGCCCACCGAGGCGATCTTCGTGACCGAGCCGTTCAAGGACGGCGCCGTCGTCAGCGGCGCGTTCACGGGCGAGCTGACGGTGTCCATCAACAAGCAGGACTTCGATCTCGGGGTCGCTGTCTACGAGGGTTTGGCCGACGGCACGCTGTTCCACCTGGGCTATGCGCTGCAGCGCGCGAGCTACGGGGACGATCCTACGCAGCGCAGGCTGCTGACGCCCGGCAAGCCGACCGACATCGCATTCGAGACCACGCTGGTCAGCAAGCGCTTGAACCCGGGCAGTAGTTTGCTCGTGCTCCTGGACGTCAACAAACATCCCATGGCGCAGGTCAACTATGGCACCGGCAAGGACGTGAGCGATGAGACCGTGAAGGATGCGGGCGAGCCGCTCGAGCTGAAGATCCTCAGCGGCAGCTACCTGGAAGTGCCGCTGGACAGATAGTTGGTCACACAGGGTCAGCGCGCGAACGTCACGGACACCGACCCGCGGCCCCGCTTGCGGGCGCCGGCGCGCACGACGATCTCCACGTCGCTGCCGAGGCGGGTGAGGAAGTCGATGAGCGTGCGCTCCGAAAATCCGCGAAAACGGCCCTTGAGCAGATTGGACAGCTTGGGCTGCGCGATGCCGAGCAGTGCGGCCGCCTCGGTTTGAGTGAGATCACGGTCGAGGAGCAGCTCTGCGATCTTCGTCACGAGCTGGGCCTTGACGAGCATCGACTCCGGATCGGCAACCGCAAGATCCGTGTACACGTTGCCGCTGCCGATTTCGTACTCGTGCCCGACCAGAGGTCTGGTGCGCTTCTTCATTCCAGCTCCTGCGCGAGTTCGGCTGCGCGCCACAGCCGTGCCGCGATCAGGTCGAGGTCCTGCTTCGGTGTAGCGATGCCGTGCCGGGCCTTCTTTTGAACGACATGCAGGACAAATATCGCTTGAGCGAAGCGAACCGAGTACACAGCGCGATACGTGCCCGAGCGTCGCGATGCGAGGAGCTCCACGACGCACGCATTGCCGAATCCGCTGAGCACTCGGCGCGCTTCGTGAGGCTCGCCGATCTGCGCGAGGAAAAGCCCATAGCCGAGCTCAGCCACCACCGGCGGAGGTAGCGAGAGCAGATCGTTCCGACTGCTCGCGACCCAGACCAGCGGCCTTATTGCACCCATTTAGATATGGCCGGCGATTCACGTGGATGCACCGTAGATTGCCCCACGGAATCGCCGGATCAGAGCTGAGTATCTGGTGCATATCGCCAGAAATTCCGATGCTCGAAGGACTCGTGTGTATGCCGGCATCATCGAGCCACGCGGTACGGAGTCAGACGCGCCGAGACGTTGCCTTCCGCGCTGCCTTTCGCGGTCGGGTGGGCCCCCTGCTGGGCCGCCTGCCGCGCCGTCAGGGCATCGCCGCTGCACTGATACTCGCGCGTCACCGTCCAGAGGCTGCAGCGACCGCCGTCCGTCCCGCCGCATTCGCGCACCTGGCCCGGTATGACATCCGCCTGCGCGTAGCCCCACACATTGCAGCGGTTGTCGGCGAGCTGCTCGGCCTGCGCGTCGCTGAGCTCGACCGGCTGGGATTCAGGGTATTGATACGAGAGCTTGACGATGCCCGCGTCGCGATTGCCGCCGGCGGCGGTCCAATGCTGGGTGCTCACGCAGCCCGTGAGCATGAGAAGGGGAAGGAGCGAGACAAGGTTCTTGGAGTTCATCGGACACCACCGCTGCGAGTGATGCCAGATTGCCGGCGCGCCCATTAACTCAGGCTGAATCCGAAACCAAACGGCACCTGAACGCGGTGGTCCCGCGAAGGGGTTTTTCCGAGGTTCGCGGGGCGCTCAGGCGTTCCGCAGCGGCAATTTGCGCAGGCGCCGCCCGGTCGCCGCGAAGATGGCGTTCGCCAACGCCGGTGCAGCGCCCGGCCTTGCTGGCACGGCGCTGCCTGCCTCAGATCTCGAAGCAGAGATCAGTGACCCTTTCTAGTCCACCACCAGCGACAGCGCGCCACGACGCCGTTCCCCGGCGCGCGGCACCGTCTGCAACTGCCCTGGCGGCCTCTGAGCAAGCAGCTGCGCCAGCTCCCGGCAGTGCGCCGGCAGTCGGCCGAGCAGCGGCAGCAGTTCGTCGGCGGACACCGGGCGCGCAAACAGATAGCCCTGCAGCGAGATCGCGCGGTACATCTTCAGCACGGCGAACTGCTCGAGCCGCTCGACTCCTTCCGCAGTGATCTTCAGACCCAGGCCGCTGCACAGCGCGATCGTGGCTCGGGCGATGGAGGCCGAACGCGCACTGTCGTCGACACCGGCGATCAGACTGCGGTCCAGTTTGACGCGCGTGAGCGGCAACTGATGCAGCGACGCGAGCGATGAATATCCGGTGCCGAAGTCATCGAGCGCAATGGCGACTCCAATGGAACGCAGCTGGGCCAGCGTCTTGATGGTCTGTGAGCCAGTCTGCAGGACGGACTCGGTGAGCTCGAGTTCGAGACAATGCGCCGGTAGTTCGAACTCCCGCAGCAGCTCTTCGAGCCGGTTCACGAATCGATGGGCTAGAAACTGGCGCGGCGAAACGTTGATCGCGACGCGCGCGCCCGGCCAGGGTCCATGATGCCAGCGCGCCGCGGCACGGATCGCGGTGCGCAACACCCAGTCGCTGATCTCGACGATCAGCCCGGATTCCTCCGCCACCGCCAGGAACTCGTCGGGAGAACGGAAGCCACCATCGGGCATGCGCCAGCGGAGCAGCGCTTCGACCAGCGTCACGTCGAGCGTGTCGGTATCTATCAAAGGTTGATAGAACAGCTCGAACTCATCGTTCTGGATGGCGCGCCGCAGGCTCTGCTCGATCGCGAATTTCGCCGAGGCGGTGGCCAGCAACTCCGGGGTGAACAATGCCACCTGACTGCGTCCGAGTGCCTTGGCGCGGAACAACGCCGCATCGGCGGCGCGCAGCAGTGCCTCCGCGTCGTGTTCATGCTCGGGAAACACACTCGCGCCGACGCTCACGCTGACGATGACCTCGCGACCGTCCACCTGCAACGGCGCGTCGAAGGCGCGCACGATGGTGCCGCCGAAGGCGAGTACAGCTTCATTGCCGGCGGCGACCGGGTGGGCGATCGTGAATTCGTCGCCGCCCAGCCGCGCCGCGAATCCGCGGCTCTCGATGTGGCATTGGGCGATCGACTCGAGCCGGCGTGCGATCGCGATCAGCACGCGATCCCCGTAGGTGTGGCCCATGCTGTCGTTGAGCGTCTTGAAATTGTCGATGTCGAGGAAAAACAGGCCAATGCGCTCGCCGGATCCGCGCGCACGCTCGAGGATCTCGTTGAGTGCGACAAACAAATGCCTGCGGTTGGCGATGCCCGTGAGCGGATCCTGCTCCGCCAGATCCTGCAGCTGGCGTGTGCGCTCTTCGACCTTGGCTTCGAGCCGATGCTGTGCATCGAGCGCACTGACACGCGCCGTCGCGAGCTGCTGCGCCATGGAGTTGAACGCCACGGCCAGCGTGTCGAGCTCGCGGATCCCGCCGCTCTCGACCACGCGCGCATTGTCGCCGCGGGCCAATCTATTGGTGGCAGCGAGCAGCCGGCGAACCGGCCGCACGATGCTGAAGATAGTCGCGATGCAGATGTACAGCAGCAGCACGAGTACCACGGCGCTCATCCACGGCACCACCGAACGGCTCGGGTGCGAGTCCGCCGCGGGCACAGGCGCGGGTGCCGGCACCGGTTGCGTGGCTTGCGCCGCGAGCGGCACCTCAGTGAAGTGGGTCGGCAACAGCGCGACGAGCTGCCGCGCCTCGCTCGAAAAGGCGGCGGCCGCGGCGACCCGGCGCCGCTCATTGCTCAACAATGCCACGCGCGCGTTCGCCAACGTCTGAACGTCGGCAACGACCGCCGAATAGAGCTCCGCTCCCTGCGGCCCGGGAAATGCCGACTGGCGCCGGCGCAGCGTCTCCGCGAACACCCGCTCCGCCGCGGCCAGCGAATCCGAGGCTATGCCGCTTGCAGCGAACGCATCCGGCACGGCGAACCCGGCGCGCACCGCGTCGAGCCGCGCGCGAATGTCGAGCAGCGGCTGTCGCGCCACCACGCGGCCGAAGATGGTCCAGCTCTGATCGATAGACGCCGTGAGTCGCGCGTCCAGGCTGGTGAGCACAGTGGAATATCGGGAAAGCTGCTGGCGCCGGATACGGCGCGTCTCCACCAGGGCATCGGCGGATTTCTTGTGCGCATTCACGAGACGCAGCAATGGTTGCGGCGACGTCGAACTACTCTCGTCGAGATGCCTGGCGAGCGCGCTATTCAGCGCGACCCGGGCCTTCGCATGGCGCGCCGCCGACTCCCGCGAATCCGCATCCGCATGCTCCTGGACCGCACGTTCGAACACGCTCAGCGCGCTCAACAGCTCGGCGGACTTCACCACGGTCTGGGCACGGCCCATCGACTGGCGCAGCGAGCTGATCGCCTGCGAGTCGAGCGCGCTGCGCTCCAACGCCACATTGCGCTGCCGCTCGAGGCTGGCGACGCTGTTCTCGACCATGAAATTGGCGACCGCCGCCAACGCACCCACGGATGCGAATGCGATGATCAGTCGCGGGGCGATGCCGAGATTGCCCAGCGTCAGCCATCGCTTCAGTCGGACATACTGGCGCTTGATCAGATTGCGATCGTTGACCTTCACGCCGCGCTCAACTCCCCTAAGCCATCCTTGTCAGGGTGGAGAATCGATGAAAGTGCGCGGCAGTTTGCCTGTTCAGTTCACGCTTTCCTGTAGGCGAATTCTGATAGTGGCGGGGATCGATTCTACGAGCAGGCCAGATCCAGCTCTTTGTCCGACAGCAGCGCGTCAATATCCGACGGCGCGCCAGTGCCCGCTTCGGCCCTAACAGCGATCCTCGAATCCAGACTGTGAATGAGCGCGGCGATCAACTCACCCTTGTCCGCGTCACCGAGCGCCAAAGCCTGCCGAAACAATTCGTCGCGAGTCTTTGTCATGGATCGAGCCTAACACCCGCGTGGATGCGATGGCATTAGGTGCTGCGTGGACGAAGCACGCCCACGTTCGATTGCGGCCACAACATCGTCACGAACGGCTTTTCCTCACAGTCCCGCATTTTCGCGGCGTGGTCGGCGCCCGGATCGCACCTGCGCTGTTGTTAGCGTCCGCGTGGGGGCGTTAAGTAAGGAAGACCCATGAAACGCTACACATCGATAGGTCTCGCGGCGGCGCTCGGCGCCGCATGCGTCACGGGCGCCGGCCCCGCGAGCGCGGCCAACTACAGGATGGCCTGCGTCGAGCGCTGCCGCGACGCCGGATTTCCAACCAGTGCCAACGTGACCCTGACCTGCAACGCCACCGACGGCTTCCAGGCCTGGTTCAAATTGGTTGGCATTCGCACGCGGCGCTTTTACTGGCACAACATTGGTGTGGCCGCGCGATACATCGAAGACAGCTTCGCGGGCTCTCGTGGCCACCGGCATTGAGTCTGCTCGGAGACCAACGATGCTCATGTCGACGCCAGGAGACTTCGCCTCCAGGTGAGCTGCCCAGAAGGCTTCCTCGACACGCTGGATAGCGTCTGACGGGTACGCGCGTGCAGGAAGGCTGGCGTCGTCGATGATCGGGCTTCTGCGGCCCAGCCGCCGATCTCTTACTCCGGTGCTCGCGGCACAGTGACGATGAAGCGGCTGCCGCCGCCGGGCCGCGGTAGATAGCCCACGGCGCCACCATGTGCGCGCGCAATCTGCTTCACGATGGACAGACCCAGCCCCGCACCGCGGGGCTGGCTGGTCGCGCCCGCCCGAAAGAACGGCTCGAAGATCTTGTCGCGATTGACCTCGGATACGCCGGGACCAGCGTCTTCGACGATGATGCGCACGTGACGCTCGTCGCGCTCGATCCGGATGTCCGTCGCGCCGCCGCCGTGCACGCGTGCGTTCTCGAGCAAGTTGCGCACCAGGCGCCTCATCAGCACCGCATCGGCGATCAACGTGACGGACACACCACTCACTTCGAGATCGAAGTGCGCGGCTTCTTCCGCCACCAGCACGAGCAGATCGAGCGGCTCGGTCCGCTCCAGACCCCGGCCGCCGTCGAGACGGCTCGCCAGCAGCATCTCGCCGATGAGTGTGTCCAGCTCGATGACATTGCGCACGAGCTCGGCAGAGACCTGCTGGTCTGCTGCCGACAGCCGCTCGATCGTGAGCCGGATGCGTGCCAGCGGGGTGCGCAGCTCGTGCGAACAGTTCGCGAGCAGCATCTGGTGTGCACGCACGAGCTGCTCGATGCGTTCGGCGGAGTCGTTGAAACTGCGTGCCAGCATCGCTACTTCGTCGCGGCCCTCCACTCGCACGCGCGCGCTCAGGATGCCGGCGCCGAACTGCCGGACACCTTCCTGCAGGCGCGCCAGGCGGGCGGTGATGCCGCGCGTGATGGGATAGGTGAGCAACGCGAGCGTCAAGGCGATGCCTGTGAGCATGAGCCCCATGTGCAGGCCGTGCCGGAGGAAGTGATGCCGCGGGCGCACTACGAGGTGCTCGCCGCCGCGCAGCAGCCGAATGTATGCCGGGCCGCCGTCGTCGAGCAGCCAGCCGGCGCGCCTGATTTCATCGGCAGCGAGAAGCAGCGGCGAGCCGCGCTGCGACAGCAACGTTCCACGCGCGTCGTACAGGGCCACGTCCGCGCGAACCTGCAAGGCGAGCGCGTCGACGATCTCGTTTCGCCGCTGCGCCGCCGGTGCATCGTCGAGCAGGCGACCCGCGAAAGCGGTCGCGCTCTCGACTCCTGCCACCGCACTCTGTGGGGACGAGAAGTGATGCCAGATCATGGCGCCCGCCACGAGGAATGCGGCGAGCGTGCCCAGGATGGCGAGATAGAAGTGCATGTGCAGCTTGCGCATCTGGTCAGCGATCCTGCTCTTTGGCGAACACATAGCCCGCGCCGCGCAGCGTGAGGATCCGGCGTGGCCGCTTCGGGTCATCTTCGATCGCCGCGCGCAGGCGCGAGATGTGCACGTCGATCGAGCGGTCGAAATCCCCGAGATCCTCTCCCTTGGTGAGGTCCATGAGTGCCTCACGCGACAATACGCGGCCGGCGCGCTCTGCCAGCGCCAGCAGCAACGTGAACTGGTGGCCCGTCATCGCCCTGCGCTGGCCGTCTACGCGCACCTCGCGCGCCGCGCGATCGATCTCGAGCCGGCCAAACCGCAACACGTCGTTGGACGTGTGCGGGTTGCGACGACGCAGGATGGCGCGCAACCGCGCCAGCAGCTCGCGCGGCTCGAATGGTTTCGGTAGATAGTCATCGGCGCCGAGCTCCAGGCCCACCACGCGATCGAGCGGGTCGCCGCGTGCCGTGAGCATCAGCAGCGGCAGATCGGACTTTGCGCGAATGCAGCGGCAAAGATCCAGGCCGTCCGCGTCCGGCAACATGAGATCCAGGATTACTGCGTCGAAGCTTTCGCCCGCGATGTGCTGGCTCGCGTGGGAGCCGGTGGCCGCGATGACCACGCGAAAACCCGCCCCGCCGAGATAGTCTGCAACCATCGCGGCGAGGCGGGAATCGTCTTCGACCAGGAGAACACGCGTCATGCATCGCGGACGTTGAAAGGACACGCCATTCTGCGCCACCGGCCGCCGCTCGAGCTAGTTGGCGTGATGCCTGGCGATCTCCTTCGCCAGCGCCGCACGCTGTTCGGGACTCAGGATTTCGGCCGCGTCCGACATCGCCGTGAGCACGCGCCGGGTTGCCGCGTCGAGCGCCTTCACGTGCTCCGCGCGCAGCAGTTCCAGGCGCGCGCGATCGACACTTGGCGCGAGCAGCGCTTCGTGAAACTGGTCGTGGGCGGCAGAGTGCTGCTCGTGCATCGCCTTCATCTCATTGAGTGCTGGCTCGAGCAGGGCTGGGATCTGCGCTTTCTGTGCGTCCGTCGCGCCGATCCTGGTGAGCATCATTTGCATGTGCTCGCGGTGCTGCTCGACGGAGTGTGCGGCCATCTTGCCGCCGTGGTGCCAACTGCCGCCCGCGTGCGCGAAGGCGAGCGCACCGCCGGTGATTGCGATCAGCGACAACGCGATCGCCAGGCCGCCGAAGCGGCGGCGTCTTGGGCTATGAGGAATATCGTTCATTGGAAGCTCCGTGTGATGGTGGACACGAGCATGCTGGCCGCCGCGCGTTTCCCGCCATTCGCACGCGTGTAAAGTTTTGTTAAGACGCCGCGTTTGCAGTTTGAAGCGCGCGCCATCGATCAGAGCGGTTCTGCAAGGTGGTGCCGGCTGCAGGGATCGAACCCGCGACCTCCTGATTACAAAATGATCCGTTGCATTGGTCACGACTGAGCACGACGAAGCACCGCCAAGTCCCACATGACGCCCGCAAGCACCTGGTCTCCAGGGCGTGCGTTCGACCGGGGTTTGATATCGCCGTCCACGCTGGCTGATGTGCTCGCAATCCCATCCCGAGGTGCAAACCCATCAACTGGAGCGCTGGCACATTGGGCACACCAGCGAGCTTGACCATGCGCAAGTCTCGATCGCGCAATTGCGCGCCGAGGCTCTAAAGTTCGGTCCGCATCTCGAAGCAGCGGCTGCAGCGTTCTTGCGAGACTCCTCGGTGAATCTGGCCAAATCGCGCAGTGCTTCCTGATTGCCCTTCGCGATGTCGATAATCGGCGAGCGCTACTTCGTGCTGCCCACCAGTGATTGAAAGTACGCGATGACATCGTCCCGATCCTTTTTTGCAGGAATAGCCAGCGGCATCATCGTGCCCGGTACCACAGTCAGGGGATCGGCGAGGAAGCGATCCAATGTTTCCACGTTCCAAACGAACTTGGAGTCCTTGAGCGCCTTGCTATAGGGAAACATTGCGTCTGCGACTGCCGCGCTCTGCCCAAACAAACGAAACAGCGTTGGGCCCGTTTCACCGCCGCCATCGTCGGGTTCGGCGCTGTGGCACTGCGCACATGCTTGCGTAAAGTAATTCTTGCCGGCGAGCGCGTCGGCCGCGCACGCAGCGCCGTCAAACGCCAACAGCAAAAATGGCATAGTCGATATTCGAACCAGCATGAACTCTCCGATATTTTCCGCCGCGTGGGCAGGATAATAGCCTCGAAGAAGTCACAATCCCTGGGTGGCAGCAATGTCGACGAATATCGATTTGTCCCTGCGACATTTGAAGAATCTCGCGCCGGTCAGCGTATTGGCGTTGGTCGCCTTTGCCGGCGAGGCCTTCGCCCAACAACCCCCACCGCAGCCGCGCGATTACAACGTGGGAACTCCCGGTGTGGGCCTGCCGGTTGCCCCACCCGCGACCGGCACCCAACCGCCGCCGACCGCGTTTGCACCGGCGTCCAAGAACGTGCGCATGTATGGCGCACTCTATTCCGTCGAGAGCTGCGTCTATGACCCGGGCCGCGGCGTGATCGTGGCGCCGTCGCGCGGAGTAGGCCAGGCGGTGCGCACGAATGATGCCTGGATCGCGTTCATCAATCACGACGGCAGCGTGCATACGCCGCGCTGGATAGGCGTGCAGAACGCCGGCGCCGAACGCGACAGCATGACGCCGCCGCTGGTTTTCAACGAGCCGTTCGGCAGCTTTCTGCACAAGGGCGTGCTGTACTTCGCCGATCGCGATGGCGGCACACCGGATACCACGAACCTCGGCCAGAACACTCCCAGCGTCGCTGTGGTGCGCACCTTTGACCTGGCGACGGGACGCCCGCTCAAATCGGTCACCGTACCGGGATCACCCTGGTTGAACGACATTGCCGTTGCCGCGGATGGCACGGTGTATGGCACCAATACCGGCGCCGCCGACAAGCCGGAAACCTGGACCGTATGGAAGCTCGCGCCGGATGGCCAGACCTCTGTGTTCGTACAGGGTGCGCCGCTCAACATTCCAAATGGCATTGAGGTGGACGGCGCCGGCAATGTCGTCGTGGTCAACATCGGCAGTCCCGACGTGATTTCGTTCGCGCCGGACGGGCGCGTCATGAAGACGGAACAGGCCGCGCAAGCCGGAAACGACGGGCTCGTGATCATGCCCGACGGCGTCAAATTCGTATCGAGCGTGCGACTGGGCGGTATCTCGATGATTGCGCCCGGCAAGCCCGCAATGCTCATCGCCGAGAACATCCCGTCTGCCGCCTCGATGTGCTACGACTCGGGCGCCAACCAGCTCGTCATTCCCATGAACGCCAACAACGGCCTCGCCTTTGTTTCGCTCAAGGGCATCTGGTCTCCTCGGCGATCGTCACGACGATAGACCCATTGCAGCGTTTTCGTGGAGGCAACCTGATGTTTCGAAGATTTGTCACGTGCGCGATTTGCGCGCTTTGCATGGGCGTCATCGCCGCTCAAGCACAACAGGGCCCGAGCCCCGCGCCGCCCGCCGCGGCTCGGCAGCGCCCGTTTCCGCCATCGCCGAAGATCGAAGGCCAGCCGAACGAAACGAGGCCGCCCGAGAAGGCCGACGACAAACCTGAGTTCGCCGGTCAGACGAGAGCGCCCTATCGGGCGTCGGTCCCGGTTCAGGCGGTGACGATCACCGATAAGCTGACACGTCCATGGTCAGTCGCGTTGCTGCCCGATGGACGATACCTCGTCACAGAGAAAGCCGGCACCCTTCGCATGGTCGGCAAGGACGGCGTGGTGTCCGATCCGATTGCCGGAGTTCCGACGGTGCTGGCGAATGGCCAGGGTGGACTTCTGGACGTCGCGCTCGATCTGAAGTTTCGGTCTAACAAACGCATATTTTTTGTAGGGTCTTCCGGACTTAGTGTGGGTGAAAGTTGATCAGTTTTCGATCAAAGCTTAGGCAGCATGCAAGTGAGGACCTTCAAGCGAAGGTATTCCTCGT
>JAYTOI010000154.1:0-31539 GCA_043747875.1 Pseudomonadota bacterium | reverse complement strand
GTTGTCGACCGCGAGCCGCAGGCCGCGCGCGCCCTGCGCGGAGCGCACATGCAGCGGGGCGTAGGCTTCGGTCTGCACGATGTCGATCAATCCCTCGCGTACCAACTCGAGGATCGCGACGAAAGTCACCGTGATGCCCATGCGCCCCTCTTCGGGTTTGAAGAGGTTCACGAACTCCATGAAGCTGGTCTTTTCGAGCGACGCGAGAATATCAGACATGCGCACGCGCACGGAGAGTCGCTCGCGGCGGATGTGATGGTGCGCGAACATCTCGGAACGCTGCACGACGTCGCGAAACGCCAACAGCATCTCCTGCATCGCGATCTGAGGCAGCGGCCGCGACGACTTGCGCTCGCCCATCTCGGCACTGCCGACCCAGGTATCGCGCTCCATGCGCGGAATGCGGTCGATGCTCTCGGCGGCGCTCTTGTAGCGCTCGTATTCCTGCAGGCGGCGCACGAGGTCGGCGCGCGGATCGGTCTCTTCGCCGGCGTTCGGATCGACCGCTCTTGGCAGCAGCATGCGCGACTTGATCTCGGCCAGTGTGGCGGCCATGACCAGGTATTCGCCGGCGAGCTCGAGCTGCATGTCGGCCATGAGGCCGATGTACTCCATGTACTGCTTGGTGATGTCGGCGATCGGGATGTCGAGGATGTCGAGGTTCTGCCGCCGGATCATGTAGAGCAGCAGATCGAGCGGGCCTTCGAACGCGTCGAGGAACACCTCGAGCGCCTGCGGCGGGATGTAGAGATCTTTCGGCAGCTGCGTGATGGCTTCGCCGTTGACGATGGCAAACGGCATTTCCACCTGCTCTGGAGAATTCGCGGGCTTGTCGGATGCGGCCTCGGCGGCGTCCTGCTCGGCATCATTCCGAACGGATGAGTTGTCGACGACGACGCGCAGGTCTGGCTTCGCGGCTTTCTTGATCATGGCGCCTCCTTCAATCGACCCGCAGATTCATCACGCGCCGCACTTCGTCGAGCGTCGCCCGGGCGGCCTCGCGTGCCTTCTCGGCGCCTTCGGAGATGATGTTGCGCACCGTTTCCGGATTCTCTTCGAATTCGACCGCTCGCCTGCGGATCGCCGAGATCTCCTCGACCACCTTGTCGATGACCGGCTTCTTGCAATCGAGACAGCCGATGCCGGCAGTCCGGCAGCCGTTCGCGGCCCAGGCGCGGGTCTCTTCATTGGAGTAGATCTTGTGCAGGTCGAACACCGGACACACGTCTGGATTTCCCGGGTCGGTGCGGCGCACGCGCGCCGGATCGGTCTGCATCTGCTTGAGCTTCTTCGCGACCTCGTCCGGGTCTTCGCGCAGACCGATGGTGTTGCCGTAGGACTTGGACATCTTGCGGCCGTCGAGTCCCGGCACCTTGGGCGTCGCGGTGAGCAGCACCTGCGGCTCGGGCAGGATGCTGACGTTGCCGCCTTCTAGATAGCCTAACAACCGCTCGCGGTCGGCGACGGTGAGGCGCGTGTTGCCGTTCACCACTTCGCGCGCTTTTTCCAGGGCGCGTTGGTCGCCACCTTCCTGAAATTTCTTGCGCAGCTGCTTGTACATCGTGCTGTTGCGGCCGCCGAGCTGCTTGATCGCCTTCTCGACCTTGACTTCGAAATCGGGCTCGCGTCCGTACAGATGATTGAACCGGCGTGCGACCTCGCGCGTGATCTCGACGTGGGCCACCTGGTCCTCGCCCACCGGCACGAACGCCGGCCGATACAGCAGGATGTCCGCGGACTGCAGCAGCGGATAGCCCAGAAAACCGTACGTGGCCAGGTCTTTTTCCTTGAGCGCTTCCTGCTGATCCTTGTAGCTCGGTACGCGCTCGAGCCAGCCGAGTGGCGTGATCATCGAGAGCAACAGGTGCAGCTCGGCGTGCTCCGGCACGTGGGACTGCACGAACAGGGTCGCGACACCGGGATTCAGGCCGGCCGCGAGCCAGTCTATGAGCATCTCGTGAATGAACTTGGGCAGCGACTTGGTGTCTTCGTAACCCGTCGTGAGCGCATGCCAGTCAGCGACGAAGAAATAGCACTCGTACTGGTACTGCAGATCGACCCAGTTTTTGAGCGCACCGTGAAAATTGCCGAGATGCAATTGCCCGGTGGGCCGCATTCCGGAAAGGACTCGTTTGGCTTGGGGATGGCTGCTCACGTGAAGCGCCGCAGTATACCGGGAGGTAGTACCGGGAAGGGGTGGTCCGGGGTTTGAAAAAAGGGGGCGGATCTATTTTTCCGCCATTGCTTACGACAAATCCCGCTTGGCCGAAAAATGGATCTGTCCCGGTACCGCCGCTAAAGTCCGAGCGTGGCGAGATCCCCCCGCCCTACCCGCGTCACGGTCGGCGGCGTCACCGCCAGATCGACGACGGTCGTGGGCTCGATGCCGCAATGCCCACCGTCGAGCACGCAATCGACTTGATGCTCCAGCCGATTTCTGATCTCGCGCCCGTCGGTGAGCGGCAGCTCATCGCCCGGCAGCAGCAAGGTCGAGCTCATGATGGGCTCGCCGAGCTCCGCCAGCAGCAGTCGCGGCACGACATGATCCGGCACGCGAATGCCGATGGTGCGGCGCTTGTCGTGCTGCAGCCGGCGCGGTGTTTCCTTCGTCGCCGGGAGCAGAAACGTGTACGGACCCGGCGTCGCCGCCTTGAGCATGCGGAACTGCCAGGTTTCCACCTTGGCGTATTTCCCGATCTCCGCCAGATCGCGGCACACCAGCGTGAAGTGATGATTGCGATCCGCGGCGCGAATGCGCCGGATGCGATCGAGTGCGTCCTTGTCGCCGATGTGGCAGCCAAGGGCGTAACAGGAATCCGTCGGGTACACGATGAGACCACCCGTGCGCACGATCTCCGCCGCGCGCCGGATCAGGCGCAGCTGCGGGTTCTCGGGATGTAGCTCGAAGTATTGACTCACGGCAGGGGCTCACGAAACGGGCTCGCGATGGATTACCGCGTGCGCCGCGCGGGGCCGTTATCATACGCGCCCCTCCTCACTCTTCGGACCGCATGCAATCCGTCATCGAATTCCTGCCGTGGGTGATCTTCGGTCTGACGTATCAATTCGCCGGCGGGCTCTATCCGGCGACGGCGGCGTTGATGGGGGCGATGGCCTTGCTACTCGCCTACGACTGGGTCACGACGCGCAAGATCCCGCAGATCCATCTCGTGCTCGCGATCCTCGTCTGGGTGTTCGGCGCCGCCACTCTCATCCTGCATGACGTGCGTTTCCTGCAATGGAAAGCCTCATCGTTCTATTGGATCGCGGGCCTGCTCTTCGGTGGCTCGGTGTGGATCGGCAAGCAGACGCTGCTCGAACGTCTGCTGGGAAAGGGTATTCCGGAAGAACTGGTGGTCCCGGTCTCGACCTGGCGCGCCACCTCGCTCGTGACCGGTGCTTTCTACCTCGTACTCGGCTGCGTCAATATCTGGGTCGCGTTGAATCGCAGCGAATCCGACTGGGTGCAGTTCAAGGTCTGGATCGCAGGACCCGCGGCCATCGTCTTCTCGCTCGCGATCATGCTCTGGATCCTCTGGCCCCTGTTCGCAAAAGAGAAATCGGCGTCGTGAGCGCTCGCGTCGAGAAGCTGCGCGCCGCGCTGGAAGCATTACGACCCACCCTGCTCGAGATCCGTGACGACAGCGCGAAGCACGCCGGCCACGCGGGCGCGCGCGAGGGCGGCCATTTCCACGTGGTCATCGCGGCACCGGCGTTCAGTGGCGTCAGCGCGCTGGAGCGCCATCGGATGGTCTATGCTGCCGCCGCCGAATTGATGGGTCGGGACATCCACGCGCTGTCGATCGATGCCCGCGCTATGTGAGCGTTCGGCGCAAGAAAATTCTTCAACTTATTGAGACTCAAAATGAAAGTGATCCAGCTTCTGGCTCTGAGCGCGTGCCTCGCGCTCGCCGCGTGTTCCAAGAACGCCACCACCGACAAGCCGGCGAACGCCGACACGCCATCGAAGCCGCCCGCGTTCACGGTCAACGGAACGCCCGTCAGCCAGGAATTCCTCGAGGCGTACGCCCACGCCGTCATGAACGGCAAGTCGCTCAGCGAGCTTTCCGATGAGGACAAGGAAGCGGTCAAGGAAAACCTCGCGCGCTTCGAGCTCATCGCCCAACAGGCGGAGAAGGACGGAATGCTCAAGGACCCCGCGCTGAAGTCGCGCCTGGAGCTCTCGCGTCTCAATCTCATCCAGCAGGCGATGGCGCAGAAGTATTTCAAAGAGCACGAGCCCAGCGACGCGGAACTGCGCGCCGAGTACGAGGCTCAGGTCGCATCCGCACCGCTGATCGAGTACCACGCCCGGCACATCCTCGTGACCACCGAGGAGGTGGCCCAGAAGATCATCGGGCGCCTCAAGAGCGGCGCGATCTTCGCGGACATCGCCAAGGGCATGTCCAAGGACACGGAATCCGCCAAGCGCGGCGGCGATCTCGGTTGGTTCGCGCCGAACGCGTTCGATCCGGAATTCGTCAACGCGATTGCCCTGCTGAAGAAGGGTGAAGTCGCGGCGACGCCGGTGCAGACGCGCTTCGGCTGGCACGTGGTGCAGCTGCAAGACACGCGCGACGCCCAACCGCGGCCCTATGACGAGGTGAAGCCGCAGGTCGCTCAGATGCTGGTCGGCAAGAAGTACAAGACCTTCTCCGACGAGATGCTGAAGAACGCGAAGATCGATCCGCCGATCAAAGCGCCGACCCCCGCCGCGAGTGCCCCCTCCAGCACAGGTGCGGCGGTCGCTCCGAAGACGAACTGATCCGCACGGCACTCAGGCGTGGGGCAGCCGCGCCACCGTGCCGACTTCGCCTTCGCGGTGCGTCACCCCGGAAGTTTCCGGCTCTCTGCGCGTCCGCCAATGCTTGCCTCGATAGGCGGGCGACGAGGCATGCAGATCCCAGAGTGTTTTCACGTCGGTGTGATCGAACTGCTCCGCCTCGAGCTGCGCGATGGTCTCGACTGAAATCGCGAGCTGCGGATCGATCTGTTGCAGGCGCAACAGGTTCTGCGCCAACAGATGCCTCAGCATGAGCGCGTTCACAGGCATTTCGTCGATCGGCGCATTGATGGCGAAGTTGATAGCGCCGTGGTTGACCACGTCGTGCAGCCAGAACGACGGCCAATACAGCACGTCGCCGGGACCAATACGCGCTTCGAACACCGGCACGCTCGTCACGATCGAGTGATAGTCGTCGCCCCGCAGATTGCGGCTGCTGACCGTGAAATTCTTTTTCCCGAGCATCGGATGCAGCGCGAGAAATTTTCCGTATTGCGGCGGAATGAGCAACACGTGCTTTTCGCCGATCAGCTGCATCATGCACTTCGCTTCGCCGCCGAAGTCGTGGTGTACCACAGTGCCGTTGCGTCCAGTCCCGAGGATCATCTGCGCGTAGATGATTTCCGATTCGCGCAGGAAGCGCGGCGGTTCGAAGTCCGCCGCCAGCATGGCGAGGTCCTCATTCACCCGTGCGTGCTTGCCCTCACCGCCCCAGAAGTTGGCGGACACGGGGCCTTCGAACCAGTAGAGCATGCGCGAATGTTCCGAGCGGATCTCCCGCAGAAATTCGCGAAAGGACATCTCCACGAACAACGCCCTGGAATAGTCGCGTTCGTCTTCTTCGTAGATCAGCGGCTGGATCATGACGTCCGCGATCTGGCTCTCGAGGTATTCCAGACTCCACTTGCGGCAGGCGGGCACGTGTCGCGCGCCGCCACGCAGCACGAACGGCTTTCGAAATCGATAGTTCTCGAGAAATTCACAGCGATCGATGCGGTCGAGTTCGTCGACCGCGATGGTTCCATCCATGGGCATATTGGCTCCGCTGACTAACTGTCGGATCCCTTCAGGCGATCCACATAAATTCCCGGTGACGATCCTTCGATGGGCATCGCTCCGGCCACCTGGGAGTAGAAGCCCACCGCGTCGCTGGGTCCACCGATGATCGCGTAGGCGTACCCGAGATCGCGCATGGCGTGCAGACTCGCGAGCAGCAGGCACCTGCCGAGGCCGTCATTGCGCACGCCGTCGATCACCCCGATCGGTCCGAAAAAATTCCGGTACGTGCTCTCGTGACACGCGAAGCCGACCAGTTCCTGTTCGCGTGTCGCGATGTGCACCGACACGGGCACGCGCGAGAAACACACTTCGCACTCGTCGGCCCATCCCCGGCTGAAGTGCTGCTCCACCCAGTCGACGACCAGCGACTTCTCGTACGCGCGTGGCCGGCGAATGGTGATGCCGCGCGCCGCCGCCGCTTCGATCAACGGCGCCGACGGCGCGAGATCGTAGAGACGCACCAGCATGTCGATCATGGGATTCGAAGTCATGGCTCAGGCCTTCTTCAGTGCTTTCACGGCAGGTCCGATGAACGCGATGCCGATCTGCGTCAGGATCATGAGCAACACGAGGTCGAGGCCGGTCAACGACGTGCTCCAGCCACGGGCGGTCGCGAAGGCATAAAAACCCGCGTTTGCGAGCAGCATGAGCAGAGCGGTCTTCAATCGGAATCGCTGGAACCGCCGGGCACGCGGGTCGCGTTCCGGGCGCTCGGTGGTGTCTCCTTCCCCGGGACCCGAGTGTCGCCGCCTCAGCCCTTTGGTGCCCCAGCTCGTGTTGTGGGAATTGAGCGCGGCGTGCGTCTTGATGAGGAACGCCATCGCGGGACGCGACGCCCAGTGGACGACTGTGCAGCTCAGCAGCCCGCGGAAGACATCGCGGGCGTATCCCCATGCCAGGATCAGCACTGCGCCGAGCACGGCGGCGAGCAGCCAGCAGGTCTTGTCGACTCCAGGCACTGCGAAATTTCCAAAGATTGCCAGCAGGGTCATCAGCAATGTGAACCCCGACTGGTACGCAATCGAGACTCCGAAAAACCGGTTGGTAGTCGCGGTAATGCGTCCGGAGGCCGACACCGCCAGCTGCACCAGGAGCAAGGCGAGCAATCCCCAGTAGCTCCAATCCACCGCACCGCGCAGCAGCCCGCCGGTGCCCGCCGCGCGCACCGCCCAGTGATGCAACGACGAGAACACCAGCACTGCGAAACCGGGCATGAGCCATTCGACCAGCAGGTAGGCGGCGTGAAAGACGGACGCCGACATGATGCGTACTTTCTGCGCCACCGAACGATTGCCGCTGCGCATGAAATCGAACACGCGCGTGAACATCCACAGCCGGGCCGCCGCGCTGCTGCACGTCCAGCGCCGCCGCTGGGACAGCAGCTCGTTCCAGCTTTCGCAGCGATCGATGCCGGCGTTGGCCTCGGGCACATAGCCCAGCTCCCAGCGACTGTCGGGCTGGAATACGATTTCGAGGCCGAGAATGCGGTCTTCCGCGAGGAACATGTTCGACTCGAATGGCTCGAGCTGCCCGAGCCCGCGTAGATAGCTGCGCATGACAGGGTTGTCCGCGCCTGCGCGCGGCGCGCTCCCCGCATCGGCGCGCCAGACCGCATCGCTGCGCGTCAGGCAGAACTGCCCAGACAGCACACTCATGTAGCCCATGAGGAGTTCCACGGGCCATTGGAGTATCCGCTCCATGGCGATGTCCGCGTATTGCCAGGCGCCTAGCAAGTCAAGATGTCCGGACGGCAGAGGCATGTGCGAACGCGCCGATACGGCCGCGATGTTCGTCGACTGCGCCACGCGGCGCCACATTGCATGCACGGAGCCGGCATCCGGGCTCGCGCCGACGTCCACCTGCAGAAAAAAAGCGGGTCGAATCTCCCGCCATGCAACTTCGAAGAAGCAACGGTGCGAATCGAGCTTGCCGCGGTTGTTGCGTTTGATGAGCAGCACGATGCGCTGCCCATTCGACGCGGGGCGAAAATTGGCGAGATTGCCCGAATCACGGGAGAGCGCCGCCCGGGCTTCGCGCCGTGTGCCGGCCTCGTCGGGCCCGAGCTGCAGCAACTCGCGATCTATGCAGGACTCGAACAGGTGATAGTCCGCGCGCGGATCGAGCAGCGCCGGCTGGTAGATGCCGAGCCGCTGCGCGTACGCGGCGAAGCCCGGAGACAGCGTCTCGAGGCCGTCGACGACGATACAGATGGTGAACTGCTGGGCCAGCTTCGGCTCGCCGTTGAGAGCGAAGTGGTGGGCGCATCGCCCCAGCGCGCTCAGCGACACGTGGTACGCGGATACCTCCTCGTTGTATGCGGTGAGACACACCCACAGCGAGTCGGGCGCCGGACGCAGGTCGACGATTGGACTGCCCGTGCCCGTGTCGACTTCCGACTTCATGAGCGCGCGATAGTCGAGCCGCGTCAACGCGGTCTTGAGGATCGTCGCGCGCGGTTGCGCCAGCGATCGGCGCACCGCACGCGGCACGATCAACCGCTCGAACTCCAGCGGCTGTCCGCCCGCAATCCAAGCCCTCTGGTTGGGTTCGACGCTCATGCGAGCGGCTCCGTGCGAACACCCATCGCATCGAGCGTGCTGACTATCTCGCGCTGAAAGTCGTCAGCGAGTTTGCGGATGGTGTCCGCGCGGTGGAGATGTTCGCTGTACTCCCAGGAGAACTGCAGCACGCCGGCCGAGATTCGCCCCGAGAGCGCGAGCACGCGGTGGCGCGGAGTGTCGGGGTCGTGCGTCACGGCCTGAATGTGACGGGTGACTTCGGACATGCGCGAGGGGATCGGCGCATCCTCTGCTTCATTGCCAGAGAGACGGTCGCTGACCACTCCGAAGTAGTTGAACCACAACTCGGCGTCGGGAAGCCGGCGCGCGCGCGCGGCGATGTCCTGCCGCTCGCAGGCGATTTGCAGCGGCAGCAAACCGGCGCCGCCGCTGGGGATGCCGCGAAGCTGCTCGTGCATCGCGCGTATCTCGCTCAGCGGATCGCTCTGCTGCACGCTGCTCAGGAAGATACGGTTGCGGATCGAAAACGCGCCGACGGTGCGCGACAAATCCACTCCGAGCGCAGCCTGGATGCCGGCGCGGCCGGCATCGTGAACGTCCAGAGAAATCGCATCGCCTCCGCTCCAACGCATGAGGACTCGAGCCAGCACCACGGTGAGAAAATCCCGGGGCGATATCCCAGTCAGCCGCATCACACCGATGTGCACGGCTCGACTCGAGCTCTCATCGAGGCGGTGATCGAACACTCTGGACGACCCGGCAACGTTCGTTCGCGGCGTATCGCCACCGGCGTGGTCCAGTGGCAGCGGCGCACATCTGCTCCACGGCAGTGAGCACCAGTATTCGATCTGCGACTGGAACGCATCGGAGTTGAGGTAGGCGTGATAGCGCGGCGCCCACTCGCGTATGGAAGCCAGATTGCGCGTCACGGCGGACGCGCCGCCGCAAAACGCCGCGTACGTCTCCAGCAAGTCTTCGATCAGCACCAGGGTGGAGAAACCATCCGCGACGAGATGACTGACGCTGAACAGCAATTTTCTTGCGCCCTGCCGGTCGGCGATCTCTGCTGCGCACAGTACCGGGCCTGCGAAGATCGAGAGGCGCGCGTGAACCCTTGCGGTCGCCGCGCGCAGCGCCTCGCCGGCCCCTGCATCGTCCCAGGCGCAGTCGAGCGCTTCCGCGAACACCATCGGCAGACTGCATTCGGCGACGATGTGCTGCTGCCAGCCTGCGGGGCCACGCACGAAGCGCGCTCGCAACGAGTCATGCACCGTCACCAGATGCTCGAGCGCCCGCTGCAGCATCGACAGGTCGAGCGGGCGCGGCAGATCGAAGATGAAGTTGATGAAGAACTTGCGCCAGACGAATTCGTCGCTCAGCGCCGCGAGCTGATCGGCCAGCAATGGAGCGGGCCCTGCGTACAGATTGTCGGATTGCTGCTCGCCCGCGCGGTCCGGGAGTACGGCCAACGAGCGCACAGTGGGACTGCGATAGATTGCCTGGACGTCGACTGCGAGCCCCAGCTTGCGTGCCCTCCCCACGAACATCAGTACGCGGATGGAGTCGGCTCCGCTCGCGAGCAGATCGTCGTCGAGGCCGAGAGAGTCCGCGTCGACATTCAGCAGGTCGGCCCACAGCGCGGTAATGGACTTTTGCAATGTGGTTTCGGGCGGCGCGCGAGGCGGCCTGGGCGCCGCCCCCGCCGCCAGCGGACGTGCCGCGAGCTGCTTGAAATCCACTTTCCCATTTGGAGTCTTCGGCAGCCCCTCGACGCACTCGAATACGGCCGGGATCATGTAGTGAGGGAGCAGCCGACGCAGCCGCCCGGCGAACGCCGCCGCGGCCCAAGCGCCCGGCGTGTGCATCACGACGAAGGCCGCGAGGTAGTGCGAGCGGTCGGCGCGCTGCCTCATCACCACCGCGGCCTGACGGACCTCGTCGATGCTCTCGATGGCGGCCGCGACTTCCGAGGTCTCGATGCGAAAGCCGTTCAACTTCACCTGGGCGTCACGCCGCCCCATGAAGACGAGATCGCCGCACTCCAGGCGGATCACGCGGTCGCCTGTTCTGTACAGCCGGGTCTCGGGCACTCCCGCCGGAAGCGTGGTGAGAAACGCCGCCTCGGTCAGCTCGGGTTCATGCGCATATCCTCGAGCCAGGCCGTCGCCCGCGATGTACAGATCGCCCTCGACGCCGAGCGGTGAGGGGCGCAGCGCGTCGTCGAGCACATACAGCCGGGTGTTGGCGATGGGCGCGCCGATCAGCACCCGATCCTCGATTTTTTTGACCGCCGACCACACGCACGTCTCGGTGGGTCCATACATGTTCCACAACGTGAGCTTCGGCTGCGCGACCAGCTTCTCTTTCAGACTTTCCGTGAGCGCTTCGCCGCCACACAAAGCCTTGATGGGCTGGCGCGGCGACCAGCCGTAATCCACCAGGGCCAGCCACGTCGCCGGAGTCGCCTGCACGATTGATACCGCGTGCGCGTCGATGAGTCGGGCCAGCGCGGCGGCATCCGCGTATTCGTGCGGCCCGGCGACTACGACCGCGCCACCGCTGATGAGCGGTCCGAACAGCTCCAGCGTGTGGATGTCGAACGACGGCGTCGTCACTGCCAGCACCACGTCGCGCGCGCCGAACCCCGGCTCGCGCTGCATGGACAGCAGGAAATTGGTGAGGCTGCGATGTTCGATCATCACGCCCTTCGGACGACCCGTGGATCCGGATGTGTAGATGACGTACGCGAGACGCGGGCCGCGACGCTGCCCGGCTTCGGGCTCTGGATTGGTGAGCGGCTGCGCCCCGAGTGACGTGCGCACGCGCGCGTCGTCGAGACAAACGATTTCGCGCGCCGCGACCACCACCGGCATGGTCGCGCCGGAGGCAATCACGACGACGGCACGGGCGTGCTCCATCATGTAGTCGAGGCGTGCCGCCGGGTAGCCGGGATCCAGAGGTAGATAGGCGGCGCCCGCCTTCGCGACCGCCAGCAGCGCGACCACCAGGTCGGCGGAGCGCTCGAGGCAGATGCCGACGACCGCGTCCGGCGCCATGCGCCCGCGCCGCAGCAACCAGTGCGCCAGCTGATTCGCGCGGTCGTTCAACTCCCGATAGCTGAACCGCTCCGCGCCGCAGTACAACGCGGCGTTGTCCGGTTGGCTCGCGACCTGCCTCTCGAACAGCCGATCGAAACTCAGGTCGGGGTCGAAAACCGTCGAGCTGTCGTTGGCAAGCGCGAGCAACGCCCGTCGCTCGGCCTCGGATACCACATCCAGTTCTCCCACTCGCTTGCCGGGCGACCGGGCCACGTCACGCAGCAGGTTTTCGAAGTGGCGCGACATGCGTTTGATGCGGCTCTCGTCGAACAGGCCGGTGTTGTACTGCCAGTCGAAGTGCAGGCCGTCGCTGGTTTCGTGGGCGGAGACGCTCAGCTCATAGGCGGAGGCGCCCGGCAGGATGAACTCAGTACGACACTGGAGGCCCTCCAGGGCGACTGCGCCGAGGACGTTGTTCTGCAATACGAACGACAATCGCACCAGCGGCGCATGGCCCGAATGAGTCGGGCTTCGCGCCACGTCTTCGGCGACGCGCTCTATGGGAATGCCCTGGTACTCCAGGTCTTTGAGGTAATGCGCACGGGTGCGTGCGATGACGTCCGCAACCCGCTCGTCGGCGCGAACACGCTGGCGCATGATCAGCACGTTCATGAACAGCCCGATGAGCGGCGCGATCTCCTCGCGCAGCCGATTCGCGATCGGAGTACCGATGATGACGTCCTCGTCGCCGCTGTAGCGGTGAACGAGCATCCCGAACGCACTGATGAGCAATACGAAAAGAGTGGTGTCGCACTTCAGGGCGCATGCTTCGAGCATCCGCAGCGTCTCCCGGTCGATGCCGTGCGCCAGCCGCTCCGTTGAATACGACTGTACCGACGGTCGCGGCCGGTCGAGTGGCAAACCATGCAACGCGGGCGGGTCTTCGAGCCTTTCTCTCCAGTATCGGCGGCCCTCGCGAAACCAGGTCGATTCCTCGACACTGCCCTGCCAAAGCGTGTAGTCGGGATACTCCACCTCGAGCGGCGGCAGCGCGGGAGCACGACCGCTGGCCGCTGCGTCGTAGCACTCACCGATCTCACGCATCAGCACGCCAATCGACCAGCCATCGGAACTGATGTGATGCGTCGTGAACATGAAAATGTGCGAATCGTCTTTGAGCGCCAGCAGCGCCGCGCGGCACGGCATCTGCTCGCCGAGCCTGAACGGACGCCGGTGGAGCTGCTGCAGGGTGTGCTCGAGAGCCTCTGCCGCCATGCGCGACGCATCCACCCGCTCGAAGAGTGGTGCACCTGGCGCCTGCACGACTTGATAGGGCCTGCCGCGCTCATCCGCGCGGAAGTGCGTACGCAGCGGCGCGTGACGCGCGACGATGAATTCGAGCGCCGCTTCCAGCGCGGCGACCTTCAACGCACCGTCGAGGCGCAACAACACCGTCAGATGCGACATGTCGCCGACATCGGCAAACTCTGCGCCGAGCCACATGCCTTCCTGTCCGTATGACAGAGGCAGGCGCTCCGGCCGCGCGGCACGGCGAATGGGCGGCGCCACCGCCTTGGCCGCTTGCGCGCGCGCAGCGCCCAGCGCCCGCATCAATCCGGCTTTGTTCTCTTTGATGAGAGACACGAGCGTGGGGTCGATGCCTCCTTCGGGAAGCTGGATACGCAGCCGCTCTCCGTCCAGCGACATGCGCACACCGCAGCGCACGCATTGGGAGATGAGCTCGGCCACCTCGCCGCGCGCGGCGGTTTCGAGGCTCACGACAGCACTGCCAACGCCGCCGGATCCGTCCTGCCGGTCGTGCGCGGCGCCGTCGCGCCCGGCAGGTGCCCGGTTTCCTGACGGACGCCGCCGTACTCCATCACGACTACCCGGTCGGCGTGCTGGAAGTACCGATCGTCGTGGGTGATGACGATGACCAGCTTGCCCGCGGCGCGCATCTGCCGCAGCACCTGCGTATAGAAAATCTCGCGGAACTCCGGATCCTGGTCCGCGGCCCACTCGTCGAGTAGATAGATGCTGCGGTCGTCGAGCAGCGCCACGACGAGCGCCAGCCGGCGCCGCTGCCCGTCTGAGAGCTTGGTGGTGGAGAACCTGCCGGCCTCGAAACGCACTTTGTCCTGCAGGCCGAACATGCACAGATACTGCTGCATGGCCGCCTCGCGCGCCGCATCCAACGGGCCGTAAATGCGTTCGAAGAGGTAGTAGTTGGAATAGATGACGGCGATCTGCTCGCGCGCCGCGCCGATGTTGTGCGGCCCGACGCATGTGTCGTCGAAGCGGACCTCGCCGGCCTCGGCCGCATAGTGCAGCGAAATGAGCTTGCTCAAGGTCGACTTGCCGGAGCCGTTGCCGCCGACCACGAAGACCACTTCGCCTCTGCGGAAACGCAGCGTGATCGGCCGCAATCGAAATCCAGTGTCGGGGCCCGATGGATCGTGATAGCGGTACTGCAGGTCGCGCACCTCGAACGAGTGCCACGCGCCGATCGGCTCGCCCGCCACCGGCTCCTCGGCCAGCGCTTCGATCTGCTGGATCTGTGCCAGGGCCACCGATCCGCGCTGGATGTTGGGCAGCAGCATGTACGCCATCATGATAGGCAGCATCACGTACAGCAGCGCCATCACGATCGCGTACACCTCTGTGGCGTCGAGGCTGAGATATCGCGGCAGGACCAGCGCGACCAGGCCGATGACGAAGAAGGAGATCAGCTCGACGAAGCTGCCGGCGATGTGCAGATAGGTGTCGGCAATCTTGTCGACCCGCGCCGCGCCGCGTTCCGGCGCGGCAATTTCCTCGTCGAGAAACTGCTCGGACTTCGCGCGTGCCAGCTTCAGCTCGTACGCGCCGTACACGATGCCCTTGACGCCTTCCTGCACGCGGTCGCGAATGCGGCGCGATTGCTCCATGTAGCCCAGGGAAATACGCAGCGGGATGCGATTCAGCAGCAGCCCACCGAGGATGACGACCACCGCGCAGAGGAACACCCGCCAGTCCAGGTACGCCAGGTAGACCAGCATGCCGGCCACGGTCGTCACCTGGACGGCCACCATGGGCAGACACACTGCCGCGAAGCTCACCCGTCCGATGTCCTCGATGAGGATGTTGGTGAGGCGCGGCATGCCCAACGTGTCGAGCTCCTCCACGCTGGCGCGATTGATCTTACGGCACAAGCGGATGCGCATGTCGGCGGCGAGATCCTTGACCAGATAGGTGACGAGAATCAGCGATGCCGCCTTGCTGCCGAATGTCGTGAGGCACAGCGCGAAGAACAGCAGGCCGAACTGTTCCGCCAGCCAGCCTTGACCCTGCGCCGACGGATTCAAGACGCCATTTGGCCCGATGCCATACATCAACAGCGGGATCAGCAGGCTGTAGCAGATTCCGGCGATGAGGCTCAGGCCTATCGACGTCCACAGCAGCGCCGGTGAGCTCTGCAGGATCAATCGCGTGAGAGTGAGTTTCCGTTCTCTCATATCGCCATCTCGTTGGCCGCGAGCGCCTGCGCGCGTGGCTCGTAGCTCATCAGCGCGATGTCGCGCCGCTGGCGGCCCTGGTCGATGAGCAGCGCCAGGCCGCGTACGGTCGGCGACTCGAACAGCGCCGTCACGGGCAACTCGACCTCGAAGCGCTTTTTCGCCTGATTGACGAGCTGCGTGCCCAACAACGAGTTGCCGCCCATCTCGAAGAAATTGTCATCGATCCCAATCTGCTGCGGCTCGAGCTCGAGCAGCGACCGCCACAGTTCCAGGAGTCGATGCTCGGTCGCCGTTTGTGGAGTCGTGGCGCGGGTCGCAAGCTGCGGCAGCGGCAGTTGCTTGCGGTCGATTTTGCCGTTCGCGTTCAAAGGCATTTCGGCCAGGCGCTGGAAGACGGTCGGCCGCATGTAGTCGGGCAGGAATCTGGCCATCCGCTCCCGCAGCGCGCCGTTGAGCGTGTCGACGTCCACCGTCTCGGCATGCGTCGTGTAGAACGCCACCAGGGTGCGCTCGCCGCTCGGCAAGGTGACGACATGCGCGAGCGCTTTTTTCACTGCCGGATCCGCCGCGAGCAGCGCCTCGATCTCGCCGAGCTCGATGCGCACGCCGCGCAGACTGACTTGGTGATCCACGCGCCCCAGGAATTCGAACTGACCATCCGGCAGCAACCGCACGCGGTCGCCGGTCTTGTACAAACGCTCGCTGGGGGCAAGCGGATTCGCGATGAACTTTTCGTGCGTCCATTGCGGCTGATTGAGATATTCGGACGCCAGTGTGAATCCGCCGATGTGCAGCTCGCCGGGCACGCCGGGTGGCTGCAATTGCATGTGGCGATTGAACACGTAGAAACGCGTGGTGTGATGCGGGCGGCCGATGCAGTAATGCGCGCAATAGCCGGCGGCAGGTCTGTAGCTGCTGCAGACCACGGCCGACTCGGTCATGCCGTACAACTCGATGAGCTCGATCTGCGGCCGCCAGGCTCGAATCGCGTGGAGTAGTTCGTCGGGGACCGGTTCTCCGCCGACCAGCAGCAGACGCAGCTGCGCGTAACATTCGCTGTCCCGCTCCTGCACCCGCTCCAGCCATTTCGCCATCAGGCTCGGCACGGCATGCAGCACGGTCGCGTCCCGCGTGGCTTCGATCAGCGGATCGAGATCGCGGATCACGGCGCGCGTCAGCATCCGCACGCTGCCACCGCTGACGAGCGGCACCAGCATCTCCAGCAGAGAAACACCAAACGCCTGTGAACCCAGGCACGGCATGATGTCCGATGCCTGGAAGCGCATCAGCTCCTGGTTGGCGAGCAACGAATAGAACAGGCTGCGATGGGAGACCAGCACGCCCTTGGGCTTTCCCGTCGAGCCCGATGTATAGATGACATACGCGGAATCGTCTGGATCGCGTTCCAGGGGCGGCTGGGGCGCGATGCCGGTCGCCAGCAGCTGCACGATGTCGAGCACGGGCAGCGACGTAGGAGGCTGCAAAGTCTGCTCGCCGAGTACCAGCGCCGCGCCGGAATCTTCGAGCATGAAACGGACCCGCGCTTCGGGATACGCAGGATCGAGCGGCACGTACACGCCGCCGGCCTTGAGCGTCGCATACATCGCAACCACGAGCCGCACGGACCGCTCACAGTAGACTGCCACGCGGAAATCGGCTTCGCCCGCCGGCCGGTGCGCGCGCAGATGCGCGGCCAGGAGGTCCGATTGCCGCTCCAGTTGCGCGTAGGTCAGATCGCCGTGGTCGTCGCGCACCGCGACGTTTCCCGGCGTTTGCGCCGCTTGGCGCGCAATCAGCCAGTCGACACACCGCGGCGTCGGGAGCTCGCGCGGGTCCGCAGCGGGACCCATTTGTTCGAGGTCGACCCGCAGAGGCAGCCGGTCGAGATCCCGTTCCGGCGTCGCGACACAGTCCAGCAACAGCTCCTGGAAGTGGCGGGCGAACGCCGCCACCGTGCTGTCGCGGAACAGGGCGGTGTTGTATTCCCAGCGCAGCGCGGCGCCCCCGGATTGTTTGTACACGTGCAATGTGAGATCGAACTTGGAGACATTCGGATCGCGGAAGATCGGCGTGACGGTGGTCCCCGCCAGACGCATGCGCGTCTGCTCCTCTTCCTGGATCACGAGCATCAGCTGAACCAGCGGGTTGTGCGAGAAGCTGCGCGCCGGGCGCACCTGGTCGACGATGACGTTGAAGGGCACCTGCTGATGTTGCATCGCCCGATCGATGACCTGCCGCGCGTGATCGAGCAGCTCGAGAAACGTGCGCGGCGCCTCGACGTCGAAGCGAAACGCCAGCGTGTTCACGAGATTGCCGAGGGTGCCGAAAAATTCGCGCCGCGTGCGATTCGCGACTGCGGTGCCGATCACGATGTCACGCTCACCGCTGTAGCGAGCCACCAGCAACGCAAAGACCGCCTGCAGCACCACGAACACGCTGGTCTCGCGCTCGCGCGCGAAACGGTCGATGCGCGCGAAGTTCTCGATGACGAGCTCCGTCTCGAGCGTCCTGCCCGCGAATGTCTGTACGGCCGGGCGCAGGAAATCTCCCGGCAGGCCGTGCAGCGAGGGCGCGCCGGTCAGCGACTCCTTCCAGAAAGCGACCGCTTGCGAGTAGTTTGCCGTCGAATGGTCACGGCGCTGCCAGTCCGTGAAGTCGATGTACTGGTGGCCTTCGAAGGGCGCAGGCCGTGCGCGTCCACCGCCGACCAGATGCTCGTACGATTGGGACAGGTAGCGGATGAACAACTGGCAGCTGTGCCCATCCATGGCCACCTGATGGAATACCACGCTCAGCGCATGGCGCGCGGGCCCGAGCCTCACGAGCATCACGCGAACGGGCCAGTCGCGGGCGAGATCGAAGCGCCGCATCTCGTGCTCGCGCAACGCGGCATCGAGCGCCGCCGCCTGAGTCGGGCCGTGCTCGAGATCGACGCGCATGATGGACGCAGAGGCGGGTGCCGCGATCGATTGCACCGTGCCCTCGCCCTGCGCCACATAGGTGGTTCGCAGGATTTCGTGCGTTGCGAGCAGGCCATCGAGCGCCTGGCCGAGCGCCGCCGCATCGAGTGGGCCCTCGATCACGAACGCCAGCGGGATATTTCCATATGGAATCGAAGGCGCGAGACTTTCCATCAGCAAGACGTTCTGCTGAATGGCGGAGAGCGGCGCGAGGCCGCGATGTTCCGCGCGCACCACCGGCACGGCCGGCTCGCGCTGCAACTGGATCTGCCGCAGTAAATCGACGATTTCGTCGCGATGCTCGCGGATCAGCATGACCTCTTCCGCCTGCAACGCCCCCTTCGGCGCATCGACGACCAACTCGTCGTCCTGAGTCGAGATGTGCACCCCCTTGTTGAAGAGGATGGTCAACACGGATGTGGCGTTCACAATCTGAAAACCTCGCGCGTGGCGTGCGGATGCGGATCATCGCGGCGCGCATCCTCGAGCAGCGCGCGTCGCGCGACGTGCAATTCGATTCGATCGGCGAGACGGGCGAGCGTTGGCGCGTGCAATTCGTTCCATTCGAGTTCGATGTCGAAATGCGCCGTAACCTCGGCTGCCATCGTGGCGGCGCTCAGCGAATCTCCGCCGAGCTCGTTGAAGTTGTTCCAGACCGACACCCGCTGGGTGCCGAGCACCCGTTGCCAGATCTGCCGCAGGCTCCTCTGGGTGGCCGTCAGCGACGGTTCGTCATCGTCTGCCGCGCCGAAAGATGGGGTGGGCAACGCGCGCCGGTCGACCTTTCCATTTGGCGTCACCGGCAAGTGGGGCAACAGCATGATGATCGCGGGCTGCATGTAGGCAGGGAGCTGTTCGCGCAGATGGTCGCGCAGCAGCGCCTCGGCGCCCCGTTCGGCGCGGCTGCGGGCCGGATCGGTGCACAGCGCACTGCGCTCAGGGATGCCGCGTCCGCGCGATGCATGCGCGTCATAGAGCATCCTGGTGAGTGCCACGTTGCGCGCGCCTCTGCGCAGCAGCACGTGAAAGCGGTCGTGTCCCGCGCCGGTTCCCAGCGCAAACTCCACTTCGCAGTCGTGGCGCGCGGCGACGTCCACCCAGTCCACCGGATCCATGCTGGCCCCAGGTGAATCCGCAACGATGCGCGCGTTGGGGATGTCGCGGATGACGATGGCGTCGTGTGCCGCCAGAATCTCTCGCAGCGCAGTATCGCGATCTCCCAGCGGGGCGAGCGCCGCCCACTGCCGCAGCGCGGGCACCGCGCGCGGCGGTTCGGATTGCACCGGCACCGATGCCGAGGCTGCGCGTCCATGTACCACCACGTCAAAACGGAACTGGTTCATCTCGTTCTGCTCGCGGCCGAGCTTCGGGAGTACTTCGACGAATGCGACGCCTGCGAGCGCGCCGATCACGTCCAGGAAATACTCCGGCGCGACCACCAGTTCCGGTTCGTTGCGCAGGCGCTGCCGCACGCGCTCGATGAAGTCCGCCGGCTCGATCGCACCTGGATTTCGAGCCTGCTCCACCGACGCGTGAAAGACCTCGTTCCAGGCGAGGTGCCGGACGTCTCCAATGAACAGACTGCCGCCGCCGTCGAGCAGACCCACGAGGCGTTCGAGTGTGGACCGCAGATACTCTTCGTTCGGAAAATACTGGATGACGGAATTGACGACGATCGTATCGAAGCGGCGCCCGCGGAATGCATCCAGATCGTGTGCCACAGCCGTGTGGAGCTCGACCTTGGATGCATCTTCACCTAACAAGTGCACGTTGCATCCGAGTCGCGCGACGACCTCCGCCGAAATATCGGTTGCCGTGTAGTGGCTGCAGTGACCTGCCAGCGGCGCGAGCAACAGACCCGCTCCGCACCCCACCTCGAGAACGCGCCCGGGGCCGAGCGCGCGAATGCGCGCCGCGGTGGCGTCGCGCCAATCGCGCATCGACCGCTCAGGAATCTGAGCTTGTGAATAACTGCTGATCCAGCCCGTGAAATCGGAGAAGGCGCGTTCCCGCGAGTCCGCGCCAGCGCGCGCCAGCTGCGGCGCCGTGCGATACACGCGATCGAAAGCGGCTCGAAAGCGCGATACGGAGGCGCGCGTCGCCCCGGTATCGCCGACCACAGCCGATTGATCGACCGAGACGTAGGCGACCAGTCGCATGGTTCCCTGCCAGGACATCGACTCGACGACCGCTGCTACGACCGCCGGATGTCGCGCGAGGCAGGCCTCGATTTCCTCAGGCTCGACGCGAAAGCCCCGTATTTTGACCTGGCGGTCGACGCGGCCGAGGAACTCGAGATTGCCATCGGGCATTTCCCGCGCGCGATCTCCCGTGCGAAACATCCGCGGCGACAGCGCCGGCGAAAACGGGTTCGGCAGGAAACGTTGCCCGGTGAGCTCCGGCCGGCGCAGGTAACCGCGCGAGATGCCGACACCGGCGACGTACAACTCGCCGGCCTCCCCCGGTCGGACCACGGCCCCCGCTTCATCGAGGATCAGGCACTGCGTGTTCGCAATGGGCTTGCCGATGTGAATGACGGGCTGCGCCGGGCGGAATTCGCCCGTGGTGCACCACACCGTCATCTCGGAGGGTCCGTACGCGTTGTAAAACGCGCGCCCCACACACCACTGCTCCGCAAGCTCGCGACTGCAGGCTTCGCCCGCGACGATGATCGTCGTGACGGAAGCCCAGGCATTTCTATCCAGCAAGGGAAGTACCGCGGGCGGCAAGGTCGCGTGGGTGATGCGCGACTGCTGGACGAAGCGCGTCAGCGCAGAGGGCGACTTGACGGTCTGTTCATCGGGCATGCTCAGTTGCGCGCCCCGTGCCAACGCCATGATCCATTCGAAGGTCGCCGCATCGAAAGAGAACGATGCGAATTGCAGCACGCGGCTGTGCACCGAGACCCCGAACAGTCGCGCCTGTTCGTTGGCGAGATTGACGAGCCCGCGATGCTCGAGCAGCGAGGCCTTCGCACGACCGGTCGAGCCGGAGGTGAATATTGCGTAGGCGAGATGCCGGTCGTGCGCCTTGCAATCGGGGGGTGCCGACGAATCGTCGATCGAGCTCGCGGTGTCGTCGCTGTCATCGAGCAGCATCGGCCGCACGGCACCCGCGACTCGTACCGTTGCCCGTGTGCATACGACGATGCGCAGCGCCGCGTCTTCAATCATCTCCTCGAGACGCCGGACCGGATAGGCAGGATCGAGCGGCACATACGCGCCACCCGCCTTGAGTATCCCGAGCGCCCCGACGATGAGCTCGACGCCCCGCGGCACGCTGAGCCCGACCAGCGTATCCGGCTCCACACCCGCCCGAACCAGCCGATGCGCGAGCCGGTTGGCCGCACACTCCAGCTCTTCGTACGTGCAGCTGCGATGGGCGTCGCTCACGGCGACTGCCTGCGGATGCAGTCGTGCCCAGTGCTGGACGAGCTCGTGAATGCACGATATCGCACCGGAATCGGGAGGCAGGCCTGTTCCGCCAACTACCATGAAGCAATACCTGCAGCCGCGCAGGGGCCAGCGTTCGTAGTCTCCATCTCGTTCTCGTTCCTTGAGTGAGGTGGGAGTCAGTAGGCGGAGGTTCGCTCCAGCTGATCGAACAGCTGTTGAATGTTCTGGGCTTGAAAACCCTGCACATCGGTGCGCTCGATGAACTCGAACATCATTCCCGTGTTGTCTTCGCGCTTGGTGAACAGCTGCAGCAACCCATCGCCGCGGATGATCTCGGTCGCGAATTGTGCTCCGGCTGCGGTGAGTTGGCGCGCGGTCGCCTCGATGTCATCGACGACGATGGCGACGTGCTGGACGCCCGGACCGTAGCGGTCGACGAATCGGCAAACCTGGGAGGCTGGGTCGGTACCCTGAATCAGCACGATCGTGAAGCTGCCGGCGTCGAGCTCGGCCGAGCGCATGCCGGAGAATCTGCCCTGCACTTCGCGCCGCTTCAGGAGTGCGAATCCCAACACCGACTGGTACATCTCGACCGCCGCGTCGAGGTCGCGCACGGCAATTGCGACATGGTCGACCTTGCCCATCCGATGGACATTCGCTTTCATCGTGACCCCTCATCTTCCGTGATGATCCCGCTGCCGCAGCACACGCGACGGCATCGGACGCTTCCCTAACAATTCTTGGCTTTTTGCCATCCACGATGAGGTGGCGGCGAAGTGGCGAAAATTCTGCCCGTGCCGCGACGTTAATGCAAACAACTTTCAATATTATTTTCCTGCCGCCGAATTGACGGTCAACACTTCCGCGCGCGTACCGATGTCATCCATCAAGGCCGCGGCCAGTGCGCGGCCCAACTCCCGACCGGCCCTGAATGCCGCGCTGATGCTCTCCACGTCTTTCGCGGCGTCACCTTCATTGAGGAGCGGCCCCGCGAGAAACACCCGCGGCCACTGGACCAGCGATTTGTCCACGTGCGACAGAAATCCACGCCCCTGACGGCGAAGCGCAAGCTTCCGCCCGAGCGCGTTCAACAATCGCGAAGTGGTCGTGTGCACATCGCCAGCTCCCGAACAATTGATCACCAGGTCGGCTATGACCTGCCGGCGCCGCGCATCGAGAGTGTCGGACACATCCAGGCGCAGCGCGTCGGCCTCGCCCGTGATCGAGTCGATCAACGCGGGCATGATGTCCAGGCGGCCTTGTTCGAGCAGCTCCCGCGCGGCCGCCACATAAACGTCGGCCGAGGTGCGCAGCCGCGCGTAGTCCGAGGGTGCGGCGCCGCGATTCCCGGTGAGCCCGTTCGGTAACATGCCGCTGCGCGATATCGTGATCACGCTCTCGATGCGTTGCGAAAGCGGTGGATGATTCATGGCGCAGTACAGACTCTCGATCGCCGAAGCCGCGGCGCCGATGATCACGAGGCGCACCGGCCCCGCGGGCGCGCGCCGCTGAAACTCATCGAGCGCATCACGAAGGCGAAAACTCCCGCAATACGTGTGGTCGCTGATGTAGCGGTGCTGCAATCCGGCATCGAGCGCGCGCAGGAACTGGTCGCCGCGTGGAATGGATCCGACCGCGAGCAGCACGTGTCCGCAGTCGAGCAGGCCACCGTCGGCGCATCGCAATCGGTAGCCGGATGACAGCGGCTCGATGTCGATGACTTCGGCGCGGCGTGTCGTGGCGCTCAACAAGCCGCGCGCGCGTCCGCGCTCCAACGCTGCTTCGAGCTCCAGTGCGGAGAATGTGCCGAAGACATGCCTGGGTAGATAGAGCTGCGCCAACTCGCCGCGCGCCAGCGCGGCGGCATTCCGGCGATACCACGCCCGGTCGTCGGCATCCGACGAGCGTTCCATGCCGGCCAGCAGCTGGCGGTTCGCGTCGATCCAGCGCGCGAATTCCGGACACCGCGTCTCCTCCAGCGTTTCGATGAGCAGCGCGCGGCGGTCGGAACGCGTGCCGTACGGCACGCCGCGTCCCGGTTCGCCTGCCGGATCGATGAGCGCAACGCGCAAGGGGCGCGGAAAACAGCGCTGGCTGGCAGCGAGAAGATCGATCAGCTCCTTGATTGCACGCGCGCCGGACAAGCCGACGCCGACGACAGCGAGGTCGACCCTGCCGCTCATCGGGCCCGACCTGGCGAAGTGGCAGCCGCTCCCGGCGCGGTGAACGGCATGCGCACCAGCGACACTCCCTGCGCCGCGAGCAGGTCCCTGAACCAGCTCGAGGTAATAGTGCGCAGATCTTCGCTTCGGTACGGCAACGACCACGGATACTCCGCTGCCTCAGGCTCGGATAGATGGTCCTGCTCATCCGATTCCACGGCGCAGTGGCAGCTCAGGTGATGCACCCCCGGCTCGAGCGCGCGCAGGTACTGCTCGACGTGGTCCCGGCTCTTCCCCGAGATCGACAGCGCGGAACGGAAATGCTCGAGACGATCGCCCTGCAACGCATAGGGATAGGCGAGCCCGAATTCGCGGGCGATGCCGTTCACGATGTTCATGAGCGCGAGCTCGAAGTCGGCATTCGCGAGGAGCGCGCCGCCACTTCCCTGCTCCCGGATCGTGGGGATGCACATGTGCACGTCCACGTAGCTGATGCGAAGGTTGCGCCGCAATGCCATCGCGATCTGCTCGCGACATTCTGCGCGAATGTCCTCCGCGCGCGCGCCATGCATGAGCTCGCGCACCGTGCGGTACATGCAGCCATCCGCCGCGAGCAGCGAAGGCGCGCGAGTGAGCGGTCGCCATTTGTAGCTCGACCATTCGCAGGTCAATGTGAGATGCACGCCGAGATCGATCTCGGCGTCGCGAAACAGCCGGGCCGAGTGCTCGAACCAGGGACAGGGAACCATGAAGTTGGTGCTGGTCAGCGCGCCAAGCGCGCGCGCCCGATCGATTCCGCGATTGACGCTGAGCGTCATGCCGAGATCGTCGCTGGTGATCACCAACTCCGTTTTCATCACTGTGCGTTGTCTGTGACGGTCCGTGTCATTGCGCGGTGAGGCGTACCCACCGATGCGGGCGCCGATCAAAGCATGACCCGCATCGATATGGAAGCGCGGTCGGGGCGCGCGGCCGATTCCGGATGCGCACCGTGTCGGTACGACGGCGCCTTTTCAAACTCCCGGAGGGCTTCTTGTTTCCAGGATCTTCTGGAGCGCGGCTTCGTCGAGGATGCGCACGCCGAGCGATTGCGCCTTCGCGAGCTTGGAGCCCGCATCCGCGCCGACGACCAGGAAACTGGTCTTCTTCGACACGCTGCCCGACACCTTTGCGCCCAGCGTGCGCAGCGCCTCCTCTGCGGGCTCGCGCTGCAGCCCGGACAAGGTACCGGTGATGACGAAGGTGAGCCCGGCGAGCGGCAGGCTCTCGCGTTCCTTCACGTCGATCTTCTCGTAGACCACGCCCGCCGCCAGTAGTTTGTCGATCAGCGCCTTCCCGAGCTCGCTCTGCAGGAATTCGAACGCCGAATGCGAGACGATCGGGCCGACGTCCGGCGTTTCCTCGATCTGCGCAGCGCTCGCGGCCTGCAGCTTCTCGAGGCTGCCGAACTGCTCCGCCAGCGCGCGCGCCGTCGATTCGCCCACCTGGGGAATTCCCAGTGCGAACAGCAGCCTGGGCAGCGTCGTCTTCCTGCTGCGCATCACCGCGTCGACGACATTCTGCGCCGACTTCTCGCCCATGCGCTCGCGCTCGGCCAGCGTCGCCGCTTCCAGCGAGTACAAATCGGCGGGCGTGGAGACCGTGCCGTCCGCAACCAGTTGCTCGATGAGCTTCTCGCCGAGACCTTCGACGTCCATCGCGCGGCGTCCCGCGAAGTGCATGACCCACTCGGCGCGCTGCGCGCGGCACTTGAGCACTCCGCCGGTGCACTTGTAGACGGCCTGGTCTGCTTCGCGCGCCACGGGCGAACCGCACACCGGACACAGCGACGGCATCACGATGGGCTGCGCGTCCGCGGGCCGGCGCTCCAGCACGGGCGCGACCACCTCGGGGATCACATCGCCAGCGCGGCGCACGACGACGGTGTCGCCGATCATGAAACCCTTGCGCGCCACTTCGTCCATGTTGTGCAGCGTCGCGTTGCTCACGGTGACGCCGCCGACGAACACGGGCTTGAGGACCGCGGCCGGCGTGAGCGCGCCGGTGCGCCCGACGTTGAACTGCACGTTCTCGAGGATCGTCATCTCTTCTTCCGCCGGGAACTTGTGCGCCAGCGCCCAGCGCGGCGCGCGCGACACGAACCCGAGCTTCTCCTGGTCGGCACGTCTATCTACCTTGTAGACGACGCCGTCGATCTGGTACGGCAGCTGCGAGCGCCGCGCACCGATGTCGCGGTGGAACTCGAGGCAGCCTTCGACGCCGGTGACGCGTTTGGCCGCCTGGCTGCGCAGGCCGAAGGAATTGAGCCAGGGCGCGAGCGCGCTGTGCAGCAGCGGCAACTCGCCGCCTTCGACGACGCCCACCGAGTAGAAGAACAAGTCCAGCGGCCGCGCCGCAGTGATGCGCGGGTCGAGCTGCCGCAGGCTGCCCGAGGCGGCATTGCGCGGATTCACGTAGGTCTTCTCACCGCGCTCGGCCGCCACCGCGTTCATCTTCTCGAAGCCCGCGTACGGCAGGAACACCTCGCCGCGCACTTCGAGCACGGCTGGTGGCGTGCCGCGCAGGCGGCGCGGCACGCCGCGGATCGTCGCGACATTCGGCGTGACATCCTCACCGGTCACGCCGTCGCCACGCGTGGCGGCGCGCTCGAGCACCCCGTCGCGATACAGCACGGAGATCGCCAGCCCGTCGAGCTTCGGCTCCGCCGCGTACTCGATCGGCCCAGCGGCACCGAGGCGCTCGCGCACCTTGCGGTCGAAATCGACGAGGTCCGCTTCGCTGAAACCGTTGGCGAGCGAGAGCATGGGCAACGCGTGCCGCACTTCCGCGAATTCGGGTGAAGCCGTGCCGCTCACGCGCTGCGTGGGAGAGTCGGGCACGACGAGCTCGGGATGCGCAGCCTCGATCTGCCGCAGCTCGTTCATGAGCCGGTCGTACTCGGCGTCGGGTACCGCGGGCTCGCTGAGCACGTAGTAGCGGTAATCGTGTCCGGCAATCTCTTCGCGAAGCTGGGCGGCGCGCTGAGAAGCGGCGTTCGCGGCGACGTTCGAACGCGTCACGGCTCGCCGGCGGCCCGCTCGGTGGCCGGTCCTTCGAGCGATTGCCGCAGCCGCGCGATGCGCTCGGGCGTGAGCTCATCGCCATGCTGATCGCTTATCGAGCCGTCGAGTCGCTCGCCCAGCGTGCGCGCCGCGTGGATCAACTCCTCGAACGTCTCGCGCTGACCCATCGGCCCCGGCAGCACGGCGAACAGGTTGAGCCCCGAGAAACGTTGTGAATCCATGATCGACGGATCGAACGTACCCGGCTGCGCCAGTGCCGCGGCACTCAGTACGACGCGGCCTTGGGAATCGGGCAGGTGATAGATGTCGAGCGGGCCGTGCCAGAAGCCTGTGCTCGCGAATGCCTGGCGCAGCGCACGCCCCGCGAAACGTGGCTCGCGCCGCGGCATGACGCGCAGCGTGACGATGCGCCGCTCGCCTTCCTCGGGCCACGAGAGCACGAGCTTCGGCCCCACCACCGGCTGCTCGTCGAACACGCGCACTTCGGAGATCTCGTCGTCCTGGCCGACGTATGGCTCGTTCGCGGGCATGTCGTGCGCGCGCAAGATCGACTGCGTCGAGGTGTTGTCGAGCGGCCTATCTACCGCGACGTCGCCCGACACCGCGATGCCGGCGTTGGCGCCGGCGCCCTGCCGCTCCGCCCAGGTCATCTCGGAATACGCGATCTCGATGACGGGCAGCGAGTCCGGCTGCGTCGAGCGCGGCTCGCGCGCGGCGCTGATCTCGGGCAGCGGCGTGCGCGGCGCCAGCGTGTGCGCGGACGAGGCGGGATCGGAGCCGGAATCCTGGCGCGGCGCGGCGTAGGCACGCACGCCGCGATTCCGCCACCATTCGAACGCCGCGATGCCGGCGATGAACAGCACGCCGACGATGAGGAGAATGATGCGCAGCTCCGGCATGCGCTCTTCTTACGCGGTCGCCATCCGCATCGCCTCATCGACGTCGACGGACACGAGGCGCGAGCAACCGGGCTCCGTCATGGTGACGCCGAGCAGCTGAGAGGCGAGCTCCATGGTGGCCTTGTTGTGCGTGATGAAGATGAACTGCACGCGCTCCGACATCTGCTTGACGATGTCGCAGAAGCGGCCGACGTTGTGCTCGTCGAGCGGCGCGTCGACTTCGTCGAGCAGGCAGAACGGCGCGGGATTCAGCTCGAAGATCGCGAACACCAGCGCGACCGCCGTGAGCGCCTTCTCGCCGCCCGAAAGCTGATGGATGCTCGAGTTGCGCTTGCCGGGCGGGCGCGCCATGACGGCGACGCCGGCACCGAGCACGTCATCGCCGACCAGCTCCAGGTACGCGTGACCGCCGCCGAACAGCTTCGGGAATTTGTCCTTCAGGCCGTTGTTGATGCGATTGAACGTGTCCTCGAAACGCGTGCGCGTTTCCTTGTCGATCTTGCTCATCGCCTCTTCGAGCGTGGTGAGCGCGGAGGTGACGTCGGCGAACTGGCGGTCCAGGTATTCCTTGCGCTCGCTGGATTCCTTGAGCTCGTCGATGGCTGCGAGGTTGACCTGACCCAGCTTCTCGAGATCGGCGCGCGCGACGGACAGGGATTCCTCCCAGGCCGGCACGGCGGCGTCGGCCGCGAGGCCGGCGAGCACTTCCGCGAGATCGAAGCGGGTGGCGGCGAACTGCTCGACGATGCCCTCGCGCCGTACCCGCGATTCCTGCGCCGCAAGCCGCGCCTGCTCCACGCCCGCGCGTGCATTGCCCACGCGCGTCTCGGCATCGAGGCGTTTCTCGTCGAGCGAGCGCAACGAGGCATCCGCCTCCTCGAGCGCGCGGCGCTCGGTGCCGAGTTCGGATTCGATCTCGAGCCGGCGCTCGAGGAAATCACGCAGCTTGCCTTCGAGCTCGACGATGGGCAGATCGCCATCGGAGAGTGCGGCCTCGAGCTCGGCGCCGCGCGTCTGCGCCTGCGCGCGCTGGTCAGCCATGCGCTTGAGTCCGACGGTCATCGAAGAGTCGCTCGAACGGCGCGACTCGATGCGGATCAGCAGGTCGCGGCTCGTGATCTGCGCGGCCTGCCACTGCGCGCGCGCGGACTGCACCGCCTCGCGCCGATCTTCACGCTCGCCCTCGAGCTCCGCGCGACGCGAGTCGAGCGCGTCGAGCGCCACCAGCCCGCGGTCCAGCTCGGCCCGGGCGCGCGCCAGCGCGTCCTGACCCAAGCCGGTCTCGCGAGTGACCTCGGCAGCGTCTTCCTCGAGCCGCTCGCGGCGCAAGGTGGATTCCTGCGAACGTGCGCGCTCGCCTTCGAGCTGTCCGAGTACGTCGGCGTGCTCGCGGTGCGCGCCCTGGATGCGGCTCTGGGCCGCATCGCGCTCGCGCTCGGCGGTCGCGAGGTCTTCGCGACAGGCGGCCAGGCGCCCTTCCATGTCGCGCGTGTTTTCTTCGCTGCGGGTCAGATCCGCGCGCAACTGCTTCAGGCGCTGCTCGCGCTCGAGGATGCCCGAGTGCGGGTCGCCACCGCGATTGACGCGCAGCCAGTCGCGGCCTATCCACTCGCCCGTGCGCGTGATGACCGATTCGTCGTTGGCGAGCCCGGACCGCATCGCAAGCGCCGCCGCCAGCGTCTCGGCGAGACGCACGCGCGACAACAGCCGCACGATTGCTGCGGGACCGCTGACGACTCCGGCCAGCATGCCCGGTGTGCCGTCGGCGTCGATGTGACCGCCGGCCTGCAGCAGCGAGACGCGGCCCGCGGGCAGACTCTGCAGCCGGTCGGCCACCGCGTCGAGCTCGTCGACACACAGCGCCTCGAGATAGTCGCCGAGCGCCGTCTCGACGGCGCGCTCCCACCCATCGCGCACCGACAGCTGCGACGCGAGCCGCGGCTGGCGCTCGAGCCCGGAGCTCGCGAGCCATTCAGTGGTGCGCGTGTCGCCGCGCCCGAGCGCGGCCTTTTGCAAGGCTTCGAGCGAAACCGCTTCGGCGCGACGCTTGTCGCGTTCGGTGCGCGAGCTCTCGAGGCGGCTCTCCGCGTCGAATTGCGCGGCGCGCAGCTTCTGCGAACGGTCGAGCGCAGCGGTGAGCGCGCGCGACAGCTCGTCGGCTGAGCCGCGCGCCATCGATTCCTTCTCGGTGAGCTGCGCGAGCAGCGCGGAGCTTTCCTGCGCCATGAGCGCATCGCGCTCGACCGCCAGACGATCGGCCTGGCTCGCGAGCCGGCGCAGTTGGTTCTCGAGCTGCTCGATGCGCGCGCGCTCGACCTGCGTGGTCTGGTGCGCGGCGCCCTGCTCGCGGTTGAACGCCTCCCAGCGCTGTTGCCAATCGGCCAGCGCCTGCTCGGCGCTCGCGAGACCCTCGTTGAGTCCGGATTCGGCCGTCTGGGCCCGCTCGAGCTCGGGCGCGAGACGCTCGATTTCGGCACGCAGCGAGGCGATCTGGCGCTCGTCGCGTTCGATGTGGCTGCCGAGCTCGGAGAGCGAGGCGCGCGCCTGCGTGAGCTCTTTGCGCTGCTGCTCGCGCAGTTCTCGCGTGTGGGTGATGGATTGTTCGGTGCGGCTGATCTCGGCGCCCACTTCGTAGTAGCGCCCCTGCACGGCGCTCACGCGCTCCGACTGCTCGTTCTGATAGACGCGCTGCGTCTCGATGGCGGCTTCACTGGCGCGCAGATCAGCCAGCGCCTGCTGCATCTTGAGCTCGCACTCGCGCACCGCGCTGTCCTGCACCTCGGCGCCGCTGTCGATCTCGCGCAGCCGCAGCGCGAGCAGCTCCGCGGTGAGGCGGCGCTCGGTGTCCTTGAGCGTCTGGTAACGCCGCGCAGTGGCGGCCTGGCGCTGCAGATGGCGGATCTGCTTGTCGACTTCGTCGCGCACGTCCTGCAGGCGTTCGAGGTTCTCGCGCGTGTCGGAGATGCGCGCCTCGGTTTCCTTGCGACGCTCCTTGTAGCGCGAGATGCCGGCCGCCTCTTCGACGAACATGCGCATGTCGTCGGCCTTGGCCTCGATGACGCGCGAGATCATGCCCTGCTCGATGATGGCGTAGCTGCGGCTGCCGAGACCGGTGCCGAGGAACAGCTGCGTGATGTCCTTGCGGCGGCAGCGCGCGCCGTTGAGGAAGTAGTTAGAAGAGCCGTCGCGCGACACCAGGCGCTTCAGCGCCACTTCCGCGTACTCGGCGTACGGCCCGCCGAGTTTGCCGTCGGTGTTGTCGAACACGAGCTCGACGGAGGCGGTGCCGACCGGCTTGCGCGACGCCGAGCCGTTGAAGATGACGTCCGCCATCGAATCGCCGCGCAGATGCTTGGCCGACAGCTCACCCATGACCCAGCGCACGGCGTCGATGATGTTCGACTTGCCGCAGCCATTGGGCCCGACGACGCCGGTGAGGTTGCTCGGAAATCCGACCGAGGTCGGATCCGCGAACGATTTGAAGCCGGCGACTTTGATCTTGGTCAGACGCATCTATTTTTCCGTGTCGGAGAAGCGGATGAAGTGGCGCGGTAGTGTAAAGTAATCGCAATCTTTTTCGGGCTGCCGTTCTTGCATGGGAATGGCGCCTACAAATCCCGGCCGCACAGCATGTCGACGCAACCTTCCACTGGACTCGAAACTTTTCCGAATCCCGCCCGCAAAATCGATTACACGATTCGCATGACGCTGCCCGAATTCACCTGTCTGTGTCCGAAAACCGGACAGCCCGACTTCGCGACATTCGAGCTCGAATATGTACCGGACGATTTATGTGTCGAGCTCAAGTCATTGAAGCTCTATATGTGGTCCTATCGCGACCGCGGCGCTTTCCATGAGGCGGTCACGAATCAGATCGCCGATGATCTGGCTCACGCCTGTGCGCCCCGCTTCCTGCGGCTCGCGGGAAAGTTCAATGTTCGAGGCGGTATTTACACCACCGTGATCGTCCAGCGCCGTAAAAGCGGATGGATTCCCGCGCAAGCCGTTGAATTGCCCTGAAACAGAGCGGAGGAATTGACCTTTTTGCCGGAGTTTTTCGCCGGCTGTACTCCTAAAAACGCGCCGGTATAATCCCGCGTCCTGCAAACCGGCCCCCTTCCGATTTGGGCCTGGAGCGACACACACATGCCGACCAAGCGAGCGG
>JAYTOI010000153.1:0-1754 GCA_043747875.1 Pseudomonadota bacterium | reverse complement strand
GCCAACGAAGCCGGTGTCGACATCTACGGCCTCACCAAGTACACGCGCTCGAACCAGAACACCTGCATCAACCAGCGTCCGCTGGTACACGCGGGCGATCAGATCGCGCGCGGTGACGTGCTGGCCGACGGCCCGTCGACGGATCTCGGCGAGCTCGCGCTCGGCCAGAACCTGCTGGTCGCGTTCATGCCGTGGAACGGCTACAACTTCGAGGACTCCATCCTCATCTCTGAGCGCGTGGTGCAGGAAGATCGCTTCACGACGATCCACATCGAAGAGCTGACCTGCGTCGCGCGCGACACGAAGCTGGGTCCGGAAGAAATCACCGCCGACATCCCGAACGTGGGTGACGCGGCGCTCGCGAAGCTCGACGAAGCGGGCATCGCGTTCATCGGCGCGGAAGTGCGCGCCGGCGACATCCTCGTGGGCAAGGTCACACCGAAGGGCGAGACTCAGCTCACGCCGGAAGAAAAGCTGCTGCGCGCCATCTTCGGCGAGAAGGCGTCCGACGTGAAAGACACGTCGCTGCGCGTTCCGCCGGGCATGGACGGCACGGTCATCGACGTGCGCGTGTTCACGCGCGATGGCGTCGACAAGGACTCGCGCGCGTTGTCGATCGAGAAGGCCGAAATCGAGCGCGTGCGCAAGGATCTGGGCGACCAGCAGCGCATCCTCGAGGACGACTTGTTCTCGCGCGTGCGCGACACGCTCGTCGGCAAGGTGGCCGCGGGTGGCCCGAACCGTCTCAAGGGCGGCTCGAACATCGAAGCGCAGTACCTCGACGAACTGCCGCGCGAGTCGTGGTTCGAGATCCGTCTCGAAGACGAGGACGCGAACGGCCAGCTCGAGTTGGCCAGCGAGCGGCTGAAGCTGCAGCGCAAGGCGCTCGAGAAGCGTCTCGATGAGAAGAAGGCCAAGATCACGGCCGGCGACGACCTCGCCCCGGGCGTGCTCAAGATGGTCAAGGTGTACCTGGCGGTGAAGCGCCGCGTGCAGCCCGGCGACAAGATGGCCGGCCGCCACGGCAACAAGGGCGTCATTTCCACCATCGTCCCGGTGGAAGACATGCCGTATCTCGCCGACGGTACGCCGGTGGACATCGTGCTGAATCCGCTGGGCGTGCCTTCGCGCATGAACGTCGGGCAGGTGCTCGAAACGCATCTCGGCTGGGCCGCGAAAGGCCTGGGACTCAAGATCGGTCGCATGCTCGAGGCACAGGCCGCGATGACTGACTTGCGCGGGTTCCTCGACCAGATCTACAACCAGACCGGTGGCCAGAAGGAAGACCTCGACTCCTTCAGCGACGCCGAAGTGATCGCGCTCGCCAAAAATCTGTCGAAGGGCGTGCCCATCGCGACGCCGGTGTTCGACGGTGCGTCGGAAGCCGAGATCAAGCATCTGCTGCAGCTCGCGGATCTGCCGCTCTCGGGTCAGATGCATCTGTTCGACGGTCGCACCGGCGAGAAATTCGAGCGCCAGGTGACCGTGGGCTACATGTACATGCTGAAGCTCAACCATTTGGTCGACGACAAGATGCACGCGCGTTCGACCGGCCCGTACTCGCTCGTCACGCAGCAGCCGCTGGGTGGCAAGGCGCAGTTCGGCGGCCAGCGCTTCGGAGAGATGGAAGTCTGGGCGCTCGAGGCGTACGGCGCTTCGTACACGCTGCAGGAGATGCTGACCGTCAAGTCCGACGACGTGAACGGCCGCACGAAGATGTACAAGAACATCGTCGACGGCAATCACCAGATGGA
>JAYTOI010000152.1:0-17686 GCA_043747875.1 Pseudomonadota bacterium | reverse complement strand
GGCGGCACTTCGATGGTGACCCTGCTGGCGGGCTTCGGTATCCTGATGTCCCTCTACTCGCATCGGAAGCTCGTAAGCTCGTGATGCGCGCCGCGCTTGCTCTGACAGTCATCATCGGTCTCTCATCGGGTTTCGCGTTGGCGGACGGCTCGTTCTCTGGCCGCACCCGCTTCGACCTCGATCGCGCCGACATTCGGGGATTCGTCGAGGCCACCGCCGCCGCGCAGAAGTTGGAGCCGCTCGACGTGTACCGCCTGCTTGCGAAGGCCGAGCCGCAGGAAAAGGTCATCGAACTGATGACCAAGCCGGCCGAGAAGGTCTCGCCCTGGTACGAATACCGCGCGCGCTTCATGACCGAGCAACGCATTGCCGAAGGCGCGCAGTTCATGCGCGAGCATCGCGCGCGGCTCGAGAAAGCGCACCGGGACACGGGCGTGTCGCCGGAGTACATCGTCGCCATCATCGGCGTCGAGACTTTCTACGGGCGCATCACCGGCAAGTTCCGCGTGCTCGACGCGCTCAGCACCCTCGCGTTCGACTACCCGCCGCGCGCGGAATTCTTCCGCAGCGAGCTGGCGCAGTTCATCGAGCTCACGCGCGAGGAGTCCATCGACCCGCTGACCGCGCTCGGCTCGTACGCGGGTGCCATGGGCGCGGGGCAGTTCATGCCGTCCAGCTACCGCCGCTACGCCGTCGACGGCAGCTCCGACCGGCAGCGCAACCTGTTCGCCGACTGGGACGACATCATCGCCAGCGTAGCTAACTACTTCAAGGTGCACGGCTGGGAGAAGGGCGGCCCGGTGCTCGCAGATGCCGAGCTGCAGCCCGACGCGCCCGTCACGGCCGACCCCGGCAACCTCACACTCAACGAGACGGTCGCGGGCCTCAAGGCCAAGGGCGTGAGCTTCGCCACCGGCGAGTCCGAGGGCACGCGCGTGTTGCTCGTGCCCGCCGAGCAGCAGACCGGCCCCGCGTATCGCGTCGGCTTCAAGAACTTCGAAGTGATCACGCGCTACAACCGCAGCGTGCGTTACGCGATGGCCGTACACGACCTCGCATCGAGCATTGTCGGTCGTGTGACTGCCGAGTCGGCCGGCCGGGACGAGACCAAACTAGCCGCGCAGCCCGCGGCCGACGACGCCGTCGTGCGTTGATGCACCCGATGATCATTCCGCAGCGGGCCGGATTGCGTGTCGCGACGGCGGTCGTGACGCTGCTGTGTCTCGCACTCGGCGGCTGCAGCGTCGCGCGCCGGCCTGCGGAGAAACCGCGCGGCGCCGTGCCGGCCACGACGATTCCGTCGGGTTCAAACGTGCCCGCACCGCCGACCGACGTGCTGAACATCCCGGACGCCGTGCCGCGTTCGGAGCCGCGCGGCACGCGGGGCAACCCACCGTTCTACGAAGTGTTCGGCAAGCGCTACTACGTCATGGCGAGCAGCGAGGGCTGGGTCGAGCGCGGCACCGCGTCATGGTACGGCCCGGGGTTTCATTCGGCGTCGACCTCGCTCGGCGAGCGCTACGACATGTACGCCATGACGGCCGCGCACAAGACGCTGCCGATTCCCTGCTACGCCGAGGTGACGAACACGCGCAACGGCAGGAAGGTGGTCGTGCGCATCAACGACCGTGGGCCGTTCGTCGGCGAGCGCATCATCGACCTGTCCTACACCGCGGCCGCGAAGCTCGACATGCTGTTGCAGGGCACCGCGCCGGTGGAAGTGCGCGTGCTCACGCCCGCGCGCGACACTCCAGGGTCGGCCGTGCCACCGGTGCTGCCCACCGCCGCGCCGTCCGCGAAGCCGCCCGTGACCGTAGTCAATGCGTCCGCCCCGGTCGTCGCGGGACGCACGATGTACATCCAGGCCGGCGTGTTCGCCGACCACGAGAATGCGCGCCGCCGCGTCGAGCAGCTGCTGGCCGAGGGCATCGAGCTCGCGAGCCTCGAGGACATCACCTATCCGCGGCCACTGCATCGCGTGCGCGTGGGACCGTTCGCGAGCGTCGAGGAGTTCGACTTCGCGATGAAGAAAGTGCGCGCGCTCGGCATCGCCGATGCGCGACTCCTCACCGACTGACGGAAATGGGGTCACTCCCACTAGTGTCCCAACGTTAGTCGAGCAGACTCAATTGGTTAGCGATGTTTGTCGGGTGTGGGTGGGGTGGGGGAAGGCTAAGCAGCTCATCGAGCGGCATTTTTTCGAATAGCGACAAGCTGAGGATCTGTAGGATTTCGTACATGGAGCGTTGCGAGTTGAGGCGTTTGCGCACGATGGCGACGAGCACGTAAGTGCTCACGGCGATCCAGATCTGAGTCTTAACGGCATTCTCGGAAGTGCCGAAGAACGCCTTGACGCGCAGGTGCTGCTTGATCCACTTGAAGAACAGTTCGACCTGCCAGCGCATTTTGTAGAGCGTGCAGATGGTGAGCGGCGGCAGGGCGAAGTGGTTAGTGAGAAACACCAGCGTCTTGTCGGTGACTGGATCCTTGAAGCGGATGCGCCGCAGCCGCTCGGGGTATCGGGTTCTGGAATAGGATCGTGCCAGCTCGACGTGTTGATCGCAGATCACCCCGGTGCTGCGATCGACGGGTTGCGACAGGACGCGCTGCAAGCGGGTGTTGGAGCGCGCGCGGGTGACGAAGAAGGCACCGCATTGATCGAGCCGATGCAGCCGCGCGAAATCATGGTAGCCGCGATCCATCACGTAGAAGGCGCCGGCCTCGAGAACTAACAGATCGAGCGCCGCGACATCGGAGAGCTTGGTGTCGCAGATGTGCAGAAAAGTAGGGATATTGCCGCGCAGGTCGAGCAGTGTATGCAGTTTGATCGCCGCCTTGCTCTGCTGGTAAGGAGCCCAGGGAAACAGCGACAAGCACAGATCGATGTTAGTGGCATCGAGTGCGTAGACCGTCTGGCTCAACTGCACGGCGAGGGGCTCATCGGCGTACAACTGGCGCGCCGCGCCGATCAGCCGCTGGGCGAAGTCGGCGTAGATGCGCCAGTCACGCACCGCGTTGGCATTAGCGAGCGTGTTGCGCGCGATGCCACCGCGAATGCCGAGGTGGTAGAGCTTGTTAGATTGGGCCCGCAAGCACGCCTCAATGTCGCGCAAGCTCTCCCGAAAAGTCAGTTGCGCGAAGGCCATGACCAACAACTGATCCAGACACGAGAACCGTTGCACCTTATGTTCCCCGCCATATCGGGCTACGCAGCGACGCAGTGTCGTCAACGGCAAATGCGCCGCCAGTTGTGCAAAGACCAGCTTCCCCTCGTTCATGCGACTCTGCGCGCCGAGCCATCCGGCAGCGCAGAATGCCGCAGCGGTCGCTCAAATCGAGACCGCGCGCAAATCGCCAAAACTCAAGGCCGTTCAGCTTCTTGCGGCTTGACTGCCTCTCAACGTTGGGACACTAGTGGGTCACTCCCCATTTGCTAGCAAAAGGGGTCAGACCTCTCAGCGATTGCGCGAGCGGACGCGTGGCGCGGACGCACCGGTACCGGGTCTCGATCGCAGCGCCGCGAGGTTCGGTGCTCGAGTTCTTCCCGGGCCATGGGCTTGCAGCGACACAGAAAAAGGGGACAGATCTATTTTCGGGGCGAAGATTTTTCTTGGTTTGGCCGAGATAGAGGGCGGCCGCCGTGACGCGTCACAACGGCTCACGGCGCAGCCGGCGCCCGAAAACAAGGGTAAACCAAGAAAAATCTTCGCCCCGAAAATAGATCTGTCCCCTTTTTCCCGCGCGTACAATCGCGGCTTCCTCACAGTCCCTCGCTGGAGCCCTCCTAGATGATGTTCTCCCGGCTCATGATCGCCGTCGTTTGCGTATTCCTCAGCGCCGCCGCGTTCGCCGCGATGCCCATCCCCAAGCCGCCGAACATCGCCGCGCGTTCCTACGTCCTCATCGACTATCAAAGCGGTCGCGTGCTCGCCGGTTACAAGGCGGACGAGCAGATGGAGCCGGCGAGCATCACCAAGCTCATGACGGGCTACGTGGTGTTCCGAGCGCTCCGGGAAAAGCGCATCGGGCCGAACGACTCGGTGACGATAAGCGAACACGCATGGAAGGCCGAAGGTTCTCGCACCTTCGCGCAGGTCGGCACGCAGATCCCCGTCGACGTGCTCATCAAGGGCATGATCGTGCAATCGGGCAACGACGCCACCATCGCCCTGGCCGAGAAGTTAGGCGGCACGGAAGACGGCTTCGTGCAGATGATGAACTCCTACGCGGACGAGATCGGCCTCGCGAATTCGCACTTCGACAATAGCTGGGGCGGGCCCGGACCCACCCACCACATGAGCGCGCACGACATCGCCGTGCTGTCGCGCGTGCTGATCCGCGACTACCCGCAGGATTACAAGCTCTACTCCCTGCGCGAGTTCGAGTGGAACGGCATCAAGCAACAGAATCGCAATGGCCTGCTGGCGCGCGATCCGTCGGTGGACGGCATCAAGACCGGCCATACCGACAGCGCGGGCTACTGCCTGGCGAGCTCGGCGAAGCGCGGCGACATGCGGCTGATCGCCGTGGTGCTCGGCACGGATTCGTTCAAGGCGCGCGAGGACGCCAGCGCCGCGCTGCTCAACTACGGCTTCACGTTCTACGAGACCGTGAAGGCCAAGAGTGCGGCCGACGTGGTGCTCAAGCCCGAGGTGTACAAGGGCGAGGACGAGCGCGTAACGCTCGTGCCCGCGCGCGACATCTGGGTCACGGTCGGGCGTGGCGCGGGTGCGCAGCTCAAGACCACGGCCACGGTGAAAGGACCCATCATCGCGCCGATCAAGGCGGGACAGGCGCTGGGCGAGCTCATCGTCAACGACGGCAAGGACGTCGTGGCGCGCGTGCCGCTCGTGGCCCAGACCGCGGTGGCGGAGGGCGGCTGGTGGACGCGCATGACCGACTCGATTTCACTGTGGATGGAGTAGGAGCCGTCGCGCATGGGCGAGCCGCTGCCGGTCTGCTACCTCAACGGCGACTATCTACCGCTGCGTGACGCGCGCATCTCGCCGCTCGACCGCGGGTTCCTGTACGCCGACGGCTGCTATGAAGTGACGCCGGTGTACGGTGGCCGGCCGTTCCGTTTCCAGCAGCACCACGACCGGCTCACGCGCTCGCTCGCCGAGATCAAGATGAACGATCCGCTGGCGCGCGACGCGTGGCGCGCGGTCTATCGCGAGCTCATCGCGCGCAACGGCGGCACTTCCGCCGATCTCTATGTATATGTGCAGGTGACGCGCGGCGCCGAGTACGGCCGCAATCACGCGCCCCTGCCCGACGTGCCGCGTACCGTGTTCGCGTTCGCCGCGCCCTGGCCCACGGCCCGCGCCGGCTGGCGCGAGAATGGACTGCCCGCTGTCACCGCGCCGGACACGCGCTGGGCGCGCTGCGACATCAAGTCGGTCTCGCTGCTGGCGAACGTGCTGCTGCGGCAGCTGGCCTGCGACGAGGACGCCACCGAGACCATCCTGTTGCGCGACGGGCAGCTCACCGATGCCAGCGCGTCCAGCGTGCACGTCGTCATCGGCGGCGAGCTGCGCACACCGCCGAACTCCTGGCAGCTGTTGCCCGGCACGACGCGCGGCGTCATCGAGGAAATCGCGCGGCGCGCCGGCGTGGCCTGGCGCCCGGCGCCGGTCAGCGAGGCGCAGCTGCGCTCGGCCGCGGAAGTCCTGTTAGGCGCGGCGACGCGGGAAGTGCAGCCCGTCACCACGCTCGATGGCGAGAAGATAGGCGACGGCAGCCCCGGTCCCGTGTGGCGCAGGCTGTACGACGCCTATCAGACGTTCAAACGCGAGCTGGCGGGAACACCGTGGTGACGGACATCCCGGGTGACGGCAAAGAGCTGCTGACGTTTCCGACGCTCTACCCCATCAAGGTGGTCGGGCGGCGCAGCAACATGCTGCGCGCCACTATCGACGCCATCGTGCGCCAGCACGTACCCGATCTCGAGGAATCGCAGATCAGCGAGCGCGAGAGCAATCAGCACCATTTTCTGTCGATCACCTACTCGATTACGGCGCGCAGTCGCGAACAGGTGGTCGCGCTGGCCAATGCACTGCAGGCCAGTAAAGAAGTGATCATGCTGATCTGATCATCTCAGCCACCAGGCGATCCAGCTGGTCGTGCCGACTAGGAAGACCAGGCAGAACACGTCCGCTGCGCAAACTCCCGGCAGCAGCACGGCGAGCCGCGGCAGTGGCGCGAATACCCGCACGGGATGCTGGTCACCGGGCAGTATCGTTCGGAGACTCTCGACCATCCTGCTGTAGTTCGTGAACATGCGCGGCGCGAGCCAGACGCGGCGCCCGGTGAAGGCTCGCCCCGCGAATTCGTAGCGATACGATACCCTCGGGATGCGCGCCACGATGCGGTTGTCGTCGTGGATTTCGCGATAATCGAGTCGCTCGATCGTTCCCGGCACGATGCGCCAGTATCTCGCCGAGACGGCCACCGCCACGCGCAACAACTGCAGCATCGCGAGCGAAGCGCAGCCGATGATGATGAGAGCTCCGAGATTGCCGAAGATCCAGTCTGCGAAAGCCATCTAAGCGGTCTCCTGCCAGTCGCTGGTTTACGTCGCAAAACAATCGCGCGGCCACTTTAGCCTGTGGTTCGAGCCGGCGGAAGCACACCAATGACGGCGAACGCGGCGAGACTGAACGGATTTGTCCACCGTCCGCGCCGACATTCAAGGCGCCGGCCGGCGCGCCCAGTACTTGATCACCGTCACGAGTGCGACGAACACCGCGCATGCCACAAACGACACCGTCATCTCGTGCAAGTCCGGCGGAAATACCAGCACGAACCCCCGCCCCTTGATCAGCTGCGAGAAGCTCGACACGCAGAACGGCATCATGAACAGCCGCAGCGTGGTCCAGCGATCGGGCGGTGCCTTGCCGGGCTCGCGCACCGACAGATACAACGCGATGCCGATGATGGCGCTGATGCCGAGCGCGTTGAGCCAGATGGCCGGCGCCGGGTCGAAATGATGGATGACGGTGGCGAGATACCAGATGAGAAAGCACCACAGCGCGATCTTGCCGGCCGGTAGATTGGCGAAGTAGCGCAAGGGCGGCGTTACTTCAGGATGTCCATGGCCACCGCCTCGGCGGTCTCGCGCACGGTGTCGAGCAACTCCTGCATATCGTTTGCTGCGCCCGAGAAGCTTCCCTCGATCTTCGTGCGCGGCGAATGAACGATGCGCACTTTCAGCGGCTTGCCGGCGAACGTCCCCTCGAATTCCGAGACGAGCGGGAAAAACGTCGAATGAATTTCGTTCGCCTCGTACCAGCCGCCGGCGGATTCCTTGCGCGGGCATTTGCTGCCGGCGCGCCGCTCTTTCTTCTTGCCCGGAAGCGAGTAGCCCTGGACGCCGAAGCCGCCGAGGCCTCCGCCCTTCTGCTGGACCTGCTTGTTGTAGTAGATGGACCAGTTGAGCACGGTGAGCGTCTTGCGGCCGCCGACCTCGGCCAGCATCTGCGTCAGGGCGTCCTCGAGCACGTCGACCTTGAGCGGGCCCGACGCGACGTCGGCGATGCGAAAGACGTCCTCGTTGCACTTCCCGGAAAGCTCCGTCAGCGCGCTGCCCTCTTTCTCTTCCTTCGGCCGGATGTCGATGACGACGAGCTCGGCCGGTGCCGCTGCTTCCTGCGCCGGCAACGGCGGCAGGAACGACAGCAGGCAGAGCGAACCGAACAACCGGGTGATGTGTGTCTTCATGCAGCCTCCGTGTCGCCGGTCGAAGGCGCGGCAACGATCAGTGTATCGACCGCAGAATCCGCAGCGCGTTCTGTAGATAGAGTACGAAATCGCGGCCGGCCTGCTCGACCGTGGCGCCGGGATGGCCGAGCGCCGACAACTGCGTCATCTGCAAACCCGCATGGCCGCAGGGATTGATGCGCTGGAACGGCTCGAGATCCATGTTCACGTTGAGCGCGAGGCCGTGGTAGCTGGACCCGCGGCGGATGCGGATGCCGACGCTGCCGATCTTCCTGCCCTCCACGTACACGCCCGGCGCGCCGGCCTTCGTCGCCGCGGCGATGTCGAGCGACGCGCAGTACTCGATGACGGCACGCTCGAGCGCGGTGACGAGGTCGCGCACGCCGAGACCGGCGCGGCGGATGTCGATGAGTGGATAGACGACGAGCTGGCCGGGGCCGTGGTATGTCACCTGGCCGCCGCGGTCGACCTTCACCACCGGGATGTCGCCGGCGGCGAGCACGTGGCCCGCGTCGGCGTTCAGGCCCAGCGTGAACACCGGCGGATGCTCCAGCAGCCAGATCTCGTCGGGCGTGTGCTCGTCGCGCGTGTCGGTGATGCGCTGCATCTCGCGCCAGGTGGGCTCGTAGTCGACGCGGCCGAGGTATTTGACGAGTGGTGCCGGAACGAGTGGTGCCGGGGAGGGAATCTCGGGAGAAGGCCACTGCCCCGCTGGGTAGTGCGGGGCATCGCCGACTTCTCCCGAGATTCCCTCCCCGGCACCACTCGTTCCGGCACCACTATTCTTCAGGCCCGCGTTGTTGCCGTTCAGCGCCTGTTCGGCGCGATAACTCGACCGTACCAGCGGCCCGGCCACGCATTCGCGGAAGCCCTTTGCCAGCGCCCACTCGCGATACACATCGAACTGCGCAGGCGTCACGAAGCGCTGCACGGGCAGATGATTCACCGTCGGCCGCAAATACTGGCCGAGGGTCAGCAAGTCCACGCCAACCGCGCGCAGATCGTCCATCGTCTGCGCGATCTCCTCGTCCGTCTCGCCGAGACCGAGCATCAAACTAGTCTTCGTCAGCACCGACGGCTTGAACTTCTTGGCGTGCGCGAGCACCGCGAGTGTCTGTTCGTACGAAGCGCGCGGATCGCGCACCGGATGTGTCAGCCGCTTCACGGTCTCCACGTTCTGCGCGAATACCTCGAGCCCGGAATCCACCACGACTTCGACGTCGCGCATCACGCCCTGGAAATCCGGCGTCAGCGCCTCCACGGCTACATGTGGAGTGCGCGCTTTGATTGAACGAACTGCCGCCGCGTAATGCTCCGCGCCGCCGTCGGGCAGATCGTCACGATTCACCGAAGTGAGCACGATGTACTTGAGCTTCATGAGCTCGACGCTGCGCGCCGTGTTCTCGGGCTCCTCGGCGTCCAGCCATCCGCGCGGGTTGCCGGTGTCCACGCTGCAAAAACGACAGGCGCGCGTGCACACGGCGCCCATCAGCATGATGGTGGCCGTGCCGGCGTTCCAACATTCACCGATGTTCGGGCACTTCGCCTCTTCGCACACGGTCGCCAGCCGATGCTCGTGCACGATGTTCTTCACCGCGCCGAAGCCTGAGCCCACGGGCAGTTGCGCACGGATCCACGCCGGCTTGCGCCCGGTCGCCGGCGCGGCCTCACGGGACTTCTGGCCATCCTTGATGGCCGTGAAGCCCTGTGCGGTCACGTACTTCTCGCCGCTGCGGACGGCGCGCGACTCAGTAACGACCTCGGTGACGACGGATATGTCTTTGAGCGAAGCCATGTGCGGGCGAACTTTACTCCTTCGGAGCCGGCATCTCCTCCGGCGGCATCTCTTCCATGCCCTGTCCCGGCGGCGGCCCTCCGAGTCCCGGCACCGCCTGCGGCTTGCCGTTCACCAGGAGCTGACCGGCCTTGAAGGTGATCTTGCAGACCAGCTTGTCACCGTCGCGCTTCGCGTAGCCGGAATCCACCGCCGCCCCCGCCATGGTGGCGCCGTTCGGGAATTTCTCAATCATCTTCTGCGGTACTTCAACCGAGAATTCCGCATCCAGCTTGGGAATGATCAGCATGGGGTTCTCGAAGTCCGCCGCGGTGACGCCCTTGAACTTGATGACGCCCTTGAGGAACCCCTCGCCTTCAGCCGTCACGATGCCGATCCGGTCGAGACCGACCTCTGGGTCGTGCTTGAACAGCGCGATCGCCTCATTTTTCATCGGCTGGAAGAGGGCGGACTCGATCTCGGAAGGTGTGGTCGTCGCGGGAAGCGGGTTCGCGTACGCGGCCTTCATGGCGTCCAGCACCTTGGCCAACGTCGCCACGTGCAGCCGGCGCAGCGACAAGTCGTAGTGAACTTCCTTGAGCTGGATGCCGAGTTGATCGAATTCGGCGGTCTTGAATTCGCCCGCGCCGAGTTTCAGGGCCATGTCGACGAATTCGCCCTTCTTCTCGGTGGCGAGGATGTAGTGGATGCCGGTGGCCGTGAATTGCTTCTTGTCCGCGCCGGCGCCACTGACCTCGGCGATGGTCATCTTGAAATCCGTGTCGTAGAGATCGCCGACGATGCGCTCGCTGTCGAGGTCGACGGCGATGTCGCGCATCACCACGTGCGCGCCGTCGCTCCCGCCCTTGCCCTCGATGCGAGGTTGCTTGCCCTTCACGTCGAAATGGTCAAGATCGTCCGAGTAGCCGACGCTGAGCTTGAACGCTTCCCAGGAAACGACGGCCTGGTTCGCGCCTTTGGGCTTTATGGTCGCCGCATCGCCGGAGATCGTCGAGGTGCCGCCGCCGAACAGACCGACCCGCGTCTTGAACCGCACAGGCTCATCCGTGCCGAACATCTCGACGATCTTTTTGCGCAGCTCCTCGCTCAACACGGGCTTCGAACGAACCTCGGCGAGGCCGATGCCGGAAGTCCAGAGCACCGGACCGTGCAGGATTTCGTTCTTGACCGTGAAGCGCAACGAAGCGGGAAATAGCGGCTCACCGGAAGACTCTTCGGGCGCGGACTCGTCCGGCGCGGACTCGTCCGGCGCGGCTGCTCCGTCGGCGGATGCCTCGGGCATCGGGCCCTGCGGGGCTTCGTCGGCGACGTTCATCAGCGCGACGCCATCGGTCGCCGGGCCGTCCACGGCGGTGGTTTGCTTGATGGCATCGCCGAAGCCCTTCAGCCATTCGCCGAACAACTCGAACGTCACTTCCTGCTCCGAGCGGAACCAGCCGCCCGTCCACTTGCGCTCGACGACGGTGATGTACGGCGCTTCGGCCAGCATCTTGTCGAGGTGTTTGTTCATGCGACCTTCGGCGATCCTGCCGACGCCCCACGGTGCGACACCGAGCAGCAGCACGAGTAGAACTACGACGACGACTAACTTCTTCATTCTTGAACTCCCTATGAAACCTTCACGGCGCGTGACAACCGCGCATCCAGGACGTCGAGACGCTCGACGGTACCGATGTCATACCACTGCCCGGCATGTACCTCGCCCGTGAGCCGGCGCGCGGCGATGGCCCGGCGCAGCAGCGGCAGCAGTGGAAACTTGCCGGGCTCGCAGCCCGCGAACAATTCGCTCGTATAGATACCGACACCCGAGTACGTCTGCCGCGAACCCTCGCCTTCTGACAGCAGCCCCTGCTCGAGCACGAAATCGCCGCGCGCATGCTGCGGCGGGTTCGGCACCAGAACCAGATGCGCAAGTGAGCCCGGTGGCGGATCGTGGCGCAAGGCGCCAAAGTCGATGTCCGTCCATACGTCGCCATTCACGAGCAGGAACGGCGCCGATCCTAACAGCGGCAACGCATTAAGAATGCCCCCGCCGGTTTCCAGCGCATCGGGCCGTTCGTGGCTGTACGTTATGGAAAGACCGAGTCGTTTGCCGTTGCCCAGCACGGGTTCGATCATGTCGCCCAGCCAGGCGGTGTTGATGACGACTTCGTGGAAACCGCCGGCCGCCAGGCGCTCGAGGTGATATTCGATGAGCCGTTTGCCGCCCACGCGCAGCAACGGCTTGGGCTCGCGATCCGTCAGCGGCCGCATGCGCTCGCCGCGACCCGCGGCCAGGACCATGGCTTTCACTTGGGCTTTTTTCTCGATGCGGTGCGCCGCTTCGCGCGTCGCGTGCTGCGCGTCGCCAGGCGCTTCGCCGTGGGTTTCGCGGAGCGAACCGGAGGCGCGATGGCGCGCTTGCCGGCACGCACTGATTTCTTCAGGGTCCGTTTCTGCACGGCGCGCCGCTTCGCGACTTTGCTGGCCCTAACCACCTTGCGCGCCCCCCTGCGCGTCGGCTTTTTCTTCGGCGCGGGCCTGCGGGGTTTCTTCTTTGCCCGCGCCGCGGCTGTCCGCTTCTCGCGCGCTTCTGCTGTCCTTTTCCCGCGCGCTTCTGCGCGACCTTGTTCGCGCGCATTCGCCGGCGCGAGCAAGGGCACGACGCGCCACTCGAGCCAGCGCTCGAACTCCACCAGCTCGGGATAACGCCGGCATGCGTCGCGTACGTATTCCAGCGTCAGCGGCAGGTCGGCCAGGTAGCCTGCCTTCCCGTCGCGGTGCCACAACCGGCCGAAGATGCCCAGCACCTTCACGTGGCGCTGCACGCCGATGAGATCGAACCAGCGCATGAACTGGTACTCGCTGTCGCCGACGTTCGCGCCAAGATTGCCGAGCACGCGCCGGTAGCCACGCACCCAGCGCTCGACGCGCTCCCGCGACCAGTTGATGTAGCAGTCCTTGAGCAGCGAGACGAGGTCGTAGCCGATCGGTCCCCGCAGCGCGTCCTGGAAATCGATGACCCCCGGGCCGACTCGGGGAGGCTGCAGCACCATCAGATTGCGCGAGTGATAGTCGCGATGCACGAACACCTGCGGCTGCAGCAACGCCTCGTTGATGAGGAACTCGTACGTAACCGTTATCAGCGCGCGCTCCTCGGGCGAGAGCTCGATCCTGAGATGTTTGCCGAGGAACCATTCGGGCATGAGGTTGAGCTCGCGCTCGAGCGGCTCGCGGTCGTAGGGCGCGAGCTGCTGCGCGGCCTTGATGCCGCGCACCTGGATGTTGGCCAGCGTCGTCAGCGCCTCGCCGTATAGTTTGTCGACTCCGCGACCGGTCTTGAGCAGTGCCAGGTATTGGGTGTCGCCGAGGTCTTCCATGACGAGCAGACCGCGACGCGCGTCCGAAGCGTATACGTGCGGGACGTGGGCACCGGCCTGTTCGAGCAGACCCGAGACCTTGAGGTAGGGGCCGATGTCTTCCTTGCCAGGCGGCGCGTCCATGATGATGAGCGTGTCGGCCTTCGGACCCCATGCGGCCGGATCGACATCGCCGCGCGATACCCGGAAGTACCTCCGGAAGCTGGCATCGGCCGATGCCACGCTGATGCGACCTATGCGCCATCCCAGGTCCCGTGTCAGCCAGGTCTGAATGACGGAGAGTCGCGGGTCGTTCTTGAGCATTCGTATAAGTATAGTGCGCGACACTGTGCCAGTGACCCCGATCCGGACTGCGTTTCCCCTCCTTCTTTTGCTGATCGCATGGGGACCGGCGCGCGCCGAAGACACCCAGACGCAGGCTGAGTGCCCACCACCCGCCGCCGCGCGCCGGATCACGCCTGCGACGGCATCGGCCGCCGCGTCCACTGACCAGCCCATCACCATCGAGAGCGACTCGCAGGATTTCGAGTTCGACCGCAATGGCAACGCGCGGCTGTGCGGCAACGTGCAGATGCGCCAGGGCGAGCGGCGCATCACGGCCGACTGTCTCGAGTACGACGCGAAGAACCGCAGCGCCAAGCTCGAGGGCGGCGTCGAATACTCCGACCCTCAGGCCACCCTGCGCGGCAACAATGGCAGCTACTCGCCGACTCTCGGCACCACGCTCCAGGGCGCCGAGTTCGAGCTGCCGGAGAGCAATGGCCGCGGCGCGGCGCGCAGCCTCACGGTGGACGAGAACGGCAAGGTCACGCTCGAGGAAGCCACGTTCACCACCTGCCCGGTCGAGGACATGGCCTGGCAGATCCGCGGCCGCCGCATCGATCTCGATACTCGGGCCCGCAATGGCACCGTGCGCGGCGCCAGCGTCCGGTTCAAGAACGTGCCCGTCCTCTATCTTCCCTGGATGTCGTTCCCGCTCAGCGCCGATCGCAAGAGCGGCTTCCTGACTCCGTACCCGGGCAACTCCTCGCGCAGCGGCGTGCAGCTCGAGGCGCCTTACTACTGGAACATCCGTCCGAACGTCGACTTCACCGCGCTGCCGGTCTACTACACGGAGCGCGGCATCGATCTGGGCGGGCAGCTGCGCTATCTCACGGCGCGTCAGAGCGGCTCGGTCGACTTCCACTATCTACCCAGCGACGACAAGTTCGAAGACGGCGCGCGCCACATCGTGCGCCTGCGGCACGTCGCCGAGCTGCCCGGCGACTGGCGCTTGCTGCTCGACGCCAGCGACGTCGGCGACGACGACTATTTCGAGGACTTCGCCGTCGGACCCGAGGGCACCAGCGTGCCGTTCACCGAACGGCTCGCCGAAGCCACCTATCGCGACGAGCACCTCAACGTGCGCGCGCAACTGCAGAACTTCCAGACCATCGACGAGGAGCTCACCGCGGAGCTGCGTCCCTATTCGCGCACGCCGCGCGTGCTCGCGTCCGGCGGCTGGGGTCTCGGGCTCGACGCGTTCGACTATGGGTTCGACGCGGAATTCGTGAACTTCGAGCGCAACACCGGCGTGACGGGTTGGCGCTTCGACGTCGCGCCGCACGCGGGGTTCGACTGGTCCGCGCCGGGGTTCTTCGTGCGGCCGTCGGCGGGCTTCCGCTTTACGCAATATTCGTTGAAGGACCCGCTGCCGGGCACCGACGACGCGCCGACGCGCTCGCTGCCATTCGCCTCGCTCGATGCCGGTCTCGTCTTCGAGCGCAGCTCAGGCGCACGCAGCCAGCGACGCCTGACGCTCGAGCCGCGCGCGCTCTATCTATACACGCCGTTCCGCGAGCAGAACGACCTGCCGCTGTTCGACACCGCCCTGCCCGACCTCAACCTCGTGCAGCTGTTCCGCACCAACCGCTACGTCGGCGCCGATCGCGTCAACGACGCCAACCAGATCTCGGTCGGTGTGACGAGCCGGTTGTTCGACGCCCAGAACGGCGCGCAGTACCTTTCGGTCAGCGTCGGACAGAGCTACTACTTCGAACAGCCGCGCGTCGTGTTGCCCAACGAGACGCCGAGCACGCGCGACACCTCCGACTTCATCGCGCAGATCTCGCTCACCGCGTACAAGGACTGGAACGTCGAGGCCGGCATTCAGTGGAATCCCGAGGACACACGCAGCGAGCGCTCGCAGTTCCGCGTGCAATACCGTCCGGACAGCGGCCACGTCGTGAACCTCGCCTACCGCGCGCAGCGCGACCGCCTCGAGCAGGCCGACGTGTCCACCGCGTGGCCCATCGGCAGGAAATGGAACGCGTATGCGCGCGCCGTCTACTCGCTGCGCGACAGCGAAATGCTGGATCGCTTCGCTGGCTTCGAGTTCAAGGCGTGCTGCTATCGGCTGCGCTTCGTGGCGCGGCGCTCGGTGTCGAACCGCGACGGCACGCAGGACACAGGGCTCTACCTGCAGCTGGAACTGAACGGAATCGCCAGTGTCGGAAGAGCCGAAGCTTTCCTGGAACATGCAATTCGCGGATACTCCCCGCAAACTCCCGGCCGGTGAAAAACAACTCCATGAATTCAAACGCTTTTTGGCGCGCTTGCGTGCTCGCGGTCGCCGCCTTCGCCGCCCTGCCCGCCGCCTCTCAAACTCGTGAGGCCAGCTCCTCCGGCGAGTTGCTCGATCGCGTTGCCGCCACCGTCAACGAGGGCATCGTGCTCCAGAGCGAGCTCGAAGAAGAGATGGTCATCATCACGCAGCGTCTGCGCGCGCAGAAGATGGAAATGCCGCCCACCAACGTGCTGCGCCAGCAGGTGCTCGACCGGCTGGTGGTCAAGGAACTGCAGATGCAGCGCGCGAATCGTGCCGGCATCAAAGTATCGGACGAGGTGCTCAACAACGCGATGGCCGACCTCGCGAAGCAGAACAAGATTCCACTGGCCGAGCTGCCGAACGCGCTGGCCTCGGAAGGCATCGACTACGCGGGCTACCGCGACAACGTCCGCAAAGAGCTCGCGCTGCAGACACTGATCCGTCGCGACGTCATCGGACGCATCAACGTCACGCCGCGCGAGATCGACCAGTTCCTCGAGCGGCAGAAGAAGATGCCGTCGGACGCGAACTCATACGACATTTCGCACATCCTCATCGCCGTGCCTCAGGCCGCCACGCCCGAGCAGCTCGACGAGGCGCAGAAGCGCGCCGACGACGTCTATGCCCGCGCCACGGCCGGCGAGGATTTCGCCGGACTCGCGGTGCGCTTCTCGAATTCGCAGACCGCGCTCGAAGGCGGCTCGCTGGGCTCGCGCAAGGGCTCGGAGCTGCCGACGTTTTTGGCCGAGCCCATCGTTGCGATGAAAGCCGGCGAAGTCAGCAAGCCCGTCCGCACGCCCTCGGGCTTCCACATCGTGAAGCTCAACGAGATAAAGGGTGACGGTCAGGTCATCGTCAACCAGGTACACGCGCGCCACATCCTCGTCAAACCGAACGAGCTGCAGGACGACGCGACGGTGCAGCAGAAGCTGGAGTCGATCCGCGACCGCATCCTCAACAAGGGCGAGAACTTCGCCGCCGTCGCTTCGGTGGTGTCCGAGGATCCGGGCTCCGCGGCCGAGGGCGGCGATCTGGGCTGGGCCGGCCCGGACAGCTACGTACCCGAATTCGAGCGGCAGCTCGCGCAGCTGCAACCCGACGAGATCAGCCAGCCGTTTCGCACGCAGTACGGCTGGCACATCATCCAGTTGTTAGGCCGCCGCCAGTTCGACACCACCGACGATGTGCGCCGCCAGCGTGCATTCACGGCGCTGCGCGAGTCCAAAGCCGACGAAGAAACCGAGCTGTGGCTGCGACGCCTGCGCGACGAGGCGTACGTCGAGAACAAGCTCTGAGCGCAAGCCGTCCACGCATCGCCGTCACCGCGGGCGAGCCCGCCGGCATCGGGCCGGACCTGTGTCTGGCGCTTGCCCTTCGAGATTGGACCCGGGAACCCCTGCCCTGCGACCTGGTAGTGGTCGGCAGCCGTGCGCTGCTCGCCGAGCGCGCGCGCATGCTCGGCTTGCGCGTCGAATTGCGCTCCTATCTACCCGGCGGGTCCGAGGCCTCCCAGGCAGGCGCGCTCGACGTGTTCGACGTGCCGCTGGAGGCGCGCTGCATCGCGGGCCGGCTCGACACGGCCAACGCGCGCCACGTGCTGTCGATGCTCGATCGCGCCATTTCCGGCGCCGCCCAGGGCGAGTTCGCCGCCATGGTCACGGCACCCGTGCAGAAGAGTGTCATCAACGACGCTGGCGTGCCGTTCACCGGCCACACCGAATATCTCGCCGAGCGCACCAATTCGCCGCAGCCCGTGATGCTGCTCGCCGCCGGCACGCTGCGCGTCGCGCTCGCCACCACGCACCTGCCGTTGCGCGCGGTCAGCGACGCCATCACGCCGGAGTTGCTCGACACCACGCTGCGCATCGTGCACGACGGCGTGCGCCGGCTGTGGGGTGTGCCGCGGCCGCGCATCGCGGTGTGCGGTCTCAATCCGCACGCCGGCGAGAGCGGACACCTCGGGCACGAGGATCGCGACATCATCGCGCCGGCGATCGCGCGCGCCCGCATGGCGGGCATGCTCGTCGACGGACCGCTGCCCGCCGACACCCTCTTCGTACCGCGCGCGCTGTCTAACTACGACGTGGTGCTCGCGATGTACCACGACCAGGGCCTGCCGGTGCTCAAGCACGCCGGCTTCGGCCACGCGGTCAACGTGACGCTCGGCCTGCCGATCGTGCGCACGTCGGTGGACCACGGCACCGCGCTCGACCTCGCGGGCACCGG
>JAYTOI010000151.1:0-1529 GCA_043747875.1 Pseudomonadota bacterium | reverse complement strand
GAATGCCAGCGCGATCGCCGCGCCGATCGCTGCGTTTGCGCCGAGTGCCGTTCCGTCCGCCGTCGTCGCGCTCTCGCCGTGGTGCGTGGCCGTGGCGCTCAAATTGCCGGTGATATCGAGGAGCGCTCCGCTGCCGATCGTTGCCGAGCTGGCGTTGTCCGCCACCGTGATCGCAAACGCTCCGCCCACTCCCGTGCCGTCTTTCGCTGCTCCGCCCGAGGTCGAGGTGGTCGATGTTTTATGACTGCCGTTCGCGGATAATGTGACGTCGTCCGCTCCAACAAGCATGGCGGTCGGTTTGAGTTCCGCGTTCGTGATATTATCGACTGCATTGATCGCGATCGAAATACCCACGCCCAAATTTGCTCCGCCCGATTTGGCTTTAGCTTCCACGCTGCTGTCCGACGTGTTCGCTGCGGACATTGCGACATCTCCACCGAGATCGGTAATGGTCAGCGAAGAACCTGCTTTTTGCGCTGCTTCCGCTGTCGTGTCCGACACGTTCAGCGCAAACGAGCCCGCCACTCCGGTGTCTCCGCCGCTTGCTCCCGAAGTCGCCTTTGCTGCAAATTCGTGCTTCAGATCGCCGCCCACATCCTTCATCCCGGCTGACATCGTCACCCCGTCCGCTTTCACGATCGCATTGCTGCCGATCACGGCCGAGTCCGTCATTTCCGCCACATTGATCGCGACCGCGATACCCACCGATGTGCCGCCCGCTCCGCTCGCCGCGCTTCCGTCTGCGGTCGCCGTGGCGTTCATGTTGTTCGAGGCCGCAAGATTGAGCGATCCATTCGTTGCTCCATCTCCCGCGATCACCGTCAGTCCGTCGCCCACGCTCGCCAGCGCCTTGCTCTCCGACACGTTCAACGCCAGTGCCGCTGCAACGCTGATGCTGCCGCCGTTGCCGTCGTCCGCCGACTGGCCCACGCTCTTCGACTTGCCCGATTTGGAGTTGGCGAGATTGGTCTGCTTCGTCTTTTGATCGTCCGCCTTCGTGTTCCCTTTCGCCGCTTCCTTCGTCTTGTCCGCGCCTTCGGAACTTGCTTTCGCAGTCACCACGCTCGCCCCGTCGCCGTGCGCTGCAAACGTCACCGACTTGTCCGCTGTAATGTTCCGCGACGTCGTCGCCAGCGCGTTGTCGTCGACGAACGCCAGCGCGATCGCCGCGCCGATCGCGGCGTTTGCGCCGAGTGCCGTTCCGTCCGCCGTTGTCGCGCTCTCGCCGTGGTGCGTGGACGTGGCGCTTAAACTGCCGGTGAGATCGAGCAGCACGCCGCTGCCGATCGTTGCCGAACTTGCGTTGTCCGCCACCGTGATTGCAAACGCTCCGCCCACGCCTGTGCCGTCTTTCGCTGCGCCGCCGGAGGTTGAAGTGGTTGAAGTCTTGTGACTGCCCGTGGCGGATAATGTGATGTCGTCCGCACCGCTCAAAGTCGCGGTCGGTTTGAGTTCCGCGTTCGTGATGTTGTCGACCGCATTGATCGCGATCGAAATGCCCACGCCCAAATTTGCTCCGCCCGATTTGG
>JAYTOI010000150.1:0-21654 GCA_043747875.1 Pseudomonadota bacterium | reverse complement strand
AACTGGCGCGCCATCGCGCGCGCACGGCCGACCCAGCGCCCGACCTGCTGCGCGAGCTTTGGCAGCTTCTCCGGCCCGAGCACGATGAGCGCGAGCGCGAAGATCAGCAGCAGTTCAGTGAAACCAACCTCGAACATGGGAACTCACCGCCCGGCGCGGCGTGAAATCTTGCTGTTCAGACGGCGCGGGGCGCCGCGAGTCACGCCTTGTGCTCGCTCTTCTCCGCGTTCGGGGACTTCGCGGAATCCGGAAACTCGGCATCGGCCTTCAATTGCTTGACCGACTCTTCGGCATCGCCGTCGCTCATGGACTTCTTGAATCCGCGCACCGCGGAGCCGAGATCGGACCCGATCGTCTTGATCTTCTTCGCTCCGAACACCAGAAGCACGATGACCAGGATGATGATTAGCTCTTTTAAACCGATACCCATGGACGCGCTCCTGTGGGGCTCGGGGCGCCCCGGAAAACTGCCGAATCGAAAGTGCGGCAATGATAAGTCAACAGATGCCCCGAACCTAAGAAAGTTCGGCCGGGGCGAGACGCCCATCACGCCAAGAACCCGCTTGTTAAGTCGTTGTCATGCCTGGGAACCCAGTGTTTCAGGCGGGGGGTACGCGCAACCAGAAAGTGACCGGACCGTCGTTTACCAGCGAGACCTTCATATGCGCGCCGAATTGTCCGGTCGCGACCCGCGCGTGGCACTGGCGCGCCCCGACCACGAGAGCGTCGAAACGGGCGCACGCGACCTCGGGTACCTCGGCGCTGCTGAACCCCGGCCGCGTGCCCTTGTGGGTGTCGGCCGCCAGAGTGAATTGCGGCACCAGCAGCAGGCCGCCGGCGACATCGCGCAACGACAGATTCATGCGCCCGGTGTCGTCCTCGAAGATGCGATACGTCAGCATGCGCTCGAGCAGGCGTTGCGCGTTCTGCGCGTCGTCGCCGCGCTCCACGCCGATGAGCGCGAGGATGCCGCGCCCGATTTCGCCCACGACCCGCTCGTCCACCGCCACGGCGGCATTGCTGACCCTCTGGATGAGCGCGATCAGTTGGAAATCCTCTCTCCTGATACTCCGGACTGGATTGTGCACGGTGGCATTTGCGCGCCCAAGTCCTTAATATCGCGGCCTGTTTTTGGGATCGAAGGCTTTTCATATCATGGCATTGCGCATTCCAACCCTCGTCTCGCTCGTCCTCCTTGCCGTCGCCGCAAGCACGCAGTCAGCCGCTCAGGATGCGGTGCCGGGCGATGCCAAGCGCGGGCAGGCGCTGGCCTACACCTGCAACGGCTGTCACTCGATTCCTAACTACAAGAACGTCTACCCGACCTACTCCGTGCCCAAGCTGCGCGGTCAGCGTCCGGAATACCTCTTATCGGCGCTCAAGGCATACAAGAGCGGCGAGCGTTCACACGGCACCATGCATTCCCAGGCCGCGTCCATGAGCCAGCAGGACATGGCCGACATCGCCACCTACCTTGCCGGTCCGGCGGTGCTCACCAAGTCGGTCAACGAGCCGACGGCCGGCATTCAGCCGCCGAAGGCGACCGAAGTCTGCCGCACCTGCCATGGCCTCAACGGCGTCGGCATCTCGGCGGACTTCCCGACGCTCTCCGGCCAACACCACGACTATCTGACGCGCGCCTTGCGCGACTACCAGAAGGGCGGTCGCAAGAACCCGATCATGACCGGCCAGGTTGCCGCGCTCACGCTCGAGGACATCGAGGCGCTGGCGTCCTACTACTCGAAGCAGAAGCCCGCGCTCGAAACCGTGCAGAAGAAGAACTTCGCCGCCAACTAGCGGTACGGCACCGACAGGCCAGGGCCGTCACCTCGCGGCCAGCTGCTTCTGCAGGAAGGCCGCCACCGTCTTGAGATAGAAATCGCGGTTCGTCTTCTTGCGAAACCCGTGCCCTTCGTCCTTCGCCGCCAGGTACCACACCTCGCCGCCGCGCGCGCGGATCTTCGCCACCATCTGCTGCGACTCCGATGCGGGCACACGCGGGTCGTTGAGCCCCTGGACGACCAGCAGCGGCTTGCCGATGCGCGCGGAGTTGGTCAGGGGCGAGATGCGCTGTAGATAGGCGCGCATCTTGGGCACCCGCTCGTCGCCGTATTCGGGCCGCCGCAGGTCGCGCCGGTACGCCGAAGTGCTCTCGAGGAACGTGACGAAGTTCGAGATGCCCACCACGTCGATACCGCCGCGCAGCCGGTCGCCGAAGTGCACCAGCGACGCCAGCGACATGTAGCCGCCGTACGAGCCACCCATGACGAACACCGATTTCGCGTCCAGATCTTTCTGCGCACCTATCCACACGAGCAGCGCGCCGATGTCCTTCACGGAATCCTCGCGGTCCTCACCATTGTCGAGATTCAGGAACGTCTTGCCGTAGCCGGACGAGCCGCGCACGTTCGGCGCGATGACGACGAAGCCCATCTCGCGCACCAGGAATTGCGTGAACGGACTCCAGCTCGGCACCGACTGCCCTTCCGGCCCGCCGTGGATGTCGATGAGCACGGGCCGCGGTCCAGCCCCGCCTTTGGCACCCCCTTCGTGCGGACGATAGACGAACGCCGGAATCTGGCGGTACTTGCCGCGCTCGCGATCGAATGTCGGATATCTGACCAGCTCCGCCGGTGCGAACTCCAGCGGATTCACCGGCCCGGCTTCGCTCTGCGTGTAGCGCACCACCGCGCTGCGCGCGAGCTCGATGACGAACACGTCGCGCGGCGACTGCGGGCTCTCGAGCGACAGCGCCAGGCGCTTGCCCTGCCGGTCGAATGCGATGCGTCCGATGCGGCCGTCGGGCAGCGGCGGCAGGCTCTCGGCGTGGCTGCCGAGATTGATGAGCGTGAGGCGGCTCACGCCATCGACGTTGGCCGCCCACGCCAGCCAGCGCCCGTCGTCGCTGCGGTCGAACGTCTCGATGTCCCAGGGAATGTGGCCCGTGAGCACCTCGACCGCAGCGCTGGTCAAATCGATGCGCGCGAGCTGGTCGAACTCGCTGTCGCGATTGGTGAGCAGGAAAATGCCACGCCCGTCGGCGGTAAACGCGGCGGCGCTGACGCTGGCCGGGCCAGTACCTTCCGCCACCGGCGTCAGCGCGGCGCTGGCGAGATCCATGACGAACAGATGCGATTCGTTCGCCGACACGAAGTTGCGGATCAGTAGTTTGGTGTCGTCGGGCGACCAGTCGAGCACCTGCCAGTTCTTCTGGAAGCCGTTGTAGACCAGCCGCGGCGCGATGTTCGATGCCGGCTCCGCAACGTAGAGGTCATAACTCACGCCGTCGCGGCCGGTGCCGTGGAATGCGACGCGCCGGCCGTCGTGACTCCACACCAGACCGCCGTGCACGCCCTTGCCGCCGGTGAGCATGCGGATGGCATGCGTGTTGGCGTCGTACCAGTGAACCTGCGCGGCCTCGTTGCCGCCGGTGTCCTTGAGGAATGCGAAGCCCGGCGCCACGGCGCCACCGTGCGGAGCGCGGGCCACCGTCACGGGCTCGCGGAAGAACGTGAGCTGCTCGCGCGCACCGAGCGGCCCGTTCACGCGGTGGAGCTGCTCGGCGTCCCCGAAACGCGTGGCCACGATGAGGGCACCGTCCGACATCCAGTCGACGAACGTCGCACCGCGCGATTGCAGGTAGTCCTCGAGCCGGGTCGTGAGCGGCGTTTCCTCGGAGGGGACGTTGTCGAGCACGAGATTGCCACGCTCTTCCGTGGCCCCGTACGCGATCGAGGATGCCGCGGCCATCACTATCGTCAGGAGAAATCCGCGGTTCAGGCTGTTAAGGTGGCGTCGGATCATGAACGCGAGTGTGCCACGCCTGACGGTTTTCGCCGATGGCATCACGGCCGTCGACACGGAGTACGTGCGTCCGCAGATGGACGCGTCGCACGTAGTCCTCGCGGGTGCGCGCGCGGCCATCGTCGACACCGGGCCGAACACCGCGGTGCCGTTGATCCTCGCGGCGCTCGAGCATCTCGGCATCGCGCCCGACGCCGTCGACTACCTGTTCCTCACGCACGTGCACCTCGATCATGCGGGCGGCGCGGGCGCGCTCATGCGCGCACTGCCGCGGGCGCGCTGCCTGGTGCATCCGCGCGGCGCGCCGCACATCATCGATCCGTCGAAGCTCATCGAAGGCACGCGCGCCGTGTACGGTGCGGAGCGTTACGCCGAGCTGTACGGAGAAATCCTGCCCGTACCGCCCGACCGAGTGGAACCAGTGGCCGACGATGCCTGCTTCGAGCTCGCGGGTCGGGTCCTCGAATGTGTGCACACGCCCGGGCATGCGCTGCATCACATGGCCATCATCGATCACGGTTCGAACGGCATCTTCACCGGCGACACCTTCGGCATTTCCTATCGCGAGTTCGACACCGCGCGCGGCCCGTGGATCATGCCGACGACGACACCGACCCAGTTCGATCCCGGCCAGCTCAAGGCATCCATCATCCGGCTGATGCAGTTCAAGCCGAGGCATGTCTACCTGACGCACTACAGTCGGGTCGGCGAGTGCGCGCGGCTCGCGGGCGACATGGTCGACAGCATCGACGAATATGCGCGCATCGCGCGCACGTTCGGGCCCGACGTCGGACGCATGCGCTTCGAATTGCGTCGGCTCGCGCACGAATCGCTGCGTGAGCACGGCTGCGTGATGGGCGAGTCCGCCATTGACGCGATTCTCGGCAAGGACTTCGAGCTCAACGCCGCTGGGCTTGCCGCCTGGCTGGCACGGGAGGCGCGCACGTGATGCCACTGGCGATCAAGGCGATTCATGTCCTCGGCGTCGTACTGTTCCTCGGCAACATCATCACGGGTGTGTTCTGGAAGCTGCACGCGGATCGCAGCGGCCACCTGCGCGCGCGTGCGCAGGCGCTCGACGGCATCATCCAGAGCGACCGCTGGTTCACCATGCCCGGCGTGCTGCTCATCATCGCGAGCGGCGTGACGCTCGCGTCCATGATGGGCTATCCACTGCTGCGTACGTTCTGGATCGCCTGGTCGCTGGTGCTGTTCGGCATCTCGGGCATCGCCTTCGCGGCGTTCGTGGCGCCGCTGCAGAAGAAGCTGCTCGCGAACGTGCGCGCGGGCCTCGCGGGTAGTTGGGACGAATCCGAATACGACCGGTTGACGAAGCGCTGGACCCTCTGGGGCGTGGTCGCAACCGGGTCGCCGCTCGTCGCGCTGCTTCTGATGGTGATGAAGCCGGTTGGAAGGTGAGCGGAGCGCGCTCGTCGCCCGGGGTCGGCATATCGGGTAGATAGAGCGGATATTGGTCGACGGAAGGCCCGCTCTGCGCGGCTCGGTGCCTTGCTCATTGGGTCTGCGCCGCACCCGCGCGGCGCGGCGGCGGCCCCTCGAAACAGCGCGGGAGCTCATGGCGACCATGGGCTCTCGCGCATCAGCGGAGAGGTCCGGCCACGGACATGGGGGGCGAGACCGCGTGGCACGCCGGTCCGCCACACGATGCCGGGCCGACCTCGCGGTGATGGGGTGTTGCCGGCCAATGAGCGCGAGCCACCGAGCCGTTGCGTTGCCTGCTCAACGACCTGATTCTGGCCGGCGTCGTCTTACAACACGTTTGCGCCACCGAATGGAGGACTGGCCCAATCTATGCCCCGCATGCCCGATCTCCTATCATCTGCGCATGCCAAGACTTCACGTTCCGCTTCCTCCGACACGCCCAGGGGACAAGCCGGATTTCAGCTACGTAGAGCTGTCGCCGGCCGGCGCCCTGCCCAAACCGGACGTCACCGCGCAGGCGCGTGACATGGAAGAGCTGGCCGTGGGGCTGGTGCGCGTGCTCGACGACAAGCACGAAGCCGTAGGTGCCTGGAATCCGGGCCTCGACGACGAAGACCTGCAGGTGGGCCTGCGGCACATGCTGCTCACGCGCATCTTCGACGATCGCATGCAGCGCACACAGCGGCAGGGAAAGATCTCGTTCTATATGCGCTCGTACGGCGAGGAAGCCGTCGCGGTGGCGTCGGCGATGGCGCTGCAGCCCGGCGACATGCTGTTTCCATCGTACCGCCAGCAGGGCATCTACATGGTGCGCGGCAAGCCGCTGGTCGACCTCATGTGCCAGCTGCTCTCGAACACGCGCGACATGTGCAAGGGCCGCCAGCTGCCGGTGATGTACCACTGGAACCAGGGCCGCATCTTCTCGATCTCCGGCAACCTAACTACCCAGTTCCCGCAGGCCGTCGGTTGGGCCATGGCCGCCGCCATCCGCAACGAGGACCACATCGCCTGCACCTGGATCGGCGAGGGCTCGAGCGCCGAAGCCGACTTCCATCACGGCCTGTTGTTCGCCTCCGTGTATCGCGTGCCGGTGATCATGAACATCGTGAACAACCAGTGGGCCATCTCGACGTTCCAGGGCACGGCGGGCGGGGAGCAGCGTTCGTTCGCGGCGCGCGGTCCGGGTTATGGCGTCGCGGGAATCCGCGTCGACGGCAACGATTTCCTCGCGGTGCATGCGGTCACGCAGTGGGCCGCGCAGCGCGCGCGCACCGGCGGCGGGGCGACGCTCATCGAGCTGGTGACCTATCGCGCGGCCGCGCACTCGACCAGCGACGATCCCACGCGCTACCGCCCCAAGGACGACTACGCGCACTGGCCGCTGGGCGACCCCGTCGAGCGCCTCAAGAATCATCTGATCGCGCGCGGCGCGTGGAGCGAAAAGCAGCACAAGGATCTGTACGCGGAGCTCGACGCGCAGGTGCTGAAGGCGTGGAAGGAGGCCGTCAGTTTCGGTGCGCTCAACGAGGGACCGCGGCTCAACCGCCATCTTATGTTCGAGGACGTATACAAGGAGTTCCCGGAGAACCTGCGTCGGCAGAGCGAGCAGCTCGCCGAGGAGATCAAGCTCAACGTAGAGCTCGGTCTCGCGACGAAGGCAGATTGACCATGGCGCAAATGAACATGATCCAGGCCCTCAACTCCGCCATGGACGTCACGATGGCGCGCGACCCCGCTGTCGTGGTGATGGGCGAGGATGTCGGCTATTTCGGCGGCGTGTTCCGCGTCACCGACGGATTGCAGCGCAAGTACGGCGAGCATCGCGTGCTCGATTCGCCCATCTCCGAGGGCGGCATCGTCGCCACGGCCATCGGCATGGCGGTCAACGGCATAAAGCCGGTCGTGGAGATCCAGTTCGCGGACTACATCTATCCCGCGGTGGACCAGATCGCCTCCGAGCTGGCGCGCCTGCGCTACCGCAGTGCCGGCGATTTCACCGCGCCCGTCGTCATCCGCGCCCCCTGCGGCGGTGGCATCCGCGGCGGCCAGACGCACTCGCAGAGCCCCGAGGCGATCTTCACGCACATCTGCGGCGTGAAAGTGGTGATGCCCAGCAATCCCTATGATGCGAAGGGCCTGCTCATCGCCGCCATCGAGGACGACGACCCGATCATCTTCTTCGAGCCCAAGCGCATCTACAACGGCCCCTTCGACGGCGACCCTAACAAGCCTGCGATACCGTGGACCACGCACGCGAAGGGCGAGGTGCCCGAGGGCCACTACACGGTGCCCATCGGCAAGTGCGAAATCGTGCGCACCGGCGAGCAGGTGACCATCGTGACCTACGGCACGATGGTGTACGTCTGCGAGGCGGCGGCGAAGAAGCTGAACATCGATGCCGAGATAATCGACGTGCGCACCATGTCGCCGCTCGACCTCGACCCGATCTGCAGCTCGGTCAAGAAAACCGGCCGCTGCGTGGTCGCGCACGAGGCCACGCGTTTCTGCGGCTTCGGCGCGGAGCTCACGGCCAGCATCCAGGAAGAATGTTTCTGGTATCTCGAGTCCCCGATCCAGCGCGTGGCTGGTTGGGACACCCCGTATCCGCACGCCTTCGAATGGGAGTATTTTCCCGGCCAGGCACGTGTGGCGCTCGCATTGCGGGCTGTCATGGGCCAGGAATGAGAGAAGGGACGAGAGGGGAATCATGAGCCGCTACATATTCAAGATGCCCGACCTCGGTGAAGGCACGGTGTCCGCGGAAGTGGTCGCGTGGCACGTCAAACCCGGCGACCTCGTGCAGGAAGACCAGGTGATGTGCGAGGTGATGACGGAAAAGGCCGCGGTGGAGATGCCCGCGCCCGTCACCGGCCGCATCGTTTCGATCCAGGGTGAACCCGGTGACATGGTCGCCGTCGGTTCCGAGCTCGTGGTGTTCGAGACCGACGCGACCTCCGCCGCCGCCGGTGCCGCGCCGGCCGCGAGGACGCCGCCGACCGCGCCGGCCGAGCCCCTGACGCCGCCTCTGCAGGCGAACCAGGCGCAGACGCCGCGGCGCCGCGCGACGGACGTCGTCACGCCCGCGCACGCGCAGTCCGGCAGCGACGCCGAGAAGCAGCAGGTGGCCGCCGCGGCGGGTCTTTCCAATGGAGCGGCAAACGGCAATGGCACTTGCTCGCCAGCGGCGGCGCGCATCATGGCCTCGCCGGCCAGCCGCCGCCGCGCGGCCGAGGCGGGTCTCGACCTAACTACCGTCACCGGCACGGGCCCCGCGGGCCGCATCGAGCCGGGCGACATCGATTCGGCGCTCGCGTCCGGCGCGGCGCGCGGCGCGGCGCCCTCCATGAACGCGCGCGCCAACGCGACGCGCGAGGCACGCAACGGCACGGAAGAGGTGAAGATCATCGGCCTGCGCCGCGTCATTGCGGAGCGGCTCACCGAGTCCGCGCGCTCGATCCCGCAATATTCGTACATCGAGGAGTGCGACATCACGCGCCTCGAGGCATTGCGCAAGCATCTCAACGACCGCCGCCCGCCGGGCGCTCCGCCGCTCACATTCCTGCCGTTCATCGTGGCCGGACTCGCGCGCGTGTGCGAGAAGTTCCCACAATGCAATGCGCTGTACGATTCGGCGCGCGGCGTGCTCGTCAAACACAAGGCGGTGCACGTCGGCATCGCCACGCAAACGCCGCAGGGTTTGAAGGTGCCCGTGGTGCGCAACGCCGAATCGCGCGCGCTGCACGACCTGGCCGCGGAGATCCGCCGCGTGTCGGAGTCGGCGCGCACCAACAAGTCTCCGCGCGAGGAGCTCACCGGCTCGACGATCACGGTGACCAGCCTCGGGAAGTTAGGCGGCATCGCCTCGACTCCGATGATCAACATGCCCGAGGTGTCCATCATCGGCATCAACAAGGCCATCGAGCGCGCGGTCGTCGTCGATGGCCAGGTGGCAGTGCGCCTCATGATGAATCTCTCGTCGTCGTTCGATCACCGCTTCGTCGACGGCTACGACGCGGCGTCGATGATCCAGGCGCTCAAGGATCTGCTGGAGCAGCCCGCGACGATCTTCATCGTTTGAGACGCATTACGCAGCCGTTGCTCTTCGGCTGACAGGCCGACACGCAGGATTTGCGCGACGCGAGGTATCCCCGAACCCGCAAGGCGCGCCGGGATGGCCGCCCGTCGTCGCAAACTGCCGCTTTTCGTCACCCGCCGGAACCGCGCCGAGGCGGCGCGTGCCATTCCTACATAAAACTGTGCGCGGGTTCCGGTGCGGACATATGCCGGTGCGGCACATTCGCCGCCCATGCATTCCCGCTGCAAATCCTGTCTGTACTGCCACGTCGTCGGCTACGTCAGCCTCGGCGAGCCGCCTCCCGTCAAGAGCTGGAAGCGGCCGCTGCTGCTGGTGGCCGGCGTCGCGCTGACCGCCTGCACGGTGCTCGGCCTGCGCTTTGCCTGGGAGCGCGCCGACGCCACGTTCTTCGCCGTCGTGTCCTGCATCCTCATGGGAATCGCGTTGATGGGCGTGATCATCTCGCTGCGCGGCTGCGACGCCTGCGTCGCGCGCTTCCTCGGGAAGACTCTGTGAGCGCGCGGCCGACTCGCGCGCGCATCCAGTCGCTGTGCGGCACGGCGCGCGGAATCGCGCACGAGCGCAGCGCCTCGGAGAACAAAGACAGCAGGCGCCGCCCGTGCCGGCATGGCGCGATCTGGGCCTGCCAGGCAAACGGCGACTCCTCACGCCGCATGGCGCGCACGCTGAAGTAGCGAACCAGCCTGCTGAGTGGTTTCCGCGCTTCCCAAGGCGCCCCCGAGAGAGGACAGTTAGCCCCGAAGACAGATCGAACGCCGGGGGCGCGTCATGTCGCACACGTTTGAAATCCGCTTCGCACGCTCAGCCGGCCTGGCCGCAGCATCGCCGCAAAGCGCGGGCTGCCGTCGCTGTCCGCTCGCCGGCACGCGTGAGCCGGTACGTGTACTAACTGGAGTCTCCGCGCGCGGCGATCTTCTCCCGCATCAGCACGAGCTCTTCCGCCGCGGTGGGATGCAGCGCGATGGTGCTGTCCCACTGCTGCTTCGTGAGGCCGGCCTTCACGGCCACGGCCGCGAGCTGCACCATCTCGGGAGCGTCCTCGCCGGCGATGTGCACGCCTAACAGCTTTCCCGTCGCCGCGTCCACGACGAGCTTCATGAGCGTGCGCTCCTGGTTGCCCGAGAGCATGTTGCGCATCGGCCGGAAGCTCGTGCGGTAGATATCGACGGCCCCGTGGCTGCGGCGCGCGTCGGACTCGGCGAGGCCCACGGTGCCTATGGGCGGTCGTCCGAACACCGCGCTCGGCACGGTGCTGTGATCCACCGCCGTCGTGCGCCCGTTGTAGACGGTGTCGGCGAACGCGTGCCCGTCGCGGATCGCGACCGGTGTGAGGTTCATGCGATTGGTGACGTCGCCGATGGCGTAGATGGACGGCACGCAGCTCTGCGAATACTCGTCGACGATCACGGCGCCCGCGGCATCGAGCTTCACGCCGGCGCGCTCGAGCCCCAGGCCCGGCGTGTTCGGATGCCGGCCGACGGCAAACAGCACCCCGTCGGTGTCCAACGCTTCGCCGCTCGAGAGCGTGGCGCGTAGCGCATTCCCGGCCTTCTCGATCCTGGTGAGCGTGGTCTTCAGCGTCAGCCGCACGCCGAGGCGCTCGGTCTCGATGTGCAGATGCGCGCGCAGGTCGTCGTCGAAGCCGCGCAGCAGCTGGTCGCCGCGATGCAGGATGCGCACCTCGGAGCCGAGTCCGTGGAAGACATGAGCGAACTCGAGCGCCACGTAGCCGCCGCCGACTATCAGCATACGGCGGGGTAGTTCGGGCAATAGAAAGGCCTCGTTCGACGTGATGCCGAGCCCGACGCCGGGCAGGTCGTCTGGTAGATAGGGGCGGCCGCCAGTGGCGATGAGGATGCGCTCGGCGGAATATTCGGCGCCGGATTGGACCAGCTTCACGGTGTGCGCGTCGACCAGCTCGGCGCGTTCCTGGAATGCGGTGACGCCGGCCTTCGCCAGATTGCTCGTGTAGATGCCCGACAGCCGCGACACCTCCTTCTGCACGTTGTCGCGCAAGGTCGGCCAGTCGAAACGCGCGCCCTCGACGGTCCAGCCGTAGCCGGGCGCATCGGCGAGCAGCTGCGCGAACTCCGCGCCGTACACGAGGAATTTCTTCGGTACGCAGCCGCGGATCACGCAGGTGCCACCGATGCGATACTCCTCGGCCACGGCCACCTTCGCGCCGGCCAGCGACGCGATGCGCGCGGCGCGCACGCCGCCGGAGCCCGCGCCGATGACGAACAGGTCGTAATCGAATTTCATGGCACGATACTAGCTCTATGAGCACCTTCACGGCATTCCGCATCCACGACACGGGCGGGAAGATAGCGGCACGGTTCGAACACCTGACGCTCGACGCGCTCACGCCCGGCGAAGTCGTCATCGAGGTGCGGTACTCCGGCATCAACTTCAAGGACGCGCTGGCCGCGACCGGCGCGGGCAAGATCCTGCGTCGTTATCCGCTGGTCGGCGGCATCGATCTCGCGGGCGTCGTGCAGTCTTCGGCGGACGCGCGTTACCAACCCGGAGACGCGGTGCTGGTCACCGGCAGTGGTTTGTCCGAGACAGCGGACGGAGGCTACGCCGAGCTCGCGCGCGTTGCCGGCGACAGCGTGATCCCGATGCCGCACGGTCTCGATGCGTTCCGCGCGATGGCGCTGGGCACGGCGGGCTTCACGGCCGCACTCGCCATCCACCGCATGGAGCGCAACGGCCAGTCCCCCGGCCGCGGGCCCATCGTCGTGACCGGGGCCAGCGGCGGCGTGGGCAGCATCGCCGTCGACATGCTCGCGGGCCGCGGCTACGAGGTGGTCGCGGTGACCGGCAAGCCGGAAGCGTCCGACTACCTGAAGTCGTTAGGGGCTAGCAAAATCGTGCCGCGTGGCGAGCTCGCCCCCGGTACGCGCCCGCTCGAGGCCACGCGCTTCGCAGGCGCCATCGACAACGTCGGCGGCGCGATGCTCGCGGGGCTCACGCGGCAGGTCGACTTCTGGGGGAACATCGCGAGCGTCGGTCTCACCGGCGGGGTCGAGCTCGAGATGACGGTGCTGCCGTTCATCCTGCGCGGCATCAACCTGCTCGGCATCAACTCGTCGGCCACGCGGCGCGCGGAGCGGCTCGAGGTCTGGCAGCGCATCGCCACCGACCTGACGCCGCGTCACCTGGAGCGCATCGCGGGCCGGACCATTTCATTCGCACAGCTGCCGGGGGCGTTCCAGGCCTACCTCGACGGAAAAGTAACCGGACGAACAGTAGTGCGGATCGCCGCACCGCCGTAAACTGCGCGGCTCATGAACGGCACGCAGAACACGCTTTCCGCGGGCGCGAAGTTCCGCGCGGCGCTCGCCGCGGAAAAACCCCTGCAGGTGGTGGGCGCCATCAACGCCTATGCGGCGCGCATGGCCGAAGCCGTGGGATTTCGCGCACTGTATCTCTCGGGTGGCGGTGTCGCCGCCAACTCGCTCGGGCTGCCCGACCTCGGCATCAGCACCATGGACGACGTGCTCATCGACATCCGGCGCATCACCGAGGCTGCGACGTTGCCTTTGTTAGTCGACGCCGACACGGGCTGGGGCGGCGCGTTCAACATCGCGCGCACCGTACGCTCGTTCGTCAAGGCGGGCGCGGCCGGCATGCACATCGAAGACCAGGTGCAGTCCAAACGTTGCGGCCACCGGCCCGGCAAGGAAGTTGCCACATCGAGTGAAATGGTGGACCGCGTGAAGGCCGCGGTCGACGCGCGCCAGGATGGCGCCTTCGTGATCATGGCGCGCAGCGACGCGCTGCAGAGTCACGGGCTCGACGAGATGATCGAACGCCTCGTGGCTTGCGTGAACGCGGGCGCGGACGCGGTGTTCCCCGAGGCCATCACGGATCTCGCCATGTATCGCAAGGTGCGTGACGCGGTGAACGTGCCGGTACTCGCGAACATCACGGAATTCGGCAAGACGCCGTTGTACACGCGCCAGGAGCTCGGCTCGGTGGGCGTCGACATCGTGCTGCACTGCTGCTCGGCCTATCGCGCGATGAACCTGGCGGCACTCAAGGTGTTCGAGGCCATCCGCCGCGACGGCACGCAGAAGAACGTCGTCGCGGACATGCAGACGCGCGACGACCTGTACAAGTACCTCGATTATCACGCCTACGAAAACAAGCTCGATGCTCTGTTTTCGTCCGAAAAGAGAGGGGCGGATAAGCCGGGGATCGACGGAGGATCCAAATGAACGAGGCCACCGCGCCGCCCAAGCCGAAGAAATCCGTCGCGCTTTCGGGCGTCCCGGCCGGCAATACCGCCTTGTGCAGCGTCGGCCGCAGCGGCAACGACCTGCACTACCGCGGCTACGACATCCTCGAAGTGGCCGACACCTGCGACTTCGAGGAGATAGCCTATCTACTGATCCACGGCAACCTGCCCAACCAGGCGCAGCTCGCCGCGTATCGCGCCAAGCTGAAGAACCTGCGCGGGCTGCCCGCGCCGGTGCGCGCCGTGCTCGAGCAGCTGCCCGCCGCCACGCATCCCATGGACGTGCTGCGCACCGGCGCCTCCACGCTGGGCTGTGTGCTGCCCGAGAAAGATGCGCACGACGCCGCGGCCGCGCGCGAGATCGCGGATCACCTGGTCGCCTGCACGGGCTCGATGCTCTGCTACTGGCACCACTTCTCGCACAACGGCCAGCGCATCCACGTCGAGACCGACGACGACTCGGTCGGCGGACACTTCCTGCACCTGTTGCACCGGCGCCCGCCGCCGGGTAGTTGGGTGCGCGCCATGCATACCTCGCTCAATTTGTATGCCGAACACGAGTTCAATTCCTCGACGTTCACGGCGCGCGTCATCGCGGGCACCGGTTCCGACATCTACTCCTGCATCACGGGGGCCATCGGCGCGCTGCGCGGACCCAAGCACGGCGGAGCCAATGAAGTCGCGCTCGAGATCCAGGAGCGCTACTCCAGCGCGGATCAAGCGGAGTCCGACATCCGCAAGCGCGTCGCGAACAAGGAAATCGTGATCGGCTTCGGTCACCCCGTGTACACGGTCTCCGATCCGCGCAACGCGGTCATCAAGCGCGTCGCGGAAAAGCTCGCGAGGGAGGCCGGCGACACCAGTCTCTACCAGATCGCCGAGCGCATCGAGACGGTGATGTGGGATCTCAAGAAGATGTTCCCGAACCTCGACTGGTTCAGCGCGGTCAGCTACCACCTCATGGGCGTGCCTACCGCGATGTTTACGCCGTTGTTCGTCATCGCGCGCACCACGGGTTGGAGCGCGCACGTAGTCGAGCAGCGCGAGGACGGCAAGATCATCCGGCCCGCTGCCAATTACGTGGGACCGGAGAACCGCAAGTTCGTGCCACTGGCGCAGCGGCCATGAGGCCGCTGCTGCTCGCGATGCTGCTGGTGCTCGCCACCGTGCGTCCGGTCGCGGCGGACGCGCCCATGCCTGTAAACGAAATCCTCATGCGTGTGCGCGCCGAGGTGGCGGAGCTCATCGGCAAGAAGCCCGCCGAGGTCGACGTGGCCAGATCACTCGCGTCGCAGGGCGCCGACGAGCTCGACATCGTCGAGATCGTCATGACGCTCGAAGAAGAGTTCGACGTCTCGATTCCTGACGACGCAATCGAAAGCGGTGGCGCATGGAATACGGTGTCCGTGCAGCGCCTCGCGCAGATCGTCCAGAAACTCAAACGCAGCGCGCAACCCGAGCTCTGACCGGTCCCCGATGTCTTCCCATGACTACAAGTCGGCCCAGCGGCCCCAGCCCGACGAGCTGCTGGTCGCCATCGCCGACTACGCCAGGCATTACACGGTAGACAGCACGCAGGCCTACGAGACCGCGCGCTACTGCCTCATGGACACGCTGGCCTGCGGCTTCCAGGCGCTGAAGTACCCGGCCTGCACGCGGTTGTTAGGCCCGGTCGTCCCGGGCGCCACCATGCCCGGCGGCTCGCGCGTGCCGGGTACCAGCTACGAGCTCGATCCGGTCATGGGCGCGTTCAGCATCGGCACGATGGTGCGCTGGCTCGATTTCAACGACACCTGGCTGGCCGCGGAGTGGGGCCATCCGTCGGACAACCTCGGCGCCATCCTCGCCATCTCGGACTATCTATCGCGACGCGCCATCCTGCTGGGCGAGAAGCCGATGACGGTGCGCGACGTCCTCACGGCCATGATCAAGGCGCACGAGATCCAGGGCGTGCTCGCGCTGGAGAACTCCTTCAATCGCGTCGGCCTCGATCACGTGCTGCTGGTGCGCGTCGCATCGACGGCCATCGCCACGCAGATGCTGGGTGGCTCGCTCGAGCAGATCGTCAACGCGCTGTCGAACGCCTGGCTCGACGGCGGCGCGCTGCGCACCTACCGCCACGCGCCCAACACGGGCTCGCGCAAGAGTTGGGCCGCGGGCGACGCCACGAGCCGCGCCGTGCGCCATGCATTGTTCGCGCTCAAGAACGAGATGGGCTATCCGTCGGCGCTGAGCGCGAAGGGCTGGGGATTTCAGGACGTGCTGTTCAAGGGCAAGCCGCTCACGCTCGCGCAGCCGCTCGGCAGCTACGTCATGGAGAACGTGCTGTTCAAGATCAGCTTCCCCGCGGAGTTCCACGCGCAGACCGCGGTGGAGTGCGCCATGTCGCTGCATCCGCAGGTGAAAGACAAGCTCGCGCAGATCGAGAAGATAGTCATCGAGACGCAGGAGCCGGGCGTGCGCATCATCGACAAGACCGGTGCGCTCGCGAACCCCGCCGACCGCGATCACTGCATTCAATACATGGTGGCCGTGCCGCTGATCTTCGGCCGGCTCGGCGCAGCCGACTACGAGGACGCCGTCGCCACCGATCCGCGCATCGACGTGCTGCGCGCCAAGATGGCGGTGAAGGAAAACACGACGTTCACCAAGGAATACTATGAGCGCGGCAAGCGGCACATTGGCAACGCGCTGCACATATTCTTCAGCGACGGATCTCCGAAGCTCGAGGTGCGCATCGACTTCCCCATCGGCCATCGCAAGCGCCGCGCCGAGGGCATGCCGGTGCTGGTGCGGAAGTTCGAGAGCTCGGTGGCCGAGCATTTCCCGCCCAAGCAGGCGGACGCCATCAAGGCGCTGTTCGCGCGCTCCGATCTGGACGCGCTGCCGATCAACGAATTCATGGCGCAGCTGATCGCAAATTGAATACCCCATTGAATAAAGAAGAACACCTCGACGAGGCCACATGGAAGGCACGTCTCGGCGCCGGTGGGCACGAGCTCGGCTTCGACCTCGACGCGTCGCAACAGGACCTGCTGTGGCGTTACGGCATCCTGCTGCGCGAACGCAACCAGCACGTGAACCTCACGTCCATCGACACGCCCGCGGGCATCCTCACGCTGCACATGCTCGACAGCCTGACGCTGATGCCGCATCTCGGCGACGCGAAGCGCATCATCGATGTCGGCACGGGCGGCGGATTTCCAGGCGTTCCGCTCGCGGTTGCCTGTCCCGAACGCCACTTCACGCTCATTGACGGCACACAGAAGAAGATCCGCTTCGTCGCGGAGAGCGTCGCGGCGCTCGACATCCGCAATGCGCACGCGGTGGCGGCGCGAGCCGAGTTGTATGCCGGCGAAAAAAAATTCGACGTCGTCATCGCGCGCGCGGTGGGCGGGCTCATCGACGTTCTACATAACACGCAGTCGTTGCTCGGGCCGCACGGGCGGGTGCTCGCGATGAAGGGCAAGTCGCCCGAAGACGAGGTGCGCGCGTTGCCGCGCGGCTGGCGCGCGGAAGTCACGGTATTGCGCGTGCCGGGGCTCGACGCCGAGCGGCATCTGGTCGTCATTTCACGTCAGGCTTCGCGCAGCTGATTTCGCACGCGAGGCCCCGCTTCGCGTTGCCGAATCCGTACCCGCAGCCGCCCGATTCCATGCGCGCGCGCGCGTTGGGACGGTTACTATCGGCCGATGAAACGCATCATCGCGGTCGCGAATCAGAAAGGCGGCGTCGGCAAGACGACCACCGCGGTGAATCTCGCGGCCTCGTTCGCGGCCACGCGCCGCCGCGTGCTGCTCATCGACATCGATCCGCAGGGCAACGCCACGATGGGCTGCGGCGTCGAGAAGTCGCTGATCGAGCGCGGCGTCGGCGACGTGTTGTTAGGCGAGGCGGACGCGGCCTCCGTCATCGTGCAGGTGGAGAACACTCCGGGCCTGGCGCTGATGCCGTCGAACCAGGACCTGACCGCCGCCGAGGTCCGCCTTCTAACTACCATGGCCGGACGCGAGCTGCGCCTGCGCAACGCGCTCAAGTCCATCGACCACCAGTACGAAGTCATCCTCATCGACTGCCCGCCGGCGTTGAACATGCTCACGTTGAACGCGCTGGTCGCGGCGCAGAGCGTGCTGATCCCGATGCAGTGCGAGTACTATGCGCTCGAGGGCTTGTCGGCGCTGGTCGGCACCATCGAGCAGATCAAGGGTGCCGTGAATCCCACGCTCGAAATCGAGGGCATCCTGCGCACGATGTTCGATCCGCGGAACAACCTCGCGAACGAGGTCTCGAGCCAGCTCATCGCGCACTTCGGCGACAAGGTGTTCCGGACCATCGTGCCGCGCAACGTGCGACTCGCGGAGGCGCCGTCGTTCGGCAAGCCCGTGCTCCAGCACGACAAGGATTCGCGCGGCGCGTTGGCCTACCTCGCCCTGGCCGGCGAGATGCTGCGCAAAGACGACGAGATGCTCGAAGCGGCTGGAGCCGCGTCCGAAGCCACCGCGGTCGCGGAACTGCCGGCCGAAGGCGACCACCCGCTCAACTAAGGGCACTGGCTACAATTTACGTCGGTAAATTGGTGCCTGTCTCCGTTCTTCGCACCGTTATCATCCGCCCCATGAGCCAGAAAAAACCGGTCATGGGACGCGGACTCGAGGCGCTCCTCGGTCAGATGTCCAATCGCGCGCCGGCCCCGGCGCCCGCGGACCCCGCGTCGACCGCGCCCGCCACGAGCAAGCCGCCCGGCGACGAGTTGGCGAATCTGCCGCTCGACCTGCTGCAGCGAGGCAAGTACCAGCCACGCGTCGACATGCGCCAGGAATCGCTGGAGGAGCTCGCGGCCTCGATCAAGGCGCAGGGCGTCGTGCAGCCCATCGTCGTGCGCCCCGTCGGCACGCCCGGCGCCGGCGAATCGCAGCGTTACGAAATCATCGCGGGCGAGCGCCGCTGGCGCGCTGCGCAGATCGCGGGTCTCGCCACCGTGCCCGCCGTCATCCGCCGTGTGCCCGACGAAGCCGCGATCGCGATGGCGCTCATCGAGAACATCCAGCGCGAGAACCTGAATCCGCTCGAAGAAGCGCGCGCGCTCGAGCGGCTCATCGCGGAATTCGGGATCACGCATCAACAGGCCGCGGACGCGGTCGGCCGTTCGCGCGCGGCGGTGACGAACCTGCTGCGCCTGCTCGAGCTCGCGCCCGAGATCACCGAGTTCCTGGAGCGCCGTGAGATCGAGATGGGTCACGCGCGCGCATTGCTTGCGCTCACGCAGCGGCGGCAACAGGTCGAGGTCGGCACGCTGGTCGCGAAAAAAGGATTGTCGGTGCGCGACACCGAGGCGATGGTGCGCGCGTTGTTGACGCATTCGAGCGGCGGCGCCAAAGAAGTGAAGCGCCTCGATCCGAACGTGCAGCGCCTGCAGCAGGAGCTGTCGGAAAAACTCGGCGCACCGGTGTCGATCCAGCACACGGGCTCGGGCAAGGGCAAGGTCGTCGTCAGCTACCATTCGCTCGATGAACTGGATGGCATTCTCGCGCACATCCGTTAGCCTCCTCGCGGTCGCATTGCTGGCGGGCTGCGCGACGCGCTGGCATCGCGATCCGGGCTTTCCGACCATCCTCAAGGACTTCAGGCACTGGCAATTGGAGACAGAGGACCGCAGCGCGCGCGTCTCACTGCGTCATGGAATCCTCGACATCGACACCCCCGCGGGCGCCACGCTCTGGCTCAGGCACGAGCTCACCGGTCCGGTGAAAATCGAATTCCAGGCCACCGCCGTCGCCGCCGGCGGACCCAACGATCAGGTCAGCGACCTCAACGCCTTCTGGATGGCGAACAACGTCGACGACCCGCTGCGTCCGCCGTTCATGAAACCACGCAGCGGCCGCTTCGCCGAGTACAACGATTTGCTCACTTACTACGTGGGCCTTGGCGGCAATCGCAACACGACCACGCGTTTTCGCCGCTACATCGGCGATCCGGAGAGTCGCCCGCTGTTGCCCGAGCACGACCTCGCGGCGCCCGAGACGCTGCTGGTCCCCAACCGCAAACAAACGATCACATTGATCGCGGACGGTGAGCACATCGAATACCGGCGCGACGGAAAACCGTTGTTCGTCTACGAAGACGACGCCCCCTACCGCCGCGGATGGTTTGCGCTGCGTACCACGCACAGCCATCTGCGTATCGAGAAGGTGCGCATCTACCGCCTGCCGAAGCGCAGCGTCAGCAGGTGAGCAGGTTCGTCTCGCGTCGTCCGCACGCCTTACGTGAATGGATGGTTCGCCGCGCGCCACTTATAGCTATTTGCGTATCCGAACCGTGCGCATCCACGCGGGCGCGGATGGCGACCACGATAGGTAAAGAACTCGCGCGAAAACGCTGGCTTTTTCGCGTGTTCCCGGTTGCTGGCGGGGGGGTCGGCGTATATAATGCGCGCCCCTGGCCAAGGCACACGTAAGTCGTTGCCAAGCCAAACAATTTTCGAACATCGCCGACATAGCCTGCGGACCCCGCGGGCCTGAAGTTTTGTTCGCGGATTGTCGACTTGCAATAGGAGTGTCGTGGTCACCCTCGAGTTGCCCCAAGCGAGGCGACTGGCAGCGAGCGTAGTGCTCGGCCAAGTCGTCATCACCGTTGTGGCCGCGGCAATTTGCTTCGCGGTGTGGAGCCGTATCGCAGGTATTTCCGCCCTCGTGGGCGGTGGCATTTCGGCCATCGCCAGCACGGCGCTCGCGCTCATCGGGTTCGCCGCGCCGGCCGGTGCCGCGGCCGAGCGTGTGGCTCGCGCGTTCTACGTGGGTGAAGCCACGAAGCTGGCCGTGACGGTCGCGCTGTTCGTGGTGGTGTTCGTGACGATGAAGGTTTCATTTGCCGCCCTGTTCGGCACCTACATCGCCACATTGTTCGTGTACTGGATTGCCCTGGCTAACGCGCTGCCGCCTCTTGCGGGCACCGCGACCGCGGCGAAGCGTTAGGAACGAGAGACCGATGTCAGCAGCAGTCGAAACCGCAGAACACGTGCAAACGTCGAACGAATACATCCGTCACCACCTGGCAAATCTGCAGTACGGCGAAGGGTCCTGGACCATCAATCTCGACAGCATCTTCTTCTCGGTGCTGCTCGGCCTGATCCTGATCGGATTCCTGCTCTACGTGGCACGCAAGGCCACCACCGGCGTGCCCGGCAAGGCGCAGCTCTTCGTCGAAGTGCTGGTCGACTTCGTCGATCAACAGGTGCGCGACACCTTCCACGGCACCAGCAAGATCATCGCGCCCCTCGCGCTCACCATCTTCTGCTGGATCCTGCTGTTCAATCTCATGGACGTCGTGCCCGTCGACCTGTTCCCGCAGATCGCGCACAAGGCCGGCATCGAACACCTGAAAGTCGTGCCCAGCACCGACCTCAACATCACGCTCGGCATGTCCATCACCGTGTTCCTGCTCGTGATGTTCTACAGCGTGAAGATCAAGGGCGCCGGCGGCTTCGCCTGGGAGCTGCTCACGCATCCTTTCGGCAAGTGGATGATGCCATTCAACCTGCTGCTGAACGTCATCGAACACCTGGCGCGCCCGATGTCACTCGGCCTGCGTCTGTTCGGAAATCTCTTCGCCGGCGAAATGATCTTCCTGTTGCTCGCCGTGCTCGGCGGCAGCTTCGCCATCAACACATTCGGCGGCATCGGCGGCGCGATCGGGCAGCTGATCCTGGGGACGGTCTGGGCGGTGTTCCACATCCTGGTCATCCCGCTGCAGGCATTCATTTTCATGGTGTTGACAATCGTGTACCTCGCTCAGGCGCACGAGACTCATCACTGATCTTTTTTCGTTCACTTAAGGTTTGGTTGGAGGAATCATGGAACACATTGCTGAATACGCTCACATTCAAGGTCTCACCGCTCTCGCCGTCGGCATCATCTTCGGCATGGGCGCGCTCGGCACCGCCATCGGCTTCGGCCTGCTCGGCGGCAAGTTTCTGGAAGGCGCCGCGCGCCAGCCGGAACTGACCCCGGCGCTGCAGGTGAAGATGTTCATCGTCGCCGGCCTGCTCGACGCGGTCGCGATGATCGGCATC
>JAYTOI010000149.1:0-9704 GCA_043747875.1 Pseudomonadota bacterium | reverse complement strand
GAACGCGCGCCGCGTTCGCTGATCCACCAACCCGTTTCGCGCGTTCTCCCGAGATTCCTTCCCCGGCACCACTCGCTCACTCGCTAGTCCAGCCGTCTTTCGGTCGCGTCCAGCTCGGCGCCCATCTCCGCCGGAGCGCGCGCGCCGAATTCTTTCAGATACTCCCGCATCTCGGCCACTTCCTTGCGCCACGCCGCCGGCGTGATCGCGAGCAGCTCGCGCATCGTGGCGTCGCTGACATTGGCGCCTTTGAGATTGAGATCCTGGAGCCGCGGCAAATAGCCGATCGCGGACTGCTCCGCGCCCACCTCGCCGCTACAGCGCTTCAGAATCCACTCCATGACGCGCAGGTTGTCGCCGTAGCCGGGCCACAGGAATTTCCCGGCGGCGTCGCGGCGGAACCAGTTGACGTGGAACAGGCGCGGCGGCTTCTCGAGGCGCTTGCCCATCGCGAGCCAGTGGCGCCAGTAGTCGCCAAAGTTGTAGCCCGCGAACGGCTTCATCGCCATCGGGTCGCGGCGCACGACACCGACCGCGCCGGTGGCGGCAGCCGTCGTCTCCGAGGCCACCGAGGCCCCGACCACGACGCCGTGCTGCCAACTGAGCGCCTCGTACACCAGCGGCGCGACTTCGCGGCGCCGGCCGCCGAAGACGATGGCCGAGATGGGCACGCCGGCCGGATCCTCGCTGCGCGGCGAGTAGATAGGGTTGTTGGTCGCGGACACGGTGAAGCGCGAGTTCGGATGCGCCGACACTCCGCCGGCTGCCGCGTCGAACGGCTTGCCCTGCCAGTCGAGCACGGGCGTGTTGAGCTTGCGGCCCTCCCACCACGGCTCGTTGTCCGCCGTGAGCGCGACGTTGGTGAACAGCGTATCGCGGTGGATCATGTCGAACGCGTTGCGGTTCGTGGCGCGGTTCGTGCCCGGGACCACGCCGAAGTACCCCGCCTCCGGGTTGATGGCGTACAAGCGGCCGTCGGGGCCCGGATGCAGCCAGGCGATGTCGTCGCCGACGGTCCAGACTTTCCAGCCCGGCATGGAGTCCGGCGGAATGAGCATCGCGAGATTGGTCTTGCCGCAGGCTGACGGGAATGCCGCCGCGATGTAATGCGTTTCGCCCTGCGGACTCTCGAGTCCGACGATCAACATGTGTTCCGCGAGCCAACCCTCGTCGCGCGCCTGCCAGCTTGCGATGCGCAGCGCGTGGCACTTCTTGCCGAGCAGCGCGTTGCCACCATAGCCGGAGCCGTAGCTCTCGATCGCGAGTTCCTCGGGAAAATGCATGATGAAGCGACGGTTTGGATCGAGTTCGCCGATGGAGTGCAGGCCCTTTACGAATTTGCCGTCGTGCGCGATGCGCTCGAGCGCCGGGCGGCCCATGCGCGTCATGATGGACATGTTGATCACGACGTAGGCGCTGTCGGTGATCTCCACGCCGCAGCGCGAGTAGGGCGAGTCGATGGGACCCATGCAATAAGGCACCACGTACAGCGTGCGCCCTTTCATGCAGCCCGCGAAGAGCTCACGCATTTTCGCATGCGCCTCCGTCGGGGCCATCCAGTGATTGTTAGGACCCGCGTCCTCGCGCTGCTTGGTGCAGATGAACGTCAGGTGCTCGACGCGCGCCACGTCCGACGGGTGCGAGTAGGCGAGATGGCAATTCGGGAAAGTAGTTGGGTTGAGCTGCTTGAGATCGCCGCTGCGCTCCAGGCCTTGCTTGAGCTGCGCGAGCTCGGCGGCGGAGCCGTCGCACCATTGGATCCGATCCGGGGTAGTGACTTGGCGGACGGACTCGACCCAATCGGCGACCGCGGGAGAAACGGAAGAGAGTGTGGCGAACTGAGGCGCTGTGGCCATTAAGAAGTCCTTCGATTGTCCGCCTGTCCCAGGGCGAGACAACGAAGTATAGCGACGAAAAGCCTGCGCGCGACGTGTTCGGTGTTATCGGTATCAACGCGAATTGATATCGACCCGCTGTGCGATTCGACGGACACGCCAACAAAGAACGGTGCGCCCCTGATGGGGCGCACCGGTGCTGCGAGCCAGAGAGAGGGACCCCGGGCTCGCAGCCAGGGGACTTGATCAGTTGGCCTTGGACGTCGCGCGCTTACGCGTGGCGCGGGGCTTGTGCGCCTTGGCCTTCGGCGCTGCTTTCACCTTCGTCAGCGTTGCGTACGCGGTGCGTGCCAGAGCGGAGACGTCACGGCTCGCGTTGGTGGCGATGGCCGAGTTGTCTTTCACGAAACGCGCCGTATGGACGCGGGCAACCTTGTTGAGCTCACGGCCGGCAACCGACAGCGTGGTCAGCGAGTGCTTGAGCACGTTCACTCGGGCCGACAGTCGGGCGCGAACCCGTGGCACCGCGGCGTTGGCGAGCGAGAAGGCGCGTGCGCGCAGGTCGGCGGCAGTTTCGAGCAGTTTTTCCTGGAAATTCATGAGGTCTCCTGTGCTGCGACGCAGCAATAATGCGCTGCATCATACATTTCAGCAGTGCGCTGTCAAGCTTGGATCTCAAGCCGCGAGCGGGGTCTCGGAGTCCAGGAAGGAGCGCACGGCCGGGATGACCTGGTCGAGCGAATGGAGCATAAAAAGGTGTCCGCCGCCGGGGACGATAAACAGGCGGCTATGGGGAATGAGCGTGGCGATGATCCGCGCATTCACCGGCGGGACGAGTGGGTCTTCGGATCCGGCCATCACCAGCGTGGGCTGCCGGATCCGGTGGAGCCAATGGATGCTGGTCCAGCCCACACCCGCCAGCAATTGAAAGATGTATCCCATGAACTGCGGCGGAATGATGCGCGCGGTATGCGAGGCCATGAGCTTTGGGTCGCGCCTCGCCTCGCCGCCATAGATGTCGCCCGCGGCCTTTTGCATGTACGTCGGCGAGAGATAACGCCGCGGCGTCATCATCTTGGACAACGCCGAGGGTCGGCCCGGCACCATGATGGCGCCCGGCGACGTGGCGGCGAGGATGAGCCGGCGGCAGCGGTCCGGGTACTGGCGCGCGAACTGCTGCGCGAGCGCGCCACCCCACGAGACGCCGATGACATCGACGCGCGGATAGCCGAGGCGGTCGAGTAGTGTGTTCGCGAGGCGCGCGAGGCCGGAGAAGCGGCGCGGCCGCCAGCTCATCTCCGAGCGCCCGACGCCAGGCACGTCGAAGATCACGATTTCCTTTTCGGGCATCGCTTCCATGAACGGGAAGCACAACTCGAGATTCGCGCCGATGCCGTTGAACAGCAACAGCGGCATCCCCTTGCCGCGCTGACTCGCGACTCTCAGGTTGACGCCATCCACTTCGACATACTCGACGTGCGGTGTGGTCATCTCTGGTGAACGTACCGCCCCGGTGCGGGATCGCCGGCCGGATATTGGGCGCTGCCGGGACTCGCGGGTGCGGCCACTTCGCCGCCGCCATGCTGCCGATACCATTCGCTCCAATGCGACCACCAGCTTCCCGCGTGCTCCTGCGCTCCCGCCAGCCAGGCTTCCGGGTGGTCGGGCTGCGCGGAATTCAGGAAGTACTTTGCCTTGGGGTTGGTAGGCGGATTCACGATGCTCTGGATGTGGCCGCTCGACGAAAGCACGAAATCGATCTTGCCGCGCAGTATGTTCTTCGATTGATAACAGGCCTGCCACGGTGTGATGTGGTCGGTGACACCAGCGACGACGTAGGCCGGGACATTCACTTTCGACATGTCGATCGGTGTGCCGAGCACCTCGATCTTCCCCGGCGCCTTGAGCGGATTGTCCATGAACATCCGCAGCAGGTCGGCGTGGAATTCCGCCGGCAGCCGCGTCGTGTCCGAGTTCCAGTAGAGGATGTCGAATGCCGGCGGCCGATTGCCCATCACCCAGTTGTTGGCGACGAACAGCCACACCAGATCGTTGGGACGCAGCCAGGCGAACACGCGCGCCATCTCGCTGCCCTCGAGCACCCCGGCGCGGCGCGATTTCTCGATGGTCGCGGCGACGCCGGATCGCGAGGCGAATTGCCCGAGCAGCGTCTGCGCGGAGGTGTCGAGCACCGTCACGAGCAGCGTCGCGCTCGCCACGCGATCCTCGCCCGTCGCGGCGAGGTGACCGAGCAGGGTGGCCAGCGTGAAGCCGCCGGCGCACGCCGCCATCGCGTTGACGCGGTCGGCGCCCGTGATCTCGCAGGCCGCGGCGACCGCCTGCTTGCAGGCGGATAGATAGGTCTCCATATTCCAGTCGCGCTGCGCGGCGGTGGGATTGCGCCAGCTGATGCAGAACGTCTGCACACCCTGTTGCACGGCGTATTCGGCGAAGCTGCGTCCGGGCGCCAGGTCCGTCGCGTAGAACTTGTTGATCTGCGGCGGCACGATGAGCAGCGGCCGCTGGTGCACGCGATCCGTCTGCGCGCTGTACTGGATGAGTTCGAACGAATCGCCGCGATACACCACCGCGCCGGGGGTCGTCGCCAGGTTGCGGCCGACCTGGAACTTGCGATCGTCCACCTGCCGCGGCATGCCGAAATTGTTGGTGAGGTCGTCGACGAAATTCCGCAGCCCGTACAGCAGGCTCTTGCCGCGCGTCTCGGTCAGGCGCTGCAGCGCGCCGGGATTTCCCAGCAGTGAATTCGTCGGCGCGAACGTTTCGGTAAACAGCTGCAGCACGAAGCGCGTGCGCTCGCGGTCGTCGGTGGTGGTGTCGGCGCGGTCGAGGACGCGGTTCAGCATGTCGCGCCATGCAACGAAGCCCTGCATGAGCCGCTTGTAATAACCACTCTTCTGCCAGACGGCGTGGCTGAAGCGCCGGTCGCGCGGGTCGGGCGCGATCTTGGAAGTGCCCATCGCGATGGCGAGAACCTCGCGACCGAACGCGAGGTTCTCTTCGATGAGCACCTGCGGATTGAGCGTCATGAGCCGGAGCAGTCGTTTGCCGGCGGCTAACAACTCTTCGCGATCGATCCCGAGCAGTGGATTGGCGCCGAGGATCTGCTCCGCGGCGTCGGTCGCGGCGGCATGCTCGAGCTCGGGCTGACCTGCTTTATCGGCCGGTTGGAACCCGTCTTGAGCGGAATTTTCGTTCGCCGCCTCGCTGGCCGCAGGCTTGATCTGCGTCACATTTTCACGGGCTTGGGCTCGTCGTTTGGCTGGCATCGCCGTCTCCCCCGGGTCCTGCGCTCGTTATATGTGATCCGTATCCCAGTGGCGACAGGGTCGGCGTGACCGCAGTCACGCGGTCCTGGGGACCTGATTCCTATTATGCACTGCAACGAAGGGCCCAAAACCCGTCCGGACGAGCAATCGTCATGGGTTTGGCGCCTGGCCCCGCAACAGATGGCGGGAATGAAGCGGCAGGTAACTCAGGAATTTCCAGGAGATCGGTCTTGCGGGCACTACGTACACTGGGAGCATTCGGCGCATTGGCGCTCGCGATCGGCCTCGCGCCTAACAAGGCGTACGCAGTCGGCGTGCCGGCCGGCACCAGCATCGACAATACCGCCGAGGTCACCTACAACATCGGCGCAACGAGCACGACCGCGACGTCGAACACCGTCAGCGTGACCGTCGCCGAGATCCTCGACGTGATCGTGACGCTGCAGACCCCCACGGTCACCGTCACCGGTTCGGCCGCTCAGCAGGAACTGGTGTATCGCGTCTCGAACACCGGCAACGGTCCGGAGACGTTCCGGCTCGTGATGACCAGCGTGCTCGGCGGCGACGAGTTCGATCCGGCCGCTGCGTCGCCCGCTATCTACTTCGACACCGATGCAAGCGGCGACCTGTCGCCCGGCGATACGCCGTATGTCGTCGGTTCCAACGACCCGGCGCTGAATGCCGACGCGTTCGTCACGGTGCTGGTCGTGAACGACATTCCGGCCGGCGTCGTCGACGGCAACCGCGGTTTCTCGCGCCTGACGGCCGATGCGCGTACGGGCACCGGTACGCCGGGCACCACGTTCGCGGGCCAGGGCTTCAACGGCACCGACGCGGTCGTCGGCACGACCGGCGCCGACGGCGAGGCCACGGGCCAATACCTGGTCTCCGCCGTGACGGTGAACGCCGTCAAGTCGCAGACGGTTGCCGACCAGTTCGGTGGCGCGCGTCCGGTTCCCGGCGCGCGCATCAACTACACCATCGTCGTGAGTGCCACCGGCTCGGGCTCGGCGACCACCGCGGTGTTCAGCGACAACATTCCCGCGAATACGACCTACGTGCCCGGCACGCTGCGCTTCAACAGTGCCGCGATGACGGACGCGTCGGACCTCGATGCCGGCGACTACGCCGTGGGCCCGACGGCCCGCGTGCGCGTGGCGCTCGGCACCCTCACCCAGGCGAGCGGATCCCAGACGATCGAGTTCGCCGTGACGATCAATTGAAGGAGAGATATATGAGCCAGGGGATTGCGAAGTTGTTAGTCGCCGCCGCGTTCGTCGCCGGCGGTTTTGCGCCGTCCGCGTTCGCGCAGGAAGGCGGTTGCATCGTGCTGAAGTCGACCGCCGAGGTCGAGCAGGTGGTGCTCTCGGCCAATGGCGACAAGTCCACGAAGCTCGTCCCGCTCACCACCGCGGTGCCCGGCACGGAGGTGATCTACACCACCACCGCCACCAACAACTGCAAGCAGGCCGCCGACCAGATCGCGATCAGCAACTTCGTGCCGGCGCACATGACGTACGTGCCGGCCTCGGTGCTGAGCCCGGGCGCGCAGGTGACGTACTCCATCGACGGCAAGACGTTCGGCACGGCCGAGCAGCTCACGGTCGAGGAGAACGGCGCGGCGCGCAAGGCGCGTCCCGAGGAATACAAACATTTCCGCTGGGTGCTGCAGGCGTCGCTGCTGCCCGGTGCCAGCGCCTTCACGCGCTTCCGCGCGGTGCTGAACTAGTTTTCGTTTAGTTAGAGAGAGTAATCAGGAGTACCCATGAAATCGTCCCTTAAACAATTCAAGCGTGTCGGTCTCGCTTGCGTTGCGTTCGGAGCGATCGCGGTTTCGCAGCAGGCCCTGGCAGCGGGCACGGCGGCGAACACTTCGATCGACAACCGCGCAACGGTCAACTTCCAGGTCGGCGGCGTCGCCCAGACCCCGATCGAGTCGTCGCCCACGGGCAACTCGACCGCGGGTGTGGGCAGCGGCGCCAACACCTCGTTCCTGGTCGACAACAAGATCGACCTCACCGTGACGGAAGTCGGCGGTGCGGCGACCTCGGTGAGCGCGGGCACGGCGAATGTCGTCACCACGTTCCGGGTGACCAACACCGGTAACTTCCCGCAGGGCTACAACCTCAGCGCCGCGAACAATTCGGGCACGACGTTGTTCGGCCGCACGGACGTTGCCGGTGTGGGCGGTCTCGACATGACCAACCTGCGCACCTTCGTCTCCGTGGCGGCGTGCTCGGGCGTCTCCCCGACGCCGACGTTCGTGGCGGGCACCGACACGGCGGTGAACGTCGCGTCGCTGGCGGCTGACGCCTGCGCCTACGTGTTCATCGTGTCGGATACGCCGGTGACGGCGACCAACGGCCAGGCGGCCAACGTGCGCCTGACGGCCCTCACGCGCGTCGCCACGACGCTCGCGGCGATCTCGCAGACCGCGGGCGCCGAGAGCCCGACGGTGGTCGACGTGGTGTTCGCCGATGCCGGTCGCGATGCGACGGAAGCGGCCGACGACCAGTACTTCGTGCAGACCGCGGCACTGTCCGTGGGCAAGACGAGCACGGTCATCAGTGATCCGTTCAACCTCGCGGTCAACCCGAAATCGATTCCGGGTGCGGTCGTGGAGTACGGCATTTCACTGACGAACACCGGTGCGGTGTCGGCCACGGTGGTCACGATCACCGATCCGATCCCGACGAACACCACGTTCGCCAGCGCCACGTACAACGCCGGCGCGAGCAACGTCAGCATCCAGGTGGGTGCCTCGACGACGTTCTGCCAGGCCGAGGCGGGCGGCGCGGATACCAACGCGGACGGATGCTTCCGTACGGCGGGTGGCGTGCTCACGGTAGGCGCACCGGCGCTTGCGACGGTGAACACCGGCGCGGGCAACGCGGTGACCGTGCGTTTCCGCGTGACGATCAACTAACAGATCGACATACGGTAGGTAAGAAGCTGTCATGACCATGAACGCCGCGGGAACGCGGACCTGGAGCCCGAAGGGGCGACCCAAGTCCAACACCCGCACAACTGGGTACTCTCACGCAGAGGGCGGGGTAGCAACTAGCTACCCCGCCTTCGGCGCGTTTGGGGGCCGCGTAAAAGCGCAGCTCCTGAGTGCCTTGTTATTTGCGGCGTGTCTCATTGGGCCGGCGGTTTCCGTGGCGCAGGTCACGGCGCCCGGCACCGTGGTCCGCAACGTCGGCAGTGTGCAGTACGTGGCCGCGGGCGCGACGCGCAGCTCGGTTTCCAACGAAGTGGCGGTCGCGGTGGATCCGCTGCCGTCCCGCGCGACGATCCAGATCGCGCGTTACGAGGCACAGAGCCAGAGCACCTTCACCGCCGGTCCGACGCAGTGCCGCGTGGGCAACGCGTTCGTGCCGCTGGCCTCACCGGCGCCGCAGGGCGTCGGTACGCTCAATCCGACCCAACCGATTCCGATGACCGACACGGGCATCGCCCACGCGGGCGATCCGCTGTTCGTGCGGGTCGTCGACCTCGACCGTAACCGCGACGCGGCGGCGGTCGAAACCATCGACGTGCGCGTGACCGCGCCGTCGACGGGTGATTCCGAAGTGCTGCGCCTGTCCGAGACCGGCGCCAACTCCGGCGTGTTCGTCGGCTACATCCCGACACTGATCGGCAATGCCTCGGGCGATTGCGCGCTGCAGGTGGAGCGCAACGCTGAAATCGATGCCACCTACGTGGACCCGACCGATTCCACCGACGCCGCGCAGGCCGCGGCACTCGTGGATCCGTTCGGTCTCGTGTTCGATTCACAGACGGGCGCGCCGATCAACGGCGCGCGCGTACGCCTCATCGACGCCACCAGTGGCCAGCCGGCTGTGGTGTTCGGCGACGATGGCGTCAGCCGCTACCCGAGCGAGATGGTGACCGGCCAGGTCACCACGGATCAGGGCGGCACTCAGTACAGCATGCCGGTGGGCGTGTTCCGCTTCCCGCTGGTGGCTCCGGGCAGCTACCGGCTGGAAGTGCTGCCGCCCGGTGGCTTCGCGTTCCCCTCACAGCGCACGATTGCCGATTTGCAGACGCTGCCGGGCAATCCTTACCGCCTGCAGGCGGGCTCGTTCGGCCAGACGTTCATCGTCTCGGCTGCGCCGGCCGTCGCGGTGGACTTGCCGCTCGATCCGTCCGGCGACACGCTGATACTGCGCAAGAGCGCGGGCCAGCAGATCGCCACCACCGGCGACTTCGTGCAGTACACGCTGACGCTCGAGAACGCCAGCCAGACCGGTGCATTCAGCGCCGTTCAGATCGTCGACCGCCTGCCGGCCGGTGCGCGCTACCGCGCGGGCTCGCTGCGCCTCAATGGACTGCGCATCGCGGACCCGACCCAGAGCGCTGACGGCAGCACCTTCACCTATCTACATCCGGTGATCGCTCCCGGCGAAACCATCACGCTGCGCTACGTGGTCGAGTTCACGGTGGCGATGCGCGGCATGCAGAACGCGATCAACACCGCGCGGGCGCTCGCGCCCGGCAACGTGCGCTCGAACGAGGCGCGCGCGCTGGTGCGCATGAACGAAGAGCTGTTCTCGCAGAAGGCGTTCATCGTCGGCCGCGT
>JAYTOI010000148.1:0-7202 GCA_043747875.1 Pseudomonadota bacterium | reverse complement strand
GCGTGGCCTGTGCCACGTCTTCGGCGCCCGAGGCATCACGCGGCATACGGCGTTTAACGAAGCGATACAGCTTCGGGTAGTACTCGTTGAAGAACTCGTCAAAGCCGGCGCGTTCACCCCGCAGCAGGCGTTGAACCAATTCCTGGTCGTTATTGGTCATCTGGACGTTAGTGTGCCGCTCAAGTGAAAATCCTTCGCGCCGGAAGCACGATGTTCGCGCAACCGGCGCCGGTACGGGTAACCTTGCAAGACTCATGGGAACACCCCACCGCGTCCTGATACTGGGCGGATACGGCTTCTTCGGCGGCCGCATCGCGGCGCAGTTGTGCAAGAACCGCCGCGTGCAGCTCGTGCTCGCCGGACGCGATCTCGAGAAGGCAACCGCGATGGCGTACCAGCTCGGCATGTCCGCCGAGCATGCCCGCGCCGTCGATGCAGAAAGTCCGCAACTCGCAGCGCAGCTCCAGAAACTGCGCATCCACACGGTGATCCACACCGCCGGGCCGTTTCAGGAGCAGGACTACACCGTGGCGCAGGCCGCGATCCGCGCCGGCGCCAACTACCTCGATCTGGCCGACGGCCGCCGTTTCGTCGCCGGCATCACCACGCTCGATGCCGCGGCGCGCGCCGCCGGCGTGCGGGTCGTGAGCGGCGTCAGCTCGCTGCCCGCGCTCACCACCGCCGTCATCGACCGGTATCTCGATCAATTCCAGAAGCTCGAAGCCGTGCGCATCGGCATCTCCTCGGGCGCCGTGATTCCCGGCATCGCCACCCTGCGCGCGATACTCGGCTACTGCGGCCAGCCGTTCGAGACTCTGGAGAACGGCCGCTGGATCACGGTGCACGGCTGGCTGGATACCCGCGCTCACGATTTCCCGAAACCGGTCGGCACGCGGTTGTTAGGCCGCTGCGACGTCCCCGACCTCGACCTGCTGCCGAAGCGCTATCCGGGTTTGAAGACCGTGAACTTTCACGCCGGCTTCGCGAGCGACGCCGGACACCGGTTCGTCGAGTGGGTGGCGAAGCGGGTTCAGACAGGCAAGATGCGCAGCGCGCTGCCGCTCGCGCCACTGGTCAACACGATCGGCAAGTGGATGCAGCCGCTGCTCAGCGACCGCGGCGCGATGTTCATCCGCATGGAAGGTCCGCACGTCGAGAATGGCGCACCGCATGCGCTGACTTGGAACCTGATCGCGCGCGAAAATCATGGGCCGAACATTCCCTGCGCCGCGGCGATTGCGTTGACCGGCAAACTCGCGGCCGGCGCAGTGCTGCCCGTGGGCGCGATGCCCTGCATGGGGTTGCTGGACGTGCAGGACATGATGGATACGCTCAAGGGGCTGAGCGTGCGCGAGTTGGCGCCGGAGACGATTTAGCTTCCTACGAAGGGCAAACTACGATGTATGCAGCGCAGTCTCCCGCGAGCAGTTCCGGCGTTTCATAGCCTGCCTCGTGCCGGGAGCGGCTGCCGGCTCAGGCCCAGTTCGCGCCGGGCGCCTGGTTGGCCATGGCCGGGTCGAGCGGATTCTCATGCGCGTAAACCTGCATGGCCGTCACCCGCTTCACCACCATGATCAGCACGCCGGACAGCGCCACGAAGGCGACATCGCCCGCGACCGCGAAGGAGTTCGCCGTGAGCGCGTCTGCGATGGAGGTGATCCTCCTGGCGATCTGAAACGCGACATTCGTCAGCAACGAGTAGCTGAGCCACAGCGTCCACCACGCTCCTAACAACCCGCCGGGCTCGCGGCCTTGCGGGCCGGCCTGCCGTGCCGATTCGCCCCAGATCTCCTTCATCGCCTGGAACGGCTTCCAGATGTTGGCAATCGGGATGAAATACCAGCCGACCGCCCATCCGGGTGTGAATTGCATGGCCTTCGCATTGACGGTCGCGTTGTTGCACATGCGATGGATCCAACGCAGCGTGACGACTCCGCAGAAGATGAAGAGCACCGCGCTCGCCTGGGCGATCCGTGCCTGCCGCCGGTCGCTGAACATGGCAGCCGCCTCCATGGCCTCCTGATTTCCGAACGCTCCGGCCTCCATCGCATTCAGCATGCGTCGCTCTTCCCACCCGGACCAGATGGCGATCACGGTCATCGCGATCTCGGCGAAGAGCAGCCACACCGTCCACTTCGCGAGCTGGCTGGAATCCCGGTACTCGCGCACCTCGTGATCCCGTACCTCGGCCTTCGGCGCTTCGTAGCTCATCCGTCTTCTCCCTGGATCGCCGTCATATCTCGGACCACATCCGCAGCAGGTTGTGATAGTGCCCCGCCAGCGCGACGGTCTCCGCCGTCTCCCCTAACTTCCCGCGGATCTGCTGGATGTTCTGGTCCAGCCGGAACAGCGTCTCGCGGTGGCGCTCGTCCGCCACCATGCTCTGCGTCCAGAAGAACGAACTGACGCGCGCGCCGCGCGTCACCGGGTTCACGCGGTGCAAACTACCCGACGTATACAGCACCAGGTCTCCGGCTGGTAGTTTGACCTGGTGCGCACCGAAAGTGTCGAACACTTCGAGCTCGCCGCCGTCGTATTCGGCCGGATCGGTGAGGAACAGCGTCGAGGAGAGGTCCGTGCGGATGAAGTGCGTGCTGCCCGGCACGGCGCGCACGGCGCCGTCGATGTGCGTGCCGTAGTGCCCGCCGCCCTCGTAACGATTGAACAGCGGGGGCACGGTCTTGAGCGGCAGCGCCGCGGAGAAGAACAGGGGATTGCGCGCCAGCGCGGTGAGGATCATCTCGCCCAGCTGCCGGCCGACGGGCGACAGCTCGGCCAACTGGCGGTTGCGTTTGACCTGGGCGCCCTGCTCGCCCACCGTGGTCTTGCCGTCCACCCACTCGGCGGTATCGAGCAGGCGGCGGCAATCCGCCACCTGCTCGACCGTCAAAACCTTCGGCACATGGATCAGCATGCGCCGAATGCTCGCATTTCAAGACCTCGCTGCACAGATGCAGCGGCGCCCTAACGACCCATCAGAACGTGAAATTCACGCTCAACAGCGCGGACCGCGGCGTGCCCGGGATGTAGCGCGCGCCGCCATTGTTGAGCTGCCCCACGTACTCCTCGTCGGCGAGGTTGTAGCCGTTCAACTGCAGCGTGATCTGGTCGTTCACCTGGTAGTCGAACATGGCATCCACCACCCAGTACTCGGGCGCGGTCGGCACGCTCGCCGTGGCCGCGAGCGCATTGGTGATCGAGCGCGCGACGGTGTCGACGTACCGCACGCCGCCGCCGATGGTCAGACCGAACGGGGTCCGGTACGACGTCCAGCTCGAGAACGTCAACTCGGGCGACCAGTTGATCTGCGCGCCGGTGGTGGTGGCACTGCCGCGCGTCACCTCGGTGTCCATCTTCGCGAGGCCGGCGGACAGATCCCAGTTGTCCGTGATCTTGCCGACGATGCCGAGCTCGATGCCCTTCACTTTGCGCTCGCCGACCTGCACGAACACCAGCGGATCGGTGGCATCGGGGACCAGCTCGTTCTTGTTGCTGCTGTCGAAGAGCGCGGCAGTGACGGCGAACGCGCCATTGCGAAATTCCCACTTGGTGCCGAGTTCGAGGTTCGCACCCTCGGTGGGTTCGAGGTCGACACGGTTGGCATTGTTGCCAGTGCCGCCGGCCAGCGTGAAGTTGGTGCCGCCCGGGGGCTGCTGCGAGATGGCGTGCGATAGATAGATGCTGCCGTTCGGCACGGGCTTGAACACCACGCCGGTCTTGTACGAGAACAGCGTGTCGTCGACCGAGAACTGCGCCGGTGTCAGCACCTGGTTGGGCACCGCGCCGACCAGCGTGAGGCTCTCGAAGTCGGTGTCGAACGAATCGACGCGCACGCCGCCCGTCACCTGCCACTTCTCGCCGAAGCTCAGCGTATCGAAGGCGTAGGCGCCGAAGGTCTGGGTCTCGCCGCGCGCGGTCGCGCCGCTGCGCACCGGCGCGTAGTTCGGCGGCGCAGCCGGGCGGCCCGGGTTGTACGGGTTCACCCGTACGAGCGTGCCAAGGCTGGCGGCCGCGTACGTGGGGGCGAACTGCTCCTCGGAGATGAACTCGAAGCCGGTGGTGATGGCATGGCCCACGGAGCCTGTCGCGACGTTGATCGTGAGGTTGGTCTGGTTCGTCATGAGCTTGTTCTCCTGGAACTTGCTCTGACGCGTGCGGGCCACCGTCCACGTGGCCGGATCCGGGCTCGGCGCGACCACGTTGTTGGCGTTGACGCCGGTGAGTATGTAGAACTGCTCGAGGCGGCCGTAGCGCGTGGTGTTGCGGATCGACACGTTGTCGTTGAAGTCGTGCTCGAAGCGCGCCGTGAACATGGTGGCGCTGATCTGCTCGAAGTCGCTGGCGTAGCCGTAGAAATTGCTGCGATCGGCGGGTGTGGGCACGACGCCGGGAGCGCCGGTCATCGGGTTCGTCACGTCGAAAGCCAGGTTATGGTAGCCATCGAGCCCGATCGTGGCGACGCCGCCGTCCGGCACATTGGACGGCTCGGAATGCAGTAGATAGAAGTAGCTGCGCGTGTCGCCCTCGAGGCCGAACGCCAGCGAGGGCGCGACGGCCCAGCCTTTGCGCTCGATGAAGTCGCGTCCGTCCACGTCGCCGTCCTGGCCCATGACATTGAGACGGAACGCGGTGCCGCTGCCTTCGAAGCGATGATTGATGTCACCGGTGAGGCGCCCATTCGATGCGGTGCCATAGCTGGCGGTGCCGGCCGTGAAGCTCTGCGCCGTCGGCACCTTGCTCGCCAGGTTCACGTAGCCGGAAGCAGCGCCGCGGCCATAGTCCGGGCCCGCCGGGCCCTTGGCGATCTCCACCTGCTCGGTGTTGAACGTGTCGCGCGTGACGGAGCCCAGGTCGCGGATGCCGTCGATGAAGATGCTGCCCTGCGTGTCGAAGCCGCGCATGAAGATTGAATCGCCGGTGGCGGTGTTACCGTTCTCGCCTAACAAGAACGTGACCCCCGGTGTATTCCGCAACGCCTGCGACAGCGTGGTGGCGCCCTGCTGTCGCAGCACTTCCTTGCTGACCACCGCAATGGTCTGCGGTGTGTCGATCAGGTCCTGTGTGAATTTTGGAGAGGAAGCACGGTCCACTTTCGGCGTGGGCTCTTCGGCCGCCTGCACAGACACCTTCGGCATCATTTTCGCCTCCTCGGAGGGGCCCTGCGCATGGGTGGCGGTGGCGGCGGCGAGCGCAATGCTCACGGCGGCGGCAATGCGACGGCGGGCGAAGCCCGGCACTGACGGGACAGACTCGAGAATCGACACGTGCGTCTCCCTTGAATTTGTTGGAGTTGAGCCCCGAGAGCTCTGGCTATCCCTGAAGGGAGTGGCTGGCTGCGTCGGGACCCTGCTGCAGACAGTCTCCCTGTCCCAGCAATGGCTAATCGTATTGCGAATCATTCTTGTTTGCAACGGAGAATAATTGCTATCCAGGCCGCACTCTTATTAAAGGGCCCGTGGGGCAAGCGGTCGGGGCACGATTCTCGTGTTCGACCACGATTTCGCGCCGGGACAAAGGGTTACGTTCGCAACGAGAACTTGCCCCGAGCACCAACTTTTCGACCGCTGCTAACTGCCCTGTTTGTTGGGGTCGCGCCAGACGCGCTCGAATGGCAGCCGCCAGGCATGCGGCGCCACGAGCTGATGGATCGCGTTCGGTCCCCAGGACCCCGGCGAATACAGCTTCACCGGTGGCGGCGCCTCGAGCAGCGGCACCGACACTTCCCACAGCCGCTCGATGCCCTCGGCCGTGGTGAACAGCGTGTGATCGCCGCGCATCGCATCGAGGATCAATCGCTCGTAAGCCTCGAGCACGTCGCCTATCTGTCCCGTGTCGTTCATCGCGAACTGCAGACTGTGTTTGTCGAGCTTCATGCCGGGGCCGGGCCGCTTGCCGTAGAACGACAGCGAGGTGCGCGCCGCGTCGGCGAGGTCGAACGTCAGGTGATCCGGGCCGTGCGCGCCGATGCCGGAGTCCGCGGGAAACATGCTCTTCGGCGGCTCGCGGAATGCGATCGAGATGATGCGCTGCCCCTCGGCCAGCCGCTTGCCGGTGCGTAGATAGAACGGCACACCGGCCCAGCGCCAGTTGTCGATGTCACACTTCATCGCGATGAACGTCTCGGTGTCGGATTCCGGCGAGACGCCGTCCTCGCCGCGATAACCCGTGTACTGACCGCGCACCACGTCCGCCGGCTTGATCGGCAGGATGCTGCGGAACACCTTCGCCTTCTCCTCGCTGATCGCGCGCGGCGACAGATGCGTCGGCGCTTCCATCGCGACGAAGCCCAGTATCTGGAACAGGTGCGTCACGACCATGTCGCGATACGCGCCCGTGGATTCGTAGAACGCGGTGCGCTTGCCCAGTCCCAGAGTTTCGGGCACGTCGATCTGCACGTGGTCGATGAAATTGCGATTCCAGATCGGCTCGAACAATCCGTTCGCGAACCGGAATGCCAGGATGTTCTGCGCAGGCTCCTTGCCGAGGAAGTGGTCGATGCGGAAGATCTGCTCTTCGGCGAACACCTCATGTAGTTTGGCGTTGAGCGCGACCGCGCTGGCCAGATCCGTGCCGAACGGCTTCTCCATGATGATGCGCGAGCCGGCGACCAGGCCCGCGTCGCCGAGCAGGCGCACCGCCGACAACGCCGCGGCGGGCGGCACGGATAGATAGTGCAGGCGGCGCGATTCGGCGCCGATGGATTGCTCGGCGCGCGCGACGGCCGCGGCCAGCGCCGCGGGCCCGCTCTTGAGCGACACGTAGTCGAGGCAGTTCGCGAACGCCGCCCACTCTGCGTCGGATACCTTGCGCGCCGAGAACTCATCGATGGCGCTGCGTGCGAAGGCGCGGAATGCATCGGCATCGAGCTCGTCGAGCGAAACGCCGACGACACGGCAGCCCGGAATGAATCCGGCGTTCGACAGATGCACCAGCCCCGGGATCAACTTGCGACGCGCGAGGTCGCCGGTCGCGCCGACCAGCACGACCACCTGGGGAAAACGCGGACCGACGCCTGCTGGGACCTTTGCCACGGTGTACTCCCGTCAGTGACAACACCCCTCGTGTCTGGAGTGTAAATGGTAAATGGGGACATTCCTCATTTCCTAGCAGCCTGTCGGCTTTAAGGAGAGAAGATAGGCGATAATACGCGTGGATGTTTTGGTGGTGAGGGGAGCAGCCATGAGCAATTTTCGACCGATTCT
>JAYTOI010000147.1:0-6196 GCA_043747875.1 Pseudomonadota bacterium | reverse complement strand
AGTACCTGCCCCAGACCTGCCGCGTCTAAGCAGCAGTTCTGGCGTGCACGGGCACGTCTGGTACTCAGAAAGCTCCTCTCACGAGGGGCTTTCTCTTTTGGGCCTTCTGCCTTTTGGGAGAGGGGTCACGCGGGAGCCTGGCCGCCTATGCGACCATTGCGCGCAGATTTAACAATTGCCTGTGAAAGGGCCTTGAGTACACTGGCCCACCGCGGGTTTCTCGCTTGCACCAAACCGCATGAATGACAACGCATCCCTAGCGCTCGGCGGCAATCGCTCGGGCCTCGGCGGACTTCCGCAGAGGCTCGTCCAAGACGGCGTGGTCGAAGAGTCCGCGATGCTCAACGCATTGCAGGCCGCGAAGGATCGCAAAGCCAGTTTCGTCACGCAGCTCATCGCAGCCGGCGCCGCCAAGGCGCGCGACATCGCCATTGCCGCGTCGGCCGAATTCGGAGTGCCGCTCTACGATCTCGATTCGCATGTCATCGATCTCGACATCGTCAAGCTCGTCCAGGACAAGCTGGTCCAGAAACATCGCTGCATGCCGCTGTACAAGCGCGGCAAGCGGCTGTTCCTCGCTGTCGCAGATCCGACCAATCTGCACGCGATCGACGAGATCAAATTCCAGACCGGCCTCGGCATTGAGGCGGTGGTGGTCGAAGACGACAAGCTGCAGAAGGCCATCGACAAAGCCGTCGAGCAGGCCGACACGGCCATGCCGAACCTCGCCGACGACGAGACCGGTTTCGATCTCGAGAACCTCGACGTCACGGGCGGCGACGACGACGTCGAAGGCGCCGGCGTTTCGCGCGACGACATCGAAGACGCGCCCATCGTGCGCTTCGTCAACAAACTACTGCTCGACGCCATCCGCCGCGGCGCGTCGGACATCCACTTCGAGCCGTACGAGAAGATGTACCGCATCCGTCTGCGCATCGACGGCGTGTTGAAGGAAGTCGCCCAGCCGCCCGTGCAGCTCGCCATGAAGCTGTCGGCGCGTCTCAAGGTCATGTCGCGCCTCGACATCGCCGAGCGCCGCGTGCCGCAGGACGGCCGCATCAAGATGAAGCTTTCGAAGACCCGCGCCATCGACTTCCGCGTGAGCAGCTGCCCCACCCTGTTCGGCGAGAAGATCGTCTGCCGTATTCTCGATCCGTCCTCGGCCATGCTGGGCATCGATTCGCTCGGCTACGAGCCATTTCAGCGCGAGATCTATCTCAAATATCTCGCCAAGCCGCAGGGCATGATTCTCGTCACGGGTCCCACGGGCTCGGGCAAGACCGTCTCGCTGTACACCGGTCTCAACATCCTCAACCGCGAAGACACCAACATCTCGACCGCGGAAGACCCGGCGGAAATCAACCTGCCCGGTGTCAACCAGGTCAACGTCAACAACAAAGTCGGCCTCACCTTCGCCGCGGCACTGCGCGCATTCCTGCGCCAGGATCCGGACGTCGTCATGGTCGGCGAAATCCGCGACCTCGAGACCGCCGAAATCGCGATCAAGGCCGCGCAGACGGGTCACTTGGTCATGTCCACGCTGCACACCAACGACGCGCCGCAGACGCTCACGCGTCTCATCGACATGGGCGTGAAGCCCTACGCCATCGCGACTTCGGTCAGTCTCATCATCGCGCAGCGTCTCGCGCGCCGGCTGTGCTCGCAGTGCAAAGCTCACATCGAGATTCCCGCTGAGGCGCTTCTGAAAGAGGGCTTCCAGGAAGCCGACGTGAAGACCGGCATCAAGGTCTACGGTCCCAAGGGCTGCTCGGCGTGCTCCGACGGCTACAAGGGACGCTGCGGCATCTACCAGGTCATGCCAGTCACCGAGGCGGTGGGCCGCATCATCATGGAAGGCGGCAATGCCATCGACATCAGCGACCAGGCCACGAAAGAAGGCGTCTGGGATCTGCGCCGGGCGGGCCTCGAGAAGGTCAGGCAGGGCCTGACCAGCCTCGAAGAAGTGAACAGCGTCACGATCGAATGAGTGTTGTAAAGGACGTCCGAGCATGGCAACCGCAGTAGCAAGCACCGGCGCAAAGAACATCAAGCGCGATACTCCCTTCTCATGGTCCGGCATGGACAAGAAGGGCAATCGCGTCTCGGGCAAGAGTCTTGCGCCGGACGAACAAGCGCTGCGCGCGGATCTGCGCCGGCAGGGCATCGCGGTCAACCGCATCAAGAAACAGTCGCAGGGCTTCAGCAAGGGCGGCAAGGTCAAGGCTGAAGACATCGCGGTGTTCAGCCGCCAGCTCGCGACCATGCTGGCCGCGGGTATTCCGCTGGTGCAATCGTTCGAGATCGTCGGCAACGGCAACGACAAGCCGGCCATGCAGAAGCTCATTCTCGACATCAAGGCGGACGTCGAAGGCGGCACGTCGCTGCATGAGGCGCTCGGCAAACATCCGCTGCACTTCGACGATCTGTTCGTCAATCTCGTCGAGGCCGGCGAGCAAGCCGGCGCGTTGGAAACCCTTCTCGACAAGATCGCCACGTACAAGGAAAAGACCGAAGCACTGAAGAAGAAGGTGAAGAAAGCCCTCTTCTATCCGACGGCCGTCCTCGTGGTGGCCGTCGTCGTCACCGTCATCCTGCTCATATTCGTGATTCCGCAGTTCGAGAGCCTGTTCAAGGGCTTCGGCGCAGACCTGCCGGCGTTCACGCAGTTCGTCATCGACATGTCGCGTGGTCTTCAGGACAACGGCGTCTACGTTGCGGCGGTGTGTGCCGGTGCCATCTGGACGTTCATCTACTTCCAGAAGCGCTCGAAGGCGATGCGCGAGTTCCTCGACCGTGCATTGCTGAAGTTCCCGATCATCGGGCCCATCATGTACAAGTCTTCGATCGCGCGTTTCTCGCGCACGCTGGCGACGATGTTCGCCGCGGGCGTGCCGCTGGTCGAAGCGCTCGAGTCCGTTGCCGGCGCCTGCGGCAACATCGTGTTCGAGAATGCGGTGCTCAAGATGCGCGACGAGGTCGCGACCGGTCAGCGCCTGCAGCGCGCCATGGAAAACACTGGTCTGTTCCCGAACATGGTCATTCAGATGATCGCGGTCGGTGAAGAAGCCGGCGCGCTCGACGCCATGTCGGGCAAGGTCGCCACCTTCTACGAGGCGGAAGTCGACAACGCGGTGGACAGCATGTCCTCGCTGCTCGAGCCTCTGATCATGGCCATCCTCGGCGTGCTCGTCGGCGGTCTCGTCATCGCGATGTACCTGCCCATCTTCAAGCTCGGCGCGGTGGTCTAAGGCCCGCGACTCCGCAGCGAAAGTCAGAAACGCCGCGCCCACGTTCGAAAGAATGGGCGCGGCGTTTCTTTTTGTCAGGTAGACAGCCCGCATGGATTTCGTCGACACGCTCGCATCCCGCCCCGCGCTCTTCATCGGCGTCTGCGTCGTGCTCGGGCTGCTGATCGGCAGCTTTCTCAACGTCGTCATCCATCGCATGCCGATCATGATGGAGAACGCTTTTCGCGCCGAATGGGCCGAACTCGCCGCGCTGGGTGCCGCGAAAAACGGTACGAAAGAGGCGCCCGGTGTGGTGAACATCGAGAACGCCGCGAACGACGCGAGCGTGGAAGGCGCCGCGCCCGCCCTGCCCGATGGCGCAGCGCCTGCGACTGGCGAGGTTCCGCCCCCGTCGAAGCCGCCGGACGCGGAACCAGCGCGCGCGCCCGTGTACAACCTCGTCGTGCCGCGCTCAGCGTGTCCCCATTGCAAGGCGCCCATCACCGCGCTGCAGAACGTGCCCGTCGTGAGCTGGCTGGCGCTCAAGGGCAAATGCGCGAACTGCCAGGCGCCCATCAGCACGCGCTATCCACTCGTCGAGCTCGCGACCGGCGTGCTGTCGGGCGTCGTGGCCTGGCACTTCGGCTTCGGGCTCGCCGCCGCAGCGGCGCTCGTGTTCACGTGGTTCCTCATCGTGCTGACGATGATCGACTTCGACACGAAGTACCTGCCCGATCAGTTGACGTATCCGCTGCTGTGGCTCGGCCTGTTGATGAGCCTCACGCATCCCGTGTGGTCGCCGGGCGGTGACCCCGTCACGCCGCGCGACAGCATCCTCGGCGCGGCGACCGGTTACGTCAGCCTGTGGAGCGTGTATTGGCTGTTCAAGCTCGTCACGAACAAGGAAGGCATGGGCTACGGCGACTTCAAGCTGCTCGCCGCGCTCGGGGCATGGCTCGGCTGGCAGATGCTGCTGCCCATCATCCTGTTGTCGTCGGTCGCAGGTTCGCTGTTCGGCATCGCCATCCTCATCCGCAAGCGCCTCGGCAAGGACACCGAGATGCCGTTCGGACCCTATCTCGCCTCCGCCGGCTGGCTCGCCCTCGTATTCGGTCACGAACTGGTGGATCAATACCTCGCGCTGACGGCGTTGCTCGCATCGAAGCTGTGACGATGCCAGGCAGGTTCCGGGTCGGCCTCACCGGCGGCGTGGCGAGCGGCAAGACCACCGTCGCGAATCTGTTCGCCGCGCTCGGCGTGCCCATCGTCGACACCGATCTGCTCGCGCGCGAGATTGTGGCGCCCGGCTCGCCGCTGCTCGCGCAGGTCGCCGCGCATTTCGGGCCCGACGTGCTGCAACCGGACGGCACCCTCGATCGCCGTGCGTTGCGCGAGCGCATCTTTGCGGATGCCGGGCAGCGTCGCTGGTTGGAGTCACTGACGCATCCCGCGATCAGACAGCTCACCGACGCGCGCTCGGCAAGCGCGCAGGGACCGTACGTGATCGTGGCGATCCCGCTACTCGTGGAAACCAGCGGCGGCGCGCGGTTCGATCGCGTGCTGGTCGTCGACGCCGCGCCCGGGTTGCAGCTCGCGCGGCTCGTGGCACGCGACGGGCTCACGCGCGCGGCGGCCGAGCGCATGCTCGCGGCCCAGGCGTCGCGCGAGCAGCGTCTGGCTGCGGCGGACGATGTGATCTCGAACGACGGCGACATCGCGAAAGTGCGAGACCAGGTCGAAAAGCTGCATCGGCAGTATCGAGCCGCGGCCGCAACGCAAGCGGAAAACACCACCAATTGACCGCGAGCCGCCGGAGAAATGAGACCCCGCGCGGTTTACGTCGCGGAGGGGGTCGCGCAGAATAGCGCGATGTCGGAAGAGGCCCAGCAACAACAGCGAGATAGCGCACCGGAAGCGGCGCCGCTCATATTCGAACAGCCGTTGAACGAGCGCATGCGCACGTTCCTGCGGCTCGATTTCCTCTACAACCAGGCGCTGTATCACAACGAGATGCAGAGCCAGTGGGGCAGCCGCTCGGCGATGGGCAGCCTGCTCGACATCCTCGCCATTGCCGCGCGCGGCGACGTGCGCGCCGACGTGCAGAAAGAGCTGGAGCGCCATCTCGCGCAGCTCAACGTATTCCAGAGCAAGCCGGGTGTGGATTCGGCGCGGTTGCGGACCGTGATGAGTAATCTCCTGCGGCTGCGTGCCGACCTCGTCGCCTGCGGGTCTAACTATCTGGCCGGGCTCAAGGATTCGGAATTCCTGTCGGCCATCAAGCATCGCAGCGCCATCCCGGGCGGCACCTGCGAGTTCGACCTGCCGGATTTCTTTTTCTGGTTGAATCAGGGCACCGACCAGCGCGCGCGCTCGTTCAACGAGTGGCTGGCCACGCTGCGGCCGCTGTGCGATGCCATCGCCGAACTGCTGTGGATCACGCGCCAGCAGGGCAAGCCGCGCCAGGAGATCGCGCGCGGCGGCGTGTACCACATCACCTTCGAGCGGGACACGCCGATCCAGCTGGTGCGGATCGCGCTGCCGCAGAATTGCGGGTTGTATCCGGAGACCAGCGGGTCTCACTACCGCTGCAGCGTGCGGCTGCTGGCGTGGAATGGGTTGAAGACGCGGCCGCAGCAAACTACTGAAGACGTGCCGTTCACGCTGACCTGCTGCACGTGAACATCGGCTAGGACCCCCCGCCCACCGACCCTTCGCCCTCGCTCCGCAGCATCAACATCTTGCCGTTCCTGCGCACCAGCGTGTCGGTGCTGCGCGACCGAATGTTCATGATCGAGCCGGCAACATCGAGCGACGTGCTGATGTCCACCGTCGCAGTCTTCAGGTCCGACGCGATTGCAACGCTGTGAATCTCGTATCCCGAGTCGAGCTGCAAAATCCCGCCCATCTTCTCGCCGAGCTTCTCCCACGTGTCGTACAACTGTTTGTACCCTTCGCAGGTTTGCGCCTTG
>JAYTOI010000146.1:0-22123 GCA_043747875.1 Pseudomonadota bacterium | reverse complement strand
CGAACCGCGTCTCCTATCTAATGGACATCACCGGGCCCAGCCTGCCCATCGATACCATGTGCTCGTCGTCGCTGACCGCGATCCACGAGGCCTGTGAATACCTGCGGCGCGGCGATTGCGAGATGGCGTTCGCCGGCGGCGTCAATCTCTATCTACATCCGTACACCTACCAGTGGCTGTCGCAGCAGCGCATGCTGTCGCGCGACGGCCTGTGCCGCAGCTTCGGCGCCGGCGGCAACGGCTACGTGCCCGGCGAAGGCGTCGGCGTCGTGCTGCTCAAGCCGCTGTCGGGCGCGCTGCGCGACAACGATCACATCCACGGCGTCATCCTCGCGACGCACGTGAACCACAGCGGCCGGACCAGCGGATACACCGTTCCGAGTCCCGTCGCGCAAGCCGAGCTGATCCGGGGTGCGATGGAAAAGGCGGGGATCGAACCGCGCGACGTGAGCTACATCGAGGCGCACGGCACCGGCACCGAACTAGGCGATCCCATCGAGATCACGGGGCTCACGCAGGCGTTCGGGACGAAGGCGCGCGACACCGGCCACTGCCGCATCGGTTCGGCGAAGTCCAACATCGGCCATCTCGAGGCCGCGGCGGGCATCGCCGGGCTCACCAAGGTGCTGCTGCAGATGAAGCACCGGCAGCTCGCGCCGAGCCTGCATGCGACGCGTATCAATCCCAACATCGCATTCGAGAAGACGGCTTTCCGCGTCAATACGGAACTGTCGCCCTGGCAGCCGCGCTCGGCGCAGGGCGAGATCCCGCGCATCGCCGGTATTTCATCCTTTGGCGCCGGCGGCGCGAACTGCCACGTGCTGGTGCAGGAATATCCGCAGCGCGACGCGCGGGCCGCGCTGGTGCCGGCGCCGCCGGAGAAGTCGATCATCCCGCTGTCCGCCAGAACGCCGGAGCAGTTGCTGCAGCGAGCCCGCGATCTCGAGCAGTTCATCCGCACCGCGGGCGCACCGCCCGATCTGGCGACTCTGGCCTGCACGCTGCAGGTGGGCCGCGAGGCCATGGACGAACGCGTCGCAATGCTCGTGAGCTCCGTCGGGCAACTGGCGCAGAAGCTGCGCGGGTTCATCGCAGGCGAGCGAGACATCGAGGACCTCTGGCGCGGCCAGGCGCGCAGCAACCGCGACACGCTGAGTCTGCTCGGTGGCGATGAGGACTTCGCGCAGACCGTCGAGCGTTGGATCGCGCGCCGCAAGCTTTCGCAGCTGGCCGAGTGGTGGAGCCGCGGCGCGGAACTCGACTGGAACCGGTTGTACGGCCAGTCGAACCAAGATACGCGACCGGCGCGCATGCCGCTGCCCACCTATCCATTCGCGCAGGAGAAGTACTGGGTCGATTCCGTGGTCCGGGATGCCGGTCCGGAGCGCTTCACCAGCCTCGGCGGTCGGACGATGCTCCATCCGCTGTTGCAGCGAAATGTCTCCGTGCTCAGCCGGCAGAGGTTTTCCTCGACGTTCACCGGCACCGAGACTTTCCTGCGCGATCATGTCGTGAAAGGGCAGAAGGTACTGCCGGCGGTGGCGTACCTGGAAATGGCCCGCGCGGCGGTCGAGCTCGCGTCGCCGCCCACCGATGGTGCGCGGCTCATCGAGCTGCGCGACACCGTCTGGGCCCAGCCAGTGGTGGTCACAGGCCCGCGGGAAGTCACGATGGCATTGCGCGAGTCGGAGGCCGGAAAGATCGAATTCGACGTTTCATGTGGCGACACTCTGCATTGCGAGGGGCACGCGGTTTTCACACCCGACAGCGCCGCACCGAGGCTCGAGATCGAGCAGCTCAAGGCGCGGATGCCCGGCGCGAGCGACGTTTCCGGGATGTACGCACGCTACACGGCGGCAGGCGTCGACTACGGCGCGGCGCATCGCGCCGTGGACGCCGTGTGGGTCGGGGAGCGGCAACTGCTGGCGCGCCTGCGGCTGCCGCGCGCGGCCGAGCGCGGCGCCGCGGACTATCTACTTCACCCGAGCATCCTGGACGGTGCGCTGCAGACCTGCCTCGCGCTGGCCGGAGCGTCGGAGCGGTTCGAGCGGCCGATGTTGCCGTTCGCCTTGGACACGCTGCGGGTATTCGCGGCCTGCACGCCGGAGATGTATGCCTGGGTGCGGCCGACCGACGATGCAGAGCCGGGCGCCGGTGCCCGCAGCTTCGACGTGGACCTGTGCGATGCGCAGGGCCGTGTCTGCGTGCAGCTCCACGGTTTCGTGTCCCGCGCGCTCGAAGGCGAGCTCGCGCCCGCGACTGGCGCCGACCATTCCGCGGCGGTGTTGCACTCGCTGGTGCCGGTGTGGAACCGCGTCCCGGCGCCAACCGCGGCGCCGACGCGCGGCGCGCGGCTGCTCGTGGCGGGCTGCGAATCCGCCGCGTGGCTCACCGAGTCCTATCCCGAAGCGCGCTTCCTGCAACTGGCGCCCGGCGCGCCGATCGAGGACATTCAACGGACTCTCGCGACGCACTCGTTCGATCACCTGCTGTGGATCGCGCCCGAAGAAGACCGGCCGCTGATCGAGAGCCAGGAGCAGGGCGTGCTCGCCACCTTCCGCCTCGCGAAGGCGCTGCTGAATCTCGGCTACGCGGAGCGCGTGCTGCGCTGGACTGTGTTGACGCGCAACACGCAGATGCTGGGCGATGAGGCGCCGGCGCCGGCGCATGCCGCCATCGTTGGTTTCGCCGGAAGCCTGGCGCGGGAGTACCCCGACTGGAGCGTCCAGGTGCTCGACGTCGACGAGCTGCGCGGACTGCCCGCGGGCCAATGTTTGTCCTGGCGCGGCGAGACGACGTTGCTCGCGTGGCGGCGGGGCGAGTGGTTTTCACAGGGGCTCGCGCGCCTGTCGCCGCCGCCGCCGACGCTGCCGGCATACCGGCAGAACGGCGTCTATGTCGTCATCGGCGGGGCCGGCGGCATCGGCACGGCGTGGAGTCGCTCCGTGATCGAGCGCTACGACGCGCGCATCGTCTGGATCGGCCGACGCGAGCGCGACGCGGGCATCGACGAGAAGATTCGCATGCTGGGCGAGATCGGCAGGGCGCCGATGTACGTGCGCGCAGACGCGACGCAGCGTGATTCGCTGCAACGCGCGTTCGAGCAGATCCGTGCCGTGCATCCGCGCATTCATGGCGTCATCCATTCCGCCATCGTCTTGAAGGACCAGAGCGTCGCACTCCTGGACGAGGCCACGTTCCGCGCCGGCCTGAGCGCCAAGGTGGACACCAGCGTGCACATGGACGCGGTGTTCGGCGGCGAGGATCTCGACTTCGTGTTGTTCTTCTCCTCGCTGATCTCCTTCACGCGCGCGGCGGGCCAGTCGAACTACTCCGCGGGATGCACGTTCGCGGACAGCTTCGCGCGCAGCCTGACGCAGCAGCGTCGCTATCCCGTCAAGATCATGAACTGGGGCTATTGGGGCAACGTCGGCATCGTGCGCGGCGATTTCTACAACCAGCGCATGCAGCAGATGGGCATCGGGTCGATCGAGGCCGACGAGGCCATGGATCGGCTGCAGACCCTGGTCGGCTCCGACTTCCCGCAGCTGGCGTTGCTGAAGACGCTCGACGAGCGCGCGCTCGAAGGAGTGGCGCTGCCGGAGACCGTGAGCTATCTACCGCGGCCGGACGGGCGCCGGCCGGGCGCGTGGCAGATAGGCGGGACGATCGAGCCGCGGGTCGATCTCGGCCAGAGCGCGTTGCCCACCGAGGCGGTGGCTGTCGCGGGCCGGATCCTGGCGGCCACGTTGTCGGCGCTGCGGATCTGCTCGCCGGACGATCTACCCGCGCAGACGCGCGCCGTCGCGCCGTGGCTGCAGCGATGGCTGGTGACCAGCCTGGAATATGCGGCCTCGAGTGCAGCCGCTGCATCGGACACGGCAGGGCTCGAAGCGGCGTGGGCGAACTGGGAGTCGGGCAAGAGCGCCTGGCTCGCTGCGCGCAGCGTCGCGTCGCAGGTTGCGCTGCTCGAGGCCTGCCTGCGCGCACTGCCGGACATCCTGACCGGCAGGCTGCCTGCCACCGACGTGATGTTTCCGGATTCTTCGATGCGGCTCGTCGAAGGCGTCTACCAGGGCCACGCGCTCGCGGATTACGCCAACGACGCGCTGGGCGCCACACTGTGTAGTCGTATCCAGCAGATGTCGGGTGCGGACGCGGGGCCGGTGCGCATCCTCGAGATCGGCGCCGGCACCGGTGGGACCACGGCGCGCATCCTGCCGCTGCTGCGGCCGCACGCCGCGCGCATCGCGGAGTACTGCTATACCGATTTGTCGAAGGCCTTCCTCAATCACGCCGAGGAGCGCTACCGGCCGCAACTCTCGACTCTGACCACCGCGATCTTCGACGTGACGCAGCCCGTGCGGCCGCCGCTCGAGAGGCATCGCTACGACTTCGTGATCGCCACCAATGTGCTGCACGCCACGCCCGATATCCGCCAGACCTTGCGCAATGCCAAGGCGCTGCTCAAGAGCGGCGGCCTGCTGCTGCTCAACGAGATGAGCACCTGGTCGCTGTTCAGCCATCTGACCTTCGGCCTGCTCGAAGGATGGTGGCTGTATGAAGATGCGCCGCTGCGCCTGGCGGGCAGCCCCGGTCTCGCACCGCAGAGCTGGCAGAAAGTGCTGGCCGACGAAGGTTTTGAATCCATCGCGTTCCCGGCGACGCCCGCGCATGAGCTCGGGCAGCAGGTGATCGCGGCGGCGAGTGACGGGCGGACGCGCCAGCGCAGCGCGCCGCCGGCGGCACCCACACCCGGTGCACCCGCGCCTGCCGCGTCTGCGCCGCTGGCCGCCCCGATTGCCAACGCCTCGCTGCGCGAGCGCCTGCTGGCCTATCTACAGGAGGTCGTGTCCAGGCATCTGCGGCTCACGCCCGCGCAGGTCGACGCCGGCCGCGCGCTGTCCGAATACGGCCTCGACTCGATCATCGTCGTAGGCCTCACGAACCAGATCCGCAAGGCATTTCCGGGCATCAAGACCACGCTGTTCTTCGAGGTGCGGAACGTGGCCGGGCTCGCGGACTATCTATTGGAGCGCCACGCGGACCAGGCGGCGGCGTTGCTGCAGACGCGCGCGGAGGCATCCGCGCGGCCGGCCGCGACGCCGCCTGCCACCGCTCCCGCCGCCCCCGCGACGCGGGAGCGCGGGCCCGCGGCGATCTTCGACGTGGCAATCGTCGGCCTGAGCGGCCGCTATCCGCAGGCACCGAACCTCGAGGAGTTCTGGCGCAACCTCGCCGCGGGCCGCAACTGCATCAGCGAGATCCCGGCGGATCGCTGGGACTGGCGCGAGCATTTCGATGCGGAGAAGGGCAAGGCCGGGAAGAGCTACACCAAGTGGGGCGGCTTCCTCGAGCGCATCGACAAGTTCGATCCGCTGTTCTTCCGCATCTCGCCGAAGGAAGCGAAGGTCATGGACCCGCAGGAACGGCTGTTCCTCGAGGCCAGCTACCACGCCATCGAAGATGCGGGCTATACGCCGGAGAATATCGGTGCGCGCGACAAGGTCGGTGTGTTCGTCGGCGTGATGAACGCGCGCTACGCGCCGCAGCCGCTCTACTATTCCATCGCGAACCGCGTGTCGTTCCTGTTCGATTTCCAGGGTCCGTCGATGGCGGTGGACACCGCCTGTTCGGCGTCGCTGACGGCCATACACCTGGCGCTCGAGAGTCTGTACAGCGGTCTGTCCGAGTGCGCGATCGCGGGCGGCGTGAATCTCATCATCGACTCCGGTCATTACGAGGCGCTGTCGTCGTTGACCATGCTGTCGTCGGGCAACCAGTGCCGCTCGTTCGGCTCCGAGGCGGATGGTTTCGTCGATGCCGAGGGCGTCGGCGCCATCGTACTCAAGCCATTGAGCAAGGCCGAGCAGGACGGTGACCACATCTACGGAGTGATCAAGGCGAGCGCGATCAATGCCGGCGGCAAGACCAATGGGTACACCGTGCCCAATCCGCTGGCGCAATCCGCGGTCGTGGCCAAGGCGCTGGAGCGCGCGGGATTGAGTGCGGACGACATCAGCTACGTCGAAGCGCATGGCACCGGCACTGCCCTCGGAGACCCGGTCGAAGTCGCAGGGCTCGCCCGCGTGTTCGGTCCGGCACGTGCGGACGGCTCGGTGTGCGCGCTCGGGTCGCTGAAATCGAACATCGGGCATTGTGAGGCGGCAGCCGGTATCGCCGGATTGACGAAGGTGCTGCTGCAGCTCGAGCACGCGCAACTGGTGCCGACGCTGCACGCGGAGCAGCCGAATCCGGAGATCGATTTCGGCCAGACGCCGTTCCGGATCCAGACGGCGCTGGCGCCGTGGGCGCGGCCGCGCCGCTCGGTGGGCGGAGTCGAGCGGGAGATCCCGCGCATCGCCGGCATCTCGTCGTTCGGTGCGGGCGGCGCGAATGCGCACCTCATCGTGCAGGAGTACGAGCCGGCGAAGATCGCAGGCGATGCGGTAGATGGGCCGGTGGCGATTCCGCTGTCGGCCAGGACCGCGCAGGAGTTGCAGCACAAGGCGCGCGATCTGCTGCGCGCGCTCGGCAACGAGGGCGCGGGCATGCCTGTCGCTCATTCGCGCGCAAGTCTGCGCGACATCGCGTACACGCTGCAGGTAGGCCGGGAACCGATGGAAGAGCGGCTCGGCTTCGTGGCGAGCTCCCGGAGCGAGCTGGTGCAGAAGCTGGCTGCCTTCTGCGCAGGCAGGTCCGACCTCGAGGGAATGCACCGGGGGCGCGTGAAGCGTCACCAGGAGATCGTCTCCTCGAGCGCCGAGCTGCCGTCCGCGCGCGAACTGCCGCGGCTCATCGAGCTGTGGGTCAGGGGTTTCAAGATCGACTGGAGCAGACTCCATGGTGCCCAGCGTCCGCAGCGCACGCGTCTGCCGGTCTATCCATTCGGCGGCGAACGGTACTGGCATACGCCGGACCAGGCGGCGCCCGCGGCCAGACCGGGCGCGCTCGCGGTACTGCATCCGTTGCTGCATCGGAATGTCTCCGACATGCGCCAGCAGCGCTATGGCTCCACGTTCACGGGCGACGAGCGCTTCGTGACCGCGCAGAAGTTGATTCCGGCCGTGGCGTTCCTGGAGATGGCGCGCGCCGCGATCGAGAATGCGAGCGCCGCGCAGATGGGCTCGAATGCGGGCCGCGCCAGTCTCGAGCTGTTCAACATCGTCTGGGCAGATCCGGTCTCGGTGGCATCGCGCCAGGAGATTTCCGTCGCGCTGTTCGCGCGCGATGCAGATCAGCTCGACTACGAGATCTACGGCGCCGCCGCCGACGGCGGCCACGACGTCGTGCACATGCAGGGGCAGGCCATCCTGGTCCGCGCGCCTGCGCCGGTGCGCGTCGATGTCGAGCGCCTGGCGCCGCTGCTGTTACCCGTGCCGGACGGATCCTCGCAGGAGCTGGTCCTCGATCCGCTGGTGCTGGACCGCGCGTTGCAGGCAGCCGGCGAATTGCTGGGCCGCGCGCAATCGTCTTTTCCGCTGGCGCTCGAATCGCTGCGGGTCCTGCGTCCCTGCGTGAAGGAACTGTACATCTGGGTCCGACACGCGGCGGATGCGAACGATGCGCGCAACATTCAACTGGACCTGGATCTGGCCGATGCGCACGGCAACGTCTGCGTGCAGATGCGCGGGCTCACCTACGAGCGCGTGTCTCGGGCCGAGCCGAAAGATCCCGAATTCGCCGCCATCGCGCTGACGGCGCCGGCTTTGACCGTCAACGGGGCAATCATCGGGTCTGGCACCGGGTCCATCTATCCGGCGCACAAGCCGCGCATCGCGTTGTCGGATGCGCAGTAGTTCGGCGATGGCCAGCTTCCGTTCCGATTGGGCGCTCCCCATCGCCCTGGTGGCACTCACCATCGTTCCGAGCGGCGCGGGCATCGTGCGCCTGGTCGAGATCGGCGGCGGTGCCGAGATGACGCCGGAGAACGCGCGCTTTTTCGCGGGCGCGACTTCCGCCACGATCCACATCGTGACCGCGATGGTGTTCGGCATCTTCGGTGCCTTCCAGTTCGCAGCGCGCTTTCGCCGCCGGAATCCCGAGTGGCACCGCCGCGTGGGTCGGGTAGTGGCGGCCGCTGGCCTCACCGCGGGCCTGTCGGGCCTGTGGATGACGCTGACGTATCCGTTCGCGCCCGGCGATGGCGCGCTGCTCTATTACATCCGGCTCGTGGTCGGCGTGGCGATGGTCGTGTCCGTGGTGCTCGGGTACATCGCGATCCGCCGCCGGGACGTGACCCGGCACCGCGCCTGGATGACGCGCGGCTATGCCATCGGCATGGGCGCGGGTACGCAAGTCCTCATCAATCTACCGTGGGTGCTGCTGGTCGAGGCGCACCCCGGAGAGACCGCGCGGGCACTGCTGCTCGGCGCCGGTTGGGCGATCAACGTCGTGATCGCGGAATGGATCATTCGCGCGCCACCGCGGCGTTCCGCGGCGGCCGCCGGAGTCACTACATGAACACACCCGATCCCGCATATTTTCACCAGCTCTACGGCGAGAAGCGTCCGCGGCTCGCGTACCACAAGGACGACTTCCTCGACTACGTGTTGATGAGCGCAGCCTGCGTGCTCGTCGCGGGCGTCTCCTTCGGGTGGCTGCATCCGCTGTTCTTCATCGTGCTGGCGCTGGGCCTGTGGATGGTCGGCGCCTTCGTCCTGCGGCACGGGGTCAAGCTCAAATGGCCGGCGTTGATGCGCCATCCGCAGGAAGTGCTCTACATGCTGGTCTACAAGGTGCGCAACCTGCGGCCCGAGTACTTCGTCGCCGTTGCGATCCTGCTGCTGGAAAACGTGGCGATTTCGCTGACGCCCGGCCTGCCGCATCACTCGGACACCATGCGCGCGGTGGCCATCGGCCTGTTCTACGCGCACGTCGTCGCGCTGACCGCGTATCGCACCGCCATTCTCGTCTCGCACCTGCGCCGCCGCGCGCACGTGCGCGAGTTCCTGCTGCACACGACCTGGAAGAGCGCGCTCGAGCGCCAGCCGAGCGTGACGCTGGAAATCCTGCACGCGTATTGCACCGGCCTGATGGCGCACGCGCTGCTGATCGCGCCGTGGTACATCGTGCTGACGCACGTCAACTACTCGCTGATCTTCCTGCCCGCGACCATCGCGGCCAACCTCATCCTGCACGTGCGGTTCATGAAGGCCGTCAATGCCTGGTTCTACCGTGACCACTGGCTGGGCCACAACTCGGAGGTCGAGTTCCTCTATCTACACGGCGCGCATCACGACGCGATCCCGAGCGGCCTCATCGGCGTGTCGGGCAACGGCTTCCTCGAGGGGTTCATGCGCTATTCGCTCGGTGGCCCGGGCATCTTCTACAGCCCCGTCATCCTGTTCGTGGTCTACACGCTGGACGTGAAGTCGGACATCGACGGTCATCAGTTCATCCCCGGCGTCTATCCACACGTGCCGAAGGAGATCCAGGAGATCAATCAGCATTCGACGCACCACTACGGACGGCTGGAGCCCTACAGCCTGGCGTTGAACGTCGATCAGCCGCAGGTCTCGCAGGAGATCCTGAAGAAGGGCAAGTTCATGCCGGAGGAGATGAAGAACTCCATCCGGCTCGACCAGCAATTGACCGGCTTCGAGTGGGATACGCCGCGGTATCGCCGTTTCCTCGAGCTCTACGAAAGATATCTGACGCCGCGCGGCCCCCAAGCCATGAACAAGAACGTCGAAAACGTCCAGGCCGAACCATGAATAGCGCCTTCCTCCAAGACCGTGGCAACGGTGTGTTCTCGATCCGCATCACCGGACAGGACGGCCGCAGCGTATTGACGCGCGACCTGAGCGCGCAATTGCGGCGTGCGCTCGACGAGGCGCGGCGCGCGCCCGATCTGAAAGTGCTGGTGCTCGAAGGCTCGCCGGGCACGTTTCTGTCGGGCGGCAGGACGCAGTGCAACGACGCGCTCGAAGAAGACCTGTTCCGGTCCATCGCCGCGTTTCCGTATCCGGTGATCGCCGCGCTGCGCGGAGATGCCACCGGCGCGGGCCTGCTGCTCGCCGCGGTGTGCGACTTCGCCGTCTGCAACGTGGACGCGTCGTATCGCTTTTCGAATCCGGTGGCCGGCTTCTTTCCCACGCCGGCCGAGGCCCGCCTGTTCGCGCAGCGATTCGGGCGCGCACGCGCGATGGACTTCCTCTGTCTGGCCGCCGTCTCGACCGGGGCGCAGTTGCGCGACAAGGGCTGGAGTGTGCCCATCGTGCCCGCCGCGCAGGTCGAACCGCACGCCATGCGGCTGGCGTCGAGCCTGGCGCAGAAACCCCAAACTACTGTGCGCCTGCTCAAGGAGCATCTGGCCCGTCGCAGCCTCGAGCGCGTGCGCAGCCTCGCGTGGGCGGTGTCGGATGGGCTCGAGCCGCGCGCGCGGCCCGCGTCGGCGGCGGTCAGCGCCACGATCGGGTTGCTGCAACTGCAGAGTGCCGGCGACGGCATCCTGATCGTTCGCGGCGCAGCGAATGGCCAGGCCGATGTCGACACGCGCGCCAGTGCCGAACAATTGATCGCGCTGCTCGCTCGTCCCCAGGCGGTTGCGGGCGCGCCGGTTCGTGCCCTGGTGCTGGCGGGCGTGGACTGGGGTTCGCGCCTCGTCGCGGACGAGTCGATCGTTCGTCTGCAGGATGCATTGGAGCGCTGCGCGCTGCCGGTGATCGGCGCGCTCGGCACGGAAACTTCCGCGCGGGGCTGGCTCATTGGCCAGATGTGCGATGTCCCGGTGTACGCGCGCCAGGGTCGCTTCGGCGTCGCCGGGCTGTTGGACCAGCCTGCGCTGGCGGAGCTTGCGATGCGCGCGCTCCCCGCACGCTGCGGCATTCGCGCCGCGCGCGATCTGGTGCTGGCGCGCACGGGGTATTCCGGCGACGAGTTGCAGCGGCGGCTCGGGCCCTGGCCGATGGTCGATGAAAGCCAGCTCGAAACCGAGGCGCTGCGCGTGGCGCGGTGCCTGGCGCGTCTGCCGGCCGGTACGATCGCCGCCATGCGCCCCGACGCGGGCAGCGCGGATGGGGATGTATCGCCGGAAGACGGCACGGTGCCTGCGCAGCTCGACGCCGAGTCGGGCGCGCGCCCCGGCGCAGAAGTGATTCATGCCACGGATGTCATCGATGCCAGGGTCGATGTCTCGGGCATCGTCATGGTGCGAATGGAAGACCGCGACTCGAAGAATCTGTTCTCCGAGCGCTTGGTGCGCAGCCTGCGCGAGGTGTTCGAGAAAGTCGGGGCGCGCGCGGATTGCAAGGTGATCGTGCTCACGGGCTACGACAGCTACTTCGCCTGCGGCGGCACGAAGGAAGCGCTGCTGGCCATCCAGGACGGCCGCGCGCGCTTCACCGACGACCGGACCTGGCAGCGCACGCTGAACTGCGCGCTGCCCGTGGTCGCGGCCATGCAGGGGCATGGCATCGGCGGCGGATGGTCGCTCGGGTTGTTTGCCGACTTCACGCTGCTCAGCGACGAGAGCAAATATCTGAGCCCATATCTGGCCTACGGCTTTACGCCCGGCGCCGGCGCTACGTTCATCGTTCCGGAAATGCTCGGCCGTGACCTCGGCTGGGAGACTTTGCTGACGGCGCAGGAATATTCCGGCGCCGAGCTCGAGGGCCGGGGCGCAGGTCTGGACGTCCATTCCCGCAAGCAGATCCATGCGGCCGCGATGGAATTGGCCGGGCGCATCGCCCGGCATTCGCGCGCCGATCTCATCTCTTTCAAGCGGTGCCTGAATCGCCCCATCCACGGGCGGCTCGAGCCGATCATCCGACAGGAAATTGCCATGCACGAACGTACATTCGTCGGCCAGACCGAGGCCCTCAACCAGATTCAAACTACTTTCGATCCGACGGGCGCCGCGGCGCCGTCCGACGACGTGCTGGTCGAGATCAGGCGGCTGCTCGCCGAAGAGCTGCACATGCGCGTGGAGGACGCCGACGAGGACACGCAGTTCATCGATCTCGGACTCGACTCCATCACCGGTGTCACGTGGATGCGCAAGATCAACGAGCGCTACGGCACGTCGATCCTCGCCACCAAGGTCTACAGCTTTCCGACGCTGACGAAACTCGCCGGGTACGTTCGCGACGAGATCGCCCGGCTCGCACCGCGGTTGGCGGGCAGCCCCGCGGCCACACCTGTGGTGCCGGTGCACACACCCGTGGCCGTGGCCGCGCCGGCGCCGACGCCGCACGCAGCCCCGAATCCAACCCCGAATCTACCGATTGCCGAGTCGCGGCCCGCTGCGCTCAAGGCGCGTACCAAACTACCGTCCTGGCGCGACCAGAAGCCGTCGCGGCTCGTCGAGACCGTGCCGGTGCCTGCGCCGCCGGCTGCACCGACGGCCGTGGTCGAGACGCAGCCGGCCACGGAGCGCGCATCGAGCCCGGTCGCGGGCGAACCCATCGCCATCATCGGCATGGCTGGACAATTTCCCAAGTCGCGCACGCTCGAGGACTACTGGAACAACATCGCCCATGGCCGCAACTGCATCAGCGAGATTCCGACCACGCGCTGGGACGTCGACGCCTACTTCGAAGAAAAGACCACTGCCGCGGGCAAGACCAACAGCAAGTGGATGGGCCTGCTCGAAGAATTCGACCGCTTCGATCCGCTGTTCTTCGAGATCTCGCCCAAAGAGGCGCTCAGCATGGATCCGCAGCAGCGCGTCTTCCTGCAATCGTGCTGGCATGCGATCGAGAGCGCGGGCTACAACCCCAAGTCGCTGTCGGCGCGCAAGTGCGGAGTCTTCGTCGGCTGCGGCCCGGGCGACTACCATCTGCTGTCGCGCGACCTGCAGACCAGCGCGCTCGGCTTCACGGGCACCGACACGTCCATCCTGGCCGCGCGCGTGTCGTACTTCCTGGACCTGCACGGCCCCTGTCTATCTATCGAGACGGCGTGCTCGTCGTCGCTGGTGGCGATCGCGACCGCCTGCGACAGCCTCATCGCGCGCAACAGCGACCTGGCGCTGGCCGGCGGCGTGTACGTGATGAGCGGTCCCGACCTGCATCTCAAGACCACGCAGATGGGCATGCTCTCCGACGACGGCCGCTGCTTCACGTTCGACCAGCGCGCCAACGGCTTCGTGCCGGGCGAGGGTGTGGGCACAGTGCTGCTCAAGAGGTTGTCGGACGCCCAGCGCGACGGCGACACCGTGCTCGCGGTGATCGCGGGCTGGGGCGTCAACCAGGACGGCAAGACCAACGGCATCACGGCGCCGAATCCGGAATCGCAGGCGCGCCTGCAGCAGCAAGTGTACGAGCGCCATCAGATCGATCCGGCCGGCATCCAGCTCATCGAGGCGCATGGCACGGGCACCAAGCTCGGCGATCCCATCGAAATCGATGCGCTCAGGCAATCCTTCGGCCGCTTCACGCGCCAGACAAACTACTGCGCGCTCGGCTCGGTCAAGAGCAACATCGGTCATTGCTTCACGGCTGCCGGCGTCGCGAGCACCATCAAGGTGGTGCAGGCCCTGCGGCATCGCCAGCTGCCGCCGACGATCAATTACCAACAGTTGAACGAGCACATCCGCCTCGACGACAGCCCGTTCTATGTGAACGACCGCCTGCGCGACTGGGAGCTCCACGGCGCGCCGCGCCGGCAGGGTGCGATCAGCGGCTTCGGCTTCGGCGGCACGAATGCGCACCTCGTCCTGGCCGAGTATGCCGCGCCGGACGCGCCGAGTGCGGTCACGACGACGCGCGAGAACGGCAGGATCATCTTTCCGCTGTCGGCCCGGACGCCCGAGCGGCTGCGCGACGTGGCGAAGGAATTGCTCGAGTTCGTGTCACGCAGTGGCCCGGAAAAAGGCCACGCAATCGATCTCGTCGGCGTGGCCTACACGCTGCAGACCGGACGCGAACCCATGGATGCCCGGCTGGCCTTCCTCGCCGGCTCCGTCGAGGAGCTGGCCGCGAAGCTCGCGGGCTATCTACGGGGGGACACGGCCGGCATCTGCCAGGCACGCGTCAGCGAGAACAAGGAGACGATGAGCGTCTTTCGCGGCGATGAGGATTTGAAGGAGACGGTGGTCGGCCGGTTGAGCGCACGCGCCCAACTATCGAAGCTGCTCGAGCTGTGGGTCAAGGGGCTGACGTTCGATTGGAACCGGCTCTATGCGACCCGGCCGCAGCGCGTCGCACTGCCGCTGTATCCGTTCGCGAAGGATCGCTACTGGATCGAGCCCGCGCAGCTGCCGGGGGCGGCGGGTCATGCGCGCGCGACGTCTGCGCTGCATCCGCTGCTGCACCAGAACGTATCGAGCTTCCGCGAACAATGCTTCAGCTCGGTGTTTCGCGGCAGCGAGCCGATCCTCGAACAGAACGTACTGCCGGCCGGTGCCTGCCTGGAGATGGCGCGCGTCGCCGCCGTACTGGCCTCCGAGGGCAGGGGCTCGATTCAGCACGTGGGCGTGGCCGAGCTGCGCGACGTGGCCTGGGGCCAGTCCTTCCACGTGAGGCCCGAGGACGCGCAGGGCACCGAAATCTCCATCGCGCTGTTCGCCAACGACGATGACACCATCGACTTCGAGATCTACAGCCGTGCCGGTGACGAGGCGATCGTGCACGCCCAGGGCGCGGCACTGCTGACGGCGCAGACGCAGCGCCTGCGAATCGATCTGGCGCAGATCCGCGAACGGGTCGCCGCGGACGCAGACCAGCAACTGTTGAAGTCCTTCAGTCTGAGCGCCGCCGAGACGAGCGCCGGCGACTATGGCCTGCAGCCCGCATTGCTGGGGCGGGTGCTCGCGGCCTGGGCCGAATTGCGCCAGTCGTTCGACGAGGCGCTGGTGCCGTGCGCCGCGCGGCAGGTGCGCATCCTGTCGGCCTGTCCGAAGGATGTGATCGCCTGGGCGCGCGCCGGGCAGAGCGATGCCGCGACGCTCGACATCGATCTGTGCGATGCGGATGGCAGCGTGTGCGTCGAGATCCGCGCGCTGGCGCTGCGACCGGTGTCGGAGGCGGCCGCAGTCGCGAGCGCACTCGGGACTGCGACCGCCGTGAGCGCGCCCGCGGTGGAAGGAGTCGCGGCGCCCGCACCTGCGCCTGCGCCTGCGGCCACGCCCACGCATGCACAATTCGTTCAGGAGCTGCGCGCCAGCGTGGCGCAGGCTTTGTACCTGAAACCCGCGGACATCAGTGTGGACAGGCCGTTCATCGAGCTCGGTCTCGATTCCATCGTCGGCGTCGAATGGGTGGGCGAGCTCAACAAGGCGTACAACCTCAAGCTCACCGCGACGCGGCTGTACGACTACCCGAACGTCACCGAGCTCGCGACCTACATCGAGAAAGAGTGTCGCAATTCGCGCGCGACCGTGGTCGTGACGGCCGTGGCAAACGAGAAGCCGGTCCTGCCTGCCGTGCACGCCGCACCGGCCGCGACGCGATCCACCGGATTGAAGCGCGCATCGCGCGCGCGCCGTACACGGCGTGGTCATGCGCCCGCGGGCGGCAAGATCGCCATCGTTGGAATTGCGGGAAAGTATCCGCAGGCCGGCAATCTCACCCAGTTCTGGGAGAACCTGGCGGCGGGCCGCGATTCGATCACCGAAGTACCGCCGAGCCGCTGGGACGTCACGGCGCACTACGACCCGGACAGGTCGAAGCGCGGCAAGACCTATTGCAAGTGGATAGGCCTGCTGGACGACATCGACTGCTTCGATCCGCTGTTCTTCAAGATCTCGCCCGCCGAGGCGAAGGGCATGGACCCGCAGCATCGCCTGTTCCTCGAAGAGAGTTACAAGGCCTTCGAGGATGCCGGCTACAGCGGCAAGGCGCTGAGCCAGCAGAAATGCGGCGTCTATCTAGGCACCATCGGCAACGAGTACGGCTCGCTGGTCGCGCAGAGCGCCGCCGGCACGGCCGACCTCACGGGCAACTGCGCCGCGATCGGCGCGGCGCGCGTGGCGTACTTCCTCAACCTCAAGGGTCCGGCGATTTCCATCGACACCGCGTGCTCGTCGTCGCTGGTGGCGATCCATCTGGCCTGCCAGGGATTGATGAACCACGAGACGGACATGGCGCTCGCGGGCGGCGTGACGGTCTATCTGAAACCCGATACTTATCTGGGAATGAGCCAGGCGGGCATGTTGTCCGCCGATGGGCGCTGCAAGACGTTCGATGACGCCGCCAACGGCTTCGTGCCCGGCGAGGGAGTCGGAGTGGTCGTGCTCAAGCGTCTCGAGGACGCGGTGCGCGATGGCGACCGTATCCACGGCGTCATCCTCGGCTCCGGGATCAACCAGGACGGCAAGACCAACGGCATCACCGCGCCGAGCGTGCAGAGCCAGTGCGAGCTGGTGCGCGAGGTGTACGCGCGCCACGACATCGATCCGGAGACGATCAGCTACATCGAGACGCATGGCACCGGCACCAAGCTCGGCGACCCCATCGAGCTCGAGGCACTATCTACCGCGTTCCGTGAGAAGACCGCGAAGAAGAACTACTGCGGCCTCGGCTCGGTGAAGAGCAACGTGGGCCACACCTCCGGCGCGGCCGGCGTCGCGGGCGTGCACAAGGTGCTGCTCGCCATGGCGCATCGGACGCTGCCGCCGACCCTCAACGTGAAGAAAGAGAACACCCTGTTCGACTTCGGCAGCTCACCGTTCTACATCGCGCGCGAAAAGCAGGCGTGGAACACGGGCGACGCACTGCGGCGCGCGGGCGTGAGCTCCTTCGGGTTCAGCGGCACGAATGCGCACCTGGTTCTCGAAGAGTACGTGGCGCCGGCCGCCGCGCGGCGCGGCGCATTGGCCGCGATCCCGGCGTCCGGCGTCGCCATCCCGCTGTCCGCGCGCACGGCGGAGCAACTCCAGCAGAAAGTGCGCGACTTGCTCGAATTCCTGCGGCGGGAATCGAGTCGAGTGGATCTGATCGACTTTGCCCACAGCGTGCAGACGGGACGCGATGCCATGGACGAGCGCCTGGGTTTCATCGCGCACTCGGTGTCCGAGCTCGTCGACAAGCTGGCGGCGTACGTCGCGGACCCTCAGGCCGCCGCCGGTACCGGACTGCAGCGCGGACGCGTGGAGCGTGGCGAGGACGGTGTGTCAGTCCACCGGTGCGATCCGAACGCGGATTTACCGCAGCGCGTGCAAGGTTGGGTACGGGGCGCCGAGGTGGAGTGGCCCGCATCGGGAGGGCGGCGCATCGCGCTGCCCAGCTACCCATTCGCGCGCAAGCGCTACTGGGTGGATCGCTCTGCAGTCCCGGCAGCGCCGACCCAGGCGTCGGCCGCTGCATCGCAGGTGAGGCCGCGGCATCCGCTGCTGCACAAAGATACCTCCGTTCTCGGCGCGCCGGGCTTTGCCGCGACGTTCAGCGGTGATGAACCATTCCTCGTCGCACCGCGGAGCGGCGCGGACGCCGTGCGGGTGTTGCCCGCGGCGGCCTATCTGGAAATGGCGCGCGCCGCGATCGAGCAGGCCTTCGGTGTGCGCGACGACGCCGGCAGTCCGCAGTTGCACGATGTCATCTGGGGACGCCCGCTCGCGGCCAGCGCGACGCGGCAGGTCAACATCGCCTTGTTCAAGCGTGGCGATACCGAGATCGATTTCGAGATCTACAGCATATCCGCCTCGCAGGATCCGTCGGACGAGATCGTGCATTGCCAGGGACATGCGCGCCGGACGCGCGCACCGGCGCTGGCGCGGCTCGACTTGCGGTCCGTGGAAGGCACGCGCGACGCGCGGCAGTGCCGGACGCGCGTCGATCTGCCGGGCGGGCCGGACGACTATCTACTGCATCCCGGGCTGCTGCATGCCGCCCTGCGCGATGCGCAAGCGTGGCTCGGCGGGCAGGGCTCGCGGCTGACCAACGACTCGTTGCCGCTGGCCGTGCAATCGGCGGCGTTCGTATCCGGATGCGAAGAGCCGGCGTTCGCCTCGGTGCGCATCGCATCGGGCGCGGGTCATCCGCGCGTACTGCGGCTGGACATCGACGTCTGCGACGCGCAAGGGAACGTGTGCGTCGCGTTGCGCGGCGTCGACTACGAGCAGGAGCAGGTCGCGGTGCCGGCGCCGCAGCCACAGACCGTGCCCACGCCCACGCCCACGCCGACGCCAATGGCAACGATGCTGCCGGCCATGGAGCCGGTGGTCCCGAAGCCGGTCGCGCGTGGCTCCAAACCCTCCGTGAAGCTCGACACCTTCATCCAGGCCGCTCCCGTGGCCCCGAAGCGTCCGCTCGTGACGCTGGAATTACCGGGCATTTGAGCGCCGCCGCGCCGACCCGGAATTTCTGACAGGCAGACATCCCCGGTGAGCCTGCTAGCCTAGCGCTGGTCTCAACGACACGGTGCAGGCGACAGGGCGGAGCATGGGCGGCAATCGGTCCGCCCTCACGTTCCCACACGCGCGGCGCTCGCCGCACACCGGCCGTTCTGCACCACACCTCGTCCATCGAAACTTGTGCATTCGCTTGCACACGGAAATCACCGCCTATGAGCATTGGTTGTGCGCCTTCTCTGGTGGAGCTCCACGAGCAGGGAAACGGAGTCCTCGCGCTCGAGCTGCGCGACGGCAGTTCGCTCTCGAAGGAACTGATCGTCGAGCTGCTGGCCGCGCTCGATGCAGCCCGCGCGAATCCCGCGACGAAGGTGCTGATACTGAGCGGCACGCCTGAGTGCTTCCTGCGCGGCAGCCGCGCGCAGTACAACGAAGCCGCGCAGAACCTGTTTCGTGCGCTCGTCTCGTTTCCGATGCCCGTCATCGCGGCACTGGAAGGCCATGCCACCGGCGCCGGTTTCCTCGTGGCCGCGCTGTGCGACTTCATGGTGTGCAGCGAGACGGCGACGGTCGCTTTCACCGACGCGCAGGGCGCACTGTTCCCCACCGCGGATGAGCATCGCCTGTTCGCGCACCGCTTCGGCGCGGCACGCGCCGACGACTTGCTGTTCAGTGCGGCCAAGTCGGGACGTGAGCTGCGCGCGGATCGCTGGAGCTGCGTGATCCTGCCGGCCGCGGAAGTCGCGCCGTACGCGTGCAAGCTGGCCGCGAACCTGGCGACGAAATCCGAACAGAGTCTGCGGCTGCTGAAGCAGCATCTGGCGCGGCCCCTGCTCGGGCTCGCCGCCGCGCTCGTGCCGGTGCCCACGCCGGTGCCGGACACCGCGGACGCGGACGCGCGCATCGCGCCGCCCAACAAGCGCCTTCAGGTCGAGAACGGCGCCGAGCGCACGCTCGTGCTGCGCATTCGCGACCTCGGCACCCCCTACGAGAACAAGACGCTGGTGACGGATCTCACGGCGGTCTTCATGCGGCTCACGGAATACGCGACCAATGGCACCGCGCCGTGGCGCTCCGTCGTGCTGACCAGCGATTACGCCGGCTTCCTGCCCGAGGCTCAGGCGAGCGCGGCGGACCCGTCTACGTCGAACATCGGAAGCCTGCAGCGCGTGCTGCTCAAGTGCCCGTTGCCCGTCATTGCCGTGCTGCCGGAAGCCACCACCGCCGCCGCCTGGCTCGTCAGCCAGTTCTGCGACTTCGCGGTCTATCCACCGGGCGGCAGCTTCTGCGCCGGCAACCTGATGCGCAATCCGGAGACCGCGCGGCTCGCGGCCTTCATCTTCGCGCGCCGTCTCGGCGCGACCGGCGCGCGCGAAATCCTGCTCACCGGGTCCAACTACTCAGGCGCGGAGCTGCGCCAGCGCAGCGCCTCGCTGGCGGTCGCGGCGACCGGCGACGCGCCGGCCGAAGCCGCCAGGTTCGCGCGCAGCTGGGCGCAGTGGCCGCTCGACGCCGTGGTGTCGTGGAAGAAGCAGACGTCGCTCGGAATCCAGGAAGCGATCCAGAAATTGCCTGCAGGGCCGGCGGTGCACGAAGCCGCCAACGCGGTTGAAACCGCGAGTGTCGACGCATCCGCGTCCATCGTGCTGCAATCCAAGGTCGTGCGCGCAACCGCGTATCCGGACGGCGTCGTCGTGGTGACGATGGAGGACCGCGACGCGAAGAACCTGTTCACCGCGGATTTCGTGCAGGGCATGGCCGAGGTATTCGCGCGCATCGATGCCGCGCCTGGCTACAAGGCAGTGGTGCTGACCGGCTACGAGAATTATTTCGCATCCGGCGGCACGCGCGAAGCCTTGCTGGCGATCCAGCAGGGCACGCTGAAGTTCACCGACGACCAGACGTACCAGCTCGGCTTCGCCTGCAAGATTCCGGTGATCGCCGCCATGCAGGGACACGCCATCGGCGCCGGTTTGTCGCTCGGGTTGTTTGCCGATATCGCCCTGCTCGGCGAGGAGAGCAAATATCTGAGCCCCTACATGGGCTATGGATTCACGCCCGGCGTCGCCGCCACCTTGATCGTGCCTGAGAAGCTCGGCCACGATCTGGCCGGCGATACCTTGCTCACGGCGCAGGAGTGTTCGGGCGCGGAGCTCGCGGCGCGCGGTGTCGCGCTGGCCGTGTTGCCGCGCGAACAGGTGCTCGACGCCGCAGTGCGGATCGCGCGGCAGATCGCGCGCCACGCGCGTGCGGACCTGATCGCGCTCAAGCAGCAGCTCAACCGCTCGCTTGCGGAGCGGCTGCCGGAGATCTGCCGGCACGAGCTGGCGATGCACGAGCAGACCTTCGTCGGCCAGGAGCAGACGCTGCGCCGGATTCAAGCGGCGTACCAGCCGCAGAGTGGTTTGCCCGCGGGCGCCGACGTGGAAGTGGTGAGCAGCCCCGCCACGGCAGCGGTTGCTTCCGCCAGCGCAGAGGACGCTGCCGAGGTCGTCGCGGGTATCCGGCGGCTGCTCGCGAGCGAGCTGCATCTCGATCCGGAAGATCTCGACGAGAACTCCCAGTTCATGGATCTCGGCCTGGATTCGATCACGGGCGTCACGTGGATCCGCAAGGTCAACGAGCACTACGGAATGGCGCTGCTCGCGACGATCGTCTACAGCTACCCGACGCTCACCAAGCTCGGACGACACATATATATAGAGTCGACCCCAAAACAGTCGAATCTGGGGGCACCGACCGCGCTGGCCCCGCCCACTGCCGCAATGCCGCCCGCGGCGCCCTCTCTTCAGCAGGATACGGTCGCGCTTGCGCAGCGCGATCTGGTTTCCTGGCGCCCGCGGCCAGCCGCCGGCGCCGCCGACGCCGCCAGCTCAGCCAGCACGGTCAGCACCGCGCCGACCGCGGCGCGCCCCACGCACGACATCGCCGTGATCGGCATCGCCGGTCAGTTCCCCAAGGCGAACAACGTCGAGGAATTCTGGAGCAATCTCGCGGCAGGCAGGAACTGCATCAGCGAGATCCCGCAGAGCCGCTGGGATGTGGATGCGGTGTTCGAGCCCGGTGAGCCCGCGGAGGGCAAGACCAACTGCCGCTACATGGGCCTGCTCGAGCAGTACGATCGTTTCGATCCGCTGTTCTTCAATATTTCGCCGGTCGAGGCGAAGGCGATGGATCCGCAGCAACGCGTGTTCCTGCAAGCCTGCTGGCAGACCATCGAAAACGCCGGATACGACCCGAAGTCTCTCGCCGGCAGCCGCTGCGGCGTATTCGTGGGATGCGGCAGCGGCGAATACGGCCTGCTGTCGCGCAAGGTCCAACTCAGCGCGCACGGCTTCACCGGTGGCGCGAACTCCATTCTCGGCGCGCGCATCGCCTACTACCTGGACCTGCAGGGTCCCTGCCTGTCTATCGACACCGCCTGCTCCTCGTCGCTGGTGGCGATCGCGAATGCCTGCGACAGCCTGGTCGACGGCGTGAGCGATCTGGCGCTGGCCGGCGGCGTCTACGTCAACGCCGGTCCCGCGATGCACATCATGACGGCGCAGGCCGGCATGCTGTCGCCCGACGGCAAGTGCGCCAGCTTCGACAGCGAGGCGAACGGCTTCGTGCCGGGCGAGGCGGTCGGCGTCGTGCTGCTCAAGCGTCTCGAGGACGCAGAGCGCGACGGCGACATCATCCAGGCCGTGATCCGCGGCTGGGGCGTGAACCAGGATGGCCGCACCAACGGCATCACCGCGCCGAATCCGGAATCGCAGGCGCGGCTCGAGCAGTTCGTCTATCGCCGCTTCGGCATCGACCCGGCGCAGATCCAGCTCATCGAGGAGCATGGCACGGGCACCGTGCTCGGCGATCCGATCGAGATCGAGGGGCTGAAGAAGTCCTTCGGCG
>JAYTOI010000145.1:0-1485 GCA_043747875.1 Pseudomonadota bacterium | reverse complement strand
GGCCGTTGGTGATGTTGGAGACCAGGTAAACATCACGCTTGACATCGTGCAATACCGATTCCGGGCGCGAGAAACCGGTGAGCTTGATGTTGACCGGCGAGGCGTGTCTGTCGGGCTCGGAAACAGCCTCGTGCGCGGCTTCTTCCGCAACGGCCTGCGTGACGTCCGCCCAAGCGCTCGGCACGCAGGCCAAGACGACAGCGGCAGTCATCAGGAATTTCGACAAGACACGCGGAGCATTGCTCACTTGATCCCCTTTCGCTGTGGATGTTGTCGCCGCCGGTCGGGGCTTCGCCCTTGAGGTTACATCAGCAAGTGTTCCCCGGCGTTGTCCCCACCCAAGATCACATAGTTGACCTTGCGGATGTCGAACAGCTTGGTGCCGCCGCCGGAGCCGGGCGACTGAAGGTTTCTGCAGGATGCGGCCGAGCTACTTCGCGGCGACGGGGGTCGTCGGGCCCTCGGGCAATCCGGCCAGGCGCAGTCCTTCGTAATAGTGCGCCATTCCGGCGTGGTACTGCGGGTAGTTCGAACCGTCGATCGACCGGGCCTTGGCCATCGAGTGATCAGGCCGTCGCCGGAGGATCTCGGCCACGTGCTGGCGGGCTGCGTCGAGATTGCCGCGTTGAGCTTCAGAGGCCGCCAGGTGCAGATAAGGCTCCACAACCGACGCGTCGGCGGCGGCGCTGAGCCTGGCCTGTTCGATCGCCTCAGCGTAGCGGCGCAGCACGACCAGCGTGCGTGCGCGGATGCTGTGGCACTTCCACACATGCGAATGATCGAGTGGGTTCAGGCTTTGCGCCACGTCGAGCTGGCGCAGCGTCTCTTCCCACCGACCGGCGCGAAACAGCCCCGCGGCCAGGTCGCGGTTCGAGTGCGCATCGTTCGGGTTCAGTTCGAGTTGTTTGCGCGTGGTGCTCAATGCTTCGTCGATCTCTCCCAAGAACAGGTGTGCGCCGGTCAGCATCTTCAGCGCGGTCTGGTCGTAGGGGTCGATCTCGAGTGCTCTGCGCGCCAGCGCCTTGCCGGTTTCGAGCGCGGCCTTGGGATCCTTGGTCCAGCGATAGAGCGCTTCGCAGACATAGGTGGCGGCGACTCCGGCCAGGGCGTGTCCCGACTCCGGCTGCGCGGCCAGGGCAGCCTCGAAGTGCGCCCGCACCTGCAGCAGTTCCGCGTGCCTGGTAAAACGGCCCAGCAGATAGTGGCCGCGCATCCAATGGTCGACCGCCGCGTCGTTCAGCGGCGAGCGCAACGACTGCTGCGCTGCCGACTGCTGTATCTTGGCATCGAGCAAGTTCGCCAGACGCGCCGGGATGTCACGCCGGTCGCTCCACTCGGACGCGGAGGCATAGTCGAAGCGTTCCGCCCAGACCACCGCGCCGGTGGCGGTGCGCGTGAGGCGAACCGTGATCGCAACGCGCTGACCGTCGCGTTTGACGCTGCCGGTGACCACGTGCCGCACATCCAGCTTGCGGCCGACTTCCT
>JAYTOI010000144.1:0-7961 GCA_043747875.1 Pseudomonadota bacterium | reverse complement strand
TTGCAGGTGACAGGCAGGCCGCCGACCACGAGCGGATCTCTCTTCGCGCCCTTGTCACCGGCGCAGCCGGCCATGGCCAATGGCAGCGTCGCGGCCAATGCGCCTTGCAGCAGTTGTCGACGTCCTAGAGTTGCGCTCACGTGAGGTTCTCGTGCCGGGTGTACCGGTCTGATGGCGCCGATGAGTAGGGTGGAAGTGCGCCGCAGGGTAGCGGACGCGCGCATAGTTTTCGACTATGACTCTGCCGGGCAGCGCCCCTACAATCAGGCCAATCATGCCTTTCGTCACCAGCACTTACGCCGACTCGAAGTCTTATGACGTCATCGTGGTCGGCTCGGGGGCCGCCGGCGGCCAGACGGCCTACACACTGGCCATGGAAGGCGCGCGCGTGCTCATGCTCGAGGCCGGCCGGCGGTACGAGCCGGCCACCGAAACCCCGATGATGCAGACCAACGGCGACGCTCCGCTGCGCGCCGCGGGCACGCCCGAAAAGCCATTCGGATTCTGGGATGCAACGATCGACGGCGGCTGGCAGGTGCCGGGCGAGCCGTATACCAGCGCCTCGAACGATCCGGCGCGGCAGTTCGTCTGGTGGCGCTCGCGGATGTTAGGCGGACGCACGAACCACTGGGGCCGCATCTCGCTGCGCAACGGGCCATACGATTTCAAGCCGCATGCGCGCGACGGGTTCGGTCTCGACTGGCCGATGGACTACGAGGACCTTGCACCGTACTACGACAAGGTCGAGATGCTGATCGGCGTGTACGGCTCGAACGACGGGCTCGAGAACACGCCGAACTCCTCCCCGGGCGTGCTGCTGCCGCCGCCGAAGCCGCGCGTCTCGGATCTGCTCCTGCAACAGCGCGCCGCGCGCATGAAGATTCCGGTGGTCGCGGGCCACCGGGCCGTGCTGACCACGCGCCTGGACCATCAGCGGCTGCCCAAACTATTGCATCCCGGCAACGCCAAGGCGCAGAAGATCCTGGCCGCCGACATGCAGAAGCGCGCCGCGTGCTTCTGGGCCACGCCCTGCGGCCGCGGCTGCGCGATCCGAGCTAACTACCAATCGACCACGGTACACCTGCCGCCGGCGCTCGAGACCGGCAATCTCGACATCGTCACCGACGCGATGGTGCGCGCGGTGACGAAGCGCGCCGACGGCAAGGCCTCCGGCGTGCTGTTCATCGATCGCAAGACCGGCGCGGAGCATCGCGTGCAGGCGCGCGTCGTGGTGATGGCGGCGAGCGCGCTGGAATCCGTGCGCATCCTGCTGAACTCCGGTGTCGCGAACTCCAGCGGCAAGCTCGGCAAGTACATCATGGACACGGTGGGCGCGAGTTTCGGCGGGCAGGTGCCGCTGCTCGAGAACATGCCGTTGCACAACGAGGACGGCGCCGACGGCGGCCACCTGTACGTGCCGTGGTGGCTGTACAAGGAGCAGCTCGCCGGGAAGTTGGGCTTCGCGCGCGGCTATCACATCGAGTTCGGCGGCGGGCGCACGATGCCTGGCATGGGCGCGGCCGCGGGACTCGAGTGGCTCACGGGCGGCAGCTATGGCCGCAAGCTCAAGGAAGACGCGCGGCGTTACTACGGCTCGTTCGTGAACTTCGCGGGCCGCGGCGAGATGATCCCCAACGAGGATTGCTTCGCCGAGCTCGATCCCACGGTGAAGGACAAGTTCGGCATCCCGGTATTGCGGTTCCACTGGAAGTGGTCGGAGCACGAGACGCGCCAGGCGGCGCACATGCAGAAGACCTTCGCCGAGTTGCTGGACGCGATGGGTGGACGCATGGCGAGCGCGCCGCAGTCCGGCGAGAAGGCCATCAAGCAAGGCGGCTTCATCATTCACGAGATCGGCGGGGCCATCATGGGCACGGATCGCGCGAAGTCGGTGACCAACAGCTTCGGGCAGAGCTGGGACATGAAGAACCTGTTCATCACCGATGGCGCGACGCTGTGCTCGAACGCGGACAAGAACCCGACGCTCACCATCATGGCGCTGGCCTGGCGCGCGTCGGATGAAATCCTGCGGCAGTTGAAGCGCAAGGAATTGTGACCATGGACCGCCGGACGACCATCAAGTGGATGCTCGCCGCCACCGCAACCGTGCCGGCGCTGCAAGCGGGCACGTACGCGCCGCGGCCATTCGCGCTGGACGTCGCGGCCGGGCAGGCCGGCTACGGGTCCGATCCAGATCTCATGAAGGAGTGGAAGTTCGGCGAGCCGTGGCCGCTGACGCTGGGCCTGGCGGCGCGTCTGGCCACCATCGCACTGTGCGATCTCATCGTTCCTGCCGACGATGGGTCGCCGGCGGCGTCGGCGGTGGGCGTGGTCGAGTTCATCGACGAGTGGATCAGCGCGCCGTATCCGCAGCAGCGCGCCGATCGCGACATCGTGCTGCCCGGGTTGAGATGGATCGACGAAGAGTCGCGCTCGCGCTTCGGTGCGGAGTTTGCCGCGCTCGCCGATGCGCAGCGCGCCGCGATCGCGGATGACATCTGCTTCGCGCCGCGCGCGGCCTCGAAGTTCGCCGAGGCCGCGAGGTTCTTCGCGAAATTCCGCGACCTCACCACCGGCGGGTTCTACACCACGCCCGTTGGCATGAAGGACATCGGGTATACCGGCAATGTGCCGCTCGAGAAGTTCGACGGCCCGCCGGCCGCGGCATTGAAGAAAGCCGGCCTGGTGTGATCGCGGCAGTCATTTTCCCCGCGGCGGTCGCACGATGGCTGTCGTGTCGCGAGTCGGCGCCCGCGCCGCCGCCCACACCTCCACCTGCCTGACCCCCACGCCCAGCAGCACGCTGCGCACTTCGTTGGCCGTGCTGCCCGTGGTGATGACGTCGTCGATGATTGCAACGTGCCCCGCTGCGGACAACCTGCGCACCGCGCGCGCGCCGTACACCGCGAACGCGCCGCGCACGTTCTCACGGCGCTGCGCCATGTCGAGCGCAGTTTGCGAGGGCGTGTCGCGCGTGCGCCGGATGACGTGCGGCGCCCAGGGAATCTCCAGCATCCGCGCGGCGTAGCGCGCCAGCGCCGCAGCCTGGTTGAAACCGCGCTCGCGCAATCGCGCGCCGTGCAACGGCACGGGGACTAACAACTTCGGCAGCGGTCCCCCGCGCTCGCGCACCGTCTGCGCCAGCAGCACGCCGAGCACGCGCGCCTTGGCGAGGTCGCCGTGATATTTGAGCCGGCGGATCATCTCGTCGACCGGGTGCTGGTAGGTGAGCGCGACCAGCGTGTCGGGCGAGCGCTGCTCGCACCACGGCAGCTCCGCGCGGCAGAAGTTGCACAGATCGAGATCGACGCTGGCGCCGGGAAAACCGCACAGACAACAACGCGGCGGAAAGAGCGTGGCGGCGAGCGCTCGCGAAAGGGCGCGCGGGGTCGTCAACCTGAGCTGGCGCATTCGGTTGACAATGGTGGTACGGCTCTTGAACATGCCGGGACATTGAGCCGGCAGGGCGCCGATGCCCAGCCGGAAAACTGATGCAATTCAACAGATAAGGCATATGGTCAACTTACACACCGACATCCGTCACGACTGGTCCGTGGCCGACGTCGAGCAGCTCTTCGCGCTGCCGTTCGGCGACCTGATGTTCCGCGCCCAGGAAATCCATCGCGCGAACCATCCGGCGAACGCCGTACAGATGAGCACGCTGCTGTCGATCAAGACCGGCGCCTGCCCCGAGGACTGCGCGTACTGCCCGCAGAGCGTCCGCTACGACACCGGCGTCGAGCGCGAAACGCTCGTGCCGCTCGAGGAAGTCCGTGCGCGCGCGCAAGCCGCGAAAGACGCCGGCGCGACGCGTTTCTGCATGGGTGCCGCGTGGCGTTCGCCGAAGAAGAAGGACGTCGAAGCGGTGGCCGCCATGATCCGCGAGGTGCGCGCGCTCGGCATGGAAACCTGCGCGACGCTCGGCATGTTGAATGCCGATCAGGCGCGCGAACTCAAGAGCGCGGGCCTCGACTACTACAACCATAACGTCGACACGTCACCGGAGTTCTACGGCGAGATCATCACCACGCGCACCTACCAGGATCGGTTGGACACACTTACCGCCGTCCGCGACGCGGGCCTGAACGTGTGCTGTGGCGGCATCGTCGGCATGGGCGAGACCACGCGGGATCGCGCGTCGATGCTCGCGACTCTCGCCAATCTGCCGCAACATCCGCAGAGCGTTCCAATCAATCAGCTCGTGCGCGTGCCGGGCACGCCCCTCGCCGGCCAGGCGCCCGTGGATCCATTCGATTTCGTGCGCACGATCGCCGTGGCGCGCATCGTGATGCCGAAGGCGTTCGTGCGCCTGTCGGCGGGCCGCGAGTCGATGGCCGACGAGCTGCAGGCGCTGTGCTTCCTGGCCGGCGCGAATTCCATTTTCTACGGCGAAAAATTGCTGACGACGGGCAATCCCGACGTCGCGCGCGATCGCGCTTTGCTGACGCGTCTCGGAATCCAGCCGCTGGTGCCCGAAGGCCTGGCGGCGCCGAACGGGGCGGAGCATGAGCACTCTCATGAGTCTGGCGGGCACGTGCATGGACCCGATTGCGCGCATGGCCATGCGCCCGCTCGATCCGGACAGTCATGCAACGCGACCCGGCAGCGCTGAAGGGCGCGCTCGCCGAACTCGAGCAGCGTCAACTCACTCGCACGCGGCGCGTGATGCCGCGTGCCGGCCTGACCAATTTCTGTAGCAACGACTACCTGGGCCTCGCCGCGCATCCCGACGTGGTCCGCGCATTCACCGAGGCCGCCGCCAGACATGGCGTGGGCAGCGGCGCGTCGCATCTCGTCACCGGGCACGGCATCGAGCACGAGGCGCTGGAGCAGGAGCTCGCAGCGTTCACGGGACGGGAAAAGGCGCTGGTTTTCTCCACCGGCTACATGGCCAATATGGGCGTCATTGACGCTTTAGCGGATCAAAAGTCGCTAATCGTCTCGGACAAGCTCAACCATGCGTCATTGATCGACGGCTGCCGGTTGTCGGGCGCACAGACACGGCGCTATCCGCACGCCGACGCGGTGCGCGCGGCGGAGCTCATCGCGAAGGCGACGCCCGACGCGCACACACGTCTGCTCATCACCGACGGCGTGTTCAGCATGGACGGCGACCTGGCGCCGCTGCCCGAGCTCGCGCCGGCGGCACGCGCCGCGAAGGCGTGGCTGGTCGTCGATGACGCCCACGGTTTGGGCGTGGTCGGCGCCACCGGTCGCGGCAGCTGCGAGCACTTCGGCCTCGGCGCGGATGACGTGCCCGTGCTGATCGGCACGTTCGGCAAAGCGTTCGGCACGTTCGGTGCGTTCGTCGCGGGCGATGCGGACTTGATCGAGTTCCTCCTTCAAAAGGCGCGCACGTACATCTTTACGACGGCGCTGCCGCCGGCCGTGGCCGCGGCCACGCGCGCGGCGCTCGCGGTGAGCGAGCGCGAGTCGTGGCGGCGCGAGAAAGTGCTCGCGCTGGCGCGGCGTTTGCGCGAGGGACTCGCGGCGCGCGGTATTGCTCCCGGCACCGGCGGCGCGACCGCGATTCAACCCATCGTGCTCGGCAGCGAAGCGCGGGCACTCGCGGCCAGCCGCTCGCTCGAGGACAAAGGCTTCATGGTGAGCGCCATCCGGCCGCCAACCGTACCGGCCGGCACGGCGCGGCTGCGCATCACGCTGTCGGCCGCGCACGAGGAATCGCAGGTCGACGCGTTGCTCGACGCGCTCGCGCAGGTGCTGGCCGCATGAGCGCGCGCGATCCCCGCGAGCTGTTCGCGCTCGACCGCCGCGCAGTGGCGCGCGCGTTCGACCGTGCCAGCAACGGCTACGACGCCGCGGCGGCGCTGCAGGAGCGCGTCCGCACCGAGCTGTTCGGCCGCCTCGACGAGCTCGACGTCGCGCCGCGCGCGCTGCTCGACCTCGGCGCGGGCACCGGCCATTCCACGCGCGCACTGAAGCGTCGCTATCCAAAGGCGCTGGTGGTGGCGGCGGACATCGCGGGCGGCATGCTCGAGCAGGCGCGCCATCAGTCGCGCTGGCTGCGCCGCTTCGAACGCGTGCGCGCCGATGCATACACGCTGCCATTCCGCGACGCGTCGTTCGAGCTCGTGTTCAGCAGCCTGATGCTGCAATGGTGCGACGACCTGGACATGGTGTTCGCCGAGATCGCGCGCGTGCTCGCGCCGGGTGGGCTGTTGCTGTTCAGCACGTTCGGCCCCGGCACGCTCGCGGAGCTGCGCGAGTGCTGGACCGCGAGCGGCGCGCCCGGCAATCACGTGAATCACTTCTTCGACCCCCATGCGCTCGGCAGCGCGCTCATGCATGCGCGCCTCGCCGAACCCGTGCTCGACGTCGACCGGATCGTCATCGGCTATCAGGACGTGCGCGCGCTCATGCGCGAGCTCAAGGCCATCGGCGCGCACAATGTCACGCGTGGACGCGCACGCGGTCTCACGGGCCGACAGCGCCTGGCGGCGATGACGCGCGCGTACGAGACCCTGCGCCGCGACGGCAGACTACCCGCGACCTACGAAGTCATTCACGCCAGCAGCTGGGGCCCGGAGCGGCGCGCGTCCGACGCATTCCCACGCGAGACGGTGATCCCCGCGAGCTCGATTCGACGCAGGGAAACGAAGTGACGGAGGCGTTGCGCGGGCACAGACTCGAGTCGTCACCTTCGAAGCCGGGGAACGTAGCTAGTGGGATGTAAAGGGTTCTTCGTCACCGGCACCGACACCGGCGTGGGCAAGACGCTGGTCGCCGTCGCGCTGACGCGCGGCTTCGTCGCGCGCGGTCTGCGCACGGCCGTCATGAAGCCGGTGGCCGCGGGCGCGGTGGATACGCCCGAGGGTCCCCGCAACGGCGACGCACTCGAGTTGTTAGGCGCGAGCAACGTCGCGGCGGCTTATGACGACGTGAACCCCTGGTTGCTCGCGACGCCCGCGTCACCGAACCTCGCGGCGCGCGCCGACGGGGTCGCGATCCGGCCCGAGAAGATCCTGCGCGCGTACGCGCGGCTGGCGGCCCGCTCAGAGGTGGTGGTCATCGAAGGCGCGGGCGGCTGGCACGCGCCGATCTCCGCCACCGAATCGATGGCCGACATCGTCGAAAAAATGGCGCTTCCGACCGTTCCGCTGTCGGTCATCCTCGTCGTCGGCCTGCGGCTCGGCTGCCTCAGCCACGCGTTGCTGACGCGCGAGGCCATCCGTTCGCGCAGTCTGCCGTTCGCGGGCTGGATCGCGAACAAGTTGCAGGTCGAAATGCCACTGGCGGACGAGAACATCGAGACGCTTTCGAACCGGTTCGGGGCGGCGCCGCTGGCCGTAGCGCGGGCTGGTGCCGACGCGCTGACGGCACCCGCCTCATGGGCCGCGCAGGCCGTGAATTCGCTCGTAAGCCTTTGAGTCGTTCCAGAAATTTGCTGGTATAGTCGCGCCCCGTGCGCGCCCCCGCCCATCACATCGATCTCTGCCCCCACTGCTCGTTGAGCACGCGCGGCGCGGTCGTGTTCTTCGGCCTGGTTTGCGGCGCCACGTTCGGCATCGCCGGTGCGGCCACGCTGCTGGGTTTCTGGCCGGTCATGCCCTTCGCGGGCCTCGAGATGCTGCTCCTCGGCTGGGCACTGCACTCGAATATGCAAAGACGTCACGAGCGCGAGCGCATCGCAGTTTCGGAATCCGAGGTGGTCATCGAATACGCGCGCGGAACTCCGCGCCGCATCGTGTTCCCGCGCCACTGGGCGCGAGTTAAAATCCGCCGCCCGAAGTCGCCCCTCCATCGCCGCCACCTCGTCATCGAGTCGCACGGCCGGGCATACGAGGTCGGAAAGTTTCTGAATGAGGAGGAGCGTAGCCAGCTTGCTGCCCGTCTCGGGCACCTGATTGGTGGCATGAGCCAGTCGCCGGCACTGCCGCGCACCGGCTCTCACGAATAGTTTTCTTGAGGTCATCGATGAGCTTTCACATGAAGAACGCCAA
>JAYTOI010000143.1:0-13571 GCA_043747875.1 Pseudomonadota bacterium | reverse complement strand
CGCGAGCTGCGTTTGCAAACCCTGCTCCCATTGGCGCGCGTTCTCCCGAGATTCCCTCCCCGGCACCACTCCCACCCCCACCAGCAACTGCGCCACCTCCTCGATCGGCTTCTGCGTCGCCGACAAACCGATGCGCTGCACCGGCTGCGACGCGTTCGCGCACAGCCGCTCGAGTGTGAGCGCGAGATGCGCGCCGCGCTTGGTCTGCGCGACCGCGTGAATCTCGTCGAGGATGACCGTGCGTACGGTCGCGAGCATCTCGCGACCCGAAACACTCGTCAGAAGTAGATAGAGCGACTCGGGCGTGGTCACCAGGATGTGCGGCGGCGTGCGTCGCATCATCGCCCGCTCCGTCTGCGAGGTATCTCCGGTGCGCACCTGCGCGCGGATCCCCGGTGTGAGCGCGCCGCTCTTCAGCAGCTCCGCGCCAATGCCCGCGAGCGGCGCCTCGAGATTGCGCTGGATGTCGTTCGACAGGGCTTTCAACGGCGACACGTACACCACGCGCGTCACGTCGTGAAGGCGACCCGCCACCGCCTCGCACACCAGCGAATCGATGGCGGCCAAAAATGCCGCCAGCGTCTTGCCCGAACCCGTGGGCGCGGCGATCAGCGCATGCTGGCCGCTCGCGATGGCGGGCCACGCATCGAGCTGTGCCCTGGTGGCGCCGTCGGGAAAGGCGCTGTCGAACCACGCCCGGACGGCGGGATGAAACTGGGGGAACGGCATAGGCGGGACCTTAATATAGGGTCCGAAAAGCCGTCCATCCAGTACCTGGACGCGGCGGATACTGGGGAATTACGCATCGATTGGCGCGTAATCAAGTCCGACTCATCGCGCACCAGCGACTTCGGCGAACGCGTCGAACTCCTCCGCGGCAGTCTGAGAATGAGCATCGATACGTGGACAGTGCGCCCGTTTTCGAGTTCATGGTGTCTTCCCGGATGGCGGTGACTCGCGATTTTCGGAATAGTAGTCCGCTCATGGGACGGGAGGATGGCCCTTTTGACGGTCGGACGAGATCAGTACACCGGCGTCGCGCACGCCGCGACGCCGCGGATGCCCTGACGAAATGGATTCCGTTCGAACCATCGTGCTTCCGCCGGCCGAGCTTTCGGCCTCGCAGTGGAACGACATTTGGGGGCTCACCCAGGAGTTCTACGACGTCGAGCGCGGATACGCCGAAGCGGAGTTGCGCCGGCGTCAGCGCATCGCGCTGTTCATCATGAACGGCGCGCTGCTCGGCATGGCGTCCATCGACGTGTATCCGGCCCGCTTCCGCGGCCGCGGCCTCATGGTGATCAACACTTCGCACGTGCTGCTGCGCGAGACCTGGCGCGGGCGCAACCTGCTGCAGAAGCTCGGCTTCCGCATCTTCGTCCGGACCCGCCTGCGGCATCCGCTTCGCCCTATCTACTGGTTCTTCGACACGTTCAGCTACAAGAGCTATCTGCTGCTGCCGCGCAATTTCCGGCGCTTCTGGCCGCGCCACGACGTGCCCATACCTGAAGAGCGCGCCGCGCTCATAGACCAGCTCGCCTCGGAGATGTACGGACCGGCCTGGCGCCCGGCACGCGGCGTGGCCGTACGCTCCGGCCAGAAGCGCATGAAACCGAGCACGGCCCCGCTGGTGCTCACGGCCGACGCCGATCCGAACCTGCAGTTCTTCGCGCGCGCCAATCCGGGGCACGCCGAGGGCGACATGTTGATCTGCCTGTGTCCGCTGACGTTCGAGAATTGGCGGGCCCTCTCGCAAAAGGCCATGCGGCGCCGCGCGCGACGCGCTGCGCGCTGATCGCCGCATTGACGGCGACGACGACTCGCGCGACGCTCACACGATGGAACTGCGCGAAGACGACATCGAGATGGTGCTGCGGCTGCTCACTGCGGTGGGCTCCGGCGCGCTGATCGGCTACGAGCGTTCCTTTCACGGCCGGCCCGCGGGCCTGCGCACGCACGTGCTGGTGTGCCTGGCATCCGCGCTGCTCATGCTCGTGACCGTGTACGAGGACCACTGGGTGCGCACGCCTGGCGAGGCGCGGCTCGACCCCACCCGCATGGCCCAGGGCATCATGACGGGCATCGGCTTCCTCGGCGCGGGCGTCATCGTCAAGGAAGGGCTGAATGTACGCGGCCTCACTACCGCCGCGTCCATCTGGATCACCGCCGGCATCGGCGTGCTCGCGGGTGTCGGGCTTTATCTACCGCTCGGTTTCTCGGTGGCGCTGACGCTCATCGTGCTGTCGGTGTTCCGCTGGGTCGAGATCCGCGTGCCGACGCAGGCGTACTACAACTTCGACGTACAATACGCGCGCGAGGGCAATCTCTCCGAAGAAAAGATGCTCGAGATCCTGAGCAAGCTGGGCTTCAGCGTCGCCAATTTCAGTTACCGGCTCGACGGCATCGGCCAGGACCGTCTGCTGCGCCACAGGATGACGCTGCAGACCACCGATCGCGGCGCCGCCAAGCGGCTGGCGCGCTATCTGGAGGAAAACCAGACCGTGAATGAATTCCGCATCTCGCCCACCGGGGATTGAGCCTGACACTTGAGCATCACCTACCACGATCCGTCCGCGCTGTTTCCGCGCTACTCCAATCACCACCACGCGGTCGAGGTACGTGGCGACTCGCGCATGTTGTTCATCAGCGGGCTCAACGGCTATCTACCCGATGGCAAGACGATGCCGCCGACGTTCGACGAGCAGGCCGGGATCATCTGGGGCCACCTCGAGACCATCCTCGCCAGTGCCGGCATGACCGTCCAGAACCTGGTGTCGATGCGCTTTTATCTCGCCGACCCGCAGTACGACGAGGCGAACATGCGCATGCGTGCCCGACATCTCGGCGAACATGCCGTGGCGCTGACGACGATCTGCTGCCAGCTGCTCGACCCGAAGTGGAAACTCGAGATAGAAGCCGTGGCCGCGACGTAGACGTCGCCTGCCCGGCATAGTTGGAAAGCTGCGGCCCAGAGGCGTTTCGTCCAGTCCGCCAGCCGCGCAGGAACTCCGCCGACACACCGCGGGTTGTTTATCCTGCTGTCCCGCGCGCCGGCAGGCATCACGATGGCGCCATGAAGAACGGCAGCAAAAAGTCATTCATCGGCTTGTGCGCGGTGGCGGAGGCGTTGGCACTCTCGGCCTGCGAGACCACCAGCAGCGGTACCGGCGGTGGCAACGTGCGCGGCACGCGCAAGCCCGTAGCTTTCACGTGGCAAACTACCGAGAGCAACCGCGGCGACATCACCGCCACGTTCGGCAATGGCCGCGTGTTCACCGGCAACTATTTCCAGATCACGCGCGAGACGCGCGTTGATCGCCTCGATCCGCTCTGGGATGGCTGGGGTCGCCCGTACCGCCGCAATGCGTGGCGCTATTGGGGCCGGACGACGACGCCTTCGTGAAGGAGTACAGCGGTCGCGTACTCGCAAATCTCCACTCCGGAAGCGGCGAGCACATGCGCTGCCGCTTCACGCTGATCTCGCCATCGCGCGGCATGGCGGGGGGTGGCGAAGGGCGCTGCCAACTCTCCGAATCCGGTCAGGAGATCAACGCGCAATTCCCGCGCCAATCCTGAAGTCTTGAAACGTCAGCTGGGCAGGGTGCGAGACCCTCCCACTCGCCCCTCCCCAGCCTGACACCACATCCCCCTAGAGCCGGCGCGCCCGCACGGGCACGCCCTTTTTTTTGTTAGGTCGGCTCGCCGACGCACGATCTCATCGGTTAGGCTGACGCCACCCGTGAAAAACCCGCGCACGCTGCTGTGGATCGCCGGAGTCTTCTGGCTCTTTTCCTGGTTCCTGCCAGTCATGGAAGACCTGGTCGGCTGGCAGGCCTTCCGCGCCGTGTTCGTGCCACCCGGCGGCGATGGCCGCGGCTGGGAAGATCAGGCCGCGCAGTGGCTCAGCGGCCTCACCAACCTCGTGTTCGCGGCAGTGTTCGCGGTGCTCGCGGCCGGCAAGACGATCCGGCCGGGCTTGATGATGCGCATCGCGATCGCGTGTTTTATCGTGAACCTGTACTGGTTCGTGCAGCTCGCCAAGAGTGGCGAGCTGAAGGCGTTGCTCATCGGCTATTACGCGTGGCTGGCCGCGTATGCGCTCATGATCGTGATCGCCCTTTTAAGCCGTCGAACATCGAAAACACCCACGGCCGACACGCCAGCATGAGCGCCAGGCTGCGCTTCTCGCGGCTCGGCAGGTGACGATCTAGCTCGGCGAGCTCGTTGAAATCCGCGGTGAGGCGCGCGAGCTTGCGCTGCAGGACGATGCGCGATGCCTCGGACAGCTCGGCCGTACGGAACTGCAGCGTCTCATCCGCCGCGAGGAAATTGGAGTGCATGAACTCGTCGCGCACCTGCTGCTCGTAGGTGCGGCGGATCGGGCCGTCCTCGCGCCATGAGATCGGCGCGTGGACGCGCAGGCGCGCGCCGAGTCGCGCGCGCAGCTCCACGAGATGCAGGTTGTCGAGCTTGACGAGCCAGCGGCGCAGCAGCTTCTCGTCGGCATTGAGCTCGGCGGCCACTTCGCGCGGCGTATGGCCGTTCGTCAGTAGATAGAAGCAGCCGAGCAACTGCGGGTCGGCCGCCAGCGCCGTCTCCTGCGCCGCGGTCAGGGTGCTGGAGGTCTCGGCCGGCGCCGACGACACCGGCCGCACCAGCTCTTCCATCGAGATGCCCGCGGCCTCGCAGATGCGCTCGAGCCGCGGCAGGCTCAGGCTGCCGCGCGACAGGATGCGCTTGACCGAAGGCTCGCTCAGCGAAATGCGCTTGGCGAGCATGGCGTAAGTGATACCGCGCGCGCGCAGGCTGCGCTTGAGCGCGAGGATGATGCGGTTCGTGTCTCCCATAGGCGCGGATTCTGCCTCATCTGTCGCAATTTGTAGCCACACCCCTGGCATCGGTAATCGATACTCGCTTTCAGGGTATTGTCCGTAACGACCGGGTGCGCGAGCGTGCGTACCATGCACGCGCGATTGAAGCCGGTTCGCAAGGCACCGCCGCCACTGTGGGTGAATGACACACACTCGTCGCTCAACCGCACCTGCGTCGCGAAGGTGCTCGAGCCCCGCAGGGTCGGCGACGTTGCGAAAGCGGTGGCCCAGGCCGCAACCCAACACCCCATCGCGATCTGTGGCGCGCGGCACGCGATGGGCGGCCAGCAATTCCTGGACGGCGGCACGCTGCTCGACATGCGCAAGCTGTCCGGCGTGCGCTGGTTCGACCGCGGCCGGGCTCTCATGGAAGTCGAAGCGGGCATCACCTGGCCCGACGTGATCCGCGGCTATCTCGCGCTGCAGCGCGGATCGGCGCCGGCGTTCGGAATCCACCAGAAGCAGACGGGCGCCGACCGCCTCACGCTGGGTGGCGCGGTGGCCGCGAACATCCATGGCCGCGGCCTTTCCGCGCAGCCATTCGTGTCCGACATCGAGGGCGTCGAAGTGGTCACGCCCACCGGCAACGTGGTGCGCTGCAGCCGGCACGAACACCCGGATCTGTTCCATCATGTGGTCGGCGGCTACGGATTGTTTGGCGTGGTCACAGCCGTGACGCTGCGGCTGGTGCCGCGCGTGAAGATCGAGCGTCGCGTCGCGCGGCTCGACGTCGAAGAACTGCTCGAGGCCTTCGACGAGCGCATCGCGGCCGGTCATCTGTACGGTGACTTCCAGTTCGCGACCGCGGCCGACGACGCGGAATTTCTGCGGGCCGGCGTCCTGTCTACCTACGCGCCGGCCGCGGGCGACCGGCCGATTCCGGCGGATCAGCGCCGGCTCTCGCAATCCGATTGGAACGACCTGCTGGCGCTCGCCCACCGCGACAAGCGCACCGCCTTTCGCCAGTTCACGGAATTTTTCCTAGCTACCCACGGGCCGCTGTACTGGAGCGACACGCATCAGCTCAATCTCTATCTGGAGGACTACCACGGCGCGCTCGATCATCGGCTGGGTGCCGCCGCGCGCGGCAGCGAGATGATCACCGAACTCCTTGTGCCGCGCATGGAGCTGGCCGCGTTCATGGACGACGTACGGCGTGACTTGCGGCAGAACGGCGTCGATTTCATATACGGCACGATCCGACTCATCGAGGCCGAGCGCGAGACGGCCCTGCCCTGGGCGCGCAACAGCTGGGCCTGCGTGATCTTCAATCTGCAGGTGGATCATCGTCCGTACGACGTCGCGCCGGCCGGCGAGCATTTTCGTGGTCTCATCGATCACGCGCTGCGCCGCGGCGGCAGCTACTTCCTCAGCTATCACCGCTTCGCGCGCCGCACGCAACTCGAGGCGGCGCATCCAGGTATCCGCCGGTTCCTGGCGTCCAAAGAAAAGATGGACCCGCAAAGAATATTCCAGAGCGACTGGTATCGGCACGTTGCGGAAATGTTTGCATGAGGAGGAATGCGTGGCTGTCGCTGTGTCTCAGGAGAATTGGGGATCTCCTGATTTCCCGCCCCATTTCAGCGATGCGGCGCGTGCGGATGCCAGCCCATGATGGCCATGAACGCGACGAATCCGACGACATACCCCACGGCGACGTGCCATCCCTCGCGCAACCACTGGCCGACGGATTTGGCTTCGGGGAACAAGTTCGAAACGGCGACGCCCGCTGACGAGCCGAACCAGATCATCGAGCCGCCAAAGCCCACCGCGTAGGCCAGCGCGCCCCAATCATAGCCGCCCTGCTCGAGCGCGAGCTTGGTCAGCGGGATGTTGTCGAACACGGCTGACACGAGGCCGAGCCAGAATGTAGTTAGAGGAGCCGCCGGTGGCAGATGCTCCACCGGCATCATCGAGGCCGCCACTACCAGCGACAGCAGGAAGACCGCGCCCTTCGCTGCCGCGGGCGCGGCGCTCCAGTCCGGCTGGCGCCACGGCGCCAGCAGCAGCAGGATGCCGAGCACGGTGGCGCCGATGTACGGCAACGCCTCACCGCGACGATCCGGGAGACTGTTGGCATACACATTCGCCGCAATCGCACCGGCGAGGATCAGCACGACGATGATGAGCCGCGAGCGGTCGATGCGGACCTCCGCGCCCGCCGTCTTCTCGATGGGCGCAAAGCGATGCTGCTGGCGCGCCGCGACGACGGCGAACACCGCGAACGCCGCGATCGACGCCACGTACGCATGCAACACGTCGATGGCCGCGACGCCGTCGAGCCACATCATCGTCGTCGTGGTGTCGCCGATGACGCTGCCGGCGCCCCCGGCGTTCGCGGCCGCGACAATGGCCGCGAGATATCCTATGTGCACCCGTCCCCGGAATACGCTCGCCGCCACGGTCGCGCCGATGATGGCCGCCGCGATGTTGTCGAGGAACGCCGACAGCACGAACACCAGGATCAGCAGCACCAGTCCGCCCTTCCAGTCGTCCGGCAGGTAGCGCGGCAGGATGCGCGGCAGATGGCTCTCCTCGAAGTGCCGCGACAGCAGCGTGAAGCCGACTAACAAGGCGAACAGGTTCGCGACGACCACCCACTCGTGCATCAGATGGCGCCCGAGTGCCGCAGCCCCGGACACTCCGCCAAAATCGCCGAACGCCAGCTTGTACAGGATGATGACGAACAGCCCTGCGAGCGCGACCGCGAGCGTGTGGCGGTGGAACAGCGCCACGCCCAGCAATGTGAGGCCAAACAGGATGAACTCGAACGGCACCATCATTGGAAAGGGATCATCGCGGACAATGTGCGGCGATGACGCCGCCGGTCACCGCGCTGGTGATTGCCGCGATATCGGGCGCGAGATAGTGATCGATGTCGTAGTGCGGCACGCGCGCGCGGATCTCGCGCATGACGCCACGCAGCCGCTCCGACGTGACAACGGGCGCGCGCAGATCCACGCCCTGCGCCGCAGCGAGCAGCTCGATTGCCAGTATGGTCGCTGTGTTGGCAGAAAGATCGCCGAGCTTGCGTGCCGCAAAGGTGGCCATCGATACGTGGTCTTCCTGGTTGGCCGACGTCGGCAGCGAATCGACGCTCGCCGGGTGCGCGAGTAGTTTGTTCTCCGAGGCGAGCGCGGCCGCGGTCACGTGCGCGATCATGAACCCGGAATTCACGCCGCCGTCGCGCACCAGAAACGGCGGTAGGCCCGACAGCGTGGCGTCGATGAGCAGCGCGATGCGCCGCTCGGAAAGCGCGCCGATCTCGGCGACTGCGAGCGCGAGGTTGTCGGCCGCGAACGCCACCGGCTCCCCATGAAAATTGCCGCCCGAGAGCACGTCGGCACTCTCATCCCCACTGTCCCTGGAAAAGACCAGTGGATTGTCGGTGACGCCGTTGGCCTCGCGTAACAACACGGCGCGCGCATGCTCGATCTGATCCGCGCATGCGCCCATGACCTGCGGCTGGCAGCGCAGCGAGTACGGATCCTGCACCTTGCCGCATTCGCGGTGACTCGAGTTGATCGGGCTGTCGCGCAGCAGCTCGCGGTACACCTTGGCCGCTGCGATCTGTCCCGGGTGCCCGCGCAATTCGTGGATGCGCGAGTCGAACGGACTCGCCGAGCCCTCGGCCGCGTCCACCGACAATGCCCCCGCGACCAGCGCCGTGGCGTACAGGTTGTCGATGGCGAAGAGATTCACGAGCGCCAGCGCGGTGGAGGTCTGCGTGCCGTTCAACAACGCCAGGCCTTCCTTCGCGGCCAGCGTGATGCGCGTGAGGCCGGCACGCTTCAGTCCTTCGTCGGCGCTCAATACTTTCCCGTCGTGCTCGACCTCGCCCACGCCTAACAACACCGTCGACATGTGCGCGAGCGGCGCGAGGTCGCCGCTGGCGCCCACCGAGCCCTTCGCCGGCACGCGCGGCAGCACGTCCGCGTTGTAGAGCTTAACGAGCGCGTCGACGAGCGCGCGACGCACGCCGGAATATCCGCGCGCCAGTGTCGCGATCTTCAGCGCGAGCATGAGACGCACGACCGTGGCGGGCAGTGGATCGCCCACGCCGACGGCGTGCGACAGCACCAGATTGCGCTGCAGGAGTTCGAGCTGGTCGTTCGGAATGTGCGTCTGCGCGAGCCGTCCGAAGCCGGTGTTGATGCCATACGCGGGCTGCCCGCGGGCGACGATCTGCGCCACCGCGGCGGCGCCGCGGTCGATGGCCGCGTACGCAGCATCGGAGATCGACAGCTTGCTGCCGCCGCGCGACAAATCGTGCAAGGAGGCGAAATTCAGCGGATTGCCGATGGCGAACATGGGCGCATGATGCCCGAAGCCGTGACGGGTTTCGCTAGAATGCCGGCCTCACCCGCGAAAGGCTTTCCATCATGGCAAACGCTCTACGCGCCGCCGGTTCGTGCGGCCTGACCCTGCTTCTTTTCTTGACCGCCTGCAACACCAACATGAAACAGACCGAGCCCGAAGTCGAAACGCATTCCGCCGTCAGCGACGGTGCCGAGCCGCTCTCCACCCCCCCCGCGCCGCCATTCGCGGCTCGGCATCCGCATGTCGTGGAGTCGCCGAACGGCTCGCGCGAGGACGAGTACTACTGGCTGCGCGATGACCAGCGCGAGCAGCCGGACATGCTCGCCTATCTGCGCGCGGAGAATGAATACGCCGACCGCATGCTCCAGCACACCAAGCCGCTGGAGAAAAAGGTCTACGAAGAGATCATCGGCCGCCTGCAGCAGGACGACGCCACGGTGCCGTATCTCATGAACGGCTACTGGTACTACCGGCGCTACGAGACCGGCAAGGAATATCCCATCTACGCGCGCCGCAAGGGGATGAAGGAAGCGCCGGAAGAGATCCTGCTGAACCTGAACGAGATGGCGGCGGGCCACGACTTCTTCGAGGTCGGCGAGATCGCCATCAGCCCCGACAGCAAGCTCATCGCGTGGGCCGAGGACACCGTCGGGCGGCGCCAGTACATCATTCGCGTCATGGCGATCGCGAACCGCGCGCTGTCTCCGATCGCGCTCGGCAACGTCGAGAACAACGTCGTGTGGGCCGGCGACAGCCGCACGTTCCTGTACGTCGAGAAAGACCCTGAGACGCTGCTCGGATACAAAGTGCGCTCGCATTCGATCGTCGGCGCCAACCACACCGATGTCACCAAAGATCCGCTCGTCTGGGAGCAGGCCGACCCGAGCTTCTATTCCAGCGTCGGCAAGACGAAGGACGAGCGCTTCCTCGTCATCTCCACGCAAAGCACCGTGTCTTCCGAATACCTGGTCGCCGACGCGAACGATCCGAAGCTGGCATTCAAGGTGTTCCTGCCGCGCGAGCGCGATCACGAGTACCAGGTCGACCATGCCAATGGCCGCTGGATCGTCCGCACCAACTACCAGGCAAAGAACTTCCGCATCGTGGAGGTGCGGCCCGGAGACGAGGCGGATCGCACGAAGTGGCAAGACGTCGTCGCGCATCGCGACGACGCGTTCGTCGATGCGTTCGACGTGTTTCGCAACTTCCTCGCCATCGAGGAGCACTCGGGCGGCCTGCGCAAGCTGCGCCTGCGGCCGTGGGGCTCGCAGGGCGCGGGTGACCGCGACGTCTTCGTCACCGCCGACGAGGCCAGCTACACGATGGCGCTCGACGTCAATCGCGAGTTCGACAGCGACACGCTGCGCTACGTGTACACGTCCATGGTCATGCCGCGCACCTGGTACGACTTCGACTTCAAGAGCGGCCGGCGTACGCAGCTCAAGCGCGAGCCCGTGCTCGGCGGATACGATCCTTCGCAGTACGCCAACGAGTTCGCGTGGGCCACGGCGCGCGACGGCACTAAAATCCCGGTGAGCATCGTCTATCGCAAGTCGACGCCGCGTGACGGCACCGCCCCGCTGCTACAGGTCGGCTACGGCTCCTACGGCATTTCGTACGACCCGGAGTTCTCGTTCCTGCCGCCGTCACTGCTCGATCGCGGCTTCGTCGTGGTCACCGCGCACATTCGCGGCGGCCAGGAGATGGGGCGCGCCTGGTACGAGAACGGCAAACTACTGAACAAGGTCAACACGTTCACGGATTTCATCGACGTGACACGCTGGCTGGCTGGCAACCGGTACTGCGATCCCAAGCGCGTGTTCGCCATCGGCCGCTCGGCCGGCGGCCTGCTCATGGGCGCCATCGCCAATCTGGCGCCGGCCGACTACCGCGGCATCGTCACGGGCGTGCCGTTCGTCGACGTGGTCACGACGATGCTGGACGAGAGCATTCCGCTGACGACGAACGAATTCGACGAGTGGGGCAATCCGAAGCAGAAGAAGTTCTACGACTACATGCTCTCCTACTCGCCCTACGACAATCTCGCCGCGCACGACTACCCCGCCATCTTCGTGCACTCGGGGCTATGGGACAGTCAGGTGCAGTACTACGAGCCGACCAAGTACGTGGCGCGACTGCGCGCGCGGCGCACCGGCGACAGTCTGGTGGTGTTGCGCACGAACATGGAAGCCGGCCACGGCGGCAAATCGGGGCGCTTCGAGCACTATCGCGAGTTCGCCGAGCAGTACGCGTTCATCCTCGATCAGGCAGGCATCGCGCAATGATGGCTGCCGTGACGTGATGCGTTTGTGCATTGGACTGGTTAGACCGCTGTCGATGGTGATGCTCGCCGCGGGGCTGGCGGCCTGCGTTTCCACGCCCAGGCCCGGGGCCGGCGCCGCGCCGGGCGCGCAGTTCGAGGCGGTCGCATGGTCGCGCGTGCCGGGCTGGCGCGTCGACGACCTGCTTGCCGCGTGGCCCGCGCTCGTAAGCTCCTGCGGCGCGATGAACACGCGCGCCGAGTGGCAGCCGTTCTGCGGCGCGCTGGCGGCGGCGAGTTCAACCGACGCGGAGCTCGCGCGCAGCTTCCTCGAACAGCACCTTCAGCCGTACCGCATCGCGCGCCACACGGATGGCAGGCGCGCCATGACTGGTCTCGTCACCGGCTACTACGAGCCGTTGTTGCACGGCTCGCGCGAGGAGTCGGAGCGATTCGCCACGCCGTTGTACCGGCGGCCCGACGATCTGCTGGTGATCGACCTCGCAGCCGTCATCCCCGAACTCAAAGGCAAGCGCGTGCGCGGCCGGCTCGAGGGCAACAAGGTGGTGCCGTTCTACAGCCGCGCGCAGGCGCGCACGGCAGAGAGCCTGCGCGGCCGCGAGATCGTGTGGATCGACAATCCACTCGAGGCGTTCCTGCTCGAAGTGCAGGGCTCCGGGCGGGTACAGCTCCCTACCGGCGAGACGATCCGGCTGCGGTACGACGATCAGAACGGGCATCCGTACCGCTCGATCGGGCGCTACCTCGCCGATCAGGGCGTGATGCCGCTCGACGCCGTGAACATGCCGTCGATCCGCGCCTGGCTCGAGGCCAATCCTGCGCGGCTTCAAGAAGTGCTCGACGCCAATCCCAGTGTGGTGTTCTTCCAGGAGGCACCGCTCGAGGACGCAGCGACGGGGCCGAAAGGCGCGCAGGGCGTGCCGCTCACGGCCGGCCGTTCGATAGCGGTGGACGCGACCGTCGTGCCGCTCGGTGCGCCCGTATTTCTCGCCACCACATATCCCGTCACTGGTCTCACTCTGCAGAGACTCGTAGTTGCACAGGACACCGGCGGCGCCATCCGCGGGCCCGTGCGCGCGGATCTCTTCTTCGGCTTCGGGCGTGAAGCCGGCGAACAGGCAGGCATGATGAAGCAGCAGGGCGAGATGTGGCTGCTGTGGCCGCGGGACGCGCCGCTGCCGCCGCGCTGACCATTCCGGCGAGGGCAGGAGGCGGAACGGATCCACACATCGCGCGATGCATGGATCCGCCTCATCCCGGCCTGTCGTGAACCTGATCAGTAGCTGACGTTGCCCGACGTCAGTCAATTGTCGGGCGCATAACCCAGGCAGACCTGCTTTACGTTGTGCAGCCGGCTGTTGGTTATCGCAGCAGTCGACACCGCGCTGTCGGTGCGCACCACGGCATTCGATATGTTGCTGAAGTCGCAGCGATCGAATGAAACGCAGGTTGGATAGGTGGTGAGGCCGTTCTGGCGGTAGACCCGGGGCGCTTGCGTGAAAATGCTGTTGGACACCTTGAGCGTCAGGCCGCTGCCTACGCCGACGATGTGACGGTCCAACGAGAGCTTGCCGGGGGAGGTGATGCCGCTGATGTTCACCGTGCCCGTGGACTTGATCGCAATGAAGGTGTCGCCGAAGGCGTGGGCGATCTTGATGTTCTCGAGCGTCGCGCCGTTGCGAATCTCGATGGCGCGAGCCGTGGCGGCGCGGCCCTGATCGATGATGACGTTGCGCAGCTTGGCGCCGTTCTCCACCTTGAACATGAGAGCCTCGCGCGCGGTCTCCTCACCGGTGCTGTCGGCATTCATGTTCTTTGGGACGTAGGTCTTGCAACCGCCGTCAAGAACCCCGCTCGTGATCAGAATCGTCCTGGTTACCTCGACAACGCCCGTGGACACGCAGGTGGCGCCCGTGATTGGCGTGCTCTGCGCATGACTGGTGCCGGCGAACAGACAGACGATCCCTGTGAACAATGTACGACCCATGACCTTCTCCTTGGCTAGCAGCCTGTCGGCTTTAAGGAGAGAAGATAGGCGATAATACGCGTGGATGTTTTGGTGGTGAGGGGAGCAGCCATGAGCAATTTTCGACCGATTC
>JAYTOI010000142.1:0-33045 GCA_043747875.1 Pseudomonadota bacterium | reverse complement strand
GGTGGGCGCCTATCAGGAAACGCTCGGCGACCTGCACAACCTGTTCGGCGACACGCACGTCGTGCACGTGCGTTTCCACGACGACGGCGGCTGGTGGATTGAAGAAGTCGTCATGGGCGACACGGCCAACAAAGTGCTCGAGTACATGGAGTACGACGTCGCCGATCTGCATCCCGCGCTGGCGCGCGATTGCGAGCGCGCGGTGCGCGAGGGCCGCATGTCGGTGGCCGAGTCCCAGGGTATCAAGCGGTTCTACGAAGGCGAGCTCAACGGCTACGCCTATCTAGAATAAGTGCGATCGGCTTTCCCGCGCGCCGTGAAGTGAGCGGTACCAGCCCGCCGGATCGTGGAAAAGCGCTGTAATTCCACGGCATTGCGCGCATTCGCAGCGCACCAACTAGCAATCCCGGCTTCGTTGTTTACAGCTTCTCGAATCGAGGAGTAGCATCGGACGCGTTCGATGCTCCTGATGGTTCACGCCTGAAAGTGCACGAACGACGGTGCAGGCCGCTGGTCCCCAAGAGCTACGCAGTGAACAGTCTCAAACGTGCTCCTTGAAGCCTTGACCTGTTTTTAATTGTCCGCGGTACATGCAGGGGCCGCGTACCTGCCGCTGTCCGCTTTTTGAGCGAGATGTCCGGGATGACGACGATCTATGTGGGCAATCTGCCCTTCTCCGCGACCGAGCAAGACATCCAGGTGCTCTTCGAGCGCCATGGCAAAGTCGACTCCGTAAAGCTCATCAATGACCGCGAAACGGGCAAGCCCCGTGGTTTCGGCTTCGTGGAGATGGGCAGCGGGGAAGCGCAAGCCGCGATTCAAGGCTTGAACGGCTACCAGATGAATGGCCGTCCGCTGCGCGTCAATGAAGCACAGGAACGTCCGCCGCGCCCGCGTCAGGGTGGCAGCGGTCCGTTCCGGCGCTGATCAGGCGCTGCTCTAACTACGACGCAGAGTCCGACAGGAACCCCCGGACGCGGGGCTATTTTTGCGCGCGGTGCGGCGCGGCGTTCATTTTCGTTCGTGGAGATCGAGCGATGGTCGGGTCGTTCGTGCGAGCTCTGGGTCTGTCGGTTGCGATGCTGCTCGCAGCCTGCGCGTCCGCGCCTCCGGCGTCCACGCCGACGCAGCCCCCCGCTCCGCCACGCGATGCCGAGACGGCCGCGGCCATCGAGCGCGCACTCGCCGGCGAACATCGCTCCGCCGAGAATCGCGCGCACGACGCGTACCGCCACCCGCTCGACACGCTGCTGTTCTTCGGCGTCAAACCCGGGATGACGGTCGCCGAGGCGTGGCCCGGTCCGGGTGGCTGGTTCACCGAGGTGCTCGCGCCGCTGCTCGGTGGGGGCAAGCTCTACGCCGCGCTGCCACCGCCGCAGCCGGACAACGTATACGTCACCAACAGCCTCAGGAGCTTCGCCGACAAACTCGCCGCGCGACCCGATCTCTACGGTGGAGTCGAAAAAACCACCCTCGGGCCCGGCGCGTTCAAAGTGGCACCGGCCGACAGCTGCGATCTGATCGTCACCTTCCTCAACCTCCACAACTGGATGAATCTCGGATACGCGCCGGAGGCGCTCGCGGCCCTGCATCGCGCATTGAAGCCCGGCGGCATTCTCGGGGTCGTCGAGCACCGCGCCGACCCGGCCAAGGCTCAGGATCCGCGCGCCACGAATGGCTACGTGAACGAGGAATACGCCGTCCGGCTCATCGAAGCGGCGGGCTTCACGCTGGTGGCGCGCTCCGAGATCAACGCCAATCCCAAGGACACGAAGGACTACCCGCAGGGCGTGTGGACGCTACCGCCTAACTATCGACTCGGCGACCGCGACCGCGCGAAGTACACCGCGATTGGTGAAAGCGACCGGTTCACGCTGAGGTTCGTGAAGGAGTAGCGAGTGGTGCCGGGGCACCACTCGCTACCACATCTGTTTGAGGCGCGACGCGACGTCGATGGGGCCGGTCTCGGTCGTGCCGGCGGCGATCTTCACCTCGACGTTCGTGCCCTGGAAGGTCTGCTCGTCGAAACACCTCACGACCCTCTCGGTCAGGAAGCGGCTGCGCGCACCATGAACGTGGCCGTCCGAGGTCTTCGGCTGGCTCGTGATCTGAAACCGCAGCGGCACGACGCAGCTGAGCTCATTGCGGGCGCGCGTCATCGCGACGTACAGCAGGCGCCGCTCCTCCTCGATGAGCTCCGCCTTGCCCGTGGCGAACTCCGACGGGAAGCTGCCGTCGACGACGTTGAGGATGTAGACATTGTCCCACTCCATACCCTTGGCGGAGTGGATCGTGGAGATGACTAGATAGTCCTCGTCGGCGACCCCCTGGCCCGCATGATCGCTCGCGGCGTGCGGCGGATCGAGCGTGAGCTCGCTGAGGAAGCGCTCGCGCGACGGATAGTGGATCGAGAGCAGATCGAGCTGGTCGATGTCGCCGATGCGCGTATGCACGTGCTCGTACATGCGTTCCATGTGCGGGCGATACCACTCGCGAACCATGTTGACCTGGCCGCGCCATTCGCGGGTCGGCTCGCCGAGCGCCTTGAACAACTCGCTGAACTTGTGGAACGCCACGCGCGCGTCGGTCGGCGGCTCGAACTTCTCGAACGAAGCCCAGGTAAAATTGTTGGCGGTGAAGTGGTCGAACGCGCTCTTGGCGTTCGCCGGCCCCATGCCGGGCATGAGCTGCAGGACGCGGTGCGCCGCGAGCAGGTTGCGCGGGTTGTCCGCCCAGCGCAGCACCGCGAGCAGATCCTTGACGTGCGCCGCCTCGAGAAATTTGAGACCGCCGAACTTCACGAACGGAATGTGGCGCTTGGTGAGTTCGACCTCGAGCAGGTCGCTGTGCGAAGCATTGCGAAACAGCACCGCCTGGCGCTTGAGTGGCACGCCCGCCTCGCGTGAGGCGAGGATGCGCGTGGCGACGAACTCGGCCTGTGTGGGCAGGTCGTCCACGGTGACCAGCTTGGGGCGCGGGCCCTGGCCGCGCATCGACAGCAGATGTTTGCGGTACTGGCGCGGCGCCTCGGCCATGAGGCCGTTGGCCGCGTCGAGGATGCTCTGGCTCGAGCGGAAATTCTGCGCCAGCGTCACGACTTCCGCCTTGGGGCGGAAACGGTCCGGGAAGCCGAGGATGTTCTCAACGGCGGCCGCGCGGAATGAGTAGATAGCCTGCGCGTCGTCGCCGACCACGGTGACGCCCTGCCCATCCGGCTTGAGCGCATTGAGGATGTCGCCCTGCAGCTTGTTGGTGTCCTGGTACTCATCGACCAGCACATGGTCGAAGTTCGCGGCCACCGACTTGGCGATGCGCTCTTCGCTCATCATGGCGTGCCAGTAGAGCAGCAGGTCGTCGAAATCCAGCACGCGGTACTGCGACTTGCGTTCAACATAGCCCCTCAGGAGCTTGGCGATGTCCTCTTCCCAGTGCGCGCACCAGGCGTACTGGCTCTCGAGCGTTTCCTTGAGCGACTTCTGCGTGTTCACGCGATACGAGTACACGCCGTAGCAGGTGTCCTTGCGCGGGAAACGCTGACCCTTGCCCGAGTAACCCAGTTCGGTTCGCACGGTGTCGATGAGATCCGCGGCATCCGAGCGGTCGAGCACGGTGAACGATGGATCGAGGCCGACGTGTTTGGCGTAGTGACGCAGCAGGCGGTTGCCGATCGAATGAAACGTCCCGGACCACGTGAGGCGCTGCGCGAGCTGCGCGCTCTTGTTGCTGAGCTTCTCGTCCATCACCTCGCGCAGGATCTCTTGCGCTCGGCGCTTCATCTCGACCGCGGCACGGCGCGTGAACGTGAGCATGAGGATGCGCGCAGGATCGACACCACTCATCGCAAGGTGCGCGACGCGGTGCGCGAGCGTGTTCGTCTTGCCAGTGCCCGCACCCGCGACGATCAGCAACGGACCCGCGCGGAATCCTTTGCCGCCGGGCAGGAGCTCACCATACGTCACCGCCTTGCGTTGGGGTGCGTTCAAACTTCCGAGTTTTTCCGACGTAGACATCGATACAACAATATAGGAAAGGTGGGTTGATTCTGGCCCTGTCTCCCTGCGAGCCGTGACGGACGTCACGCCGGTATGTGCCGGAATGTGACGCCTTTTTGATCTGGAATTCCGCCGGATCGTCGACCACGGCCAGATGCGCGCGATTATGCGGTTCGACGGTACCGGCGTACAGCCTCACCCACGTCGTGGCTCGCGCGCGGCGCGCGGGTACACTCGCGCGATGCTCTTCGATCGCAAGATGATTTTCGACGGCCGCGTGATCAAGGTCAGCATCGACACGGTGAACCTTCCCAATGGCGTGCAACTGCCGCTCGAGATCGTGCGTCATCCGGGCGGCGCCGCCGCGGCCGCGATCGATGCCGAGAATCGCATCTGCGTGCTGCGCCAGTTCCGGCACGCAGCCGGTGGATTCGTGTACGAGGTGCCGGCTGGAAAACTCGAGCCCGACGAATCGCCGGACGTGACGATCCGTCGCGAGCTCATCGAGGAAGCCGGCCTCGAAGCCGCGGAGTGGCGCTCGCTCGGATCGTATTTCAGCTCGCCCGGCGTGTTCACCGAGGTCATCCATCTCTATCTCGCTACCGGCCTCGCGCCCGCTGCGGCCGCACCGGAAGCCGGCGAAGTGTTTGAGTTGGAGTGGTGGCCCCTAGGCATTGCCGTGGAACGCGCGCTGAACGGCGAGCTCACGGACGGCAAGACCATCATCGCCATCCTGCGAGCCGCAAATCGCTTAAAAATTGCGTGAAGCGGCTCACAAGCTCGCCTTGGCATCGCAGATTTGGTAGCTATGTCAAACACCGTGCAAATCGGGTTAGGCATACTGCGTCTCGTGCCGGAAAAGAACTCCAAAGACAGACCCCCTCAGGCCGCCAACCGGCGCCGTGCGTCTCAGATCGTGCACGACGAACGTGGTAACGCTCGTGTCGAATGGATCGATGCCGGATTCGCCGGCGAGCCGCTCGAACGTGCGCCCCTGTCGATCGAGCCCACTCCCGCGCGTGGTGAACCCGGCAAGCTGACCGTCGAGCGCGCGCGCGCCGGCGGATTCGATCCGTATCAGCGCGTGGCCAACGCCGGGGTTCGCGAAGACCCGAAGAAGCCGCAGGGTAAACGCGATCTGCGCAAGCTCGGCGAGTGGATCAAGCTCAAGCGCGAACTCGAGGTCCGCAAGACTTCCGGAGACGAAGAAGTCGAAGGTTAGCGTGCGCGCTAGCTAGGCCGGCCAGGCTGAAAAAAAGCATCGTGTGAGCCCGTTCTGTCGGGTCTGGCTGACCCACCGTGGCGTTCAGGCGCAGCGTTCGATGTGCGCCATTTTTCGCGCATTCCCCCACCGATAGAACCGCCGCACTTCCGCGAGCCATTCGCGCATCGTGCCGGCAGCCGGCGACGTCACGCGGCGCGAGTACTCGAGCCGCGCTCCGAGGCGGCGGCAGAACCTCGCCGCGTATTCCGAGGCGGTCCGGTACAGCCCGGCGCGCGCACCGGCGGCGCGCGGGTCCACGCGCGTGCGCTCGAACAGCGCACGATGCAGCTCGCGCGGGAAACGGCCGGCGCCCTGGGCACGCAGCAGCCATACGCCGAGCACGTACTTATCCACCTCCGCCTGCAGCTCGAGCTCGAGCAAGGTCACCGGTTTGTCGTGGCCCGCGTTCCACGCCACGTAGACGAAGTGGCTCACGCCCTCAGCGACGGTCAGGTAGTCGCCGAGATTCTCCGTCGTCAGCGCCGCCATCGGATCGTGCCGCGACAAACGCTCGAGCACGGTGGCGTCGATGTACAACGCCAGCGACACGGTGTCGCCCTCTTCTGCGACGAGGAGTTGCTCGTCGCAATCGCGCGCGGCGTCTATGCCCGCGAGCGCGCCGCGATCGGTCAACAAATAGTCGACCACGTCCGGAGTCGCCGGCAGATCGTAGATGTCGGCGAGCGCAGCCTGCAGCGAGGCGAGCGTGCCGCCGCCCACTAGTGCGCCAGTACGCTGCGCGCGGCGGGCACGGGTTCGACGCCGAGCTTGCGCAACAGGGCCCGCGAGCGCTCGCTGCCGGTCTTCACCCACAGCTCGTAGAGACGCAGCCGGTCGCGATCCGAGTGCTGATACGCGCTCTCGCTGATTTCGTTGAGCGCGTCGACCATGGGCACGAACTTCGCGGCGAGCTCCGCGAACACCTGGCGCAGCGTGCGCCCGCGCGCCGGTGGGACACTCTCCGCCAGCGTGCCGTAGGCGCGGCCACCCATCGCCATGTGATAGTCGATGTCGACGAGCTTGCGCGCAAAGCCGGCGGAGAAAAATCCGGCGATGAACAGTGAAACATCCCCGAGACGCTGAAGCCCGCGGCATTTGGCGTCGTGCGTCGGCGCTTCGAGCGCCTCACCGAGCATCAGGGCCAGCGGCTTCAGGCGTGGCCTGCCATTGGGCGCGGGCTCATACAGCGCCTGCGTATCGGAGAACAGTGTGAGCAGGTTCACGACGTAGTGTTCGGTTTCGCCTTCGACCGCCACGCGTTGATGCGTCAATGCATCGTGCAAGGCGTCACGAAAGAATTCCTTGAGACTCGCAACCGGCTGGATGGCCATCGTTCACCCCGATCGATTGACGCCCTCCCGCGAGAAGGCTTCCATTGATTGAGCGCTTCGGGCCCGACAGGTTCCGTGACGCAGCAGGCGGTTTCGCGCCTGCGCACTCCCGGAAGCTGGCAGCCACCGACGCACACTGCTAACTACAGCGGGCGGGACGGTGCACCGTTCACACTTTCAGGAGAAGGGCCGCCAGCTCGCCGAGGTTCGCGACCCGAGCATCCGCCGCGGGCAGCGCGGCGGGCCATACGCCGCGGCCCCGATCTACCCATACACTTTGCATACCAACCGCGCGAGGGCCCATGACATCGGCCTGGGGTTCATCGCCTACAAACAATATTTCCGCAGGTTTCAGCGTCAGTCTGTCCGACAACGCAATGTAGGCGCGCGGATCGGGCTTGGCGCATCCCAGTGCGCCGGCGTTCAGAGTCACCTCGAAATGGTGCGCGAGCCCGATACGCTCGAGGTCAGCGTTACCATTGCTCAACGTCGCCAGCCGATAGCTCGCGCCGAGCGTCGCCAACGCCGGCAGCACCTCATCGTACGGCGTGACCTCGCAGCGGGCGGCGTGCCAGACGCTGAACGCCTCGTGTGCCATCGCATCCGCGAGCGCGCGCTCATAGCCCGCGGCAGCGGCCAGCCGCGCCAGCGTCTCACGCCGCAGGTACGTGAAATCGTGCGCCTGGTGCGGCTGTTCCGCGAGCAGCGCCGCGCGCGCATTCAACATGTCGGCGGCCGAAAACCGCTCGGGAATGCGCGGGTATCGGCAGCGCAACCAATCGGCGAGAATGCGCTCCGCGCGCTCGAGAACCGGATCGATTTCCCACAGCGTGTTGTCGAGGTCGAAACAAATCGCGCGAACGGCGCCGGCATTCATGGCGTACATGGTACCGGGAGGACCTTGTGGACGAACTGCTGCTGATCATGGGGAACAAGAACTATTCATCCTGGTCGCTTCGGCCGTGGATCTTCATGAAACACGTCGACATCGAATTCGCAGAGCGCCTCATTCCGCTCGACACGCCCGAGTTCGCGCGCGACATCGCTGCGATCAGTCCGACCAGGCGAGTGCCGGTACTCCGTCATGGCGATCTGACGGTGTGGGATTCGCTCGCCATCTGCGAATACATCGCCGATCTGTCCGCCCGCGGCTGGCCGGCGCGGCGCGACGCGCGCGCGGTGGCCCGCTCGGTGTGCGCCGAAATGCACGCCGGCTTCTCCATCCTGCGCTCGCAATGGCCGATGAACGCGCGCGCTGCCGGACGGCGCACGGCGCCGAATCCCGAACGCTCCGGGGAGATCGCGCGCATCGAAAGCCTGTGGAGCGATTGCCGGACGCGCTTCGGCGCGGCGGGCCCATGGTTGTTCGGCGAATACAGCATTGCCGACGCGATGTACGCGCCCATCGTCCTGCGGCTGCGCACGTACGGCGCCCATCTGCACGAAGGTTCGGCGGACTACGTGGCTACCGTGCTCGCGGACGCGCACATGCGCGACTGGCTGGCCGCAGCAGCGGCGGAAAGCTGGATCATCGCAGCGTCCGAGATCGGACGCGTCGACTCGCAACGTCAGTGAACAGTTGGAGATGCTCATGAAGTCATGGTGGCGGATCGCGGCGATCGGATGCGGCTTCGGATTTTGCACGGCGTTACTCGCGCAGGGCGGCGGCTCGCCTGCGTTCCTGCCGACGGATCTCAATCGCCTGGCGCGCGTCAGCGATCCGCAGGTCTCTCCCGACGGCCGGCACGTGGTGTACGTGCAGCGTGATGCCGATATCGAGGCGAACCGCGGCCGCACCGATCTTTGGCTCGTCGCGCTCAATGGCGGCACGCCGCGGCGGCTGACCCAGCACTCGGCCAACGACACGCATCCGCGCTGGTCGGCTGATGGTTCGAACATCTACTTCCTGTCGGCGCGCGCCGGCACCTCGCAGATCTGGCGGCTGCCGCTCGCCGGCGGCGAGGCGGTGCAGATCACCGACTATCCAGTCGAGGCCGGATCGTTCGCGCTGTCGGATGACGGCAAGCAGCTCGCCGTGTCGATGGCGGTGGTGCCGGGTTGCAAGGATCTCAAGTGCACGCAGGACGGCATCGAAGTGCAGTCGAAAGTGCGCGCGACCGGGCGGCAATACGACCGCCTCTTCGTCCGCCACTGGGACACGTGGGCCGGCCAGACCCGCTCGAATCTGTTCGTCGCGCCACTCAACCTGGACGGACGCGCTGGCACGCCCGTCAACATCTCGGGTTCGCTCGATGCCGACGTGCCGAGCAAGCCGTTCGGCGGCGCCGACGAATTCGCGTTCAGCCCCGACAGCAGGCGCGTCGTGTTCAGCGCGCGGGTCGCCGGGCGCGAAGAGCCCTGGTCGACCAACTTCGATCTGTACGAGGTGCCCGTCGACGGCAGCGCGAAGCCGAAGAACCTCACCGCGGACAATCCCGCGTGGGACACGTCGCCGGTGTTCCTGCGCAGCGGCGAGCTCGCATGGCTCGCGATGAAACGGCCAGGCTTCGAGGCGGACAGATTTGCGATCAAGATCGCCCGCGCGGGCGTAGTGCGCGACGTGGCGCCGAGCTGGGATCGGTCCGTGTCGCATCTCAGCGTGGCGCGCGATGGCCGCACGCTGCTCGCGACCACCGACGACGCGGGCCAGCATCCGCTGTTTGCGATCGACGTGGCGAACGGCCGCGCCACCAAACTCTCCGCTGCCGGCTACGTGGCCGACTACGCGCCGGCCGGCGACGGCGCCGTAGTGACGTGGCACGACCTCGCGAATCCGCCCGATCTCTATCTACTGACGCGATCGGGCGAGCGCCGTCGTCTGACCAACGTCAACGAGCTGCTGCTCGGCGGGCGCGCGCTCGGCGAATTCGAGCAGTTCGCCTTCAAGGGCTGGAACGACGAGACGGTATATGGCTACGTGGTCAAACCGGTCGCGTTCGCGCCGGATCGCAAGTTTCCCATTGCATTCATCGTGCATGGCGGACCCCAGGTGAGCTTTGCAAATCAATGGAGCTGGCGCTGGAATGCGCAGGCATTCGCAGGCCGCGGCTACGGCGTCGTGTTCATCGACTTTCATGGCTCGCCCGGCTACGGCCAGGCGTTCACCGACTCCATCAGCGAGCACTGGGGCGACCGACCGTTTGAGGATCTGCAGAAAGGCCTCGCCGCGGCATTGGTGAAATACCCCTGGCTCGACGGCTCGCGCGCCTGCTCACTCGGCGCATCCTACGGCGGCTACATGCAGAACTGGATCGCCGGCAACTGGCCGGACGGATTCCGCTGCATCGTCAATCATGCCGGCATCTTCGACACGCGCTCGATGTACTACACCACCGAAGAGCTGTGGTTCACCGAGTGGGAGAACGGCGGCCCCTACTACGCCACGCCGGAAATCCACGAGCGCTTCAATCCGGCTAACTACGTCTCGAAATGGAAGACGCCGATGCTCGTCACGCACGGCGAGCTCGATTTCCGCGTGCCGTACACGCAGGGCCTCGCGACGTTCACCGCGCTGCAGCGCCGCGGGGTGGAGAGCCGGTTCGTCGTGTTCCCCGACGAGAACCACTGGGTGCTCAAGCCCTCGAACAGCAACTACTGGTACGGCCAGGTGCTCACGTGGCTCGACGCGCACACGCAGCAATGAGCATGCGCCTGCTGCTCATGGCAGGGTGCGTTGCGGGCTCGAATTGACTATTCGCGCGGCACAAGCCCTGCGGCGGGCAATTCCTGCGTCTCGAATAACGCAACACCGGTATTCGTGAGCGTGGGATGTTGCGTGTTGAACCAGCGGACCGCGTCGTCGGTTTCGTCGAGAAGCCTGGTGCCCCATTCGAATCGATTGCCGCGCAATCGGATGACGTGCATCAACGTTCCCAGATAGGTGGAACGATTTGGCAGCACTTCGAAAAACAGCAAATGTGGCTTGGTGATGCTCCAACTCTTTCCACCTGAAACGTAGGTGCGCACGCCGGCCATCTGCAGGGTCGCAGTCAGGTCCCAGAACTGAAATTCGACCAGGTAGTAGCGCCCGACTGGAAGGATGGTCGAAAAATATCCGCCCTCGAGCAGATTCGCGTCCACCGCCCATTTGCCCTGCACCCAGATGCCGGGCAGTTTATCCACGCCATCGAATGGATTGATGAGCACCGCCACATGCGGGGTCAGGCCCCATGCCGGCGTCGAATCTTTCGTTATCTGGACACCGTCGACCGACGCGAGCATTCGGCCAAACACGACTCCGTGGCCTGCGTCCGGCTTCGATTTGGAATTGATCACGGGGACATTCGACGCGCACGCGCTGAGGGCCAATGCGAGCGTCACCAACACGGTCCATCGCGCAATCCCCATCGTCGAGGACCTCCACCCGGCGCTGGCCCATCGGGCGTGCAGGCTCACGCTGTCATTTCCTCTTGAAAATCTCCGGCGCAGAGCCGCCGCAGGAGTAGCTCACCGAATTGCTGTCCGCAGACGACTTGATGTCGCAGGTGCCCGCGGGCTTGACGTCCTTGGGCAGCAGCGCCGTGAACAGCTCCGGCGTCTGCCGCAGATTGCGCCACTGCCCTTCCTGCGCGAACGTGAGCGCGCGCTGCAGGACCACCTTTTTCTTGGGGGCCCAATCGAGCGCGACCAGCCAGCCGACCGTGCCGTTGGTATCGGTCAACTCCACGTAGCTAGCCTCGTCGGACACCATGCGCGAGCGCACCGGGAGGATGATGAGGATCGCGCCGCGATCGTTGCGCCATTCGCCCGCGGTGGCTTCCTGAAATCGCTGCACGGCTTCCTTGCCCTTGATCTGCGCGTTCTTGCAACCGGCGACGAACAGCAGCGCGGCGCATGCGCAGCCCGCACCGACCAGTTTCGCGATTTTCATGTGAGCATGGATTTCATGAGGCGAACTATTCCTCTCAGCCGTAATACGCGCGCCACTCTGCCTGATATCCGGCACCGAGCGTGAGCAGTTTTTCCAGCAGCTCCGGATATCCAACGCCGGCGGCCAGCGCCGACTGCGCGAAGTCTTCGTCGGCCGCGAGGTTCGGATTCGGATTCGCTTCGATGACGTAGATCTGGCCGTCCGCGGTCACGCGATAGTCGATGCGCGCGCAACCGGAGAGGCCGAGGCATCGAAAGATGCGCCGCGACAATTTGTCGAGACGCGCCACGACGGCAGGCGACAGATCCTTCGCTTCGTACGTGTTGATGCCGTGTTTCTTCTGGTACTTCTTGTCCCACTTCACGCGGCGTGTCGCGATGCCCGCGCCGGACTCCGCGACGGAGCCGAACACCATCTCCCAGATCGGCAGCCGCGTGAGGCGGTCGTTGCCCATCACGCCGACGTAGAGCTCGCGGCCCTCGATGTATTCCTCGACGAGCGCGTCGGTCTGCACCTGTTCGTGCACGAATTCGATGCGCTCCTTGAGATGCGCCTTGTCGGTGACGATCGACGCCTGCGAGATGCCGAGCGAGGCGTCCTCGGTGGTCGACTTCACGAACAGCGGATACTTGATCTTGCGCGGCAGCCGCAGTTTCAGCCCGCGCCGAAAAACGGCAAATTGCGGCGATGGGATGCGGTGGAACGACAGCAGTTGTTTGCAGAGCGGTTTGTCACGCGACAGCAGCAGTCCGCGCGGATTGCAGCCCGTGTACGGCTGGCGCAGCAGCTCGAGGAACGCGACCACGTGCTGGTCGTACGTCACGATGCCGTCGAATTCCTCGAGTAGATTGAAGACGATCTCGGGCTTCCACTCGGTGATGACGCTGCGCAGTTCTTCGACGCTGTCGGAGATGCCGAGGCAGCGCACTTCGTGCCCCGATTTCTTCAGCGTCGAGACGACGTCGTACTCGGTGCGCCATTCCTCGATTTCCTTGAGGCTGTGTCCGTCAAGGGTGTCGGGCGGGACCAGCGTGGAGTGCATCACGATCAGCGCGCGCAATCGCTTCATAAGGCGAGTCTAGGACTTTCACCCTGCGCGTACAGGCGCGTGAGATAGACCAGCATCCAGCGCGCGTGCCTGAGGGCTCCGCGCTGGTCGCCGCGCATCCATAGTTGCAATTTCTCGGAGCGCGCCACCGCCAGACGCAGGATCTGCTCGACGCTGTAGCGCTCGGCGGATGTCTCGCGCATCGTCGCGTTCACCAGCGCCAGTGCATGGGTGCGCAGGAAGCTGGCCGCGCGCCGCGCGCGCACGTTGGGCCGCTCAGCCGCGAACACGCGTTCGAGCACGTGATCCGTGACCGTGCGCCGATACATGCTGTAGCGGCGCAGCTTGGCGCGATAGTGCTGCGCGAGCGTGCGCGTGTTTTCGCGCAGCGGCTCGATCACTTCGCGATTGCGTACCGACGCGCGCCGGTCGCGCACGGCTTGGAGTAGTTCGTCGACGAATTCGAGCTTGTGGAACGCGGGCCACTGCGCATAGGTGCGACGCCACGAGGAATTTGGCTTGAGCCACACGGCGAAGGTCTCGGCGAAGTCCTCGCAGGGATGCGCCTGCGCGTACCACTCGCCGAGGTGCTGCACGTAGCGGCGGCTGCCGGGGCGCGCGCGATAGGAGTCCGGATATGGCAGCGACGCAGGCCCGAACACCTCGCGCCAACGCTTGCGACGCCGCAGCCGGTACGCCGTGTCGATGGCGTGCCCCGCCTCGTGACGCAGGATGCGCATCGCGCTCTCGGCGCTGCCACCCTCGACGTCGCGCATCATGTGGCGCTCGAGACGCTCGAGACGCGGATGCGCGAGATAGAACGGCACGGCGATGCCGGGGACACCGTCGGGAGAGAACCACTCCTCCGACAACCACACGTGCGGACGAAAACGGATGTCGCGCTTGCCGAGCTCGCGATAGAGCCGGCGGACGCGTGCGGCCAGTGGCGTGCGCTCGATCTTGAGTTGCAGATCGCAGAACCGCACGCCGAGCAATTGCTCATCGGACATCCGCGTCCAGGAGCGCGTGGCCCGCCGGACGCGGGAAGGACGCGTGGACGACATGGCCCGCACTTTATTCGACTCGCACGCCGGACGGGAGATGCGGATTCAACTTCCGAGCGTCACCAGGGCGTGCGTCAGGAGTCGGTCGGCGGTCTCGAGAACTACCTCTTGCTTCATCAGGCTGTTACGCCAGATTCCGGGAATCGCGCTCACGCCATAGTGTGCGCCGGCGAGTTGGCCATAGGTCGCGGCCACCACATCCGAATCCCGGCCGAGGTTGGCGGCCGCCAAGGCGCCGTCCCGAAAGTTGGCGGAGCGGTGAAATGCCCACAGCGCGGCCTCGAGCGCCTGCACGACGTGCCCGCCGCCGTTGATGTCGGGCGGCGAGCGCCGCGTATACGATCCCTCGTACACGGCCAACACCTCGGGCCGCGTCGACGGCGTGATCCACAGCTCGCGCGGCGGACGCAACACCGCGGCCTTGTCCCGGCCCGACAGCGCTTGATGGATCATCGCCGCCAGCAACCGTACGCAATCGAGCACCATCGGCGCCTGCGCGGTCAGGCGCGCGGCCTCCGCCGCCCGGGTCATGGCGGTCGCGACGTCGGCGAAGAAGAACATGACCACGGGCGCGACCCGCGACAACGGGTCCTTGTCGAGCTGCCCGGGATCGTGGGAACCCGAGAACGGCTGCTGCTTGTACTGCGCCGTGGCGAGCGAGCGCGCGACATTCGCGGAAATGCCGACGCACTGCCCGGTGGCGCTGCCGTAGCCCTCGCGCTGCCAGCGCGCGAAGCGTTGCACCTGGTCGTGCGCGTCGAACCCCTCGCGCTCGGCGAGACTTTCCGCGAGCAGCAGCGCCATCGCCGTGTCGTCGGTCCACGCGCCGCGCGGCAGGTCGAAAGGCCCTCCACCGAGCAGATCGCCGACCGGGGGAAACGTGCCGGGCTTGCGGAACTGCGTGTGCACCGCGAGCGCGTCGCCCACCGCGAGCCCTGACAATGCGCCCTGGAAGCGCTCGCGCAGGGCGCGCGCGGCGTCGATCACCTCGGGCGCGCCCATCGGGTCCTGGCCCGCCGGCACGAACCCCAGGATGAACTGCCGTTGCGACTCGGTCTCGGGGACTTCCGGCCACGTGTCCGAGCGGTCGTTGCCCTTCCACAGCTCGTTGAGCTCGAGCAACGCCTCGCCGCCGCGCATGCCGCGGTCTATGAGATGACACGCCACCACGGTGCCGGTGCGCCCGATGCCGGCGCGGCAGTGCACGTAAACCATGCGGCCGCGGCGCAGCGCGTCGCCGAGCGTGGCGAGGATGTCGTGCATCTGGGCCGCATCGCGCGGCACACCGTGATCGGTGATCGGCCGGCGGAAATGCTCGACGTGCTGCGGTAGATAGGACTCGTAGGGCGGCAGCTCGTTCGGCTCGGTCAGATCCAGGAACGCATCGAAGCCCGCGTCGAGCAGCGCGCCGAGACGGCGCTCGAGCTCCTGCATGTTCTTGCCGCCCGGGTAGCGGCCGGCCAGCAGCCGGTCCGGAATCACCCAATAGGCCTCAGCCAGCGGTTTGATGATGTTCGGCATTCAATCCCAAGAAATCGAACACCCGCGGATCGGCGAGGTGCGCGGTTTCCACGTTGCGCAGCGCCGAGAAGATGGACTCGGTACGGCCGGGGTACTGCTTTTCCCACTCGGCCAGCATGCGCTTCACTTCCTTGCGCTGCGCATTGTCCTGCGAACCGCACAACTTGCAGGGAATGATCGGAAACGCGCGGGCCCGGGAATATCGCTCGATCTGCGACTCCGCCACATAGGCGAGCGGACGGATGACGATGTGCCTGGCATCCTCTGACTTGAGCTTCGGCGCCATCGCCTTGAGGCGGCCGCCGAAGAACAGGTTGAGGAACAGCGTCTCGACGATGTCGTCCCGATGGTGCCCGAGCGCGATCTTGGTGATGCCGTTCTCGCCCGCGTAGCGATACAACGCGCCACGTCGCAGGCGCGAGCACAGGCCGCACATCGTCTTGCCTTCCGGGATGACGCGCTTGACCACGCTGTAGGTGTCCTGCTCGATGACGTGGAACGGAACGCCGAGCTCGCGCAAGTAGTTAGGCAGAACCTCCACGGGGAAGTCCGGCTGCTTCTGGTCGAGGTTGACCGCGATCAACTCGAAGTCCACGGGCGCCGAGCGTTTCAGCGACAGCAGCACATCGAGCAGCGTGTACGAATCCTTGCCGCCCGACATGCACACCATGACGCGGTCGCCCGCTTCGATCATCTTGTAGTCTTCAATGGCCTTGCCGACCAGCCCGCGCAGATGCGCGCCGAGTTTCTTGGCGGTCTGTGAAGGCCACTCCCCATGCATTGGGGCCGCCTCGGGCAGCGCGGTTTCGGGCGTCGCGTTCATGAGCCCGGAATCTTACAGCGGGCGCCGCAGCTTCAGCTGCCGGACGATCGCGAACACCGCGCCGGCAGCCAGGAGATGTTTAATCGTATGGCCGCTGGCGGCACCGCCGAGCAGCCGATAAACCTGCAGGTCGAACGTCTCGAAGATCTTCGCGACGCCGTAGTACCCCGCCGCCCAAATGAGCAAGCCGCCATGGCTGTAACGGCGCGCCGGCCACGTGAACAAGAGCACGATCACCACGATCGACCAGGTCTGGTACGCCGCATAGGGGATGAGGTTGCCGCGTCCCAGGCGCTCGGTGGCGTACCAGTAGACGACGGTGACGACGCCCAGCACGAGCAGCGGCCACAACGAGCGCAGCCCGAGGCGCAAGGAGGCGCGCTCGGCCACGGCCGCCGATACCAGCCCCGCGAAGCCCAGCGTCATCGGCAGGCGATCCCACACCAGGCGGGCGTTGTCGGGGGCCGCGTGGTAATAAGCCGAGCCGAAACACGTGAGCAGCGCGCCCAGGAAGAACACCAGATACGACAGCTGCTCGCGCTCGTCGGTGAACGCCGCGCGGCCGTTCCAGATCTGCATGATGCCCATCGAACCGCCGATCAGGAACGGCAGGTTCGACAACACGTTGAGAAAATTCGGAATGCCGAAGAACGCGCGGCAATCCGCGAAGGCGTGATACGACAGCGGCTGCGGCATCGCGGGCACGAGCAGCGCTGCGGCCAGGAATGCGATGGTGACGGCGGCGAGCAGCCAGCCGCGCCAGGTGTTCACTCGTGCCGACCAGCCCGGCTCATGCGGCGGCGCTGCCAACGACGGACTCGGGCTCGAGATATTTCGCTTCGAGATAACGCAACGCGGAGGCCGCGGACAGCGGCTTGCCGGTGGAACTCTTGAGCAGGTCCTGCGCGCTCATGAGCGCGCCCTGGCCGTGTACGTTCTCGCGCAGCCAGCCCATGAGGCCCGAAAAATCGCCGCGCGCGATCTGCTGCTCGAGCTCGGGCACCGCGCCGCTCATCGCGTCATAGAACTGCGCCGCCATCACAGCGCCCAGTGCGTACGACGGGAAATAGCCGAACGATCCCACAGCCCAGTGCACGTCCTGAAGCACGCCCTCGAGATCGGTCTGCGGCTTGACGCCCAGGCGCTGCTCCATGTTCGCGTTCCAGGCGTCTCGCAGGTTGCGCACCGCCAGCTCACCGGCCAGCAGTTGCTTCTCGAGTTCGTAGCGAAGCTGGATGTGCAGCGTGTAGGTGAGCTCGTCCGCATCGACACGGATCGGCCCGCGCCGTACGCGCGTGAGGTGCGCGTACAGGTTTTCCTCGGACCACTCCGGGCCGCTCACGCCGAAGTGTTTTTCGAGCAGCGGCTTGAGATACGTCACGAACGGCCGACTGCGGCACACAACCATCTCCATGAGCAGCGATTGGCTCTCTTCGAGCGCCATGCCGCGATCTCGCCCGACGGGCTGATCGGCAAATTCGGTCGGCAGCCCGACGTCGTACATCGCGTGGCCGGTCTCGTGCAACGCGCCGAGCAGGCCCGAGAACGGATCGGCTGTGTCGAAGCGCGTCGTGACGCGCACGTCGCCGGGCACGCCTTCGGTGAACGGATGCTCGCTCTCGTCGAGACGGCCGCGATCGAAGGGGAAGCCGATCGCCTTCATGATTTCCACGGCCAGCGCGCGCTGTTTGCCGGAGGTGAATTTTCCGACGATCGGCAGGATCGGGTGCTGCTCCTGACGCGCGAGCACTTCGCGGATGAGCCCCGGCAGCCGGCGGGCCAGCGCCTTGAACATCGCGTCGATTTCGGCGGACGTGAGGCCAGGGCTGAATTCGTCGACCAACGCGTCGTAGGGCGCGAGATTGCGCGCCTGGCCTAGCAGTTGCGCCTTGTCGCGCACGAGATGTACGACCTCTTCGAGGTGCGGCGCGAAATCCTCGAACTTTCCGCTCTGGCGTGCCTGCAGCCACTTCGCTTCGGCCTTCGATGCCGCCTTTGCCAGACGGGACACCAATGCGACCGGCGTCGCTATGGCGAAATCGCGCTGGCGACGCATCTCACGCAAGTTCGCGACTTCCCAATCCTCGAGCCCGCCAAGATTGGCTTGTGCGCGATCGAGCAGACGGGTGATCTTCGGTGCGGTGACCAGAGCGTGGTATTCGGTTTCGAGCGCGGCGAGTTGCTCGCCGCGGACGTCGGCGCTGCCACGCGGCATCATCACAGCGGCATCCCAGCGAAGAATGGCCATGGCGCCACGGAAGGCATGCAGGCGTTTCCATTCCTGCTCGAGCTGCTTGTACGGGGGCTGGGCCATGAGGATCGGGAGGGCGACGGGATGGCGGACAGCTTACCAGCGACCCCGCTTCCGACCCGTCTGGAGAGGGTCAATTCCAAGCAAAATCAATCATTTAATAGGCCGCTTCGAGGTTGACAGCAGCGCAGGCCGAATTGCGTGCTATGTCAAATTCGAATGTCGCGTTTACGCCTTCGACACAGCGTCGCGACTGCCGGAACGCGCGTCAGGGCGCTTCATGCGAGTGACTGCTCGCCGTTGCGGGGGCACCACGTTCGCCCCGCTTGCCGCGCAGCCCCTCGATGAGTCGGGACATGTACTCCGGCGAGCGCGTGTTCCGCGCGATCAGCAGGTACAGGGCGGGCACCACGTACAGCGTCATCACCAGCGAGACGATGGTGCCGAAGAACACCGTCGCGCCGATCGACTCGCGGCTCTCGGCGCCAGCACCATTCGCCAGCATGAGCGGCACTGCGCCGAAGGCCGTGCACAGACTGGTCATGAGCACCGGCCGCAACCGCACGGATGACGATTGAATGACCGCGTCGACAAATGCCACGCCGCGATCGCGCAGCTGATTCGCGAACTCGACGATGAGGATGCCGTTCTTGCAGGCGATGCCGATCAGCATGATGCAGCCGATCTGGCTGAAGATGTTGATGGTGGAGTTGAACAGGAAGATTCCGAGCAGCGCTCCGCTCAGCGCCAGCGGCACGGTCACGAGAATCACGATCGGATGGATGAAGCTCTCGAACTGCGCCGCCAACACCAGGTAGACGATCAGCAGCGCGAACCCGAACGTGATCCACAACGCGTCGCCGGATTTCTTGAGCTGATACGTCTCGCCGTTGTAGATGATCTTCGCGTTCGGCGCTTCCTCGCGAATCACCTTCTCCAGGTATGCCACCGCCTCGCCGAGCGCGTACCCCGGCGCGAGCGACCCGGCCAGCTCGATGGCGCGCATGCGATCCGTGCGGCGCAGCTCGGTAGGGCCGGCGCGCTCATCTATCTTCACGAGGGCCGACAGCGGCAGGAGGTCTGCGTCCTTGTCGGAGCGCACGTATAGATTGTCGAGATCGCCGACGCTGGCGCGCTGTTCCTTGTTCGCCTGCAGGACGACGTCGTATTCCTCGCCGGCGCGCTCGAACGTGGTGACGATGCGCGAGCCCAGCATGGTCTCGAGCGTGCGGCCCACGGACTGCAGAGATACGCCGAGATCGGCCGCCTTGTTGCGGTCGATCTGCACGATCACGCGCGGCTGACGCTCGAGGTAGTCGGATTCGAGATTGAGGATGCGCGGATTCTCGGTGGCGACCCGCTGCATGACCTGGTCGCGCCACTTGACGATCTCTTCGTATTCTCCGCCGCCCATCGCGACGGCCAGGGGCCGCGTGCTATTGCGCGAGATCGGGCTGGACGCCGCATTCGCGTTGACGCGCGCGCCGGAAATGCCCTGCGTGCTCTGTCGCACGCGGTTGGCGATCTCGCTGGCGCTGTCCACACGCTCGTTCCACAGCGTCAGCGGCATCATCACGCGCCCGATGTTCACCTCTGCGCTGCGACCGAAACCGCCGGAGCGAGTGAGCACGCGGCGTGCGTTGCCGTTTTCGACCTCCTGCATCGCCACTTGCTCCACCTCGCGCAATTGCCGATCGAGGTAGGTGATGCTCGAACCTTCCGGAGCGGTCACGAAGATCTGGACCATACCGCGGTCCTCCAGCGGAGCGAGCTCACTGGGAATCCGCAGACTCGAGAAGGGGAAGCCCGCGATGAACACCGCCACCAGCACGCCGAACAGTCCGAGCGCGCCGCCGACGATCCACAGCGGCTTTCGCCCCTCCATCGCACGCCGCAGACCGGCGGCATAGCGTTCGTCGAGATCGTGGAAGACGCGGTCGATGCGCACCGCCATGCGCGATTTCGGCATGCCTTTGGCGAACAATTTCGAGGCCATCATCGGCGTGAGGGAAAGTGCGACGAAGGCGGAAAAACCCACGGCCGCGGCGACGGTGACGCCGAACTCGCCGAACAGCCTTCCCGTGTCGCCGGTCATGAACGACACGGGTACGAACACCGCCATGAGCACCAGCGTGGTCGCGATGACGGCGAATCCGATCTCGTGCGCGCCGTTGATGGATGCGAGCACGGGCGGCTCCCCCGACTCGATGCGCCGCACGATGTTCTCGAGTACTACGATGGCGTCATCGACCACGAGGCCGATGGCGAGCACGGCGCCGAGCAGTGTGAGCGTGTTGATCGAATAGTCGAGCGACATCATGACGATGGCCGCGGCAACGATCGACACGGGGATCGTCACGGCCGGTATCAGCGTGGCGCGTAGCGTGCCGAGGAACAGGAAGATCACGACGAGCACGAGCACCAGCGTCTCGGTCAGCGCGAATCCCACGTTCTTGAGCGAGGACGCGATGAACACGCCGTTGTCGATGTTGACCTCGACGTTCATGTCCTTGGGCAGCGTCGACTGGATCTCGGCGAGACGCTTCTTCACGGCGCCGGACGTGGCCAGCACGTTCGCCTTCGACTGCGGAACGATCGCCATCGAAAGCCCGATCTCGCCGTTGGAGCGCGAAAGGCTGCGGTCGTCGTCGGAGGCGAGTCGCACCTCCGCCACTTCGCCCAGGCGCACCAGATAGCCGTCCGGACCGCGGCCGACGACCAGACTGCGAAAGTCTTCTTCCGTGCGCAGGTTGGTGTCGGTGCGCAGCGCGAACTCGCGCTCGCGGGACTCGAGCCGGCCCGCGGGCAGCTCCACGTTCTCGCGCAGCAACGCATTCTCGATGTCCGCGACCGTGAGCTGCCGCGAAGCCAGATTCTCGCGCGACAGCCAGACGCGCATCGCATAGCGCCGCGCGCCGTTCATGCGAACCGAGGCAACGCCCTCGAGCGTGGCGAACTGGTCGACGAGATACCGCTCCATGAAGTCGGTGATCTCGAGCATGTTTCGTTGCGTACTCGAGACGTTCAGGAAGATGATGGGTTCTTCGCCGCTGTCCACTTTCGTGATCTGCGGCGGATCGGCTTCGAGAGGCAGTCGCTGGGACACGCGGGACAGCCGCTCGCGAACGTCGTTCGCAGCGCTGTCCAGGTCGCGATCGAGCGTGAACTCGACGTTGATCTGCGAGCGCTCGTCCCGGCTGGACGAGTTCAGGCGCTCGACCCCCTCGATGCCCGAGATCTCGTTCTCCATGATCTGCGTGATGCGCGACTCGACCACGTCGGAGGACGCGCCGCGATAACGCGTTTCGATGCTCACGACGGGACGATCGACATCCGGGAATTCGCGCAGACTCAGACGCGTCACTGCGCCGATGCCGAGCATGAACAGCAGCAGCGATAGCACCGTCGCGAAGACAGGTCGGCGCACCGACAGATCCGAGATCTTCATGAATGGAGTCTGATCATTGCCGCAGGCGCGCCGGAGTTGCGCTGGCCTCGTGCGAAGCACTCTCCACGGGCGGCACCGTATCGACCATGCGGTCCGATGCGCGTACGACCATGCCATCGCGAACTTTCTGGGTTCCTTCGACGATCACGCGCTCGCCGGCTTCGAGGCCCGCGAGCACTTCGACGCTGCCCGGGCGGCGGACGCCGATGCGCACTTCACGGCGCTGCGCCTTGCCGTCCGCAACTACGAATACGTACTGGCGCTCCGCCTCGGGCGTGAGCGCCTCTTCGGGGATCACGAGCGAATCGCGCTCGTCGTTCGCGAGCGAGACGTTGAGGAACATGCCGGGCTTGAGCGCACCGTCATCGTTCGCGAGCAGCGCACGCACGGTCACCGAGCGCGTGTTCATGTCGACGCGCGAATCGATGCTCGCGACCTCGCCCGCGAATGCACGGCCCGGAAACGCGGGAGCAGTCGCGCGCACCGACAGCCCCTCGCGCAGCGTGGCCAGGAAATTTTCGGGCACTGAAAAGTCGAGCTTGATGACGCTGGTGTCGTCGAGCGTGGTGATGACGGCTCCGGGACTGATCAGCGTGCCGACGCTCACGCGCCGCAGTCCCACGCGTCCAGCGAACGGCGCGCGGATCACGGTGTCCTCGAGACGTGCCTGGGCGGCCTGCAGGCGCGCGCGGTTCGCCTTGAGCGTTGCCTCGAGCTGCTCGTGACTGGATTTGGACAACGCCTGCGTCTGCAGCAACTCGCGGCTGCGATTGAACTGGCTCTCGCTCTCGGCGAGCGTGGCCTGAGTCGCGGCCACGTCCGCGCGCGTCTGGGCATCGTCGAGCTGCACGAGGATCTGCCCGCGCCGCACGCGTTCGCCATCGCGGAATTTCACGGCCATCACGATGTTCGAGGTCTTCGAGCTCACGTCGACGGATTCATTGGCGCGCGCATTACCGAGCGCCTCGAGCTTTTGCGATACGCGCTCGTTGCGCACCGGCGCCAGCGTCACCGCCGGCGGACCGCTGCCGCGCGCGCCTGCGGCCCCGGAAGGTGGCGCACCCGCTGATGGGCGGTGTTGTGTCGCGTAGATAGCCCAGGCCGCGCAGACGACGGCGATGACGACACTGATCGGGGTTACGAGATTGCGCCTTTCGGACATCGTGTGAGAGCTTCGGTTGGCGGACGTGAGTATGGCACCGCCAACAGCACGACACACGAGGGGAATCAGCCTGTTATGGTGCCCCCGCGTCGCTCCTCCCAGCGGTGAATCATCTGTTTACGTGTGACGCCCCAGCGGTATCCGCCGAGCTTGCCACCCGCGCGCAGCACGCGATGACACGGGATGATCCAGGCAATCGGATTCGCGCCCACCGCATTACCCACGGCGCGCGCGCCTTCCGGACGCCCGAGCCGCCTGGCCAACGCGCTGTATGAGACCGACTCGCCGGGTTCTAGTTCGAGCAGCGCGCGCCAGACCTGTATCTGGAAATTCGTACCAGTCACCGCGAGCGGAAAAGTTACTGATTTGTGACCGTGCGATCCGCCGCTGAAAACGATTGCCGCCAGTTCCGCGGCGCGCGCGTCGTCGCGCACCAGGCGCGCGCGCGGCCATTGCGCTTCGAGCTCCGCGATATGGCCGCGCCCACTGCGCTCGTCGACGAACGACAGGCGACATAAGCCACGCGCGGTCTCGGCGAAGAACGCGGTGCCGAACGGGGTGGCCGCAATGCCGTGACGGATGATCACGCCCTCGCCGCCCGCGCGGATCTCGCCGGGCGACATCGCCTCCAACGTGACCGTCAGATCGTGCAACCGCCCGCCTCCAGAAAGTCCTACGGAATGCGCGGCATCGAGCACCGAGGGCTCGTCGCGCAGCGCATTGCCTACCGCGCGACTCGTGACCTCCGCCAGATATTGCTTGGGCGTGAGGCCAGTCCAGCGGCGGAACAGCCGGTTGAAATGGAACTCGGACAGTCCGACATACCGCGCAATCTCGGCGAGCTTCGGCTGCCGGTGGTAGTTGCGCTCGATGAACTCGATCGCGCGGCCCATGCGCGCGAATTCCCGGCTATCGACGAAGCTGTCCGTGAGCCTCTTCACTGGCATGTCCATGGCACACATTCTGCGCACATGAGCGCGCGGCGCGGCGACCCGATCCTTGCGGGCGCGTTTCAACGGCTGGCGAGCGCGCGCAATACGAGCTCGGGAACATCCTGCACGCTGTCGCCGCCAGGACCGGCGATATTGACGATGGTGAGCTGGCGCGCGGGGATCACCCACAGGCGGCTGCCGTCGTCATCCGAAACGCTGAGCACGTCGACATCCTCGATGCGCTGCCGCGTGAGCTGCATGCCGGTATCCGCATGCACGCGCGAAGGCCGCGACATCTGCGCGACCCAGCCGACCGGCAGCACGCGCCGGCCGTCGATGACGCCATCGGTGGCGATGAGGCTGGCGATGCGCAGGACGTCGCGCGCCGTCACGCGCCAACAGCAATGCGCGGCCGGCATTCCGGAGCGGCGATCGAGCTGCAGCTCCGCGCGGCCCGCGCCGCTCGGCCGCCACACGCGCTCTTCGATGAACGTCTCGTACGACATGTGCGCAACGCGCTCGATGATCACGGCGGCGAGCTGCGTATTGGCGGGCGATGCGTTGTAGAAGCCGCCGGGCTCGTGCTCGAGCTGGAACCCCAACGCCGTCGATTCGAAATCGTTGCCGAGCGTCATGCGCACGCCCTTGCTCGTGGCGAACGCGGGCAGGCGCGCGAGGTCGCCCCAGGGTGAGCGGTAGCGCAGCTTGGCGAGATCTCCACCGGTCTCCAGACCGCTGGTTTCCTCGAGCAGCGCGCGCACGGTGATGCGTCCACGCGGCTCGTCGTCCCACTCGGGCAGCAGCCGCGCCAGTGGCGTGTCGAGCGAGGCGATGCGTCGCTCGTCGAGCGCGATGCCGATCGCCATCGCTGCGATCGGCCGCGCGATCAGCGACGCGGGCAGCAGCGTGGCCGCGTCGTCGGCCGCGAAATAGCGCTCGAGCTCGATGCGTCCCGCGCGCATCACCAACAACGCACGCGCGCCGGCACTGCGCGCGCGCATCGCCGCTTCCTCGATCAGCAGCTCGTCGAGCGTCGGCTCTTCGTCGGGCGCGGCCGTGCCGGTGCCGGCGACCCCGACGACGGCGGAAGGTAGGTAGAACTTGTCGGGGGGCAGCGGCAACTGGAACGCGCGACGCCAGAACGGCAGGTCGGCGGTGAATACACCGATGCCGGACGACACCAGCAGCAGCGCGGCCGAGGTGAGGATTGTCAGTAGTCGACGCATGGATTGGGGGACCTTTCGCAATGCTACCAGTGGCCCGTGACCGCTAGAATGCCCGCCGTGAAGCTGTCCATATGCTCGATCGCATCGGAAGTCGTCCCCTTCGCCAAGAGCGGCGGTCTCGCCGACGTCGCCAGCGCGCTGTCCCGCGAGCTCACGCGCGGCGGGCACGACGTGCGGCTGTTCATGCCGTTCTACGCGCAGATCGCGCGTGCCAAGCTCGACGCCGCGCGCGTCGAGACTCTGCAGGGGTTACCCATCGCCGTGGGCCGCCAGCAGTACATCGTGGACGTCTGGCGGACGCTGCTGCCCGGCTCGAAAACGCCCGTGTACCTGGTGGAATCCGACGCGCTGTACGCTCGCGACAGGCTCTACACGAACGACGCCGACGAGCACCGCCGCTTCCTGGTGCTGACGCGCGCGGCGCTCGAATGCTGCCGGCGCATGAACTTCCACCCGCACATCGTGCACTCCCACGACTGGCACGCGGCGTTCGCGCCACTGTGGCTGCGGTCTATTTACAAAGGCGACCCGGTGTTCGCAGCCGCGAAATCGATCATGACCATCCACAACATCGGCTACCAGGGCGATTTCGACGCAAAAGACGTGGCCGACCTCGACCTCGGTGCCGACGCCTATCTACTGCACCAGGACGATCTCGAGGCCGGGCGCATCAACGCACTCAAGCACGGCATCCTGCACGCGCACGCGGTGACCACGGTCAGCCCGACCTACGCGCGCGAGATCACCACGCCGCAATACGGCTTGGGTCTGGAGCAGGCGCTGGCGGCGCGCGGGGGCGCCGTGCGCGGCATCCTCAACGGCGTCGACTACGAGGAATGGGATCCGCGCCGCGACCGCTATCTGCCGATCCACTTCGGGCCGGCCGACCTCTCGCGCAAGGCCGAGCTCAAGCGCAATTTTTTGCTGCGGCAGAACATGCGTCCGGCCATCGGGCGCGTGCCGCTGTTCGGGATCGTGAGCCGCCTGACCTCGCAGAAGGGCTTCGAGCTGTTGCTCGATGCGCTGCCGAAGCTCATCCAGGACCACGACGTGCGCATCGCCGCGGTGGGCACGGGCGATCCCAAGTACGAAAAGTTTTTCAGCAGCCTCGCCGAACGCAACCGGGGCCGCGTGTGGTTCTTCGCCGGCTACGACGAAAGCCTCGCGCACTGGATCGAAGCGGCGAGCGACCTGTTCCTCATGCCGTCGCTGTACGAGCCCTGCGGGCTGAATCAGATGTATTCGCTGCGTTACGGCACTGTGCCCGTCGTACGACGCACGGGCGGATTGGCAGATTCCGTGCAGCACTTCGACCCCGCTTCCGGCACAGGCACGGGCATCGTGTTCAACGATTTCGACGCCACCGCCATGAGTTGGGCGTTGGACACCGCGTTGAATTGGTACGCCGATCCCGTGCTCTGGAACCGCATCATGCAGAACGCGATGGCCCAGGATTTTTCCTGGGAGACCCAATGCAACGAGTACCTGAAACTGTTCGCCGAGCTCCTAGAATTTGACGCTGCCGCGCTCGTCAAACGGGATGCGGCGCAAAAAGCCGCTGGATAACGCAACGCTGCCCGTCAGCCGGTACTCGAGCGACTCGCGCGAGCCGCGCCTGGAAAGCAGCAGCTTTCCCAGTGTGCCGGCGAGATTCGCGGTGACCTGCACGTCGAACTCCGCCTCCCCCATCGCGGGCACGACGAACGGGGTGTTCGCGACGCCCTGCGCCAGCTCTGCTTCTGCTACTTCGATGCGGTAGGTGATGCCCTTGACCGGCAGCTCGCGGGCATTTGGATTCATCACGCGCATGCGCATGTGTATGCGCTGCGAAAAGATGTCCGCGCTCTGCAGCTTCATCGAGACCACCGAGAGCTTCGGCGTTTCGTACTCGGGCAATACGCTGCAGCCGGTGACCAGCGACGCCGCCAGCACCGCGCACGCCCAGTGCCACCCAGGCAGGCGCTGACTACTAGCCCGCATTTTGAAGCATGTCGGGGGTGACCAGAACGACCCCCTTTTCGGTGACGAGGAAACGCTTTGCGTCCTCGTTGCGGTCATGGCCGATACGCGTGCCGGGCGGCAGCTCGCAGTTCGCATCGATGATGGCGTTCTTGATCTGGCAGTTCGCGCCGATGCGCACATCGGGCAACACCACCGAGCGCTCGACCGTCGACCGTTCTTCGACGCGCACGCCTGAGAACAGCAGCGACTCGCGCACCGTTGCGCCCGAGATGATGGTGCCGCCGGACACCAGCGAGTTGATGGCGACGCCGCGCCGACTGTCGTCGTCGAGCACGAACTTCGCCGGCGGCGTCTGAGCCTGATAGGTCCAGATCGGCCAGTCCTCGTCGTAGATGTTGAGTTCCGGGTTCACCCAGACGAGCTCGAGGTTGGCTTCGTAAAAGGCATCGATTGTTCCAACATCGCGCCAATAGCTCTGCGCTCGAGTCTTAACGTCGCGAAATGGATAGGCAAACACCTGCAGCTTGTCGATGGCATCGGGGACGACGTTCTTGCCGAAATCGTGCTTCGACTTCTCGTTCGCGGCGTCTTCGGTCAGCAGTTTCTCGAGCAGGTCGGGATTGAAAACATAGATGCCCATCGAGGCCAGCGCGGCGTCGGGTCGGCCAGGTATGGGATCGGGCGTGGGCGATTTCTCGACGAACCGCGTGACACGATTCCACTCGGTCACCGTGAGCACGCCGAACTCCACGGCGTCGGCCAGAGGCACCTCGACCACGCCCACGGTGATGTCCGCGCCCTTTTCCACGTGGTAGGCGATCATTGGACCGTAGTCCATCTTGTAGATGTGGTCGCCGGCGAGCACGAGCACGTGCTTCGGGCGATGCGCGTGCATCACGTCGATGTTCTGGTAGACCGCGTCGGCCGTGCCGCGATACCAATGGCTGCCCGTCTTCTGCTGCGCCGGGATCACCTCGACGAACTCGCCGAACTCGCCGCGCATGTAGCCCCAGCCGCGGTGGATGTGCTGGATGAGCGACTGCGCCTTGTACTGCGTGAGCACCGAGATCTGGCGGATGCCCGAGTTCACGCAATTGGACAACACGAAGTCGATGATCCGGAACTTGCCGCCGAACGGCGTCGCGGGTTTGCAGCGATGTTCCGTGAGCCCCTTGAGCCGTTCACCCCGGCCGCCCGCCATGATGACCGCAAGAGTGCCACTGGTTAGGCGGCTCACGTAGCGTCCAGAAGTTGCGCGTGCAGGGCGTTTGGCCATCGGTCCCTCGGTTTTTTCGCAGTATAGGGCCCGTGTTAACGTAGGGGCATGTTTCGTCACGCCGCCACTGCGGCAGCGGTGCTCGCGCTCGCGGCGGGCACTTCCACAAGTCCGACACCCACACCGGACGGCTGTCTCTCATCGGGGGACGGCTATCTGCGTGCGCGCGTGCGCGGCGCGATCACCCTCGATCTCGACTGGAAAAACGAGCAGATGCAGTGTGACGGCGGGCCGCGACCCCCGGGCAAGAACAACAGCAACGGCGTGCGCGTCAGCATCGCTGGTCCGGACCGTGGCGAAGGCCGCCGCCTGCGCTTCGTGTTCGGCATAGGGGGCGTAGGCGAAGGCGCCGAGGGCAGGGTGCTGCGCACCAACGTCACGATGATGTTCGAGGGCGAGGAGCGCGTATTCGCCACGCGCGGCGACGACAAGTGCACCGTCGACACGCTGTCGCAGCAGCGCGTCGCAGCGCTCGGCGAGGGGCGCGCCATCTACCGCGTGGTCGCCCGCGGGTTTTGCGTGGGCCCCGCCAGCAGCCTGACGCGCAGCGAGCGCCTGTTCATCACCAGCTTCGATTTTGCAGGCCGAGTCGAATTCGAGGACGATGACCGTCATGCCAAACCAGTCGCCACTCCGTCCCCATCCCCATAACGTCCAGCGTCGCTGGGTTACGGTGCTGTCGCACGCTTTGTCCTGCGCACTGTTGTCCGCGCTGTGGGCAGTCGCCCCGGCGCACGCGCAGATGGGCGCCATCGAAGATCTCGCGAGTTTCCCATCCGGGAAACTCGCGATCGTCGAAAGCAAGAAGGTGAAACACGAGTTCGACGTCTGGTTGGCCGACAGTCCGCGCCGGCAGGCGCAAGGACTCATGTTCGTGCGCTCGCTGCCGCCCGCGCGCGGCATGTTGTTCGTGCACCCCGAGTCACGCGTGCTCAGCATGTGGATGAAGAACACCTACATCCCGCTCGACATGGTGTTCATCGACGAGCATGGCCTCGTCGTCAAGATCGTCGCGAACACCACGCCGCACTCGCTGAACACGATCAGCAGCGAAAAACCGGCGATCGCGGTGCTCGAGATCGCCGGCGGCGAGGCCAAGCGCCTCGGCCTGCATGCCGGCCAGCGCGTCTCGCATCCCGCACTCGTAAGCCATTGACGGGTTACCCCTCCCCGATTACCGACACACCGGGGCGTCAGCTATCATCCGGCGCACTTGCTAGGGAGGGGCCACGGCCCCCGCGGCATCCGTAAGGAGAATCAAATGAAAAAAATCGCCAGCCTGGTGCTCGCGGCCTGCATTACCGTTTTCGGCGCCACCTCGGCCTCCGCCGGCGCTCCGGAAGGCAGTTGGTACGTGACGCCGCAGGTCAACGCTCTTTGGCTCGATGACGGGCGCGCCGCCGACGACGATCTCGGTGTGGCCCTCGCGTTCGGGCGCAATCTGCATCCCGACTGGGACATCCAGTTCTCGCTGTTCGGCTCCGAGCACGAACGCGCCGCCAACGCCACGCTCGAGCTGCAAGGCTATGGCATCGCGCTGAACCGCGTTTTCTATCGCGAAGGCCGGGTGAATTCCTTCCTGACGTTCGGCGTGGCGCAGATCAAGGGCATCCAGAAGCCCGGCGAAGATCTCTCCAGCGTGGCGGCCACGTATGGCGCCGGTGTGCTCATCGATCTCGGCGCGCCGCGTGAGGACGGCAGCGGCATGCAGCTGCGCGCCGATCTCGGCGCCCGCCGCAGCTTCGATGGCGATGCCGGCCTGCGCGATCCCATCGACTACGTCGCCGGCCTCGGCATCCAGTATTCATTCGGCGGCAAGCCCGTGCGGCGCGTGGTCGATACCGACGGCGACGGCGTGAACGACGACGCCGACAAATGCCCCGGCACACCGCCCGGCACCGCAGTGGACGGCAATGGCTGCCCGCTGCCGCAGGACGATGACGGCGATGGCGTCACCAACGACATCGACAAGTGCCCGGGCAGCGCACCTGGCGCCAAGGTCGATGCCAGTGGCTGCGAGCTCGACAGCGATGGCGACGGCGTCGGTGACAGCCGCGACCAGTGCCCGAACACCCCGGCCGGCGCGAAGGTGGACGAGAAGGGTTGCGAACTCGACAGCGACGGCGACGGCGTCGTCGACAGCGCCGACAAGTGTCCCGACACGCCGAAGGGTGACCGCGTGGACGCGATCGGCTGCTCGTTCAAGGAAGAGATCAAACTACCCGGCGTGGTGTTCGAGACCGGCAAGGCCGGGCTGCTGCCCGAGAGCCTCCCCGTGCTCGAGGGTGCCATCGCGACACTGAAACGCTATCCAGATCTGCTGGTGGAAGTGGCCGGTCACACCGACAGCCGCGGCTCGGACGCCCTCAATCTCGACCTGTCGACGCGGCGCGCGGCGACGGTGCTCAAGTATCTGCAGGACGGCGGCGTGACGAACACGCTCACGTCGCGCGGCTACGGCGAACGCCAGCCGATCGGCAACAACACGACGGATGACGGCCGCCAGCAGAACCGCCGCGTGGTGCTGCGCGTGCTCAACTGACGCGTCACGAACTGTGATGACGCCGGCGGGTCGAAGCATCGATCCGTCGGCGAACATCCCATGCTCGATCTTCCGGGACATCCAGTCATCGACAAGCCGCAGCTCATCGGCCGCTGCAGCCGGTTGCCGCTCGCGGTGGACGGGGAGCGGCTGCGCCGCGAGGTCGAAAGCCTTCCCGCGGAAGCCTGGAGCGGCACCGGCGGACGCGTCGGCGTGCACCGTCAGGCCAATGCGATCTTCCTGCGCGGCCACGCGCCCGCCGAAGGTGAGCAACCCATCGACGACCGCGACGCGCTCGACGCGCTGCCGTACGCGCGCGAAATCATCACCCAGCTCATCCCCGCCGCGGCCCAACGCTGCCTGCTCGCGCAGTTGCCGCCGGACGGTTCGGTGGCCGCGCACATCGACCGCGCGCCCTATTTCGGCAAGACCGTCCGCATCCACGTGCCGGTGACGACCAGCGACGACGCGTGGATGTATTGCGATGGACTCGCGTATCGGATGCGGCCGGGCGAGGTATGGGCGCTCAACAATTCCGCGCCGCATGCCGTGTGGAACGCGCACGTTCGCGATGCGCGAACGCACCTGATCTGCGACTTCCTGCCGAGCCCGGCGCTGCTCGAGCTGCTGGCCGGCGCCGAACGTGATCTCGGTGCACCGAATGCCGAGCTCGATCGGGTGGTGTCGGGCGCCGCCCAATGATCGTCACCGACGAATTCGTATTCCTCCACCTGCACAAGTCCGGTGGCAGCTTCGTCAATGAGTTCCTCAAGCGCTTCTGTCCGACGGCGCGAGAGATCGGCTATCACCTGCCGTGGAGCCTGGTGCCCGCCTCCCACGCGCACCTGCCGGCCCTCGGCCTGGTGCGCAATCCGTGGAGCTATTACGTTTCGTGGTACTCGTTTCAGAAGCAGCGCCCTCGGCCGAATGCGCTGTTTCGCATCCTCAGCGACGATGGCCGGCTCGATTTCGAGGCAACCGTCCGCAACATGCTCGATCTGGGAACCACGGGCGCGCGGCTCGATGCGCTGGTGGCCGCCCTGCCCTCGGGATACGGCAATCGCGGCCTCAACCTGCCGGGTCCGGCGCTGGCCAAAATCGCCGGCAGCGGCCTCGGGTTCTATGGATTTCTGTATCGCCATATGTACAACGGTGCCGGACGGGCGATGTTCGTCAGGATGGAGCATTTACGCGACGAGCTGCTCAAAATGCTGACCGCGGCGGGTCTGCTGATCAGCGGACCCATGCGAGAATGGATCGCCGCGGCACCTGCGAAGAACGTCTCGGCGCATGGGAAATACGTGGAATATTACGGCCCAGGATTGCGCGATCTCGTGGCGGAACGTGACGCCGATTTGATCGCCGCGCACGGATACAGATTCGGAGAACTCCATTGAATACTCTCAAACTCACCCTGTGCACCGCGAGCATCGTGTTGTTAGGTGCCTGCGCCGGCGCGCCCGAGAAGACCGCCAAGGTCGTCCCGCCGCCGCAGGACGTCACGCTCGATGAGCTCAACACCGCGATCGAGCAGGGCAAGGAAATTCAGAACGAGAAGGGCGAAAAGGTGATCTGCCGCCGCGAAGCGAAGACCGGCTCGCGCCTCGCCCGTGAGACCATCTGCATGACTCAGGCGCAATGGACACAGGTCTCGGAGGAATCCCAGCGCGCCACCAAGAAGTCGATGCGCCAGGGAAGGATTCCGCACGGGACGTAGATCGAGGACCGCTAGCCCGAAACGCAGACCTTTCGATCAGCGCATCTGCCACACCATCTCCTCGACTCGACAAATCAGGATTCGAAGCGAGCTCGAGCATGTATGCGAGCTACCCGACGAAGGACTCCCGCGCTGAGGCGTTCACGGTCAGTGACCCCGCAGGGTAGAAGCGCGAGATAGAGCGGCAGCGCTTTCATCAATGGTGTCACAAGTCTTTCGCTCGCTTTGGTGGTTAGCCAGGCATCTCGCTGACGTTGGATTGCCGTGGCTTGGACTTGAGATCATGAATGACCCTGTTCCAATACCTGACAGCTTCGATATGCTGCTCGCGAGTGAGCAACACCTTGTTGGCTTGGTCGGTTGAGCTGCCACCTAGGATCACGGGTTGAATCTCGAATATCTCAAGCCCCGTCGCTGATGGCGGACGCCGGCGCATAAGATGCTTAAGGCGGCTCAAGGCTTCGAGACCAGTACGCGTGAAATCTCACTGAAGAACGCAGGGAAGTCCGAAGCAACCTGCCTCGCATACTTCCTATCTAGGCCAATGAAAGGGATCGATACGATTCGGACAACCTCGCCCGTCGAATCGAACGCGAAAGCCTCGCCGCCACCATCG
>JAYTOI010000141.1:0-14020 GCA_043747875.1 Pseudomonadota bacterium | reverse complement strand
GAGACTAGATAGGACGTCGAAAATCATCTCGAGAGAAGAACCTGCGTGGCGATTGCCGGCAGCGGGGTGGTAAGCGTTGCGGCTGCTGATCGGCACTGCGGCATGGAGGGGGAGAATCATGGGTGGCATGCGGTAGTCGAGCACGACGGATTGGCCGATCAGCGGTTCGGGGCTGCTCGCGCAGCAGATCCGTTGCAGGCTCCCGCCCGCAAGGCAAGTCCGCAGCGGCAATCAGGGGCGTTTGAAAGTACTATCCGCCGCGGAGATCATCACCGCCGCCGCCGAATCCGCGAAGTCGGGCAAGACCATGTCGCGGCTGGCCGCCAGTGTGGTGGTACGCATCCTGCTGTTCTACGTGCTCGCGATTTTTCTCATTCTTTGCGTGCTGCCGTGGAACGCGTTCAAGTCCGGTGACTCCACGTTCTCCATGGTGCTCGAACACATCGGCATTCCCGGTGCACGCCTGCTCATGGACTGCATCGTGCTGACGGCGGTTCTGTCGTGTCTCAATTCCGGCGTGTACGTCACCGCGCGCGTGATGTTCGCCATGGCCGACAAGGGCGATGCGCCGCGCTGGTTCACGGCCGTCACTTCCCGGCAGGTTCCGGCGCGCGCGATCCTGTTAGGCAGCGCGTTCGGATTCATCTCCATGTTTCTCAAAGTCGGCTCAGACAATCAACGCATTGCGAAACTGTTCACGCAACTCATCAACGCGTCCGGCGCAATCATGCTCATCGTCTACTTCTTCGTGGCGGTGTCTCACTACCGATTTCCGTACACCGCGGAAGCGGTGAAGAATTCGGGTACGAAGCGAACCGCTGACATAGTTGCCGGGCTTGCGGCGGCTGCCATTCTCATCGTGATGTCGTCGATGGCATTCATCCCAGGCATGGCGGAGCAGCTCTATCCGAGTCTCGGATTGCTCGCGGCGATCCTGATTGCCTTCGCGATCAAGCGCGCGCTGCACAAGAGCCCCGCCTGACGCGCGTCGAGTAAATCCAGCGCCTCGGCGCCTTTGTCAGTCCCGCAAACATTTCTTTGTGATCCATGTCTTCCGCATGTCGCTGTTCTTCATCGTTGCGGGGTTCTTCGCGCGATTGCTGCATCAGCGACTGGGCACGGGAGGCTTGCTGAAAAACCGGCTGCGACGCATCGGGCTCCCGCTGCTGGTGTTCTATGTGCTGGTGACGCCGCTCACCATCGTGGCGTTCATCTGGGGCGCGCGACAGCTCGGCATTCAAGGCCCGCCCAGAATGGCGCCGCCGTTTCCGATCGTCGGTCCGCCGGTGCCATGGAGACACCTTTGGTTTCTCTATCTACTGCTGGTGCTCTACACGCTGGTAATGCCGCTACGCGCGCTGTTCGCGCGCCTCGACGGCAGTGGCGCGGTGCGCAATGCGATTGGCCGCGCGCTCGCATCCTCCGTCAGGACCCGCGTGGCTCCCCTGTTGCTGGCGGCGCCAATCGCAACATTGCTTTTCGTGACTCCGTGGTGGCATCAGTGGATGGGTATTCCAGCTCCTATCCTGGGTCTGGTACCTAACGTCCCGGGGTTGCTGGCCTTCGGCGGCGCGTTTCTCGTCGGCTGGTTCATTCATCGCGAACAGGATTGTCTGCGTGCGCTCGCGGCGGACTGGCCGTTGTATCTCGCCGGCGCGCTGCTCACCACCGCGGCGGCACTCTACATCGTCGGCATCACGCCCACGTTCGAGCCCATGGCGCTTACGGACATCGAACGCATGGCGTATGCCGGTGCGTACACCTTGGCGTTGTGGTGCTGGTCGTTCGCGTCCATCGGGATGGCAGTACGTTTTCTCGACGCGCCGAGCGCGCGCTGGCGCTATCTCGCCGATGCGTCGTACTGGATGTATCTCATTCACTTGCCCATCGTCTCGCTGCTGCAGGCGTGGATGTTGGGCTGGCCGCTGCACTGGTCGATCAAGTTTGCGTTGATCCTCGTGATCACCGCCGCGTTGCTGTTCGGCACGTATCACTACCTGGTGCGCTTCACCTTCATGGGCAGGTTTCTCAACGGGCGCAAGCACGCCCGCCCGGGCGCGCCGGCTAACGCAACGCGGAGTACTTCTCCGGGGTGAAGCCCACTTGCAAACTCTTGCCCCGCTCGAGCACCGGACGCTTGATCATCGACGGCTGTTCGAGCATGAGCTTGATCGCCCGTGCTTCGGCCAACCCGGTCTTTGCGGCATCCGGCAATTTTCGAAACGTCGTGCCGGCACGATTGAGCAGCACTTCCCAGCCGACGATCTGCGCCCACTTCTCGAGTGTCGCGCGGTCAATGCCCGCGACTTTGTAGTCGTGAAACTCGTGACCCATATCGTGGGCATCGAGCCACGCCCGGGCCTTCTTCATGGTGTCGCAGTTCTTGATCCCATAGACGATGGTTTTCATGACGCTTCAGCGACGTCTAGTCTTTGAGTGCCGGGGGAACAGTGTGAGGATGGATCCAGCCAACAAGATTCCCGCGAGCAGGAACAAACCGCTTTCGAAGTTGCCGGAAGCGTCCTTTAGATAACCAACTGCGAACGGCCCGACGAAGCCGCCAACCGCGCCCATGGCATTGATCAAAGCAATGCCCGCGGCGGCGGCACTGCCCGTCAGGAATCTTCCCGGCAACGCCCATAACGGACCCCGCGTGCCGTAGTCGCCGACCGCCGCCACGGTCAGCGCGATCATCGCGGGAATCGGCGACTTCAGCAGCGCGGTGAAAACGAACCCGACGGCGCCGATGGGGGTGGGAATCGCGACATGCATGAATCGCTCGCCGCTGCGATCGGAACTACGTCCGATGAGCACCATGTCGGCCGCCGCCGCGATGTACGGCAGCGCGGAGATGAAACCCACCTCAACATTCGTGAAGCCGGACAATCCCTTGACGATGGTAGGGACCCAGAGCGTGAGGCCGTAGCTGCCCGTCTGGCAGCAGAACATGATGATGGCGAGCAGCCACACCGTCGGATGCGCGAGCACTTCGCCCACGCCCATCTGGCCGGACGCGTTGAAGAAGTAGGCAGCGAGAGCGCTGTCTGCCCTGAACAAGAGGCCGCAGCTGCCCACACCAACGCCGCAGATAGTGCGGATAAAAGCGTGAGCGTGCTTCCGAGATCCTCCAGTGAATTCGTCCATCGACATCACCGGTATCAGTCCAAAGGCCGTACGCGTCACTGTGCAGTTCGCGACGGATCAACGGCGGGGCCTCCGCGGGCCCTTTGACGTACGAGGAGTTGTTGTCGTTCGGGATGCCCAGCAGGGAGATATTGACCCTGCGGCGATCATAGTCTCGTGGCCGCGGGCCGTTGAAGCGGATCGCCAGAACGGCCAAACTATCGGCCCCGGTTGTCGCGAGTTCGCGCGCCCTGCCTGGAGTTGCGATGCGTTGGTTGTCTGTGGTTCTCGCTGTTGTGGGCGTCTGGATGTTTGCCAACGAGGCTGTGACAGCCGGGCCGCCATTTCCGCTCAAGCCCAAACTCGAGTTCGACGGGAGTTCGCCGTACGCCATGATGGTCTTCGAGGCGGGTCCGCAGACCATCACGCGGGACTGGAATATCAAGGTATATGCCTTCGATCCCGACACGCGTGCCTGGCAATACAGCCCGCTCAAAGGGTGGGCGATATTCACGAAGATTCGCGCGCAGCCCGAAGGCACCAGCTTTCATGCCGCATTGGTCAGCCCGGCGGGCACCTACGCCGTCAGCAGCCTGAGCACGCAGGGATTCTGGAGCGCTTGTTTCAACAATGGGACCAAGGCGTTCCAGTTGCAGGCCGGCAAGGTGAACTACGTTGGGTTGTTAGATCCGAAGCCCGTGCTCGAGAAGATATTCACCGAATTGCCTGACAAGACCCGGCAAAAGCAGTTGTTCCTGTTCGATACGCCCCGCGTGGCTTTGACGCCGCCTGCACAGCGCGAAAATTGGCAAGCGGACGTGGCCAGCTTCATCAAGGAGCGCTTTCCCAAGGTGACCGCCCCCATCGTTGCGGCCGAGCCCATGGAAGCCACGTTCGAGCCGGGCAAATCGATGCTGGTCGGGAAGATCTGCGAGAAGTACTGACCCTCTGTAAATGTGGCGTGTTCCAACGCAAGTTGCGAAGAGCGGGCTTGTCGGCCATTCGATACGCGCGCGCACAAAAGTGGGGTGCTCTAAATACGCTACTCATTAAGCGTGTCGAGAGCTTTTCGCGCTGCAAGCCGGACTGCCCGGTCCGTATCTTGATCGGCTCGCGCCGCCACCCACATGGGAACCGCCGGATTGTGTCGCCAGCCTCGCGCGATAATCTGTACCGCAGTGCTGCGAGTCACTGAACTTGGATCAGTTGTAGCGCGGCCCTTCAACCACGAGATCGCGCGCCGGTTCGGCGGGCGCAGTGGCACGCCTGAAGGTCTACGGATCCGATCCGGCGCAGGATCTCTGGAAAATCGTGATGGCCGCCTGCTACACCTGCGTATCAAATGGGGCGACGGACGTGGTTCCCGAGATGTATCGACAGGCGCTCGAAAAGTGGAACGACCCCAGCATCACCTTTCCGAATCACCAGATGCTCGGTCACGGCGACAAGGTGCAGTGGGCGCCAGTCCAGTACGCGCAGCACACAGTGTTGCTGCAGCTGATCGGTGACCTGCGGGCCCGACGCTGAGAATGCGAGCATCGGAGGGCAACCCGGCGAAGATGGATCCGAGTAGATAGTGAAGGCAGTCACGAATGGGCGCCATTCGCGCCCATTGTCTGTCGTAGCCCGCCGCGTGTTGATCGAACAAGGCCTTGGGTTCATCTTTATTGCATGGTTGCCTACAACTCATTGGGCCCGAGCTGAGCGAGGCCCCATTGGAGCGAAGGAGGGCTGGTATCATGCGCGCCACCTCGCGTGACGGCCTGTGCGGTCGCCAAAAGACCTCCAGCGCCCCTCGATCGATGTCCTCTTCGGCTTGGTGCGTCGCCCAGGACGTGCTGCTAAGCGGCGGATGCGGTGAGCGGGGCGGGCGGTTCGGACAACGTGATCATGCTGGCTGTGGAGTTTGTGACCTTATATGTTTCCTTTTTGTCGAGCGATGGGCTATGACGGCTGACGTAAGTAACGTAGAAATAAGGAAAAGAAGAACTTTTGCCATCATCTCGCATCCCGACGCCGGCAAGACCACGCTGACGGAGAAACTGCTGCTGTTCGGTGGCGCCATCCAGATGGCCGGCACCGTGAAGGGCCGCAAGGCTGCGCGCCATGCGACTTCCGACTGGATGGCGCTGGAAAAGCAGCGCGGGATCTCCATCACCTCGTCGGTGATGCAGTTCCCGTTCCGCGAGCACATCATCAACCTGCTCGACACGCCGGGTCACGAGGACTTTTCCGAGGACACCTACCGCACGCTCACCGCGGTAGATAGTGCGCTCATGGTCATCGATTGCGCGAAAGGTGTCGAAGAGAGGACCATCAAGTTGATGGAAGTCTGTCGATTGAGGGACACCCCGATCATGACTTTCATCAACAAGCTCGATCGCGAGGGCCGCCCGCCCATCGAGCTGCTCGATGAAGTCGAGAGTGTGCTCAAGATCCGCACCGCGCCCGTCACGTGGCCCATCGGCATGGGTCGCGACCTCGCGGGCATCTACCACCTGCTCGAGGACCGCATCTACGCCTACGAGGCGGCGGGGCGCGGCGAGCGTGGCACCAACCGCGTCATCGAAGGGCTACACAGCGCCGAGGCGCGCGAGTTCCTCGGCGATCGCGCGGCCCGCTTCGACGATGAGATCGAGCTGGTGCGTGGCGGCACCGCCGAATTCAACGTACCCGAGTATCTGCGCGGCAAACAAACACCCGTGTTCTTCGGATCGGCCATCTCCAATTTCGGTGTTGAAGAGCTGCTCGTGCATTTTTCTGCCCACAGCCCGAGTCCGCTCTCCAGGCACGCAGTGCAGCGCGAAGTCGAAGCGGACGAGGCCAAGCTCACGGGCTTCGTGTTCAAGATCCAGGCGAACATGGACCCGCAGCACCGCGACCGCATCGCGTTCATGCGGCTGTGCTCGGGCAAGTACACGCGCGGCATGCGCATGTACCACACCCGTCTCGACAAGGAGATGCGCATCGCCGATGCGTTGACGTTCATGGCCGCGGATCGTCAGGCAGCGGATGAGGCCTTCGCCGGCGACATCATCGGCCTGCACAACCACGGCACCATCAACATCGGCGACACGTTCACCGAAGGAGAGAAGCTCACGTTCACCGGCATCCCGAACTTCGCGCCGGAGATGTTCCGGCGCGCCGTGCTCAAGGATCCGCTGAAGATGAAGCAACTCTCGAAGGGTCTGGATCAGTTGTGCGAGGAGGGCGCAACGCAGCTCTTCAAGCCGCTGCGCAACAACGACATGATCCTCGGGGCAGTGGGCCAGCTGCAATTCGAAGTCGTGGCCTTCCGCCTGCAGGACGAATATGCCGTGGCCTCGGTGTTCGACACCATCGGCGTGCACACCGCGCGCTGGGTGTATTGCGACGACGAACTGCATCTCGCGGAATTCCGCACCAAGGCGCACGATCATCTCGCGGTCGATCATGCGGGCGCGCTGGTGTATCTCGCGCCCTCGCGCGTGAACCTCGAGCTCACGATCGAGCGCTGGCCGAAGATCTCCTTTCGCGCGACTCGCGAACACCAACTTGGGGGCTGACTCCATTTCCCGAACAGGGGCCGGCGACTCAGGAGGGGACGCGCGATCGCCAATGACGTGACGCCGTCACGCGCGCCGCGTACGCTCCCGCGGTGCGCGAATTCCTCAAAAACCGGCCCGTGTTCGCCTGGGCACTGTACGACTGGGCCAATTCCGCGTTTGCCACGACGGTGATGGCCGGTTTCTTTCCCGTCTTCTTCCAGAAATTCTGGAGTACGGATGTGACACCGACGGAAACCACGTCGCGGCTCGGCTATGGCAGTGCCATCGCGGGATTGGTCATCGCGGTACTGGCGCCGGTGCTGGGCGCGATCGCCGACCGGGGCGGGCGTCGCAAGCAATTCATGTTCGCCTGGACGTTGTTAGGGGTCCTCGCGACCGCCGGGTTGTTCTTCGTCGCGCAAGGCCAATGGTTGCCGGCGCTGGTGCTGTTCGTGCTTGGCACGCTCGGGTTCAACGGCGGCGTGGTGTTCAACGACTCGCTGCTGCTCGACGTCGCGCGACCGGACGAGCTCGATCGCGTGTCCGCATTTGGCTACTCGCTGGGCTACCTGGGCGGCGGCCTGCTGTTCCTGCTCAACATGCTCATGGTGCTGCACCCCGAGTGGTTCGGCCTCGCGAACGCAACCCAGGCGGTGCAGGTCGCATTCCTCACCGTGGCGGTCTGGTGGCTGCTGTTCACCATCCCGATCATGCGCCGCGTGCACGAGGTGCAGCGCGGTCCGCACCTGCGTTTCGGCGCCGCGCTCGCGACCGGCTTCCGCGAGCTGCGCGCCACCATCGCGCACCTGCGGCAGTACCGCGTCCTGGTCACGTTCCTGGTCGCGTACTGGTTCTACATCGATGGCGTGAACACCATCATCAAGATGGCGGTGAACTACGGCACCGAGCTGGGGCTCGACACCAGCAAACTACTGCTCGCGCTGCTGGTCACTCAGTTCGTCGGCTTTCCGGCGGCGCTGCTGTTCGGCTGGTTGGGCGGGCGCATCGGTGCGAAGCGCGGCATCCTCATCTGCCTGACCATCTACGCCGCCATCACCGTGTATGCGTATTTTCTCCAGACAGTGGCCGAGTTCTTCGTGCTGGCGGTCGCTGTGGGCTTCGTGCAGGGCGGCGTGCAGAGCCTGTCGCGCTCGCTGTACGGCCGACTGGTGCCGGAAGGCAAGAACGCCGAGTTCTTCGGCTTCTACAACATGATGGGCAAGTTCGCGACCGTGCTCGGACCGCTGCTCATCGCCCTCGTCGCGGCACTCACGCACGACGGTCGAGCCTCCATCGTCTCGCTGGTGCTGCTGTTCGCGATCGGCGGTGCGCTGCTGTGGCGCGTGAAGCTCACACCCGCAGTGACCTGACCGCGCGCTCCAGTACTTCGAGTTCGGCACTTCTCCTGGCAGCGTTTTCGGCCGTGTTCTCGTCCGTGGCCTTGGGGCCGTAGCGCAGGTTGCCGTAGCGGCGCGCGATCGCCATCACCGTGGGTGCCAGATCGGGGCGCGCCGCCGCGATGCGTGATGCATAGTCCAGCGGGCCTTCGTACGCGAATCGCGCCGGCGCCACGCGCGCCAGCTTGCGCGTGGCGGCGAGCCAGGCGCGCGCGATGCGGTCCGGCTTCAGGCGCGGCACGCTGCGCCTCAGCGTGAGCGCGACCCAGGCCATCCACAACACCAGCAGCCCCGTGAAGCCCCAGCCGAGATGCTGCCAGGAGGGCGAGTCGATGCCGAGCTTGCGCAGGAAGTCGAACTGCGAGCGTATGTCGAACTCGACGACGCGCTCCTGCCACCAGTGATTGGCGCCGTCCCACAGTTGCGATATCCGGTTGAAAAACGAATTGCCGTGCAGGAACGCGGTGGTGGCCGGCAGGCCGCTGCCGAGATAGTCGTAGATGCCGCGTTGCATGCGCTCGGGCGACACCACGGAGGTCGGATCGACGCGCGTCCAGCCCTGGCCGTCGAGCCAGATCTCGGTCCAGGCGTGCGCCTCCGATTGACGCACGAGTAGATAGCCACCGACGGCGTTCCACTCGCCGCCGAGGTAGCCGGTGACGATGCGCGCCGGCACTCCGGCCGCGCGCATCATGGTGGCGTACGCGGACGCGAAGTGCGCGCAGAAGCCGCGCTTCGATTCGAACAGCGTCCAGTCCGTGGACTCGACGTTGCCCGTGCCGGGGTCGAGCGTATATTCCAACCCCTGCGTGCCGAACCACTCGAGCACGCGACGCGTGTAGTCCGCGTCGTCGCGGCTCTGCGCGCGCAGCTCGCGAGCCAGCGCCAGCGTGCGCGGGTTGCGGTCCGGCGGCAGCGCCGTCTCGACGCGCCGGCCGAGCAGCGACAGTCCGCCGCTCGCGCGCGTGCGCAGGTGCGAGATCGCGTCGTAGCTGACGACGCTCGTGATGTCGTCCATGGCCGTGAGTTGCCGGTCGTGGGCCAGGAATGCGTCGCGCCGCGGGCTGTGCGCGACGCTGTCGAGCGCGAATAGATAGGGTGTGTTGCTGGGCTCGAGCGTCACGCGATAGCGGGTCGGCTCGCCGAGCAGCTCCAGCGGCTCCGCGCGGTAGAATTTCCGGCGGTCGCGGCGCCACGTGAATCCGTCGAAGGTGTTGAGGACCGGGCCGCGGAAATACAAGGTCTCGTGTGGCGGCAGCGGGCCCTCGAAGCGCACTCGGAACGCGGGTTCGTACTCGGTCGCGAGCCTGCCGATGGCGCCGGGCGCCATCTCGTCCGACAATCCGGTGCTCGCCTGCCCGCCGCGGTCGAGCGCCCAGAACTGCCCGGCGACGCGCGGAAACAGCAGGAAACACGCGACCGACAGCGGCAGCGACATCGCGAGCGCGCGCGCCGAGAGCCGCAGCGCCGCGCGCGGCGCGATGCCGGCGGGCGAATTGCCGCGCGCCACGATGACGATCGCGGCGCAGGCGACCCAGATCAGCAGTAAATAGAGCGGGACGCGCCACAGCGATTGCGCGGCCAGCGTCGCGGCCAGCAGCAGGAACAGCGCGACGCCGATCACGATGCCATCGTCGCGGCGCGTGCGGGACTCCATGAGCTTGAGCGCGCCCATCACGATGAGCAGCGAGGTGCCGGCGGCGAGGCCGTTCAGTGTGCGGAAGTTCATTGCGACGGCTACGACCAGAAGGGCCGTGCTCGCGCCGAATACAAAGTGCATGCCGCGGCGCTCGCGCGGTGCGTCCAGCCAGCCGAAGCCGATACCGAGACGCCAGAGCGCGCAGGCCAGCGCGATGGCCACGCACCACAGCGGCGCGTGCGCCGCGATGAGCAGCACGCTGGCCGCGAACACCAGGGTGGCGGCGACATTCGCGCGCGCGGCCGACGTCATGCGACGCGCCCGGTGCCGCTCGCCACAAACAGCGCGAGGCCGTCGAGACAGCGTGCGCGGTGTTCGCTGCCGCCGTCCGGCGTCACCTCGAATGGCCCGGCGCGCACACCGTACTGCTCGCCGCGTTCGTGCGCAGCGACGACCCACGCCGACAATTGCTCGAGGCGCTGCTCAGCGTCGCCGGGAATGGACGCGAAGTCGAACATGCGGTGCTGGGCCGCCGGCGATTCGTATGTTTTCACGAGCAAGCCGCGGCCGCGAGCGTACGCCGCCCACGCCACCTGCCGCGGCGAGTCGCCGCTGCGGAATTCGCGCAGCCCCGCCCATTCCTCGTCGCCCGCGCGATGCACCGCGAGCGCGCTTCCGCCGGTGGACGCCTCCGGCGGCGCTTCGTGCTTGCCGCGCGGCTTCGGCCAGGCAAGCACCGCCACCGGCAAGTGCACCCAGGTCCACGCACGAAACAAACCGAACGGAAACGTCGTGGAGACTTTGATGCGATCGATGGCGCGCGTGCCGCGGCGCTCGAGCGGCACCGCGAGCTCGGCGCGCGCCGAGGCGGCGCTGGCGATGTCGGCAGTGACGCGCTCGATGTCGCTGCCCTCGCAGTCGATGCTCAGCCGCTCGGTGTCGGCCGTGTTCTCGAGCGTCAGGGACAGGTGGGCGTGCTCGCCGGCGAAGCCATTGGTGGCGGCGACGCTGCGCAGCGTGAGGCCGGCGAGATTGCGATGCGTGAGGTGCATCGCGATGAGCCCGAAGCCGCCCAGCAGGAAGGTGAGCATCAACGCGACGCTGTTCGCATAGTTGAGGCCGGCGACCAGCATGAGCATCAGCAGGAAAGCAAACGCGACGCCTGCGCGTGTCGGCAGGATGTAGACCCGGCGCGTGATGACGGTGAGCGGCAGGCGGTCCTCGCCTTGGCGGCGCCGTGCCCAGGCGGCCACGCGTTCGCGCAGCCAGGCCGCGATGCGGGCCGGCTGGACCGCGGACCATCGTCCGCCGGACCATGGGCCGCCGGACCTGCGCCGCTCGCGAGTCATGAGTGGTTAGACCGGTACCGGGACGCCGCGCAGCAGCTCGGCGAGGAAGGCGCTGTGATCGTTGCCGGCCGCGGAACCGGTGCGCTCGAGCCGATGCGTCGCCACGGGCCCGAACACCGTCTGCACGTCCTCGGGCATCACCAGCTCGCGCCCGCCCAGCATCGCCCAGGCACGCGCGGCGCGCACCAGGCCCTGTCCCGCGCGGGGCGAGAGGCCCATCGCGATGTCGGTGCGCCGCCTGGTACTGGCGATCAGCGCCTGCACGTAGTCGAGCAGCGCGGGGGCGACGTGCACACGTTGCACGGCGGACTGCAGGGTGCGGATGACGTCGGAGTCGAGCGACGGCGACATGCCCGGCAGCAGCTCGCGACGGTCGCCGTGCGCGAGCAGCTCGCGTTCGTGCGCGGCATCGGGATAGCCGAGCGAGATGCGCATGAGAAACCGGTCGAGCTGCGACTCGGGCAGCCGGAACGTGCCGAGCTGCTCGAAGGGATTCTGCGTTGCGACCACGAAGAACGGATCTGGGAGCCGGTAGGTAGTGACGTCGACGCTGACCTGGCGTTCTTCCATGGCCTCGAGCAATGCGCTCTGCGTCTTGGGCGAGGCGCGGTTCACTTCGTCGGCCAGCAGCAGCTGCGTGAACATCGGCCCCTTGCGGAACGTGAAGGTGCCGCTCTTCGCGTCGAACAACGACACGCCGATGATGTCCGCGGGCAGCAGGTCGCTCGTGAATTGCACGCGCTGCCAGGCGAGGCCGAGGACGTGCGCCAGCGCGTGCGCCAGCGTGGTCTTGCCCACGCCGGGAACGTCTTCGATGAGCAGGTGGCCACGGGCCAGCAGGCACGCCAGCGCGAGACGCACCGCGGTCGGCTTGCCGAGGATGATGCGGTCGAGATCGGCGAGGGCTTTGTTCAGCGGAATGCTCACGGTCCGACTATACCCGGCGCCATGGCGCGGACGCGTGATGGGCTTCAGGTTCCGCCGAGCGTGCGCACGCGCGCGAGCTGGGCGGCCAAACTCTCATTGCGGGCCACGAGATCGGCCGCGCGCGCGCGATCCGCGGCCACCACGTCCGGCGGCGCGTTCTTCACGAAGCTCTCGTTGCCGAGCTTGGCGTTGAGCTTGGCCAGGTCGCCGCCATTGCGGGCGATCTGCTTCGTCAAACGCTCCACCTCGGCCTTCGGGTCTATCAACCCGGCCATGGGCACGAGCAGCGTCAATTCTCCGACCAGCGCCGTCGCAGATTCCGGCGCGGTCTCGTCGGCGCCGAGCGGCCGCGCGCTCTCGAGCCCCGCGAGCCGCGATAGATAGGCGAAGTGCCGCTGCACGAGATCGAAATCCCGCGGCACGGCGCCGCGGATCAGCAGGGGGATCTTGCGCGACGGCGCGATGTCCATCTCGCCGCGGATCTGGCGCACCGCGAGGATGAATTGCTTCATCCATGCGACCTCGGCCTCCGCGTCCGCATCGGCCGCGTAGTCGGATGCCGCGGGGTAGTGCGCCTGCATGAGCAGGTCCACGGGCGTCACCGTCGCGCGCCGGTTCGCGGCCGCCGTGAGTGGGCTCGCGATGGGATTCACGCGCTGCCAGATCTCCTCGGTGATGAACGGCATCATCGGGTGCAACGCCCGCAGCAGCGCCTCGAGCAGCGTGATCAGCGTGCGGCGCGTGCCGCGCTTCTGCGCCTCGGTGGTGGCATCGCTCTGCAGTACGGGCTTGGTGAGCTCGAGATACCAGTCGCAGAACTCGTACCACGTGAATTCGTACACTGCCGTGGCCGCGAAGTCGAAGCGGTACTCGCGCAGCGCACTGTCGACCTGCGCCAGCGTCGCGGCGAAGCGCGACACGATCCAGCGGTCGGCGACGGAGAGCTCGGCCTCGCCGAACAAGTCGCTGTTCTCGATGGTCATCAGCACGAATCGCGATGCATTCCACAGCTTGTTGCAGAAGTTGCGGTTGCCACCGACGCGGCCGAGGTCGAAATTGATGTCGCGCGACGGGCCCGCGAGCGCGGCGAACGTGAAGCGCAGCGCGTCGGTGCCGTAGGCGGCGATGCCATCGGGGAATTGCTTGCGCGTGGCCTTGTCGATCTTGTCCTTGAGATGCGGCTGCATCATGCCGCTGGTGCGCTTCGCAAGCAGCGCATTCAGCTCGATGCCGTCGATCAGGTCGAGCGGATCGATGATGTTGCCCTTCGCCTTCGACATCTTCTCGCCGTTCTCGTCGCGGATGAGGCCGGTGATGTAGACGTGTTTGAACGGCACGTCACCCATGAACTTCAGGCCCATCATCATCATGCGCGCGACCCAGAAGAAGATGATGTCGAAGCCGGTGACCAGCACGCTGGTCGGATAGAACTTCTTCAGCTCCGGCGTCGTGTCGGGCCAGCCGAGCGTGGAGAACGGCCACAGCGCGGAGGAGAACCACGTGTCGAGCACGTCGGGGTCCTGGGTCAGTCGAACCTCAGGGGGCAACGAGTGCGTGCGACGAGCTTCAGCTTCGTCGCGTCCCACGTAGATAGTCCCCGCCTCGTCGTACCACGCGGGGATGCGATGGCCCCACCAGAGCTGGCGGCTGATGCACCAATCCTTGATGTTGCGCATCCATTCGTAATACGTCTTCGTCCAGTTCTCCGGCACGAACTTCGTACGGCCGTCCTCGACGGCCTGCAGCGCGGGCCCGGCGAGCGGCGCGATCTTCACGTACCACTGGTCGGTGAGATAGGGCTCGATGACGGCGCCGGTGCGATCGCCGCGCGGAACCTTCAGCTTGTGAGGCTCTATCTTCTCGACGAATCCGAGTGTCTCGAGCTCGGAGACGATTTTCTTGCGCGCCTCGAAGCGGTCCATGCCGCGATAGGCCGCGGGCGCGTTCTCGTTGAGTTTCGCATCCGGCGTGAAGAGGTTGATCTGCGGCAGCGAATGGCGCAGGCCCATCTCGTAGTCGTTGAAGTCGTGCGCGGGCGTGATCTTCACCGCGCCCGAG
>JAYTOI010000140.1:0-5552 GCA_043747875.1 Pseudomonadota bacterium | reverse complement strand
ATGAAAGACGGCGTCATCGCCGACTTCACCTACACCGAGAAGATGCTCCAGTACTTCATCAGCAAGGTGCACGGCAATCGCGTGCTCAAACCCTCGCCGCGAGTCCTGGTGTGCGTGCCGATCGGCTCGACCCAGGTCGAACGACGCGCCATCAAGGAATCCGCCGAAGGCGCGGGCGCCCGCAGCGTGCAAATAGTTAGTGAGCCCATGGCGGCCGCGGTCGGCGCGGGCCTGCCCGTGAACGAGGCGCGCGGCTCGATGGTGCTCGACATCGGCGGCGGCACTTCCGAAGTCGCCGTGCTTTCGCTGAATGGCATCGTGTACGCGGCGAGCGCGCGCATCGGCGGCGACCGTTTCGACGAAGCCATCATGAACTACGTGCGCCGCAACTACGGCATCCTGATCGGCGAAGCCACCGCGGAGCGCATCAAGATCGAGATCGGCGCGGCGTATCCGGGCCAGCAGGTGCGCGAACTGTCCGTGAAGGGCCGCAACCTCAGCGAAGGCGTGCCGCGCAGCTTCACGCTCAACTCAAACGAAATCCTCGAAGCGCTGCAGGAACCCCTGCAGGGCATCGTTGGAGCCGTAAAGCAGGCGCTCGAGCAGACCCCGCCCGAGCTCGGCGCGGACGTCGCGGAGCGCGGCATCGTGCTCACCGGCGGCGGCGCGCTGCTGCGCGACATCGACAAACTACTCATGGAAGAGACCGGCCTGCCGGTCGTCATTGCCGAAGATCCGCTCACCTGCGTCGCGCGCGGCGGTGGCAGGATCATGGAGCTCCAGGACCAGGTCGGCCCGGGAAGCTTCGGCCTGGAGTAGTCCTTGGCCGTGTTCGGCAGCGGCAGTCGAGTAGGTGGAGGCCGCGGGCCCGCCTTCGGCTTCCGGTTCTTCTGCTACGCCGTGCTGTCGATCGTGCTCATGTTCTACGATCGCAAAGGCCAGGAGCAGGGCCGTGGCTGGCTCGACACGGCGCGCTACGGGCTGCAGGCGGCTATCTACCCACTGCAGCTCGCCGTCAACTCCCCGTCCGCCGCCTGGAGCTGGCTCGAGGAAAATTTCGCGACGCGCGCAGCGTTGCAAAAAGAAGTCGACACCCTGCGCGCCGAACTGCGCGAGACGAAGCTCATCACCATGCGCCAGGCAGCGCTGGCGCGCGAGAACGCCGCGCTGCGTGGCCTCAGCCAGGCCTTTCCGGACGTCATCGAGAAGCGCCTCGTCGGCGAGGTCATCAACGTCGAGACTTCGACGCTGCGCCAGCGTCTGCTCGTCAATCGCGGCGGCCAGTCGTCCATCTACAAGTCGCAGCCGGTGGTCAGTGGCGACGGCGTCCTCGGCCAGGTGTTGCGATACGGCCCCTATAGCTCCGAGATCATCCTGATCACCGACGCCGAGCACGCGCTGCCCGTGCAGGTGTTGCGCTCGGGTGTGCGCACCATCGCGCTCGGCACCGGCCGCAGCACTGCGCTCGAATTGCCTTACGTGCCACAGAACTACGACGTGAAGGAAGGCGACGTGCTGGTCACGTCCGGCCTCGGCCAGGTGTTTCCGTACGGATTGCCCGTCGCGCGCGTCACCAAGGTCACGCGCGATCCGACGCAGCCACTGGCGCAGATCCACGCGGTGCCGCTCGCGAAGATCGATGGGGACCGCGAGGTGTTGTTCATCTGGAGCCGTCCGAATCATCCGGCGGCTCCGGCCACGCCCGAAGCGCTCGCGGTGGAACCACCGAAGCCTGCGGTGAAACCGACGCCCAAGCCCAAAAAGCCCGCGGCGCCGAAGCCGCCGGCAGCCAACCCTGAAGCCACCGAACCGGTGACCGCACCCACTAGCGAGCCGCAGTCCGAGCCGCAACCCGCACCGCAACCCGCACCGCAAACCGAGCCGCAAACCGAGCCGCAACCCGCGCCCGAGCCCACGCCCGCCACTGACCCACCGGTGACTCCATGAGCTTCGCAAGTCGGGAGCCGCGCTGGGCCGTCACCTTCACGGTGCTGCTCGCGTTGATCGCGCAAGTGGTGCCGCTGCCGGTCTGGCTCGAGGCCGTGCGCCCGTCGTTCATCGGGCTCGTCATCATCTACTGGAGCATCTACTCCCCGCACGCAGGCGGCATCTTCGCGCCGTGGATGGCCGGTCTCGCCTACGACGTATTCAAGGGCCAGGTGCTGGCGCAGAACGCGCTCGCGATCACGCTCGTCGCCTACATCACCATGACGTTGCATCAGCGCCTGCGCAATCAGACGCTGGTACAGCAGTCGCTGTTCGTGTTTGCGATGCTGTGGATCAACGGGCTCGTCGTCTGGGGCATCGAGGGCTGGAGCGGCCATGCCGCGTCCATGCCGTGGCGCTGGATCCAGCCGATGATCGGCGCGATGTTGTGGCCGTTCATGGCGTTGCTGGTCGGCCGCACGCACTCGCGTAGTTAGTGTAACGGCACCCGCTGTGGGCACGGTACGCATCAAGGATCACTGGGCCGAGCAGCGGCTCTTCGAGCAGCGCGCACTGGCGGCGGCGTTCGTCATCGCCGCGCTCACGCTGCTGCTCATCGGCCGGCTGGTGGTGCTGCAGGTGATCCGCTACGACTACTACGCCGAGCTCTCGCAGGGTAACCGCGTACGCGTCGAGCCCCTGCCCGCCCAACGCGGCCTGATCCTCGATCGCCACGGGCAGGTGCTGGTCGAGAACCGCCCCGCGTTCCAGCTCGAACTCGTGCGCGAGCGCGTGCCCGACGTCGATGCCACGCTCAAGCGGCTCATCGAGATCGGCGTGCTGCCGTTCGACGACCTCGAGGACACGCGCAAGCTCGTCCTCTCGCGCCGCAGTTTCGAGAGCGTACCGATCCGGCTGCGTCTCACCGACGAGGAAATCGCGCGCTTCGCCGTGCATCGCTTCGAGTTTCCGGGCGTGGATATCGCGACGCGCCTGACGCGTTTTTATCCCCACGGCGAGCACGCCGTGCACGCGGTGGGCTACGTCGCGGCGATCAGCGAAAACGACGTCAAGCGGCTCGAGAAAGAAGAAGAGATCGGCAAGTACGCCGGCACGTCGCTGATCGGCAAGCTCGGCATCGAGCAGGCGTTCGAGAAGCAGCTTCACGGCGAAGACGGCTCGCGCCAGATCCTGGTGAACGCCGCCGGCCGCTCGGTGCAGCAGCAGGGCAAGCTCAAGCCCGAGCTGCAGGAGATCGATCCGGTGCCGGGTCGCGATCTCATCACCGGCATCGACTTCCCGACGCAACTCGTCGCGGAGCAGGGTCTCATCGGCCGCCGCGGCGCCGTCGTCGCCATCGATCCGAACAACGGCGACGTCATCGCGCTGGTGTCGACACCTGGTTTCGATCCAAACGGCTTCGGACGCGGCCTCACGCGCGCCGAGTACGCGGTATTGCGCGACAACCTCGACATCCCGCTGCTCAACCGCGCGTTGCGCGGCGAATATCCGCCCGGCTCCACCGTCAAACCCGCGATCGCGCTCGGCGGCCTCACGCTCGGCGTCACCACCGCGACGCGCACCAGGGCCTGCTCCGGTCATTTCTATCTTCCAGGCTCAAGCCACCGCTTCCGCGACTGGCGCCCGCACGGCCACGGCGTCGTCGCCATGGAGACTGCGATCGCACAGTCCTGCGACGTCTACTTCTACGAGCTCTCCTCGATGATGGGCGTCGAAAAGCTGTCGGGGTGGCTGGCGCATTTCGGGCTCGGTCGGGCGACGGACATCGACGTCGGCGGCGAGCGTCGGGGCATCCTGCCCAACCCCGCCTGGAAGAAGGCGCGCTTCAAGAATCCGGCCGACCAGGTATGGTTTCCGGGCGAGACGGTCAGCTTCGGCATCGGCCAGGGCTACCTCATCGTCACACCGATGCAGGCGGCGCACATGGCGGCCATCCTGGCCGCGCGCGGCAAGAGCTATCGGCCGCGACTCGTCACCGCCTATCGCGAGCAGGGCACGAACAAGATCGAGAAGATCGCGCCCAAACTACTCGAGACGGTCGAGGCCCCGCCCGAGAACTGGAAGATCGCGATCGACGGCATGATCAAAGTGATGAACGGCGGCACCGGCTCGCGTAGTCAGGTCGGCGCGCCATACCAGATCGCCGGCAAGACCGGCACCGCGCAGGTGTTCACCGTCGGGCAGAACGAAAAGTACAACGAGAAGGAGCTCGACGAGCGCCTGCACGATCACGGCTGGTTCATCGCATTCGCGCCGGCCGACGCGCCCAGGATCGCGGTCGCCGTGATCATCGAGAATGGCAAACATGGCACGGCGGCCGCGCTCATCGCGCGGCGGGTGCTCGATCAATTCCTGCTCGGGAAGACGACGACTCCCGAGATTCCGCCGCCGGTGAAGGCCGCAGACGGCGCGGCAGTGGTGCCCGACGCACCGGGAGACGAATGATGGGAATGTACGAGCCCATCGAAACCGGCTCGCGCAGCCGCCGCACCTTCAGCTTCGCGGCGCGCATACTCGGCGCGTTGCGTCTCGACGGCCCACTGCTGGTCGGACTCGGACTGATCACGCTCTACGGCCTCATCGTGCTCTACAGCGCGTCGGGCCAGAACTGGGGCCGCGTGATCGACGGCGCGATCCGCGCCGCGCTCGGCGGCTTCGCGATGTGCGCGCTCGCGCAGGTCAAGCCCGCATTCCTGCGCCGCCTCGCGTTTCCGCTGTGGATAGTGGGCGTCATCCTGCTGGTCGTCGTCGACATCACCGGTCACATCGGCAAGGGCGCGCAACGCTGGCTCGATCTCGGCTTCATCCGCTTCCAGCCCTCCGAGATCATGAAGCTCGCGGTGCCGATGACCTGCGCGTGGTGGCTGCACGACCGGCCGTTGCCGCCGAGCTGGCCGAACCTGGCGATGTTGTCGATACTCATCCTGGTGCCGACGGTACTGACCATCCTGCAGCCCGATCTCGGCACCGGCGGATTGATCCTCATCGCCGGCACGCTCGTCGTGGTCATGGCGGGCCTGCAATTTCGCGTGATGTTCGGCCTCGCGGCCGCGGGGGCCGCGGCTGCCTGGCTGGCATGGCAGTACGTGCTCTACGATTACCAGAAGCAGCGCGTGTTCACGCTGCTCGATCCGGAGTCCGACAAGCTCGGCGCGGGCTATCACATCATCCAGTCGCAGATCGCGATCGGTTCGGGTGGCGTGTTCGGCAAGGGCCTGCTCAACGGCTCGCAGGGCCAGCTCGAATTCCTGCCCGAGCGCACCACCGACTTCATCTACGCGATGGTCGGCGAGGAGCTCGGTCTGCTGGGAGCGACAATCCTGCTGCTGCTCTACAGCTTTGTCGTAGGACGAGCTTTGTACCTCGCGGTGGAAACGCAGGACACATTCGCCCGCCTGCTCGCGGGCAGCCTCGCTTTGACGTTCTTCGTGTATGTGTTCATCAACGCGGGCATGGTCAGCGGCCTGCTGCCAGTCGTCGGTGTGCCGCTGCCGCTGGTCAGTTACGGCGGCACTTCGATGGTGACCCTGCTGGCGGGCTTCGGTATCCTGATGTCCCTCTACTCGCATCGGAAGCTCGTAAGCTCGTGATGCGCGCCGCGCTTG
>JAYTOI010000139.1:0-3575 GCA_043747875.1 Pseudomonadota bacterium | reverse complement strand
GAGACCTCGCGCGCGAAGGCGATTTCGTGCGTCACGACGATCATCGTCATGCCTTCGGCAGACAGGATCCGCAACGTGTCGAGCACCTCGCCGACAAGCTGCGGGTCGAGCGCGGAGGTGACCTCGTCGAAAAGCATGTAGTCGGGCGACATGGCCAGCGCCCGGGCGATCGCCATGCGCTGCTGCTGGCCGCCCGAGAGCTTGGACGGGTAGACATCGAGCTTGTCGCCCAGGCCGACGTGGCGCAGCTTGGTGCTCGCGATCTGGTCGGCCTCTTCGACGCTCTTGGCCAGCACCTTGCGCGGCGCGAGCATCACGTTTTCGCGCACGGTCAGGTGCGGGAATGCGTTCCATTGCTGGAACACGATGCCGATGCGCTGGCGCAGACGGTTCAGGTTGGTGCCGCCCGCATGCACATCGACGCCATCGACGCTGATGCGCCCGCCCTGGATCGATTCGAGCCCGTTGATGCACATCAGCAAGGTGGACTTGCCCGAGCCCGAGCCGCCGATCACCGAGACGACTTCGCCCTTGCTGACCGTCATCGAGACACCGCGCAGCACCTCGAGGGCGCCGAAGGACTTGTGAACGTCCTGGATCTCAATCATGGTCGCGCCACCTGGTTTCAAGGTACGCGCCGAAGCGCGAGATCGGGTAACTCATCAGGAAGTAGATCAGCCCGCACAGCATCAGCACCAGCAGCGGCTCCTGGATGCGGGTGACGACGACCTGCGACGCACGCAGCAGCTCGACGAGCCCGATCCACAGCACCAGCGAGGTGTCCTTCATCACGCCGAGCGTGAGGCCGACCCACGACGGCAGCGACACGCGCAGCGCGATCGGATAAACGATGAGGCGCAGGTCCTGCCACCATGTCAGCCCGAGCGAGCGCGCGGCGCGGCGCGTCGTGGTGGGCACGGCCAGCACCCCGGCGCGCACGATCTCGGCGCAATAGGCCGAGGTGTAGAGCGCCAGCACCACGCAGGCGACGGTGAACGCCGACATGTCGAGGCCGACGATCGACTTGAACGAGTTGGCGAGGATGAACTGGATCAGCAGCGGGATCGAGCGGAAGACGTCGAGCACGACGCCCAGCGCCACATTGATCCATGCCGGTGCGACGGCGCGAAGCACGCCGAACACAAAACCCATCAAGGTGCCGCCCAGTACCGCCCAGAAGGTGAGTGCCAAGGTCATGCCGGCACCCCGGAGCATGAACCACAGGTCGGTGCGCGCGAAGTCGGTCTCGATCATCGCCGCAACCTAATAGCGGAACAGTCGCGATGCGACGAGCCGCGCCGACAGCGTGACGAACTTGGTGATGAGGTAGTAGATCGCGGCGGCCATGACGAAAAACTCGAAGGTGCGGAAGGTGCGCACGTTGAGCCCCTGCGTGATGCCGGTCAGGTCGCTGTTGAGGCCGACCACGACGCCGAGCGAGGTCATCAGGATCGCCCACACCATCTGGTTGGTCATCGGGTGGAACACGGTGCGGAACAACTGCGGCAGCACAATGAGGCGGAAGGCTTGCGGCGCGCTCATGCCGAGCGAGCGCGCGGCGCGCATTTGCGTCTGCGGAATTGCGCGCAGGCCGCCGCGAAGGGTTTCTGCGAGGTAGCCCGCATTGTTGAATGCGATGCCGATCAGCAGCGCCGGGAACGAATCGACGAAGATGCCGAGCGATCCAAGTCCGAAATAGATCATGTAGATCTGAAACAGCGCCGGCGTATTGCGCGCCGTTTCGATCCACACCGAGGCGAATCCGCGTGCCGCCCGCGCCTTCGAGTTGCGCGCCAGCGCCAGCGCGATGGCGCAGAAGGTGCCGATCACCATCGACAGCACGGCGATTTCGATCGTGACCAGCGCGCCGCCCAGCATGGCCGGCAGCGCCTGGAATGCCTGATGCCAGTGAAACGTGTAGTTCATTGGCCCGGCCATCTCGTCACTCAGCGATAGACGCCCTTCACCGTGAGGTCGGGCATCGCACCACCGACCCACTTCTCGTACAGCTCCTGCGCGCGGCCGGTTCGGGTCTGCAGGTGGGTGAACAGGTTGAGGTAGTTGATCAGACCGTACTCCTGGCGCAAGGTGATCAGCGAGACATAGTCGATGTCATACGGTGCGTCGCCGCCCACTTGCAGGTCCTTGTACTTGTTGGCCTTGACGGTCGCATTGGCGACGGTCGAGGTGACGACGGTGGCCGCGCTCTGGCCCTGGGCCAGTGCGAGAAACACGTCGGCCTGCGTCTGGTAGGCGCGGAACGATCCTTTGGCGTCATTCCATTTCTTGACGTCTTTTTCGAGCGCGATGGCTTCGAAGGTGCCGGTGACCGAGCCCGTCTTGCGGCCCTTGAGCGTGGTGTAGGCGGCAATGTTGGCGCCCTTCTTCGTCAGCACAACCATCTTGAACGCGAAGTAGGGCACCGAGAAGCCGATGGTCTTGGCGCGCTGCAGCGTGTCCGAGGTCGAGGCCACGCCGACATCGGCACGGTTGGAGACGAGGGCCGGAATGCGGTCGGGGAACGGCGTCTCGACGATCTCGGCCTTCACGCCGAGTGCCTTGGCGAGATCGTTGCAGGTGTCGACGTCATAGCCGATCGGCTCGTTCTTCTCGTCACGCGATCCCATCGGCGGGAAGTCGAGCACGACAGCGCAGCGCAGCTTGCCCGAGGCGATGATGTCGTCGAGCTTGTCGGCGCGGGCGGCCGACGACAGCAGCAGGCACAGCGCGCCTGCAACAGCGATCACGATCTTTGCGTTCACGGTCGTTCCTTCGGTTAGGTGGTAGGCCGCATTATGGTGAATTGGATCCAATAAGCAAAGTGGGGTAGATTGGGGTGACCATGCACATCCAGAAGATCGACGTCGGCGATGCTCCCTCCGCAGCTGACCTCATATTCGAGAACCTGCGCCGCGCTGTGATTTCGGGCGCGCTCAAGGACGGTGATCCGCTGCGCCAGGAAGAACTGGCGCGGCACTTCAATACCAGCCGGATTCCGGTGCGCGAGGCCTTGACGCGCCTCGAGCAACATGGCCTGGCACAGGTGCGCCGCTTTCATGGCTACACGGTGGCGCAGATGTCGCGCCAGCAGATCGAGGAGATCTGCCGCTTCCGCGCGCTGGTCGAGGGCGAAGTCGTTGCCAGCGCGGCCCGTCAGGCCTCGGGGGAAACGCTCGCGCTGGCGCGCCAGACTTGCAAGGCCTTCGCCAAGGAGCGTGATCCTGTGCTCGGGGGCGAGCGCCATCGCGAGTTCCATGCGGCGCGGTACGCCGATTGCGGGTTGCCGTACCACCTCGAGGTGGTCCATGCCGCGCTCGACAAGACCGAGCGCTATCTGGTCGACCAGTTGGTCCTGACATCGGGCATGCGCCGCGCGCGCGCCGAGCACCAGGCGATCCTCGCGGCCTTCGAGGCGCGCGATGCGAAGCTCGCGGTGAGGCTCACGCGCGAGCACATCCTCGGTGCCCTCGGCCTGTTTTGCGACTACATGGACTCGCATGCCGCGCCGCAGCGCCCCGTGCGTCAGCGTGTCAGCCGAGACCCCACGCAAAAGGGTCGGCCGGGTCGAAAACCAG
>JAYTOI010000138.1:0-1916 GCA_043747875.1 Pseudomonadota bacterium | reverse complement strand
CGATCCAGGTGGAAGCGCCAGTAGGCATCGAAATCACCCGACACCTTGAGCGCGCGCAGCTTCAGAACGGCTTCCGCTCCGGCGACCGACCAACGGGCGCCGCAGCAATCCAGGCGATCGCGGACGAGGTGACGGCAAGCCCCCTCGATAACTCCGCTTGCGATGGGGAATCCTTGGGCCAGAGCGTCGCCATAGCGCATGTAGTTGCGGCGCTTGCGAATGTACCCAGCACACGTGTCGACTGCGGCTCGTTTCTCGATCTTGCGAAGCGTCGCGCTGCGTCGCATTCCAGCAGCGACCTGGCTGGGATCGCTCCCGTCGAGGAGCAGTCTCGCGTGGTCGGCGACCCATTGCCGCGCTTCGTTCGAGCCGGCCTTGTGGAAGCAATACGCCGCTTTCCACAAGTACTCCATCGTGTGGATGAAGTCGCAGACGATGGTGATCCTCACCCCGTGGCGAGCGGCGGCGGCCTGGATGGCCCGGAGCTGCTGGAGGTGCCCATCCACGAGAACCACCCAACGGCGGCGGCTCTCGGGATCCCGCCTCAACGCTTCGAGAAAGCCCTCCTCGATGACATCGCCAATGTCCTGTTCGACACTCGCCCACGTTCGCTTGTTCACCGGGCGTGGACGCGCCGGCTGCTTCTCGGGCCGCACGAGGCGAATCGAAGAAAGCTCGCCCATCACGTCCTCCGTCGTGCGCACGTACGCTTCGATTCCGTACACCGCAGCGACCTCCGCCATTCGCTTGTGGTTCGACTTCTCTCCTGCCTTGAGCCGTGCGGGCCACATCTTCGGCTCGTTCGCCGACTTTTCGGCCTCTCGACGCGTATCCTCACGCAAGCTCTCCGTGCGCATAATAATCCCGGCGCCATCGAACGTGAGCACCAAGAACTGCTTATCTCCTTCAGGCTCCACGGCCTGCGCGGTGTAGAAGTCCTTGAAGTCGACAGAGCTTGCCTGCGCCAATTGCTCGACTTGACGCTTGGCGATGGACGCCCCCGTCGTCGTCTTGATTCGCTCGACGGCATGGTCGAAAGACCCGAAGCTCACCTCCTCCGCCACGCGCCGCCGCACTCCCATGGAGAACGAGTCTTGCGGCAACGACAGCGCGCCGTCTTGCGGACAGAGACCAGCGACCCCTGGGGCCTGGTAGATCAAGCGGGGAACGCTTACATCGCCAACCAGCAAGTGCAGCCGACGCGACGAGTTTCGTCGCTCGACCCGCGCCACGCCGTCGTTCCCCACGACACGGACGGGTCGCTCTGCCGCCGCTCGCAGTTCCAGGTGGCCTTGCATCATGTCACGAGCGATCTCTCGGGTCTTCTCAATGACGTACGTCTCCAGCGTGTCGTGGGTCGCCCCGAGGGCATCGCTCGATCGCAGGTGTCGCCCGAGGGAGGCGAACTTCTCGTCCGCGCGATCAAACGACGGGCTATCTTGCTCGATTTTCTGGTAGGCTGCGCTCATCGGGTCCTTTTGGCGGCTATCGTTCTAGGCAACCGATACCTAACCACGGGGACCCGATTTGTCTGCCTAAAAAGTGGCTCAAGTGCTCGTAAGTATTGCCGTTACGAACGATCTACACCCAACGGATTTCGCACATGCGCGCGGCTTCCTCTTCCAACGTCGACTGTCTGATTCGGCGCGTTGACGGGTCAATAGAAACAAACGACTGCTTAGTTCAAGTTTCGCACTTCGTGAGCTTGGGCCGGCCGAACTCTGGCGCCCAGGTCAGCCGGGCGCGGGCGCCGGGTACTGCGGGTTTCGCGCTCAAGGCCCAGCGTTCGCCGCCAAAAGCAGGCTCGCGACGACGTTTTGAGGCAGGCCCTTTTCCCCCACGTGTGCAGAAATGATGGCGAGCAGGCTCTCGCGTCGCAGCGTCCTCAGCATGTCGGCGAACGACGGCCGAGTCTT
>JAYTOI010000137.1:0-1067 GCA_043747875.1 Pseudomonadota bacterium | reverse complement strand
ACTCAGGGGGCACAGGAGGTCCACTCGTATGATCGTTGCATCCAGCAGTATAGCGAAGCGCGACGTGGAGGTCGCCGCCCGTGGGCGGCGGCGCTTCACCGTCGAATACAAAACGCGCATCGTGCAGGAAGCGGCGCAGTGTCGCGCCGTCGGCGAGATCGGCAGCTTGCTCCGTCGGGAAGGCTTGTTCTCGTCACAGTTGACGACGTGGCGCAAGCAGTACCACGCGGGCGCGCGCCACGCGCTCGCGCAGAAACGTGGTCCCAAACCGAAGGACCGCGCGGCGCAGGGCGAGCTCGCCCGACTGCAGCGCGAAAACGCGCAGTTGCGGGCGCAGGTCGCGCGCGCGGAGCTGGTGATTTCGATCCAAAAAAAACTGTCGGCGCTCCTGCAGGGCGTACCGACCGACGCGCCTGGCGCGACGAGATGACCGCGACCCTGCACACACACGGCACGACGGTCGGGGTCTCCGCGCTCAGTGCGGCACTCGGCGTCCCGCGGTCCAGCGCGTATCGCTGGCGGCGACCCCCCGCGCCCCCGCCCGTCGCAGGCGAGGCGATGGTCGTGGCACGCACGCCATCGCCCCGCGCGTTGTCGCCGGCGGCGCAGGCCCAGGTGTTGGCCTATTTGCGCGACCCCCGGTTTGTCGACCGCGCGCCGGCGCAGGTCTACGCCACGCTCCTCGATGAAGCCACTTATCTCTGCAGCGTCCGCACCATGTACCGGTTGCTCGCCACCTTTCACGAAGTGCGCGCGCGGCGCGCGCAGCGCGTACATCCCCCGTCCGTCGTCCCGCGGCTCGTGGCGACCCGGCCGAACCAAGTGTGGACATGGGACGTGACGGATCTCCGCGGCCCCACCAAGCACGAGCGCTACAAGCTCTACGTCGTGCTGGATCTGTTCAGTCGCTACGTCGTCGCGTGGATGCTCGCGCTCCGCGAATCGGCGACGCTCGCGCAACGCCTCATTCGCACCGCGTGCGCCCGCGAGGGCATTCTGCCGGGGCAACTCACCACGCACAGTGATCGCGGCAGTATTCAAGTCTCGAAGACCCTGCACGACTTGTA
>JAYTOI010000136.1:0-5998 GCA_043747875.1 Pseudomonadota bacterium | reverse complement strand
CACGACTACGGCCCCACCGAGGCCAATCAGTCCTGGTTCAACGGCAGCTCGACACCGAGCTCGCTCAATGCGATCAAGGACACGAACTGGGGGTTCATCTACAACAACAATACTGCGCCGATGTTTGTCGGGGAATTTGGCACTCTCAACGGTAACGCGGACATCCAGAGCACGGTGCCAGGCTCGCAAGGCCAGTGGTTCTCGTCCACGGTGCAGTACTTCCAGGCCAAGCCGTCGATGAGTCATGCCTACTGGGCCATGAACGGCAACGATCGCTACGCCCTGTTCAACGTCAGCTTCAACGGCATCGTCAACGCCAGCAAGCTCGCGCTGCTGCAGACCATCCAATTCCCGCTCGATCAGCAGCCCGGTAACGTGCCGGCGATCGCCAGCATCACGCCTACCAGTGTGCTGCCCGGCGGCGCAATCACGATCAATGGCAGCAACTTCGGCACGACGCAGGGTACGGGCGTCGTGCGCTTCGGCGCCATTACAGTCGACACGGTGACATCGTGGAGCGCCGCGCAGATCGCCGTCACTGCGCCGCTGAACCTGCCGCCCGGCGCGTACGCCGTCACCATCACGGTGAATGGCGTGTCGAGCAACGCGGCCACGATCAACGTGCCAGTCGTAGACAACTTCCCGCCCGCTATCAGCTCTCTCAGCCCGAACAGTGGCGCGGTAGATCTCCACGTCAACGTCAACGGCACCGCCTTCGGCATGCGGCAGGGCGCGAGTGTCGTGCGCTTCGGTACCACGGTGGCGCCCGCGATTCTGTGGAGCAGTATGAATGTACTCGTGAGAGTGCCGAACATCGCGCCGGGCACCTACCCGGCCACCGTGACGGTGGGCGACCGTACCAGCAACATCATGAACTTCACCGTGACGGCGCTGGGCCTCAATTCGATCACGCCCAGCGCCGCCAATCCGGGTGCCAGCGTCACGTTCGCCGGCACGGGCTTCGGCGCTACGCAGGGCTCGAGCAACGTGCGCTTCGGAATGACGAACGCGACCGTGACCTCCTGGAGCAACACGCAGATCGTCGCCACGGTCCCGAACCTTCCGGCTGGCGTCCTGGGCGTCACGGTGGTGGTGAATGGCGTCGTCAGCAATGGCCTGAACTTCACTGTGATCACAGCCCTAACGCCGGCCATCACGTCGCTCAGTCCCACGGTTGCCGAGGCCCGCAGCCTCGTGACGATCTCCGGCAGAAACTTCGGCGCCACGCAGGGCACGAGCGTCGTGCTCTTCGGCAATGGTTTAGCGTCCGTGAGCGCGTGGAGCGACACACAGATCGTCGTGGCGGTCCCGGGGCTGCGGGCCGGGCCGGCGACGGTTGCGGTGCTCCGCGGAGGGGTACAGAGCAACGCGGCGCCATTCACCGTGCTGTCGCAGCAACCCATCCAGCCAATCGTCGAGTCGCTGGATCCAACGAGCGGCACGGTGGGCTCGAGCCTGACGATTTCCGGCAACAACTTCGGCGCCTTGCAGGGCACGAGTACGCTGCGCTTCGGCGCCACGAATGCCAGCGTGACCTCATGGAGCAGCACGCGGATCGTCGGGACGGTGCCGAACATCCCGGCCGGATCGACGCACGTGGGCGTGGTGGTGGGTGGCGGCCTGCCGAGCAACTCCATGACGTTCACGGTGACGACGGTGGCGCAGCCCGGCTATAGCCTGCAGTGTCCGCCGGCGCTGGTAGTGAGCCGCGGCACGAGCGGCTCCGTGGCTTGCACCATCGCGCGGACTGGCAACTTCGCGGGCACGGTATCGTTCCAGGCCACGGACCTGCCGGCCGGCGTCTCGGCAGCGTTCAGCCCCGCATCGACGACGGGCAATACGACCACGCTGACGCTCACTGCCGCCGCGACCGCGTTGCAGACCTTTGGACCGGTGACGGTCATGGGATCGGCGACCGGCTTGGCGGCGCGCACGAGCACCGTCCACCTGACCGTGCTGCATCCACATGCACCCACGGAGAGCACACTTACAGTGACCGGCGCGGTGACCAGCAACAGCCCGTGGTTCGCCGAGGAACAGGTCCGGATCAACAACACGGCGGCGCTGACGGCGCTCACCGTAACGCTCACGGTGGCGCGCAATCCAGGCTCGCTGGTGTCGAGCGGCCAGTACAACACCGTCGGCGGACCGGCGATCACGCAGTCGGTGACCACGACCGCGACGCAGATCACGTACACGTGGACACTGACCGCAGGCCAGACCTTGCCCGTGGGCACTGGCCGCACGTTCGCGGCGCAGGTGAGTCCGCAAGGCACGGCACATCCGACCGCCGGCGACACCTGGGCATTGACGTACACCACCGGGGGTGTGCCGGGCAGCGCGTCCGGAGAGTTTTGAGGGCGGAAAGTAGTTAGCTAGAGGCGCGCCCGTGCGGCATGGCGGGCGTGCCGCTCCGGATCCGGGAATCGCGGCATCGGGGAAACTATTAGACGCGTCCCGGCACGCGCGTGCTTTCCCTGCGTGCGCGCGGGGATTACTCTGCGGCGGTGCGAGAGAACAATACCTCCGCGGCGACTCAGCGGCCGGCACCCCGCTGGCGCGGCTATGCCATTGCGCTGCTGCTGACACTGGCCGCGCTCCTGGTGCGCATGGCGCTCACGCCCTGGGTGGGCGACCGCCCCATTCTCATCATCTTTTTCCTGCCCATCGTCATCAGCGCCTATCTCGGCGGGCTCGGTCCCGGCCTCGCGGCCACGGCCCTGGTGGGACTGGTCACCGACTGGTTCGTCTTCCCGCCGATCGGCTCCCTCCTGTTCGACAAACCTCTCGATTTCGCGCAATGGCTGTTCATGCTGCTCGAGGGGGTTCTCGTCAGCGTGCTGTTTGCCGAGCTCACGCGCTGGCGCAGCAGCACTCCGCGAGCGTCGCTCGAGGGTCAACACGCCACCACCGAGCTCAAAGTGCGCGCCGGATTCGCGGCGGCCCTCGCCATTCTCGGCACCATCGGCATCGTGTCCTACCTGTCGGTCGTGCGGCTCAGCGAGGCCGCGCGGCTCGTCGCGCACTCGCAGCAGGTGATGTCGAACATCGACTCCCTGGTCGCGACGACGTTCGAAGCAGAGTCGGCGCAGCGCGCCTATGTGATCACCGGCGAGGAATTGTTCGCGTCCGAATACGCGCGCGCCGTGGGGCGTGTCGAAGGACTCAGTCAGGAGCTGCGCGACGCCGTGAAGGACGACCCCACGCAGCTCGCGCGGATGGCACCGCTCGAGGAAACGGTGCGCGCGCGCGTGAAGCGCAGCGCAAAGATCATGGAGGAGCGACGTACGCTCGGCCTGGAGGCCATACGCGAGCGGTTGGCGCAGAGCCCGAGTCGACCCGGCGCGATACTTCAGGCGCGCATCCGTTCGCTCTCCCGCGAGATGAAGGCCGCCGAAGTCCGGGTCCGCAACGCGCACCAGCACGAATCCGATCGCAGTGCTTCGATCACGCAGGCGGTGATCGTCGGCGGCAGCGCGCTCGGCCTGGTCTTCGTGGGCCTGGCGCTGTTCGCGATCCGGCGCGACTTCGCGGGTCGCCAGCGTGCCGAAAACGAGCTCAACCGCTTTTTCGATCTATCCATCGACCTGTTCGTGATTGCCAGCGGCAACGGGTACTTCAAGCGCTTGAGCAACTCGATCACCGAGATGCTCGGCTACGGCGTCGAGGAGGCGCTGGAGATCTCGTACCTGGAGATGATGCATCCCGACGACCGGTCGCGTGCCCTGGAGGCGGTCGAGAAGCAGATCGTGCGCGGCGAGCGCGTCGATGAGTTCGTGGCGCGCTTCCGCCACAAGGACGGCAGCTATCGCATCCTGTCATGGCGCTCGATGCCACGCGGCAACCTCATGTTCGCAACCGCGCGCGACGTCACCGAGGAAAAGCGCGCCGAGCTGGAGCTGCGCGAGGCCAAGGAGCAGCTCGAGCAGCGCGTCGCCGAGCGCACACGCGCGCTCGAGGATGCCAACGCCACGCTGGCGAGCAGCGAGCGGCGCTTCCGCGCGCTCATCGAGCACGGCTCCGACAGCATCGCGATGGTCGACGCGAGCAACAAAATCCTCTATCTATCGCCGGCCGTCGCGAACGTCGAGGGCTATCGACCCGAGGAGCTCGTCGGCCGCAACGGCACCGAGAACACGCATCCGGACGACCTGCCCGTGATCCAGCGCGCGGTGGAGCAGCTGCTCGCCCTGCCGGGCCAGCCGATCTCGGTAGTTTGGCGCCGCCGCCACAAGGACGGGCGCTGGATCTGGCTCGAGGGCGTCGCCACCAACATGCTCGACGATCCGTCCGTCGGCGCCATCGTCACCAACTACCGGGACATCACCGAGCGGCTGGCGCACGTGGCGAAGCTCGGCGAACAATTGCAGCGGCTGGCCTTGCTGTCGCGCATCACTCATGCGATCGGCGAGCGCCAGGACTTGCGCAGCATCTTCCAGGTCGTGGTCGCGCGCATCGAAGAGGAGCTGCCGGTCGATTTCTGCTGCATCTTTTTCTACGACGTGGGCGAGAACCGGCTCACGGTCACCTGCGTCGGCGCGCGCAGCGAGCCCATCGCCACTGCGCTCGGCATGACGGAGAACGCCATCGTGCCGACCGACGAGAATGGTCTCGCACGCTGCGTGCGTGGTGAGCTCGTCTACGAGCCGCAGATCGCGGCGGTCCCGTTTCCATTTTCGCAGCGCCTCGCCTCCAAGGGCCTGGGCGCGATGGTCATCGCACCGTTGCTGGTCGAGAGCCAGGTGTTCGGCGTGCTGGTGTGCGCGCGGCATGCCGCACAGAGCTTCTCGAGCGCCGAGTGCGAATTCCTGCGCCAGGTCAGCGAGCACACCGCGCTCGCCGCGCACCAGGCGCAGCTCTATGGCGCGCTCCAGCAGGCCTACGACGATCTGCGCATGACCCAGCAGCAGGTGATGCAGCAGGAGCGGTTGCGCGCGCTCGGCCAGATGGCGAGCGGCATCGCGCACGACATCAACAACGCGATCTCGCCGGTGTCGCTCTACACGGAGGCGCTGCTCGAGCGCGAAACCAATCTATCGGACCGCGGGCGCGGCCAGCTCGAGATCATCCAGCGCGCCGTCGACGATGTCGCGCAGACCGTGGCGCGCATGGGCGAGTTCTACCGCCAGCGCGAGCCGCAGATCGCGATGACGCCCGTCGATCTCAACAAGCTCGCGCAGCAGGTGCTCGACCTCACGCGCGCGCGCTGGAGCGACATGGCGCAGCAGCGCGGTGCCGCGATCGAAGTGCGCACCGAACTCGCGGCAGACCTCCCGTTGGTGGCCGTGGCCGAGAGCCAGATCCGCGATGCATTGGTGAACCTGGTGTTCAACGCCGTTGACGCGATGCCCGAAGGCGGACCGCTCACGATCCGCACCGGTCTCGCCGCCGGCAGCCAGTCGCAGATCGTGTTGCTCGAAGTCGAAGACAAGGGCGTTGGCATGGACGAAGACACGCGGCGCCGCTGTCTCGAACCTTTCTTCACGACCAAGGGTACGCGCGGCACCGGACTCGGACTCGCCATGGTCTATGGCGTCGCGCAGCGCCACGGCGCGAATCTCGAGATCGAAAGCGAGCCCGGCAAGGGAACCCTGGTGCGCATGAGTTTCGCGATTGCGCAGCCCGCGACCGCGATCGTGAGTGGCCCTCATCGTGTGCCGTCGGGTCCGTTGCGCATTCTCATCATCGACGACGATCCGCTGCTGCTCAAGTCGCTGCGCGACGCGCTCGAGACCGATGGGCACGACGTCACCAGCGCCAGTGGCGGTCAGGCGGGCATCGAGGCATTTGTCGTATCGCATGCGGAGGGAAGGCCCTTCCCGGTGGTGATCACCGACCTCGGCATGCCGCACGTGGACGGCCGCAAGGTGGCTTCGACGATCAAGGGGAGCGTGCCATCTACGCTCGTGCTGATGCTCACCGGCTGGGGCCGTCGTCTGGTGGCCGAGGGCGATGTACCACAGGGGGTCGATCAGGTGCTGAGCAAGCCGCCGAAACT